>CAVGQQ010000025.1:0-45073 GCA_963631525.1 bacterium
AAATGATCGGAGGCGAGAGCATGGGAAACTGGTTTGAGAATATGGAGCCAATGAATATACAGGAAGAGCGTGCAAATACGAAGAGAGAACGGGAACGGGCGGATCAGGCAGAAGAGGAACGGGATAAAGCAGAAAAATCGTTGATTGATCTTATGAAAAAAGTGTATGGAACAAAAGATATTGTAGTGGAAAATCTTGTAGAATCCTACGACAAAACCGAGGACGAAGCACAGAAACTCGTGGAAAAATATTGGTAGACCTCAGCTACAGGATCAGATGGGAATAAGGAGGAATCCTCCCTTGCGAAAAGCATATATAAGTGATATAAATAGGAAAGAGTGAAGCGCAGGATGGAGGAAGAAAGAGCATGAATTATATCAAAGAATTGCGTGATGGAGAGATGGTATCGGAAATCTATCTCTGTAAGAATAAAGTGGTAGCAAAGACAAAGGCTGGAAAGACATATTACTCTTTGCAGCTTCAAGATAAGACTGGAACGGTCGATGCAAAGATCTGGGAGCTTTCGAATGCGATTGCGCATTTTGAGCCGATGGACTATATTCGTGTTGATGCGCAGGTGACGAGCTTTAATGGTGCATTGCAGTTAAATGTCAAGCGCGTGCGCGTGGCGGATGAAGGCGAATACAATGTAACAGATTATATGCCATGTTCAACGAAAGATATTGATACGATGTATCAGGAATTACTGGGACTGATTCAGGGTGTAAAAAATCAGTATTTACATAAACTATTGGAAATGTTCTTTGTCGAGGACAAGGAATTTGCAGAGAAGTTCAAGAAGCATTCTGCAGCGAAGTCCATTCATCATGGATTTATAGGCGGTTTGCTGGAGCATTCTCTGTCTGTGGCAAAGCTGTGTGAATATATTGCAGTGAATTATCCGGTTGTTAATCACGATCTGCTTGTGACGGCAGCGATTTGCCACGACATCGGTAAGGTCGATGAGATTTCCGATTTCCCGCAGAACGATTATACCGATGAGGGACAGTTGGTCGGACATATTGTGATGGGTACGATGATGATTGCGGATAAGATACGTGAGATTCCGGGATTCCCGACCAAGCTTGCAAATGAATTGAAGCATTGTATTTTAGCACATCACGGAGAACTGGAATATGGTTCACCGAAGAAGCCGGCGCTGATTGAGGCGATGGCACTTGCACATGCCGATAATATGGACGCGAAATTGCAGACATTTACCGAGATTATCCGGGAAAATGCAGACAAGACGGAATGGCTTGGATTTAACCGTATGTTTGAAAGTAATGTAAGATTGACAGGTGAAAAAAATGAGTAGTGCAGTAAGAAAAGCAATGACAATATTATATAAGGTGCATGACGGTTTGTATGTGAATCTGACAAATCGTTGTCCGTGTGCATGCACATTCTGTGAACGACAGACACGTGACCATGTGTCAGAGGTAAATGATGCATCTCTGTGGCTGGAGCATGAACCGAGCGTGGAGGAAGTCATTGCGAAATTTGAAAAAACAGATGTCACTCCGTATGAAGAAATCGTATTCTGTGGATTTGGTGAGCCGACCGAACGGTTGGATGCATTGCTTGAGATTGCAAAATATCTGAAAGCACATTATGACAAGCCGATCCGTATCAATACAAATGGCCTTGGGGATCTGATCTGGAATGAAGACATTACACCGAAATTTGCAGGACTGATCGATACGATTTCTATCAGCCTGAATACACCAGGTGCCAAGCGGTATCAGGAAATCGTGCGTAGCAAATTCGGGGACGGTTCCTTTGAGGCGATGCTGAAGTTCGCGAAGGATGCGAAGCGGTATGTGCCTAAGGTGGTATTAAGTACCGTGGAGACGACGATCACGAGAGAAGAAGAGGCGAAATGTCAGGCAATCTGTGACGAATTAGGTGTTACCTACCGGATTCGACCGTTTCATTAAGGGGTCTGGTAAATAATTTGTGGCAGGCTAGTTAACCATACACGGTAAATGACCGATAGTATAAATAGAGATGGGGGCATCTCCAAAAGCACAGGGAAGTGCGTACAATTCTAAGGAAGGAGCAAAAGAACATGGGAATGACAGTAAATGCAATGGCAGGTATGCAGGCTGCAAGCGAGACCGTTTCTGATTACAGCGTAACAGCAAAGGCTGCGGAGACATCCGAGAAGAAGGCTTCTGCTGAGACAGAGAAGGATGCGGTTTACGAGAAGAGCACGCAGGAAAGTGCCAAGGCACCATATTCCATCAACAAGATGAGCAAGGAAGACCGCGCAGCTTTGGTAAATCAGCTTAAAGCGGATCAGGAAAGCAGACAGAACAGTCTCACAAATCTCGTATCCCAGATGCTTGGTAAGCAGGCTGGTATGTACGGAATTGCAAGCGGAGACGATTCTATCTGGAAAATCTTTGCAAACGGAAATTTCACTGTGGATGCAGCGACAAAAGCGCAGGCACAGGAAGATATCTCCGATGATGGATACTGGGGTGTAAAGCAGACCTCGCAGAGATTGTTTGATTTTGCAAGTGCTCTCGCCGGTGACGATGAGGACAAGATGCGCGAAATGCAGAAAGCAATGGAAAAAGGCTTTAAACAGGCAACTGCTGCATGGGGCAAAGATCTGCCGGATATCAGCAATAAAACATTGGATGCGGCAAATAAGCTGTTTGATGAATATTACAAGTTAAAACAAAGCGAATAAATACACAAAAGGTTTGCTATTTCTAACAATTCAGTGTTACAATAAAAGGGTCTTTGACGAGATCCTTTTATTTTTTTGACGGAGAGAGAAAATGTTACGATTTTGGTATGTGATTATTATCTCTTTGCCATATATTATCTACTATCTGGCGAGGGGAAGTTATATAGAGAAAAACGCGGAACGGTATTCGGAGGCAGACCGCTATCGCGTGGCGCTTCGTGTGATTCATGTCATGAAACGAAACGGCAGAATCCGGACGAGTGTGACCGGCGTGGAGAATCTGCCGGCAGAGGGTGGTTATGTGTTATATGCCAACCATCAGGGCAAATACGATGCACTTGGAATCATGGACGCCCATAAGAAGCCTTGCACGGTTATGATGGATGCGAAGCGTTCAAAGATGATTATTGTTGATCAGTTTATCACATTGATTGACGGTTGCCGGATCGATAAGACAGATATCAAAAGTCAGGTCGAGGCAGTCCGGAAAGTGACAAAAGAAGTGAAAAAAGGCAGAAGGTACATTATATTTCCGGAGGGCGGATATTTTCACAACCGGAATGCAATCAAGGAATTCATGCCGGGGGCGTTCAAATGTGCAGTGCGTGCGAACTGTCCGATTGTTCCGGTGCTTTTAGTAGATTCCTACAAGCCATTTGAGATCAATTCTCTGCGGCGCGTCAGAACACAGGTGCATTTCCTGCCAGCAATTTATCCGGAAGAATATGAGGGGCTTACAACGGAGCAGATTGCGAAGCTGGTGCGAAACCGCATTGTCGATGCAATGCAGCAAAAAGTGTGTGCATAGGAACATTCGGGGAAAAGAGGAGGTACAACTGATGGATATCAATCAGGTGTTGATGGATTATGATAATATGTTTGGAACGCATTCTCTGGAGGATATAGAGGAGTTCCTGACGTCGAATATTGAAGTGGCGATGGATGAGCGGGATTATGCATCGGCACTTTCTCTGCTGAATGAGATGATGGGGTTATGCAGGGATACAAATCAGAATGCAAAGGGACTTCGGTATTGTGCGGATATTGAAGATATACTTGTAAAGATGGGTATGGAAGGCACAGTGGAATATGCAACGAGCCTGTTAAATGTGGCGAATGCGTATCGTACCTTTGGATATTATATGAAAGCGCAGAATCTGTTTGAACGGGTGGAAGTGCTTTACCGGGACAAGCTTTCTGCGGGTGATTACCGGTTCGCGACACTCTATAACAATTGGGCGTTTGTCTATCAGGGCAGCGGCGAGCTGAAGAAGGCGCAGGAGACATTCCGCCGGGCACTTGCGGTCGTGGATCTGCAGCAGAATGCATGGATGGAGCAGGCGACAACCCGGTGCAATCTGGCACAGGTACTGTTACAGCTTGCAGGTGGTGCGGCAATGGGCGCAAATGGACAGCGGGTAGATGGCACAACGGCATCCACCATGTATGAGGAAGCGCTACAGTGTCTGGAGCGTGCGCTTCGTATCTTTGAATGGGATGGAAAACGGGATTTCCATTACAGTACAGCGCTTGCGATGATGGGTGATGCACTTTGCATGCGTGAAGCGTATGTGCAGGGGGCTGATTACTATATGCAGGCGATGCAGGAGATAGAAAAGCATGTCGGCAAATCCGATGCATATCTGGAAATCGAAGAGCACTATAAGCAGGCAAAATATTATGCCGAAGAATTGAAAAAGGAAAAAGAAGAGGAAGAAGAACAGACCGCGGTTTTGACTGCGGATATGAAAACGGATCCTTCTGTAAAATATCTGACGAATATTGTCCATATGGGAGAAGCGCAGGCGGAGACAGTACCACAGGAAATCGGGGCAAAGGAAGCAGTGCAGACACAGCCGGATTACGTGGATACGTTGACAGAGGATACGGTTCAGCCAAACGCGGAGAATAACTGGCTACATATCTGCGAACGGTTTTATGAGATGCATGGAGCGAAGATGATTCATGAGGAATTTCCAAATTATGAGGCGAGGATTGCCGTCGGACTGGTCGGTGAAGGCTCGGAATGCTTTGGCTATGATGATGCCATTTCGCGGGATCATGATTTTGCATTGGGATTCTGCCTTTGGTTGTCTGAGGAAGATTATCGAAGCATCGGAGGTATGCTGCAGAAATCGTATGAGCAGCTTCTGGTGGATTTCGGCGATGAATTTCTGCGTGAAAATGGAATTGAAGCACCGACGAATTCCGTCAACAAGGTATTGTCACATAGAAGAGGCGTTTCTTCTGTGCGTGAGTTCTATGAGAATCTGCTTGGCGTGAAGGTACAGAAAACTGCAGAGGGCGGTTATATTCTCCCGGATAGCTGGCGGCAGATCTCAGAAGAAAAGCTGGCGGCTGCGACAAATGGAATGGTGTTCCGGGATGATGCCGGTGCGTTCACGAAGATTCGGGAGAGTCTGCTTGAATATTATCCGACGAAGGTCTGGATGATGCGTCTGGCAGAAAAGCTGCATGGATTTGCGCAGACAGCGCAGACCAACTATGCGCGTATGATGGCGCGACAGGATTATGTGACAGCAAATCTCTGTGTGGCAAAGGGCATGCAGTACACGATGGAGATCATTTATCTGTTGAATCAGAAGTATGCGCCTTATTATAAATGGATGCGGAAGGGCATGCAGAGCCTGTCACTCATTGACAGTGTGGCACCGATCCTTGACCGGATTGCAGTGATTCCGAATCAGGCAGCGGCATGGGAAGGTCGTACTTACAATGCCTACGAGATAAATTATAAGGACGAGATCGTGTCCTGTTTTGAGGATATTGCAGAATATCTGTTGATGGAGCTTAAAATGCAGGGTGTCGTAAAAGGAACAGATACATTTTTGGATGTCTATGCGCAGGATCTGGTACAGCGTGTGGATCGTGGCGATTTTGGCGCCGTGGAGGATGCCGAGATGGAAGCAAATTATCGCGAGTATGTAAACGATCTGAAGCAGGCGGCAAAAGAAAGGACAACAGAGAAATCTAAATATGATCTTGAAGAAGAGATGGGATTGGCACATGAATGGAGCCATGAACCGCCGTTTGACCGCGAGGAAACGATTGCGGCAATCATAGATGCGGAGTGGAAGCAGTTTGGAAGCACGATCTATCCAGATGACTGGAACACATTCTTCATCATGCGGAAGAGCCGGTATCTGGCCTGGCCAGATGATCTGCTTGCAAGTTATCTGCAGGATTGCAAGGCAGGAAATGCTTTGCAGGTGGAGCGGAGTGAGAAACGGATTGGCATTGAAGAAGATCTCGTACAGATCCAGTTAGACTGGCTACAGAAATTCATCGAGAATTATCCGAAGATGGCAGGTTATGTACGGTTTATCTATACGAATGATGCACAGGAGACGATTGAAGCGGCATTGCGCAGCGATATCGCGGCTTATGGAGATCGGACGTTTATCCTGTTTGGAAAGTTTGTGACCGATATTGCACAGGCTGGTGGAAACCTGACCTACGACATTATGAATTATATGGCATGCCTGTATGGGTATGGTGGAGTAGAAGATGCAGAACGGCAGCTGTAGTCTCAATATAGAATAATAGAAAAGAACTCGTAAATATATGCACACGCAGATGCGTATGTATGTTTACGAGTTCTTTTTTGTAAATTCTAATATAATTTCTCTGTCTCGCAGATCGTACCGCCACCGACGACGATATCACCATCATATAAGACCACTGCCTGTCCTTTGGTGATCGCGCGCTGCGGTTCGTCGAAAATGACTTCAATCTTGCCATTCGGCAGTGGATTTACCGTTGCAGGTGCTTCCGTATGACGATAGCGGACCTTCGCTGTGACGCGGATTGGGGCATCTATGTGGTCGATCGAGATCAGGTTCACATCGTCTGCGACAAGACGCTTCGAGAAGAGATCTTCATTTCGTCCAAGGACAACCTGATTTTTCTCGATGTCGACATCCATGACATACATCGGTTCTTTTAATGCCAGTCCAAGTCCTTTGCGCTGTCCGATCGTATAACGGATAATTCCCTTGTGGCGTCCTAAGACATTGCCGTGGACATCAACGAAATCGCCCTCCGGGTAAGTCTTACACGCATGCTGTTCGATGAATTTCGCATAATTTCCATCCGGTACAAAGCAGATATCCTGACTGTCGTGTTTTTTCGCATTTACGAATCCGTGTGCTTCTGCGATGGCACGCGTCTCGCTCTTCGGCATGCCGCCGAGCGGAAACTGTGTGTGCGCAAGCTGCTCCTGTGTCAGGGAATAGAGCACATAGCTTTGATCCTTGCTTGCGTCGACTGCTTTTTTTAGGAGATAGCGCCCGGTTGTTTCATCCTGTACAATCTGCGCATAATGACCAGTAACAACGTAATCCATTCCAAGCTCCTGTGCCCGCTGGTACAGATATTCGAATTTCAGATAGCGGTTACAGTCGATACATGGATTCGGCGTGATGCCACATTCATAGCAGTGCACGAACTTGTCCATGACCTGCTCCTTGAAATGCTCCTTGAAGTTCATGACGTAGTGATCCATGCCCAACGAATGTGCCACGGCACGGGCATCTTCCACGTCGTCCAGGGAACAGCAGGTGTGTTCTTTGTTGATGACGATATCGTCATTCTGATATAATTTCATAGTGGCACCGATGCATTCGTAGCTCTGTTCCTTCATCAGGAAAGCTGCCACGCTGCTGTCGACACCGCCGCTCATAGCGATCAATGCTTTCTTATTCATAGTTCCTCCGAAAAATTCCTTGGACTTTTTTGTTTTATAATAGTATAGTATAAATGTTGAGAATATAAATAGTCATTGCACATCCGCGCAATTTTTTTATATCATAATATAGTATGAACAGAATTGCAATATATGCGTCCGGTATAAAATGCAGGCCGGCATATGCATCTGAGGGTGTGAGGTGGTTATGATTTGAATAGATATTGGAGGCAGGTCATGGGTACAATTGTAAATAAAACGATTCAGGGGGCAACCGCTCGCCTGAAAGAAAATTATGAAGCACAGAAGATTTTTGATATGTCACTAGGAGATTGCGTGCCAGACCGGGATGCAGTCATTTCAATTATAGAAGGACTGCGGACGGTTACATTTCCAGGATTTTTCGGTTCCGAAAATATGGCATATGTGTCAAAGGATAATTTCGCTGGAAGCACGCTGGCAATCCTCTATGAGCGGTTGTTTAAGCAGATCCGTGTCGCATTGAAGTTCGATAACAAGGAGCTTGTAGATGCAGAGATCCGTGCGAAGGCAGAGGAATATACATCGACATTTATCGCGAAGATTCCAGACATTCAGGCGATGATCTTAAAGGATGTTGACGCTGAGTTTAACGGTGATCCGGCGGCGAAGGATCATCAGGATATCATCCTTTCTTATCCGGGCATCTTTACGATTTTTGTATATCGGTATGCACATGTCCTGTATGAATTAAATGTGCCATATATTCCACGTATTATGACGGAATATGCACATGGACTGACTGGCATTGATATCAATCCGGGGGCGACGATCGGCGAATATTTCTGTATCGATCATGGTACGGGAATCGTTATTGGTGAGACGACGACGATCGGCGATCATGTGAAGATCTATCAGGGCGTAACGTTAGGTGCGCTCTCTACACGGAAAGGACAGCTGCTTTCTGGTGTGAAGCGTCATCCAACCATCGAGAATAATGTTGTGATTTATGCGAATACTACTATCTTAGGTGGCGAGACTGTGATCGGCGAGAATTCTGTTGTAGCCGGAAACTCTTTTGTCACAACATCCATCCCGGCGAACACGAAGGTCGCTTCGATGCAGCCGGAGCTGGAAATAAAAGAGCAGAAGTAGGGATTCGATTTATGCAAACCAAAGATCATCTTGCCTTAGGGCGTTATCTTGCACATGCATTTGAGATAGAAGAACCAGTAAAAAAATATGCATTTGTAATTGGAAATATCATGCCGGATGTCAACAAATGTTCATACATCCACGGATATTTTCAGTTGCTGTGCGCACATAGACAACAAAAAAATGCGGGACCTTTGTCGTTGAATGACCATCGGCGTATGCTGATCGGTGGTCATACAGCGGAAGGGTCTCGCTTTTTTGTAAACCGGATGTACCGCGTGCTGCGCAAGCGGGAAAGACTGTCGGTGTATGATTATTACCGGCTGGGGAAGGTGACGCATTATCTGGCAGACCGCTTCACGTATCCGCATACAATGCGCTATACCGGTGGATTCTTCGCGCATATCCGTTATGAAAAGCAGCTTCATATCTACATGCGGGATATGCTTGCAATCCTGCCGAACATGCGGGAAGCGGCAGAAACCTGCTTTGCGCGGACAAGCTTCAACAGTCTTTATCGTGCGTATCGAAAGGAATCTGACGGAATTGGAACGACTTTACATGATTGCTTTTATATTGCGGCGGTATGTATTGCCTATTTGGGAAATATCCTATATAATAAATAGAAAATAGAATGTAAAAAATGTAAACATTCTGACATGCATACACAAGAAAATGAAAAGCAAGAGGGAAGGAGCGTGTATGAGTGGACAGATCAGAGTTTGAGTCACGCTATTTTGACCTGGCGGCAAATGCACCGGGCAGAACATTTTTATTTTATGGCAATATAAAAGAGGATACGACACGTTGGTCGGCATCGGCAGTGGAATATTTTGGATTACCGGGAGAAATCTTTGGAGACTCTACACGGGAATGGATCAGCCGGATTCACCCGGAGGATGTTGAGGAATATACGGAAAACATTATGGAGTTGTTTCATGGTGTGACGCCGTATCACAACTGTGAATACCGCATCAAGAACGCACAGGGGGAGTATGTGTGGGTGAATTGTCGTGGATACATGACTTATGATGCAGATGGGAATGCAGCGTGGTTTGGTGGACTTGTTACAAATATGGGACACCAGACAAAGATTGACGCGGTTACGAATCTATGGACTGTGTATCAGTTTCGAAGTGAGCTAAATCGATTGTTAGATGATCATGCACATGGAGGAATTCTGATGATTGGCCTGGAGAACTTCAAGCGGATTAATGCGGAGTACAGCTATGCGTATGGAGACAGAGTGCTCGCGTTGATCGGGGAAAAACTGCTTGATGGTGTACGACATAATTGTCATGTATTTCGTATGGATGGCGCGAATTTTGCGATTATTATGCAGGATGCGGGTGTAGAGCGGATTGTAGAGTATAAGAATTTCGTACAGAATTTTATGAAGAATTTAGTCGTTTCTGGACAAGCGGTGCATTTGCGGTTCAGGGCAGCGGCAACTTTCTTCCCGGAGGATGGAGAGTTTTTGGATCAGATCCAGAGTAACCTGTTCTATGCGCTTGACCACGCGAAACTGACGAATACGGAAGATGTTGTATTCTATAGTAACGAATTGTTTGCACAGAAGAAATATACGACGAGACTGAAAGACGCGATTCGCGAATGTGTCGAGGAAGGCTGTAAAGGCTTCCGTATTGTGATGCAGCCAATCGTAGAGACGAAATCGGAGGCGTGTGATGCGGCAGAAGTATTGCTTCGATTCACACATCCAGAATTTGGTGTGATTGGACCGATGGATTTCATTCCGATTCTGGAGAACTCCAAGGAAATCATCCGCGTTGGTAAATGGGTGATCGATCAGTCGTTACAGACACTCGCCAAGTGGCAGAAGCAGATTGGACACATGCCGTTAAAGCGTCTGCAGATCAATGTCTCTTACATACAGTTCAAGGATCCATCACTGCTTGACTATGTTGTGGAGCGGCTGGATTATTATCAGATTCCGCATGATGCGATTATGCTGGAGCTGACGGAGAGCTGCCGTGTGGAGCATACATCATTTCTATCGGATGTTCTGCAGACCTTCAAGGATGCAGGTATCAGCATTGCACTGGATGATTTCGGAACCGGGTATGCATCACTGACTGTACTCAAAGACATCCCTGCCGACATGGTGAAGCTTGACCATACGATGACACGGAGCATTACGGAGAAACCGAAAGACAAAGCGTTAATCGAGTTCATCGTAACATATTGCAAGAAGGTTGGAATCGCAGTCTGCGCCGAGGGCGTCGAGAAGGTGGAAGCACTCTCCATCGTGCGTAACGCAGGCGTCGAATGCATACAGGGGTACTATTACGATAAGCCGCTGGAACTCGATACGTTCTACCGAAAATATGTGAAATAAGCGCAATATATTATGTAATGTTTATGAATATTTTGTGAATTAGAAAAAAGCAGTTGATTATTTCTTAGATACTGTATATACTAGATTTAGAAGTAAATGTTTGCCGCTTGCTGATGGTGCGGGGTATAAATAATTCAGTTCGTAAATAAAGCCACTTGCTATACAGGTGGGATAGAAATAGTATAGTTTGTAAATGTTCCTCATCAGCGTAAGCTGGTGGGGAATTATTTTATCATGGGAGAAAATGTTTATGAAAATACAGCAGGGATATTCATACCATATAAAAGATGAATTTTTTGATATGGTTCAAGATAAATATTTAATGAGTAATAAGGAACAGGGAAATTATCGGCCGCATTATTATGCGATTCGAGATAAGAAGAATTTGGATTTGTACTGGATGATACCAATTAGTTCACAAGCAGAAAAATATAAGAAAATTATTGAAAACAAAAAGAAGCGATATGGAAAGTGTAATACAATTGTGATTGGTTTATTTGCAGGAAAGGAAAATGCTTTTTTGATACAAAATGCGTTTCCTGTAATTCAAAAATATTTTGATCATGTACATACGATTCAACAAAAACCGATAACTGTACATAAAAAGCTGGACAAATTATTGGTAGAAAACTTAAATGAAGTATTAGCAATGCATAATCGCGGAATAAAGC
This sequence comes from bacterium, assembly GCA_963631525.1. Classification (GTDB taxonomy): domain Bacteria; phylum Bacillota; class Clostridia; order Lachnospirales; family Lachnospiraceae; genus Coprococcus_C. Next base: position 11,571 of record CAVGQQ010000025.1, read on the forward strand.
TGATATTTACAGACATAGACGCAATTCGAAATATAATGGAGCAGGAACTGCAAGATTGAGGTAGAGTGTAAGGAATTTGCAGAGCCAATAAAGTAAATAAAGAAACCACATGGATACAATTCTAAAGCAGACCGTTGAAGCACGTCGGCACTTAATGAGTGCGTAGCACGAATTTAGTACCGCTACGTGCTGAACCGAGCGGGAGCGCGTCTGCGTAGAATGTATCCATGTGGTTTCTTTTTTCCTTAAGTATATGCAAATTCCGTTAACCGTTAACTTAATCTGGACTTCACGTAGTTGAAATCCTGATTATACTGGTTATCAATTTTCTCGTCCCCGAACATGCAGTCCGTGAACATATCGTTCGTGTTCGTGCCCGGCGATACAACAAAGCCGTCTCCGAAATCCGCTTTTCCGAGGAACACACTCTCGTAGAACATGTGATCCATATTTGTTACCTGTTCCGTCAGGAATCGCTCTGGGAATTTCAGACCATCCGGGATACGGCATTCAGAGAACATGTACTCCATGTTGGTAACATGTGACGTATCAAAGATCTTACCGAAATCAAATGCCTCGGATACCGAACTCTGGTAGAACATGTAACGCATATCCTCGACTTCTTTTGTATGGAAATGATCACCAAGCGAGAAGCCCTTCGGCATAACACAGCCTGCGAACATCAGGTTCATATCCTTGATGCCGCGTGTGTTGAACAGTCCACCAATCTGGAAGCCTTCTGGAAGTGTTACCCAGGAGAACATACCACAGCAGCTGCTTGCGTTGATTGGAACTTCCAGACGTCCACCCTTGAATTCCCGGTAATTAAATTTCAAAATCTTCTTTCCGTTCCAGTTCTTGGTCGGCATAAAGCAGATTGGATTGTAGAGAACCCAGTGCTTGTCGCCCGTGCCTTCCTGAAACCATTTATAATTTGGTACACCAATCCGGTTCTGGAACCACATACGCTCGGAGTCATCATTGACATCAATAAAGTAGGAATTTTCTTCATATACAAAGTGGTCACGACCGAATATTTTCTGACGTTCGATTTCTTCTTTTCCAGCTATCATTAAAATTACCCCCTGTTGCTAATCAATTCGTACAAAAAATGCATGAGAAATTGCATATTTTGCACAACAGTTTACTTTGATTATAGCGGATACAGGGGGTAGTTGCAACGGCAAAATCAATTATTGTACAGATTCTGTCACGGTTTCGGACTGCTCGACACTATTTTCGTCCATTTTGTAGGAACCATCCTGTTCCAACAGCGCGTCTGCGTCAAGCCCCAAGTCTTTTTCTGCCTTTGTAAACCAGGCAGGTACATCATTCGGATTTGCTTCGTCCGTTGGAATATTCATAGTGTTGAAGATGTATTTTCCTTCTGAATTGAAAATGTACTCTGCCCAGCCGTAGCTTTCCACGGTTCCACCAGCAATCAGGACATGCTTATTGCCTTCGGAATCGGTATAATCATGCCGGTAATAATCGGTTTCGCTGCACTGATTGGTGATGTCCGTTTTCTCATTGTTCAGCTTCACATACAGGCGGCCGTTCTCAACAGTCGTGTAAGAGAGATCACCGGTTGACTCAATTGTAAATGTAACGGAGCTTCCGTCCTCGGAGATTTCTACATTCGAGCCATTTGCCATAACAATGATCGTGTGTACGAGCGAGGAGCCGGTTGCTGCGTAACAGATGCCGTTTGATGCGGCAAAAAGCATGACCAGACATGCGGTGGTATAGCATAAACGCTGAACCACACGGGTTGTGCGGCTGCGTCGGATGGATGTCGGGTTTAAGTTGATTTCTGCGTCGGTGGTCAGGCAGTCAAATGCCTGCTTATATTTTTCATGATTCGTCATAGTTCCAATCCTCCTTTAGTTTTTGACGGAGAGCGGCACGTCCACGGTTTAAGCGGACCTTGACGTTGCTCTCGCTTACATGCAGAATCTCTGCGATTTCTTTGATCGTGTAATCTTCATAATAGAAGAGATGTATAGTGGTGCGCTGTTTCTCCGGGAGCTGTAGCACTGCCTCAAACAGGGCATTGCTTTCAGCGTCTGGGAAATCCGGTTCTTCCATATAGCATTCTAAGGATTGTCGGTGTTTCCGCCAGAAGGCGCGAACCGTATTCTTGGATTTGTTGATTGCAACCCGTATCAGCCATGCGCGGATATGGGTTTCGTCCTCAAACTCTTTCTTCAGAATATGATATTGCAGGAAGGTGTCCTGCACGACATCCTCTGCATCTTCGCGGTTCTGACAGATACTGAATGCAATCCGGTATAAATGGGACTGATAGCGATCAATCAGTATCCGTATTGGTATTTTCATAGTCACATCCTCCGTCTGTTTCAAAAGGCCTTTCACAGATTATACACGTGGGGGGATAAAAAAGGTTACAAAAACTTGACAATTTTAAAAAATCGTGGTTTAATCTGTTACTGTAATGCTTTATTGCACTAAATTATTAACCCGCTAGAGCAATAAATGAGTAAAGAAAATGGATATGCAACGAAGATGAGCATATCGTCGAGGAGGAAGAGAATCATGAGAAAATTAAAGAAATTACTTGCAGTTGCATCGGTTGCTGCAATGTCACTTTCCCTTTGCGCTTGTGGCAGCGGTAAGGATAAGGACACTTATATCGTAGGTATCTGTCAGTTGGTACAGCACGAGGCACTTGATGCTGCAACAAAGGGATTTAAGGATGCTCTGGTAGAAGAGTTTGGTGAAGATGGTATTAAGTTTGATGAGCAGAATGCACAGGGTGATGCAAATACATGTGCCACGATCATCAATGGTTTCGTAAGTAGTGATGTAGATCTGATTCTTGCAAATGCAACTCCTGCACTGCAGGCAGCAGCAGCTGGTACAGATACAATTCCAATTCTTGGTACATCTGTAACAGAATATGGTGTTGCACTTGAGATTCAGGATTTCAATGGTACTGTTGGCAGAAATATTTCTGGTACTTCTGACCTTGCTCCATTGGAGAGTCAGGCAGACATGATCAAGGAGCTGTTCCCAGATGCAAAGACAGTCGGACTTCTGTACTGTTCAGCAGAGGCAAACTCCCAGTATCAGGTTGACACTGTAAAGGCAGCTTTGGAGAAGCTAGGATATACATGTGAGTATTATTCATTCTCTGATTCTAATGACCTTTCAACAGTTACAACATCTGCAGCAAATGCAAGTGATGTCATCTACGTTCCAACAGATAACACAGTTGCTGCAAATACAGAGATCATCAAGAATATCTGTATGCCAGCAAAGACTCCGGTTGTTGCTGGTGAGGAAGGTATCTGTAAGGGTTGTGGTGTTGCTACACTTTCTATCAGCTACTATGATTTGGGTGTTGCAACCGGTAAGATGGCCGCTAAGATCCTGAAGGGTGAGTCCAAGGTAGAAGAGATGCCAATCGAGTATGCACCACAGTTTACAAAGAAGTACAACAAGGACATCTGCGATGAACTTGGAATCAGCGTACCAGATGATTACGAAGCAATCACAAACGAGTAATCGAAAAGCATAGCGAAAACAAGCGTATTTACTTGATTTTTGTTGTATTATTATAGTATAGTAGTCGGGTAGAGTTTTTCTACCCGACTTTTGTTCATAGGAAAAATAAAGGAGAGAAAAAAATGGATGTAAGTGCTTTATTGAATGCCATGCCAGGCGCGATTGCCCAAGGACTGATCTGGGGTATTATGGCGATTGGCGTATACATTACGTTCCGGATTCTGGACATCGCCGATCTGTCAGTCGATGGAACGATGTGTACTGGCGCAGCCGTATGTATTATGTTGATGCAGAAAGGATATCATGTAGCAGCCGCGATGGCGATCGCGACACTCGCAGGTATGGTTGTTGGTCTGGTGACAGGTTTGTTCCATACAACAATGGGAATTCCAGCGATCTTGGCAGGTATTCTGACACAGCTTGGTCTGTGGGGTGTAAACCTGAAGATCATGGGAAAGGCAAATCAGCCGATCAATGTCGATAAATATGATCTGGCAGTTTCCCTTCGTTACATAAAGAAAGTTGCATTCTATAAGAATTCCATCTTTGTTGTATTTATATTTATGGTGGTCGTAATCGGAATTTTGTACTGGTTCTTCGGTACTGAACTTGGTAGTTCGCTTCGTGCAACAGGCTGTAATGAGAACATGGCACGTGCACAGGGTATCAACACGAACTTCAACAAAGTACTCGGTCTGATGATCTCCAATGGTTTAGTTGCATTTTCCAGCGCATGTCTTGGACAGTATCAGGGATTTGCAGATATCAATATGGGTAAAGGTGCGATCGTTATCGGTCTGGCATCCGTCATTATCGGTGAGGCAATTTTCAGCCGGATCTTCAAGAACTTCGCATTGAAGCTTCTGTCTGTCGGTATTGGTGGCGTGATCTACTTCATCGTGCTGCAGATCGTAATCTGGCTTGGCGTTGACACCGATTTGTTGAAGCTGTTCCAGGCTTTGATCGTAGCAGTGTTCCTTGCAGTACCTTACTGGAAGGGAAAGCATTTCAACAAAGGAAAGAAGCTTGCGGCATCCGCAGAGAAGAAGGAGGCGTAAATACTATGTTAGAGCTGAAGAATATTTATAAGACCTTCAATGCGGGAACGGTCAATGAAAAAATGGCGTTAAAGGGACTGAATCTGACACTGGAGGATGGCGATTTCGTAACTGTCATCGGTGGAAATGGAGCAGGTAAGTCGACGATGTTAAATGCGATCGCTGGTGTATGGCCGGTCGATCAGGGACAGATCATCATTGGAGATACGGATGTGACAAAGCTTCCGGAATATAAGCGTGCCAAATATCTCGGACGTGTGTTTCAGGACCCTATGACTGGAACGGCAGCGACGATGGAGATTCAGGAGAATCTGGCACTGGCACTCCGCCGTGGAGACAGCCGTACATTAAAGGCAGGAATTACGAAGAAAGAGCATGCAAAGTATCGTGAGATGCTGGCGACACTGGGGCTGGGACTCGAAGACCGTATGACATCGAAGGTAGGACTTCTGTCCGGTGGACAGAGACAGGCGCTCACATTGCTGATGGCAACGTTGAAGAAGCCGAAGCTTCTGCTTCTTGACGAACACACAGCCGCACTTGATCCAAAGACAGCCGCGAAGGTATTGCAGACGACAGATATGATTGTCAATCGCGATAATCTTACCACGTTGATGATCACACATAATATGAAGGATGCAATCGCGCACGGAAACCGTCTGATCATGATGATGGACGGAAATATCATTCTGGATATCCGCGGCGAAGAGAAAAAGAAGCTGACTGTTGCAGATCTGCTTCACAAGTTTGAAGAGGCAAGTGGCGAGGAATTCGCGAACGACAAGGCGATTCTTGGCTAATCTATGAATTAGTATATATGAACGAAGAACAGGTATTGATTGCACGTTTGCAGGACTTGGCGAAGCGTGCGTACAGACAAAATATTTATACATACACCGGATTCCTGACACCCGCGGAGCTTGCGGTGGTCTATGAGAAGCAGGCGGAATTCTCCTTCGTGGGGATGACCTGCTTCGGCGGAACGCCGGAGTGTGAACGGCAGATGGTGCAGTTCGGCTCCGAAGAGTTGTTTGGATATGCAGGTGTATTCCCAATCTCGATTATTCTGGTAGAACCATTGTTAGAAAAATTTGCAGAAGATTTAAGCCACCGGGATTTCCTCGGTGCGCTTATGAATTTAGGGATTGAACGATCAGTGCTCGGTGACATTCTGGTAAAGGATGGAAAGCGGGCATATATTTTCTGTCAGGAGAATATTGCTGCATATATTATGGAGCAACTGACCAAGATAAAACATACGAACGTGAAAACGTCTCTGGTGGAGGGCGAGATCGAGGATTTGAAGCCGACACTCGAAGATCTGCATGTGATCGTCAGTGCGCCGCGGTTTGATGCGATCATTGCGGCAGTCACAAAATGCTCCCGGAATGAGACGCTGAATCTGTTCCGGGCGAAGAAGGTCACACGGAATGGAAGGACAGAGGAACGCAACAGTCTGGTCTTAAAAGATGGCGATAGTTTCTCGGTCCGCGGCTATGGAAAGTTCCAGTATTGCGGGGCTGGAAGCGAGACGCGTAAGGGCAGAGTGAATATTTATTTAAAGAAATATATTTAGGGGTTTCCGAATGACGCAAGTCGTGTTAGAATAAGTGATAGTGGGGTTCTGTCACTTAAAAAAGGGAAACGATGAGGCGAGAAGGATATGATCAGTAAGTACATTACAGATAACGGAAAATTCAGACAGATTGATGAGTTTATACCCGGTATGTGGATAAATCTGACAGCGCCGTCGCAGGATGAAAGCTTGGAGATTGCCAGACGTTATAACGTAGATCTGGCGGATATACGTGCTGCACTGGATGATGAAGAGTCATCGCGTGTGGATGTGAATGATGATTATGTTTTGATCTTGTTCGATATTCCATCGGTCGAGATTCGACACAATCAGGAAGCATATACAACCATCCCGCTGGGTGTTGTGTGGACAGACGATGCCATTATCACCGTTTGTTCGGCGGAGACACCGGTGCTCAAGCACTTTATAGTGAATAATATTCGTGATTTTACAACAAAGAAGCAGGTGCGCTTCACATATCAGATTTTATATCGGACAAGTATGTTATATCAGTCGTATCTTCGTATCATTGACCGTCGCAGACTGGAAATGGAAGAACGCATGGGTGGCGCAACGGAAGATGCCGATATCGTCAACCTGCATGAGATGGAATCCAACCTTGTATATTTCGACACATCGCTGCGGGCAAACCGTATGGTCGTTGACCGGTTGACAAGATACAGTGGAATCCGCAAGTTTCCGGAGGATCAGGAATTGCTGGATGACGTGATTGTCGAGAATCTGCAGGCGATTGAGATGACGCAGATCTATCGTGATATCTTAAAAGGTACACGGGAACTGATGTCGACGGTGATCGATAACCGTTTGAACAACATCATGAAACTGCTGGCTGCAATCACGATTGTCATGTCTATCCCGACGATTATTTCGGGATTATATGGTATGAATGTGAATGGTGACGGTATGCCATTTTCAAAGACACCGTGGGGATTTACGATCATATGCGTATTTACGCTGGTTGTCTGCGTCGTTGTCGCGTTGATACTGCGAAAACGAAAGATGTTGTAGGGGATAGAAGATAAAGGATTGAAATATATTGAAAAACTTGAGATTTAAGTTCGTAGTTGCGACGAGCCCGTTGTTCGTTGCCACGCATCTTCCGCGTGCGAACTATATGATAAAGCATAAAGAAAAATATACAGAGCAGCAGCGGTATGATTTTGCGATGAAGATCGAGAATCATATGCGCAGACGCGCCCGTACCAAGACGGATATATTTGGCAGCGAGAACCTGCCACAGGATGGCGGCTATATCATGTATGCCAATCATCAGGGAAAGTACGACGCCCTTGGAATCATGCTGGCACATCCGAAGCCATGCGCGATGCTGTGGGAAGAGAAATCCGCAGATCGTCTGGTAGCAAGACAGGTATGTGGTCTGGTGGAGGGAACCACAATCTCGTTTGAGGACCCAAAGCAGCAGATTAGCGCGCTCAAGACGATTGCCGAGCGTGTGAAGAACGGAAAAACATACTTGATTTTCCCGGAGGGCGGTTACAAGGATAATAAAAATGAGTTGCAGGAATTTAAGTCCGGTTGCTTCTCGTGTTCGTTAAAGTCCAAGACACCAATCATTCCAGTTGTGATTTACGATTCATGGCGGTCGATGGATACGAACACCTTCGAGAAGGTTCGGACGCAGGTGCATTTCCTTCCGCCAATCCCGTATGAGGAGTATGGAAAGCTGCGGAAGCATGATGTATGTGAATTGGTAAAGAAGAGAATTCAGGAGAAGCTTGACGAATTAAAAGAAGCAGATCCGAGGAGATGAAAAACGTGAAGACAGGTATTGTATTAGAGGGTGGTGCGTTCCGCGGGCTTTTTACCGCAGGAGCTTTGGATTGCCTGATGGACAATCAGATCGTATTTGATTATGTGGTAGGAGTATCTGCCGGCGCTGGAAATGCGGTTAATTATCTGGCAGGGCAAAAAGGACGTACAAAGTGGACGATTACCGCAAGTGGAGAAAATGCATATTATGGTGTCAAGCAGATGCGTAAAAGCAAGAAGATGCTTGATTTAGATCGCATGGTAATGGAGTTTTCGCATAAGCAGTATCCATTTGATTTTGAGAAATTCGTTGCGTCACCATCCGAAGTAGAGCTCGTAGTGACAAACTGTGAAACAGGAAAAGCAGAATATATCGCGAAGACAGACGATGAGAAGCGTATGCTGACAGCCGTCAAGGCATCCTGTTCTGTCCCGGTACTTTGCAATCCGGTTGAGCTGGATGGATTCCATTATATGGATGGAAGTCTGGCAGATTCGATTCCGGTCAAGCGTGCATTTGAGGTTGGATGTGACCGGGTTGTCTGTATTCTGACAAGAAAGCCGGAGGAGGCACCAACCAATTATGGCAAGATCCGCGTTCTGATGCGGACATACAAGAAGAAGTACCCGGCGTTTTACGATACGCTGATGCGCAGAAGAGAGATGTATGCGAAGCAGTTAGACCGGATCGACCGGTACGAGAGGGAAGGAACGCTTCTCGTGTTCCGTCCGGAGCTTGACAGTATCAGTAAGTTTGAACAGGATAAAGAAAAGCAGGAAGCGTTCTATCAGAATGGATATGATCTGATGGCAGCAAACCTGCAGAAGATGCAGGATTTCCTGCAGGGAAATTAAATTTTGCGGCTGTATTTGTACCACAGATACATATATGCGACAAGCGGGCTGTATTCTGGAAGTGGGATGATTCCAAGGGATTCGTACACCGCTTTGCTGTCGTAATCAGTTGAGTATGCGGAGATTCCGGTCAGATAGATCGGGATCTTTTTTTGTGCAACCTGACTGGTGAGTGCAAGCAGGGATGGATTTTTCGTGTTGATCGTACCAGAGTGGTATGCGTGAATCAATACCGCCCGTGCATCATCTGGCAGATAATACTGGATACCCGGCATGGACTGGAAAAAACATACAGGGCAGGTTGTATCGAAGGATGTCTGCCGCAGGGCAGAAAATTCCTGCAGGACAGGCGTGTTTGCAGCCGCATATGCGTCGTAAGGGCGCTCGTATAAGCTGTCGTCAAACGGATAATGGTTGTAGATGCCGAGTGCATTGTAGATTTTCGGTGTGCTTCCGGTGTTGCAGTAAGCGATGCCGACAGCCGTTGGCAAAGTCGGGGAAGCGATATAATCAACGGCAGCGGTAAAGTTCGTCAGACCATTTGCACGCGGATCATCTAAGACGTAATTGCTGGACACGAGGATGATTGGAACCTTTGCATAGGCAAAGCACATGCCAAGTGCGGCAGCAGTAAATGGAAGTGTATCCGTGCCGTGGGTGACAATGATGCCGTCGACGTCTTTCGTAAGCTGCTCCCGGATGCAGGAGATAAGCAGATTTAGATGAGAACCATCCATATATTCGCTCAGCGTTGTATAAGGTGCTTCTGTTTGAAAGTTTGGAATTGTAGCTCCTTTTTTCTTTTGTTCGGCTTCATACATTGTCAGCAGTCGATATGGCATCTGCGCATCGGTGGAGATAAAGCTTTGCTGGACAGACGAGCCGATCGTGCCGCCTGTGAAGATAACTGTGATATTCATAAAACTACTCCGTTTCATTTTCTTATAGTTTTAACATGATGTTCGAGATAAATTCATGTTGCTCGGTATAAAAATTCGAGGAACCGTGGTGTTTCTCGGCGGTTGCCTGAATTGAGGTCAGACCGATTCCGCTTTTCTTTTCCTTTGTGGAAATGTATTTTCCGTTTTGTTTGCACACGTTACCGTCGAAGCTGTTTACCATCGTGATGTACAGACAGCCCGGTGTATCGAGATCGGCGGACAACCGGATGAAGCGGTCGGGGGATTTCACATGCCGGCAGGCTGTGATTGCATTATCCAGCAGATTTCCGAAGATCAGGCAGAGGTCAATATCGGAGATTGTAAGCTCTTTAGGGATGACGACCTGCAGCTTCGTTCGGATGCCATAGCTTTCCGCAAGGTTAATATAGTAATGGATCGTGGCATTGACCACCGGATTTTCACAGTAGGTAACAGGTGCCTGCACGTTGGATATTTCGGATGAATAGCTCGAAATATAGTCACTTAGTTTCTCGTACTGTCCCGTCTGGGAAAGCTCGTTTAGTACAGCGATCGTGTGCTTGAAATCGTGCCGGACACGGCGCGTTTCATCCAGATAGGCCTGCATTTTCTCGTACTGGTCTGCCTGAAGCTGATACATCAGGGCAGTGGAATCCGCTTCAATCTTCTGGGCGGATGTGACAGCGATGATATACAGCAGGAATTGAAACAGCATAAAAAACAGGAACAGTACGCCCTCGATCACCATTGCAATCTGGAAGATACGACCGACACGGATATTTGCATAATCAATCGGGATCATGTAGATGTTGCAGAAGGTGATGATGGCTGGAATCGCCCACGCAACCCGCCAGAATAACGGCGTGTTGAAATTCTCAAACAGCCACTTGAATTTTTGGCGCATGCTGAGCAGTACAAGCATAATAACAATACTGACTGCGTACTGTATGATCAGCCCCGGAACAGAATTGTCGCTCACATTGGAGGTCGGAACAAGCTGTGCTGTAAGATAATCGTTCATGATACAGCCAAACGACAGGGCAGCGGTTGCACATAAAAACATATAGAGCAATTTCAATTTTTCTAATTTGACAGTCAAAAAATAAGCGATCAGACAGACGCCGAGCAGAGGGAAGAAAAACAGGTTCGTATAGTAGGAACCAGACAAGTCAATCCATGCCAGAAGAAAACAGATTGCAACCATGCATGGAAGCAGTACTGGATATAGCTTTCTTTGAGGAATGATGAGCCAGTCTGCAACCGGAATGATACACAGAAAAATGCCGGGGAGGATTACACCGTATTCGGCAGCCCGATAAAACAAATTCCCAAAATTCATGAGAGACCTCCCTTCGATAAAGCTTTCGTGCGCCGGTTAAACTGGCGCGTGATAAATGCCTGTGTGATGGCAACTGCATTTTTCCTGTGAATCGAAAATACCGTGGTATCGGACATGGTACAGGTCGTATTTTCCATTTGCGAGACATAGTCGAGATTGACAAGCACGCCACGGTTGATCGCCAGAAACCGCGGATCTTTTGTGAGAATCGCGGAAGCTTCCCGGAACGGCATACGGCAGCGGAACACGCCACGCCCATGAATCTGCAGATAGTTGGAATCGGATGTGATATAGCGGATATCGGAATATAAAATCGGAATCTGTTTCCGGTCAATCGAGATTACAAATGTCTGTGTATCCGTCGATTTCTCCTGTGTGATTGCCAGCTCGTCGAAGAGCCGTGCGATCATATCTGTCGATACAGGCTTTTCCAGATAATCAAATGCGTGTACCCGGAATGCATCGGCACGATGTTCCGGGCTGCTTGTCAAAAAGATGATCGGCGTACGCGGGGCAATCTCACGAAAGGCAGTTGCCATATCGATCCCGGTTGCGTCCTGCAAATAGATGTCGAAGATGACAAACGAATAGGAGATCTGCGTACAGGCAGAGAGAAATGCAGCACAGGTTGTATAGCGGTCACAGGCGATCGCAACGCCATGTGTGCGGCTGTAATCCATGATGGTTGTATATAATTTCTGTAACTCTTCCGGGTTATCATCCACGATGGCAAGCTTCATATCCATTTCCTCTCTGAATTGTAATTTTTATCATTGTAGCACAATTTTTTATAGGAATCTACGCGTTGGAATGACATTTCGTCCCAGAAAAATGCATTTCGTCCCAGAAGTATTGACGAACGTGCCAATGCATGATAAGAAAAAAGATATAAAAAATGTAAAGAAGGTAATATTTAGGATAGAAAAGTTCTAAATAAGAGGAGGAGAGGAACATGAAAGTGAGAGAGAAATTAGCCCGAAAGGTGATGGCAGTCGTGATAGCGGCAGTCGCAGTGTTTGTGATGAGCGGAGGGACGAAGGTTGCCACGGTAAAAGCGGATGGAGAAGTGGCGGAAGTAATTGATGGTAATGGACAGAGTGTAGGAAAATATACAACGTTATCAGCAGCTTTTGTAGCAACACAGAATGGATATACAATACGATTGCTAAGTGATATAAATGACGGTTCACTTACAATAGGATATGGTTCTGGAGAATCGGGCAAAGATATTATTCTTGATTTAGATGGACGAAATTTGACAATGGGTGAGTTGAATGTAACGAAGTCATTGTCGGTTAAAAATGGAACAATGAATTGTCAATTGAACAATGGAAATTCAGGGGGCGGATATAATGCACCATTAACTATATCTAATGTGAAACTTAGTACATCGTTCTTGCAATGGATGCCAGATGATGGAATAATATTAGAAAGCGGAACGATGGTTACGGTATCGGATTCGACAAGTGCAAAGTGCTGGCTTGAGAAGTTAACAATGCAGGAAAGTTGTGTGTTTAGGGTTGGAACAAACGCGTATATTAGTAATTATAAGCATGTTGAAAATGGATTGGATGCAGTAACGGATTTTGTACCAGAGGGTTATTCCATCGATGTTTATCAAGTGCCGCAAGGCATAGATAAATATGTGACGATTGTGGATAAAGATGGAAACATAGCAAGCAATTATGAGCTTCGTTATCGCAGACTCTCCGATCCACAGCTTTCCGTTACATTGGATCCAGACACATATGTCTATGATGGCAAGGAAAAAAGACCAGCCGTGACGGTGTCTTATGAGGGACAAACACTGACAGAGGGTGTAAGCTACACACTTACGTATGCCAATAACAAAAATGCAGGAATGGCAAGTGTAACCATTGATGGAAAAAATACTTTGCACGGACAGCTTGTGAAGGAGTTCACGATCAAAAAGGCAAATCAGAATGCCCCGACAGGATTGACACCGACGGCGGAATCAGATGATGGCAAAAAAGATGGACAGATTGCAAACCTGACAACTGCTATGGAATACAGTGTGGATCAGACAAACTGGACCGCTTGTATGGGAACGACGCTGACACAGCTTTCTGCTGGTGATTATTATGTAAGATATAAGGAAACTTCAAATTATTTCGCTTCTCCGTCTACCAAGGTTGTGGTTGCAAAGGGCACCGTTCCGGCGACAACCGGAACGCAGACCACAACGGAAACGGAGACAACGGAGAATTCGACTACGCAGCAGACATTGGTGGAACAGCCGAATGCCAGCACGACACAAGCTGACACGGAGAAGACAACAGAGTCAAATAAGAAGACAGATACTGCAACGTCTACCGGGGATGCATATCCATTGGCAATCATGGTTACCTTGATGCTTGGTACAGGCGTTTGCATCGCAGGCATGATTCGCAGAAGAAAAAATGAAGAATAGTTAATTGGAAATATCATGAAAGTGGGAGCAGGATGGAAGTCCTGCTCCTTGTTTTTGGCGGGAGTAAATCATATGGTATAGTGTGGATGCGGAGAAGTGGGCACAGGAGAGAATATATGACCAGAAAAACCCATGTGTTGGGCGTGATAGGAAGAAAGCAGGCAGAAAACCCCAGATTGAAAGCAGGAGGGGGTAAATGGAAGAGAAAAGTGGGTGCAGGAGCAAATCTATTGTAAAAAAAAACCACGAAGTGGGTGTGGGAGGAGAAAAGCAAGCAGAAAACCCCAGATGGGAAGCTGAAGGTCATGCATGGAGGAGGAAATAAATTTACAATTCCCACGTGAAATGGTATAAATAAAGAAGATTTTATAGATTGGAAATATGTATGGAAGAATATGTGATTAAAAATCAGAAAAAGCTCCGGCTTGGTATCACGACAGGGACATGCAGTGCGGCAGCAGCACAGGCAGCGGCGATGCAGCTTCTGCTTGGTGTAGAGAGTCATGCGGTTACCCTGCGTACACCGAAAGGGATGACGGTTTCGGTGCCGGTGTATCGGCTTGAGTCAGATGACCGGAAAGCAAGCTATAAGGTTATCAAGGATAGCGGCGATGATCCGGACGTGACAAACGGCACGGATGTGTGCGTGACGGTGGAGTATGCACAGCAGAGTGCGGGCGTGGACATAGATAGAAGGCAGGATAGATCCTGTGCATTCACAAGCGAATCATACCCATATCTGACACTGGATGGAGGTATCGGAATTGGACGGGTCACGAAAGAAGGTTTGGAGCAGGCGGTCGGACAGGCGGCAATCAATCGTGTGCCGCGACAGATGATATTTGCGGCAGTGGCGGATGTGTGCGAGAAAGCAAATGTCAGAGAACCGTTAGAAATCACGGTATGGATGCCGGAAGGCGAGGCTTTAGCGAAGCGGACTTTTAACCCGAAGCTCGGCATTGAGGGCGGACTTTCGGTGCTTGGGACAAGTGGAATCTTAGAGCCGATGAGCGAGCAGGCGATTGTGGCGACGATCGAGACGGAAATTCGGCAGCTGTATGCGGTCGGCGAAGAGAAGATATTAGTCACACCGGGAAACTACGGACAGGCATATGCATCCGAATATCTGGGACTGGATCTGACGAAGAGTGTTAAGTCGAGCAATTATATTGGAGATACAATCGACCTTGCAATCTCGTATGGCATGAAGGATTTCCTGCTGGTTGGAAATATCGGAAAGCTGGTGAAGCTGGCGGCGGGTATTTTCAACACACATTCCAAGGTGGCAGATGGGCGAGGCGAAATCTTCGCGGTGCACGCGGCGATGGCGGGCGCCGATGCGAAGGTGGTACAGGAAATCTATGACTGTATCAATACCGAGCGGATGTTGGACGTTGTAGAACGAGAAGGCTTGCGGGAAGTTGTAATGCAGAGTATTCTTGCAGCAATTGAGAAACATGTTGCAGGCAGAGTTGGCGATGCCATGCGGTTTGGCGTCATTGTATTTTCGGAGAAGTACGGATATCTGGGGCAGACGAGGGATGCGGAAAGAGAGTTAAATAAATGGTACATTTTGTAGGAGCAGGACCTGGCGCGTGTGATCTGATTACCGTGCGGGGTATGAATCAAATCAAGGAAGCGGACGTGATTATCTATGCGGGTTCACTTGTAAATCCGGAATTGCTTTCCTATGCGAAGGCGGACTGCGTGATCTATAACAGCGCGCATATGACGCTCGATGAGGTTGTAGCTGTGATGCGGGAAGCAGAGGCAGCCGGCAAGGAAACTGTGCGTCTGCATACCGGAGATCCGTCTGTATATGGGGCAATCCGCGAACAGATGGATTTACTGGATGAATATGGAATCGCGTATGATGTATGTCCGGGCGTGAGTGCGGTGTTCGGCGCTGCAGCATCGCTTGCATGTGAGTATACGCTGCCAGATGTGACACAGACACTGATTCTGACCAGAGCGGAGGGAAAAACACCTGTGCCTGAGAAGGAAAATCTGCGAAGCCTGGCGGCGCATCGCGCTAGTCTGGTATTGTATCTGTCGTCCGGGCTTGCAGGAAAGGTCCGGCAGGAACTTCTGCTTGGCGGATATACAGAGGATACGCCGGTTGCTGTCGTGTATAAAGCAACGTGGCCGGAAGAGAAGATCATCCGTACGACGCTTGCCAAGCTTCCGGAAGATATGGAAGAGGCAGGGATCACAAAGACCGCACTGATTATTGTATCCCCGGCACTTGGAAGCATTTATGAGAAATCAAGACTCTATGACGCGGCATTTGCAACGGAGTACCGTGGCGCAACGGAGATTGCGCTTCCGACAGGCATCCGCCGTGTACTGCTTATTACATGCAGTGTGCGAGGGTATGCGACGATGCAGAAGCTGGCGAAGAAGCTGGAAAGTATCCCGGATGCAGAGATTATTGCTAAGGTAAAATGCGAGGCGCTTCCGGAGATTTCAATGAAGGATACGGTAAAAGCATGTGTCGATGAATATTTTGAACAGGTAGATGCCATCGTGTTCATAACAGCAAGCGGAATTGCGGTACGGAGTGTAGCGGAGCATCTGACTCATAAGTCCAAAGATCCGGCAATTATATGCATGGACGAATGTGGAAAACATGTGATATCGTTAGTGAGCGGGCATGCCGGAGGAGCAAATGCACTCACACAGATGCTGGCGGATGTGATGTGGGCAACACCAGTCATCACGACCGCGACAGATGTAGAAGGACGATTCTCCATTGATGATTATGCGCGGGAACATAATTTTGTAGTGACGGACTGGGCGAAGGTGAAGGCAATCAGCGCGGAGGTGCTGACGACCGGAGCGAAGCCTGTGTGGATAGATGAAGCAGAGGTAAAGATAGGATCGTATCAGGTTATTGTAACCCCACGAGATATCCTGACAGATGCGAAAACGCTACAGCTCATTCCGCGTTGTATAGTAGCAGGGGTCGGCTGCAAGAAAGGAACATCTGCGGATAAAATCAAGCATGCGGTGCAGGAAGCATTTGCGAAAGCTAACTTGCGGATGGAAGCATTGTGTGCGGTGGCGAGCATTGATCTGAAGAAGGAAGAGGCAGGTTTGCAGGAATTCTGCGCGGCGAGGAAAGTGCCATTTGAGACATATGCGGCAGCGGAATTGCAGGCGGTGCCGGGGACATTTTCAGCATCCGAGTTCGTGACTGGCGTGACTGGCGTGGATAATGTCTGTGAGCGCAGTGCAGTGAAGTTTGCAAGTGAGCATGGCGCGAATGATGGAGAGCTGTTGCTTCGCAAGCAGGCGCAGGATGGCGTAACGGTAGCGCTGACGTATGTGGGTGTGGCGAGTGGAAAGTAAGCAGAAAAACCCATGAGGTGGGTTTGCAAGCCAGAAAACAAGTGAGAAAACCCAAAACCGGAAGCTAAAACTAGAAAGAGAAGAGCAATATGGGTGTAGCGAGAGAAAAGTAAGCAGAAAAACCCATGAGGTGGGTTTGCAAGCCAGAAAACAAGTGAGAAAACCCAAAACCGGAAGCTAAAACTAGAAAGAGAAGAGCAATATGGGTGTAGCGAGAGAAAAGTAAGCAGAAAAACCCATGAGGTGGGTTTGCAAGCCAGAAAACAAGTGAGAAAACCCAAAACCGGAAGCTAAAACATAGAAACAGAGCGATGATGGAGAAAAATATGAGTGCAGAGAGTAAGAAGGAATTATATATTGTCGGGCTTGGCCCCGGTGCGAGACAGAAGATGACGCAGGAAGCAATCGACGTTGTGGAAGCCAGCGAAGTGATTGCGGGATATAAGGTGTACATTGATTTGCTGAAGCCGTATTACCCGGATAAGGAATATCTGGTGAATGGCATGCGGCAGGAGGTAGAACGGTGCCAGCTGGCATTGGAAACCGCAGCGAGTGGAAAGAAAACGGCGCTTGTCTGTAGTGGTGATGCAGGCGTCTATGGCATGGCAGGAATCACACTGGAACTGGCAGTAGAATTCCCGGAGGTGGATGTACATGTGATTCCGGGCGTGACGGCAGCATTATCCGGTGCGGCATTGCTTGGTGCACCGCTTGGACATGATTTTGCAGTAATCAGCTTGAGTGATCTGTTGACACCGTGGGAGTTAATTGAGCGACGCCTTGCGGCAGCCGCCGAGGGAGACTTCGCAATCTGTCTGTACAATCCGTCCAGTCACAAACGGCACGATTATTTGCAGAAAGCATGTCAGATTCTGTTGCAGAAAAAGTCCGGGGATACAATCTGTGGAATCGCGCGGAATATCGGGCGTGACGGCGAAGAAAAACGAATTCTGACACTGGACGAGTTACTGGAAACGCAGGTGGATATGTTCACGACCGTATTTATCGGAAATTCCCAGACACGGAAAGTTGGCGACGCGATGGTGACACCGCGCGGATATAGAAGAGATAACACATGAAAGTAGTCATATTTGGCGGTACAACGGAGGGGCGACAGCTCGCCGAGTATCTGATACAATTAAACAAGAAGCAGGAAAGACAAACAATCGAACTCCATGTCTGTGTGGCATCGGAATATGGAGCACAGGTGCTGCCGGAGGATGCCGCACTTAAAGTGCATGTAGGACGGCTGGAGCAGGCAGATATGCAGGAATTCTTGCAGGCGGTACAGACAGACCTCTGTGTGGATGCGACACATCCGTATGCAGTGATCGTGACGCAGAATATCTATCAGGCGTGTAAGGCGGTGGAAGTTCCGTATATCCGTGTGCGACGGGAGATGCATACCTGTGAAGCATCGGACAGTGTCTATGTTGAGGATACACAGGCGGCAGTGGATTATCTGAAAGGTGTCACCGGAAATATTCTGATTACAACAGGCAGCAAGGAACTGCATTTGTACACGCAGATCCCGGACTATGAATCGCGCTGTACGGCGCGTGTGCTTCCAACCCAGTCTGTCGTAGAGGCATGTACGGAACTGGGATTTACCGGGAAACATCTGATCTGTATGCAGGGGCCATTTGATCTGGAAATGAATCTGGCAACTTTGCGTTATGCAAATGCTGACTTCCTCGTGACAAAGGCAAGTGGGAAGAATGGTGGCTATGATGAAAAATGTGAGGCTGCACTTGCCGCGGGTGTGCATCTGGTTGTGATCGGACGTCCGAAGGAGCAGGTGGAACCGGTGATGTCACTCGTACAAGCCGAAAAATATTTGTGTGAGAGAACAGGTTTGCATTCAGAATAAAATGGAAACAGATGTGCAATCTGAACTGAATAGATCAGATGCGAGATCTGAAATAAATAGAATTGTATGCATCTTCTTAATTTGGATAGCAAATAAACGACAGAAATTTAGTTATCTGGTACAATACGGAGCAGAAAGGGGTATAAAAACATGGAGAACAACCCAACTACAATCGTATATCTGATCGGCATGGGACCGGGAAATGCGGATTGTCTGACCAGAGAGGCAGTGCAGGCATTATCGCAGGCGACCGTCTGTATCGGTGCTTCCCGTATGCTTCAGATTTGGAAGAGCCTCTGTGAAGAAGATGGACGCGACGCGGAGCAGTCATTTTATAATGCATATAAAGCAGAAGAAATTGCGGAATTGATACGCAATCATGAAGGTGAGACGATTGCGGTAGTGTTCTCAGGGGATATCGGCTTTTATTCCGGTGCGAAGAAGCTTTCGATGATGTTGCGGAAGGCTGTGGGGGAAATCTGCAATATGGCGGATGACACGACAGAAACAACCGAGCGGATACAGGCAGGTAAAACAATCTATGAGATTCATTATATTCAGGGATTGTCCTCGGTGCTATATTTATTTGATAAGCTGGGCGAGACATGGGAGGATGCCGAGCTTATAAGCAATCATGGCGTCTCTGCAAATGTTCCGGCGAAGGTGCTGCACCATGCAAAGGTCGGTACATTGCTTGGTGGTGAAAATCAGGTGGCAGCAGTCTGTAAGCGGCTTACCGAAGTGGGATTGGGAGATATCGCGGTAATCGTTGGAGAGCGGTTATCATATCCAAATGAGAGAATCACGAAAAGTTGTGCGAAGAATCTATGTGCGGAAACATTTGACAAACTGGCAGTCGCAATATTTGTAAATGAGTATCCGCAACCAAGGCGTTTAGCTCCAGGAATCAAAGATGAAATGTTTATCCGTGGAAAGGTGCCGATGACGAAGGAAGAAGTGCGGATGGTTGTAATCGCAAAGCTTGGAATCCATGAAGACACGGGACTGGTGAATTATGATCAGAATAGCGGACCATGCATGACGAGCAATCCTGCATCAGTCATTTACGATGTAGGAGCGGGAACGGGTTCAGTATCCATCGAGCTGTCACTCCTGACTGAGCAGGGAACGGTATATGCGATTGAGAAAAAGCCAGAAGCTGTGGAACTGTTGCATGCGAACCGGGAGAAGTTTCATGTGGGAAATATGGAGATTCTTTCGGGTGAAGCAACGGAAGTGATTCCAACGCTTCCTGCACCAACGCATGTATTCATTGGGGGAAGCAGTGGAAATCTGTTGAAGATTGTGGAACAGATCTATGAGAAAAATTCAGATGCACGTATCGTTGTGACTGCCGTTACGATGGAGACGCAGGCAGAATTACTGGCGCTTTCGGAAGTGGCAAAGGAGCGGGAGAAGTCAGTTGACATGATTCAGATGGCAGTGACGCGTAGTCATGAGGTTGGTGCATATCATATGCAACAGGCAGAAAATCCAGTGTGGATTGCGACGGTGGGATAGAAAATGCACAGGAACAGCCGGCAAGTTACAATGGTATAAAATGCATAGGAGTAGCTGGGAAGATACAATGGAACACAAGAATAAGATACAGGTAAATACCCCGCGTGTGATGTTCGCCGCGATGCGGAGTGGAAGTGGAAAAACGACCATAACATGCGGCGTGCTGGCGGCACTAAAAAAAGAGAATATAAGAATACAGGCGTATAAATGCGGACCAGATTATATTGATCCGATGTTTCATCGAACGGTGCTCGGAATCGACACCGGCAATCTGGACACCTTCTTTGCTGATGCCGATGCGATTGGACGCATCTTAGCGCGCGACACGAAGGATGCAGAACTTGTCGTGATGGAAGGTGTCATGGGATATTACGATGGCGTTGGTGGCACAACGACGATGGCAAGCTCGTATGAACTAAGCAAGGTCACGAAGACACCGGTTATTCTGATCGTGAACGCGAAGGGCGCGAGTGTCACGCTGGCGGCGACAATCCGTGGAATCATGGAATATAAGAAGGACAGCCGCATTGCAGGGGTAATCTTAAATCGCGTATCGCCGATGTTTTACAGCCGGATTAAGCATGTGATCGAGACGGAATGTGGTATTCCGGTGATTGGATATCTGCCGGAAAATGCGTCATTTGCGGTACCATCCAGACACCTTGGATTGATGCAGCCGGACGAAATGCAGAAACAGAGAGACTGGGTGGAAACGGTTGCGGAAGCTGCCCGGAAAACGATCGATATGGATGGGATTCTGGAGATTGCGGCACAGGCAGAGACGTTGCAGACATGGGAAATGGCTGATATCAAATGCAAATTCCCAGCCGGTTATCGCATTGGTGTGGCAAGAGACGCGGCATTTTCCTTTTACTATCGGGAGAATCTGCGCATGTTAGAAGATATGGGAGCGACGCTTGTTTATTTCTCACCATTGGCAGATGCACATGTGCCGGAGGTGGACGCACTGATTTTTGGCGGCGGTTATCCGGAGCTTTATGCGAAGCAGTTGTACGAGAATCAGTCGATGCGCGCATCTGTCTGGCAGGCATTGGAATCTGGTATGCCGTGCCATGCGGAATGCGGTGGATTCTTATATCTTGGCAAGTCGCTTGCCGATGCAGAGGGAAATGTATATGAGATGGTCGGATTCTTAGACGGCGCAGGATTTCGGACGGAGCGGCTGCAGCGGTTTGGATATGTAGAACTGGCACCACAGGAAACAGACGTATTTGCAGTGAATACAATTCTGCGCGGACATGAGTTTCATTACTGGGACAGTACGGATTGTGGCGATGCCTGTCTGGCGTGGAAACCGCTTTCCAAGCAGAAGACCTATCCGTGTATGGTGAAGAAGAAAGGGACGTTCGCGGGATTTCCGCATTTGTATTACGCAGGTGCGGAGACATTTTTCTATCACCTGTTTTGGGATGGTGCAGAAACACGAAGATAGATGAAAATAGATCATATAGATTTTTGGTTAATTCATGAGGGAAGAGTAAGAGGGTATTATGTTAGAAGAGATACAGTTACAGCAGGTGCTGCCACAGGAAATTGAGAAACGAAGCTTCGAGATTATCACAGAGGAGCTAGGGAATGTTGAATTAGATCCGCTTCAGGCACCGATCATCAAGCGGGCAATCCATACGTCGGCGGATTTTGATTATCTGAAGAATCTGACATTTTCTGAGCGGGCAGTGGAACAGTTCCATACGGCGATAAAAAATGGTGCCTGCATTGTCACGGATACGCAGATGGCGAAATCTGGCATCAACAAGAAAGAACTTGCGAAATACGGTGGCGAGGTCTACTGCTTCATGAGCGATGATGATGTGGCAGAAATTGCGAAGAAACAAGGTTCCACGCGGGCAGTTGCAAGCATGGAGAAGGCGTGCATGTTAGACAAGCCGCTTATTTTCGCGATTGGAAATGCACCGACCGCGCTGGTGCGTCTGTATGAGCTGATCGATGAAGGGAAGCTGCAACCATGCGGCATTATCGGTGTGCCAGTTGGCTTCGTAAATGTGGTGGAAGCAAAGGAGCTTATCATGCGGGCACCCGTGCCGTACATTGTGGCGCGCGGCAGGAAAGGAGGCAGTAATATCGCCGCAGCAATCTGCAATGCGCTGTTGTATGAGCTGCGGGATATGGAGAAGTAAGAAACTATGAATAAGACACAGCAGAAAATCTATACACAGGCAAAGGAAAAATGGGATGCAATCGCCAAGCCGATTGACAGTCTCGGTGTGTTCGAGGATATGGTTGCGAGACTTTGCGCGATTGCTGGGACAGTGAATCCCGGTGATTATAAGCGGCGGGCACTGCTGACACTGTGCGCCGATCACGGCGTTGTGGCAGAGGGCGTGACGCAGACCGATGCCAGCGTGACAAAGGTCGTAGCAGAGAATATTGCACACGGCTGTTCCGGTGTCAACTATATGGCGCAGACGGCAGGCGTGGATGTGTATGCAGTTGATATTGGCATGCTGGGAGAAGCATATCCGGATGCAACATTTGGCATGGGACATATGATAAACCGGAAGGTACAGGCTGGAACCGGGAATCTTGCGAAGGAACCTGCGATGTCGATGGAGATCTGCGACCGCGCAATTGAAGTTGGAAAAGAACTTGTACGGGAATGTAAAGAAAAAGGGTATGAGATATTAGCGGTTGGAGAGATGGGAATCGGAAATACAACTCCGACCTCTGCCCTGCTTGCGGCACTGCTTGATCTGCCAGCGGAGGCGGTGACAGGGCGAGGCGCCGGACTCAATGATGCCGGACTTGCAAGAAAGGTGCAGGTGATCACGCAGGCACTTGCGCGTGTGCAGGGAACGACCGATGCGAAGCAGCTGCTCGCCGAGCTTGGCGGGCTGGAGATTGCCGGAATGGTCGGTGTATTTTTCGGTGCCAGACAGTATCAGATTCCAGTTGTGCTGGACGGTGCAATCACCTGTGTTGCGGCGCTCGCTGCGATGCGGATGAAGCCGGAGGTTGTAGATTATCTTCTGGCATCACATGCGTCGGAGGAAGCGAGTGGAAGGCAGGCGCTGGACGCACTCGGACTTCCGGCAGTGATACATGGCAAGCTGTGTCTGGGCGAAGGCAGCGGTGCGATGATGTTATTTCCACTTTTGGATATGGCATTTTCCATCTATAAAAACATGAGAACCTTTGATGATCTGTCGATTGAAGCATACAGCAGGGACGGAAAACCGGAAGAATAGGAGAAGACAATGTTACATATTGTGTATGGCGGAAGTGCCAGCGGGAAATCATCGTATGCAGAAAGCTTCGCCATGTCCTTGCAGGGCGATGGGCGGCTGCTCTACATTGCGACGATGTATCCGTATAAATGGAATACGACGGAGATTGATCCGGAGACGATGCAGCGGATCAAACGCCACCGCGCGATGCGTGCCGACAAAGGGTTTGATACGGTCGAATGTTACCGGAATATGGAACATATCGTGACGAAGCGGCAGGACGTGTTGTTGCTTGAATGCATGTCAAATCTGCTTGCAAATGAGATGTATCTGGAGCCGGATAGTAATGCAGGTTCCGATATGGCAGAACCGATGTCACCTATAAGCAAGAAAATTGTACAGGCGCTCGTTGCTTTATCGACGCGTGTGCAAGAACTGGTGATTGTCACAAATGATGTGTTCTCCGATGGCGGAAGTCTGACCTACGATGAAACCACGAGGGAATATGTGAAGAATCTGGCAGAGATTAACTGCGCACTCGCACGGGAGGCAGAAACCGTGACGGAGGTTGTCTGTGGGATTCCGGTTGAAATAAAGAGGTAAAAGTAATAAAATAGAAATACATTGTCAGAGGGGAGAATTTATAATGAGAAAAAGAGGATTTATTAAAAAATGGGCAAGCATGGTAGTGATAGGTGCGATGCTGCTGGGATTACCTGGAGGCATGGTAAATACGGCATATGCGAAAGATAGCACCGATCTTGTTCAGGAAGAGGAAACAACAGAGCCGGAAGCAGAGGCAGAACCGCAGGTTGAAGGCACTGGTACGGTATCCTATGGACCGCAGGATACACCGGCAGATTTTGAGGAGGGAATCCATAGGGCAACCAATTCAGATGCAGACGAAGCTTTGCAGGAGGAATCTATGACGGTCGCATCTGGAAATTCAGATGTTACATTGCTTGATGCTTCCTATGCGAATCTGAAATCAAGTCGAAATGATATGTTTTATTGTGCAGCGACAAAAAAGCTGTATTTTATCAATATTGGAGAAAATGATTATTCAAATTATGCAGATTATGTATTGACGGAATTTGATGGCAGTACATATACAACTGTGTATAGTGTAAAAGGTGCTGAAGAAATATATTATACCAATGAAGCATTTTATTCTATTACGACAAATGTAAGTAAAAAGTCCGAACCGGTTGTAATTGGAGATGAAACATATTCATATGAATGTGTATTTACGATTCGGAAATACAATATTGTTACAGGAGAGGAAAGCACGCTGGAGTTGGAGCCAATGGATGAAACCTCGAATTGGTCGAACCCTGTGAGTGCGTTTGGCGTGGATGATTATAACCGGGTGTATCTTGCAACAAATGATAATAAAATCATTTTATATGATGCGAAGGGAAAAAAACTTAGTCAAAACACATTTACAAAGAGTATTTATCAGTTTTGTGGATTTGATAAAACGAACGGAAATTTCTACTACACCGGATACGAGAACTGGGTATATTGGGGATATAATCATGCGATGACTGCTTTGATGGCAGGAAATGTATCTGCAGATAATCAGATTGTTGTAAAAGAGAAGAATCTGGCGATGTTGTATCAGAGTTATTTCTTTGAGCGCAAAAACAGTATCTGTATGATGAATGACAAATATCTTGGAGTATTGAACACGTTTTCTGGGAATACGTTATTCCTTCTGGATTCTAACCAGTATGATTACAATGATTATGAAGAACAGAGTACCACGATCAGCCTTGTGGACAGCAGTGTTTCGGTGACACCATTAAATATCAAGAATACCGACAATATTAAGCTGGCAGTTGCCACCAGTCCTTCGGTTTATGAAGATAACAGAGATGTAAGCAGTGTTGGTACAAGAGGCGTGTTGTTTGGAGACTCTTTAATCGCGAAAACAGATACAAATGAGATTACAGAGTATAATATTGCCGGAAAAAAGAAAGTAATTGCAGCAAACACATCGCATCCGGTATACAACCTGTATGTCGATGGTTCCAGCGTGGTTGTGATTGAAAAAGATGGTGATGATTTTTATATAGAGAAAATCAATTGGCAGGTACCGACGGATTATACAGCGTTCGTGCCGGGCAGCATGCAGATTGGCGAAAATGCACAGATTATATGTGATAATCAGAGTAATTTTGTATTTGAATATACTTATACCAGTTCTGACTCATCCATTGTCAGTGTAAGCAAATCCGGAGAACTGAATGCATGGAAAAATGGTACGGCAACAATCACGATTGAGGATGGTACAAATCATGTGAAGAAACAATTTCAGGTGATTGTATCTGGCGGCTCAAAAGGGACAGGCGTATATGCAGTAACACAGGCGAAGGGAACAACTTCGAATAATATTCATCTTCCATATGCGAGTGGATATTATGGCAGTGTTACGACTGCTTATATGAATCAATTATCAAATGGTGATTATGAGCGTGTGGAATGGGTCAATTCAAAAGTAATTGTGGAAACTTACAGTTCTGATTATACATTGAAGAATAAAAAGTCGATTGCTCCAGAGTTGAGTATATTTGGAGGCTACTATAAGGGCAGCGATGCAAATTACCTTGTGTTTGGAGAGCGTAATAAGGAAGAAAGCGATGATAAGGAAGTCATCCGGGTTGTAAAATACGACACAAATTGGAATCGAATCAGTGCCTGCTCTATCAAAGGAGCAAATACGTATATTCCGTTTGATGCAGGTGGATTGGATATGACCGAGGCTGCAGGAAAGCTGTATGTACATACATGCCATGAGATGTATCAGTCGTCCGATGGCTATCATCATCAGGCAAACTGTACATTTGTGGTAAATGAGTCATCTATGCAGCTTGCAGATTCTTACTATGATGTTATGAATATAAGTACAGGCTATGTGAGTCATTCATTTAATCAGCGGATTTGTTCCGATGGTTCATATGTGTATCGTGTGGATTTAGGTGATGCATATCCAAGAGGAATCGCCTATACAAAAACATCCTTAAATAAAAATATTGATGAGCCGGAAATGTACGGAACGATTCATCAGATTCCTGGAAGTACTGGACAAAATTATACAGGCTATAATTTGGGTGGAGTAGAACTGAGTGACACAAATACAGTTGTTTCGGGATCTGGATTAAATAATAATATCTCGAATGTCTGGGTTGCAGTCGTCAACAATCAGACCGGTGCGTATAGCATGAACTGGATTACCAATTACGGAACAAATTCCAATGTCCGTATGATGCAGCCAAAACTTGTGAAATTAACTGGAAGTCAGTTTATCCTTTTATGGGAAGAATCCGAATCCTATCCAGCGAAGTATAAAACAAAGTATGTGCTGTTAAATGCCGATGGAACAACTGCATCGAAGATCTATACGACGCCGCTTGCACTTTCTGCCTGTGATCCAATTGTAAATGCAAAAGGAAATGTCTGCTGGTATGCAACCAATAACACAGCACCGATATTTGTAGAAATCAATCCATATGCGGCGGAAGAGGTACAAAATAAGAGCGCAGGAGATAAAACATTTGCAAATTCGACAAATACGAGTGGGAATGGAGGTAACACAGGGGATTCATCCGATGATGATTCGTCAATCGGACAGATTGGAAGCGACGAAGGCATATCAATGAGCGGTGTTGCACATGTTCAAACGTATGGTAATAAAAATGCGACATGGAATAACAATACTTTGACACTTGGAACAACTGGACAGGGGAAGCGTCTGGAATCCATTACGATTAAGCTGGAGAATAAAACTGGTTTGACGGGTGGCATTCAATATCGTGTGCATCGGCAGACATATGGATGGACAAGCTGGAAATCAAATGGAACCGCAGCGGGAACAACTGGAGAAGCAAAACGTCTGGAGGCAATTCAGCTGAAGCTGACAGGAGAGCTTGCAGAAAAATACAGTATTCGATATCGTGTACATATCCAAACCTATGGATGGAAACAGGGCTGGCAGTATGATGGTGCTTTGGCAGGAACAACTGGAGAAGCAAAAAGACTGGAGGCATTAGAAATACAAATTGTACCAAAAGAAAGTTCTATGGGTGTTACCTATCGTGTTCATAGACAGACATATGGCTGGGAGACCGATTGGAAGAAGAATGGTGCAGTCTCCGGAACGACCGGACAGGCAAAACGTCTGGAAGGAATTACAATTGCACTTACTGGAAACGAATATAGCGGAAGCATAACCTACTCTACACATGTGCAAACATACGGATGGATGGATCCGGTTTCGGATGGATGGATGTCCGGTACTTCAGGACAGGCAAAACGATTGGAAGCAATCAAGATTCGTTTGTCTGGAGAAGTAGCAGATTACTATGATATTTATTATCGTGTGCATGCGCAGAGTTATGGATGGCTTGGCTGGGCAAAAAATGGAAATCCAGCAGGAACAGCCGGATATGCAAAGCGTTTAGAGGCGATTCAAATTGTATTAGTTCCAAAGGGAGCAGGGGCTCCATCGAATAATTACAATGGCGTCAAATCGACAAATGCGAAAGCATATATCAGTAAATATTAAATAGATTGAACAGGGAGATATCAGATGAAAGCAATCGCAATTGCATTTTCAACTTATTCCAAGATACCAATGCCGCATTTCAAATGGGACCCGAAGGCCTTGCAGTACAGCATGTGCGCATTCCCATTGGTTGGGGCTGTGATCGGTGCGGGCGAGTTTGCAATCTGGTATCTCTTTGGCTGTGTGCTGCAGTGGTCGGAGGTCTTTACGGCGGCGCTTCTTACGGTATTCCCAATCCTGATTACAGGCGGCATCCACATGGATGGATTCTTAGATACCGTGGATGCGAAATCTTCTTATAAATCAAAAGAGGAGAAGCTGCAGATTCTGAAAGACCCGCATACCGGGGCATTTGCAATTATCCGCGGCTGTCTGTATTTCCTGATCTATTTTGGATGTATGGCAGAGGTCGTGCATGCGCTGAACAGGGAGATACAATCCGGGATGCAGTCTGGCGCGCTGGCACACGCAATGCGGTTGATGGGTGTGTTCGCGGTAGGATTTGTGCTGGAACGTGTCTTGTCTGGACTTTCGGTACTCACATTTCAGAAAGCAAAAAAAGAAGGCATGCTGGCAGATACCGCACGCCTTGTAAATAATCGCTCGAAGGTGATCATGTTCGTATGGCTCATTGCCTGCATTGCCGCAGGCTGTGTGATACAGCCGGTTGCAGCACTTGTGGTCACAGGCATTGCCATACTGATGTTTTTCTATTATCGTTTCATGTCGTATCGCACCTTTGGTGGGATCACTGGAGATCTGGCTGGATATTTCCTACAGATGTGCGAGCTCTGGATGTTAATTGGAACCGTCGTTTTGGTGCATGTTATTTAATTTTCTGTTGTTTCTGCATCGGTTGTGGAAGCGGTGCTGTTGGCAGACTTGACAAGGTTGACGATCTTGTCCTCAGGCGTCAGGTATTCAACATCACCGAACAGAGCAGTTTTCTCTGCCATCAGTTCTTTCACGATGTTTGTTCCATAGGTAGCATCAAAGGTGTCTATGAAATATTCTTCCAAGGTTCCCTTCTCAATTGGAACGTATGTAAACCCAAGTTTATTATCCGGAGATACGTAATATCCGCTTGTCTCGCTGTAACGAAAAGTGTCGAAGAAGTTTACCGCGATTCCAAAATCTTTAAATTGCCAGCCAATATACATTTGAAATGCTGAGAACTGGTCATCCGATCTTTCCGGATGCAGGAACGTGTCAACAAAGTATTTGGTATTTTCTTCGGCAGATTTTTCCGCATCATAATCAACGGAGAAGCTCACATAATTCGGGGCACCAAACATTGTTGTCAGCATATCCAAATAGATATATGAAGGATTTGCATAGTCGTAAGAGTTGTAGACGTCGTTGTAAGCATCTTCGGAAACCCCGAAAGCATCATAATCTAAATATGTATTGAACAGTGACCAGAGGTTTTTGTCAAGGGCTTCGCCAATGGTCATATCGTCTTCATCTATCATCAGCTGGGGAAGGGAGTAACTATCCTCATAGAATGATACGGAATATGCAGATTCATCCAATGCATCCTTCAGTGGCACGCTGGCTGCGCTGTAAGGCATGTTAAAAAGTGTATCCGTCGTAACTGGAAATGTCAGTCCGTACAGACCGGCACCCTCTGGCAATTCCAGAGTCTCTGCGTCTGAAAGCCCGCGGCTAAATACCCAAGGGCAGTCCTTGTAGCTGAGTTCACTTGAGGAAGCAGGTGCTTCAGAAGTATCCGCGTTGTTGCTTTCGGTTGTGGCAATCGAGTCGTTCCCGGAATCCTTCTTCTTGCCACAGCCAGTGGTAAGGGTGAGGGCGGTCGCCAGCGATAAGCCAAGTGCAAGTGTTTTCATAAATTTTTTCTTCATTTTTTCTGTCTCTCCTTTTATGATAGGTAATGCCCCCTCACATACGTTCGGCGGCAGGTCGGCGGAACCGATCCTAAATATGAACTGCGTGCGCAATCCATTGTTTCACTATATAGACGGATGAGAAGGGGAAATGGTTGGGATTTTTTGAAAAAATTTTGAGAAGAAGACACAATATCAAAATGCATCTTGCGGAAAAAGTATAAAAAAGTATAAAATAATTCAAAAAGTATAAAAAGGTATAAAAAGAGGAAACGATATGATTTTAATTATAGGCGGTGCATATCAGGGAAAATTCGAATATGCCAAAGCAAATTTCAAAGAAGGACATCAGATTATCAACAATTTTCATAAATATGTGCGGAAGACAATGCAGCAGGGCAAAGACCCGGAGCTGGAGGCAAAGCAGCTTATGAACAAAGCAATTCTTGCCGGAAATGCAGACAAGCTCGTCTTAGTCAGCGATGAGGTTGGAAGTGGAATTGTGCCAATTGATGCATTTGAACGGGAGTTCCGCGAGAAGAATGGACGTGTGAATTGTTATCTGGCAAGTCAGGCAGAGCAGGTTATTCGCGTGACGGCAGGCATTGGAACGCGGATAAAATAATTGAGTAGAAAATATGGTGTGCGGGCATAGGCAGTTGGATGATATTATGCGGGTGTGAGGATGAGATTCAGAAAATTACATGAGCATGTGTGGATATGAGCGAAGCAGATTGTGTGAGGCTGTGCTGGAAAAATTGCAAGAGGTTGTGTGAAAATGAATGCGCCAGATTATGGAAATTTCATAGAAAATAAAGGAATACAGATGCGTATCCTGCTGATTCGGCATGGAATGACACAGGGAAACAAGGAGCATCGCTATGTTGGAACGACGGATGAGGGATTACTTCCAGAAAGCGTAGAACAATTGCGGGAAATGCGGGAATTCTGGCAGAAACAGGTATCCATGAAGGATGGAGACGGTATCTTGTGTGATAGACCTGCGCTTGAGAGTAATTCGATGGTAAATCTATGTGAAGAGAGCGTAAAAAATGCAGTAGGTAATCTAACAGTATATGTTAGCCCATATCTCCGCGCGAAGCAGACCGCTGACATTTTATTTCCGGGGGCGAAGCAGGTGGAGATCGCAGAATTTGCAGAGTGCAGATTTGGCACATTTGAATATAAGAATTATGCGGAATTAAATGGAAATCCCGACTATCAACGTTTTATTGACAGTGGCGGTACGACTGCATTTCCGGGTGGCGAGTCGCGGGCAGAATTCACGGAACGTGTGATGCAGGGATTCGAGAAGCTGCTTGCGGATGTGGAAGAGTCACAGCCATATACGATAGTTGTAGTTGCACACGGCGGCACGATCATGGCACTGATGGATCGGTTGTCAGAGCCACACAAGGATTATTTTGACTGGCAGGTGAAGCCGGGCGAGGGTGTTGCGGGGATTCTGAGATGGAGGAATCATGATACAGGAACGAATATTTATCATTATAATTGCATGTCTACTTGATCTGGTATTCGGCGATCCACACTGGCTGTGGCACCCGGTACAGGGGATGGGCTGGCTGATCGACCATGTGGAGACGTGGATGCGCAAGCGGTTTCGGATACGGGAAGAACGTGACGTTGACATTCGCAAAAAACAGGTGGCAGGAACATTTACAGTTGTGATCGTGGTAACGGTATCACTGCTTGTGGCAGCAGGAATCCTATATGGGTGCAACCGGATTCATTATACGTTGTATCTGGTCGTGGCAATCTGGATGTCGTACCAGATGCTGGCGGCCTGCTCGCTCCGGCGGGAGAGCATGAAGGTGTGCAAGGCGCTTGAAGCCGGGGATGTGGAACGGGCGAGAAAGGCAGTTTCCATGATCGTTGGCAGAGATACAGAATCGCTCACCGAGGAGGGCATCGCAAAGGCGGCAGTGGAAACGGTCGCAGAAAATACATCGGACGGCGTGATTGCCCCGCTCTTTTACATGTTTTTATTCGGCCCGGTCGGTGCGTGGGTGTACAAAGCAGTCAATACGATGGATTCTATGCTTGGATATAAGAACGACAAATACCGGTATTTTGGAACGTGCGCGGCGCGTGTGGATGATGTCGTGAATTTCATTCCGGCACGGCTTTCGGCATGGCTGATGGTCGGTGCGGCAGGCATTTTGGGCATGGACATGGCTGGCGCGGCACGGATTCATTTGCGGGATCGACGGAATCATGCAAGCCCGAATTCCGCACAGACAGAATCGGCATGTGCAGGCGCGCTTGGACTGCAGCTTGCCGGAAATGCATATTATTTTGGAAAGCTATATGAGAAGCCGACGATTGGCGATGCGAAACGCTCGATCGAGCCGAAGGATATCCGCCGGGCAAACCGGTTGATGTACGGAACCGCAGTGTTGATGGTGATTGTGGGTGTTGGCGTACTGATCGGATGCGGATATTTGATGAAGTTATAATTTAACAAGGAGCTACGAACGATGCATATTAAACAACAAAAACAGATAAAAACATATTTGATCGAAGCGCTTGGAGAAGACAGGGGAACCACGGTATTTCATAAGCAGGAGGAGATTCTTCGGACGCTTATTGGGAATATAAAGGACAACTCCAAGGGGCAGAAGAAAACGCTGGTTCAGACAATTCTTCCAAGCATAGCATTGTATAAGACCTTGTCGGGCGAGGGATTTCCAGAGGAGGACGTGTATGCATATATGCAGAAATATATGTCTGGCACGGTTGCGGTGAAAATGCATGCATCTATGGAGAAGATGGAATGCATTCCCGGATTTTTCGCGCTTTACAGCAGTGCATTTCGCAAGGTGATGCGGGGATCTGAAGTACATGAGAGTGTGCAGGAGCATGGCAGGGATTACTTCGATGTCACGATAACAAAGTGCCTGTGGCATACAGCCTGTGCGGAAAATGACTGCCCGGAATTCTGCCGTGTGTTCTGTGATGCGGATAATGTGACATATGGCGGACTGCGAAAGATAGAATTTGCACGGACAAAGACGCTCGGATATGGCGATGATTGTTGCGATTTTCATTTTATGCGGAAATAGGGAATGATGACTGCGGAGCCGGAAATAATCATTAAAGGTTTTTTCTTTGCTGGCAGCAAATATTGATTAAAATATTGGAAATTATTAAAAATTCCCCAACAGCAAGTAGAGATATATGGGGAAATTGGGTAAAAATTGTAAATACGAAAAATTCCCCCAATGAAATGGAAGAAAGTATGAAAAATGATGGGGAAAATTATTGAAATATACAATAAATCCCCAATAGCAGATAAATATATAATAAAAGATTTTGGGAAATATTCGAATTTTCACAAAATCACCCAATCCCTAATAAATCATTATCTTAGTGCGGGTCCAGAATATCTTCACGACATTTATCCATCCATTCTTCCTTGGGCGGGCTTGACATTGGAAGTATCTGGAGAGAAATCACAGGAATTTTCAATTATAATAATGCTGTCAAGCGTTTTTGAAAAAGTCCTTGACGCTTCGGTTCGATTATGTTAGTCTACCATCAAAGCATAAGTTTCATATAGTAGCTGATAAGCAGTTACTTTCTACGAATAGTCAAATTATTTATTCTTGAACATTCATGCTTTTAA
>CAVGQQ010000026.1:0-44609 GCA_963631525.1 bacterium
GCTGACAAGTACTAATAGGTCGAGGGCTTATCCTTAGAGGTTTTGAGAACGGAAAAGAAAGTCTTGTATCTGTGTGAAGTTCTGAAGGTACAGAAAAGACCGATACGGTCTTTTTTTTGTGCCATTTAAGTTGACAGCCTATGCCGAATTTTATAAAATAATATTAAGTATTGTTAGATTTTGAAATGATATGATTTGGGGTGTTTATATTGAAATATATATTCTTTGGGAGTTTGGTTATCTTATTGATTCCCCTCTTATTTTGTATATATATTGTGCAGCGTAAGGAAAAAAGCGCGTTGCGGGATACAGTGTTTGGATTGCTGCTTTCGCAGACAGGCATTGTAGTGTTGTATAGCATGGCATTGATGACAGTCGACGAGAAGCTGGCATTGTTTTTCTATGCACTTTTTTATCTGAGTGTCGATTTTATGACGTTATCGTTGTTCATATATAGTCGTGTATATTCCAATACATATCGGCATAAAATGTGGTTGCAAGTAATAACCTATATATTCCTGATTATTGATGTGGTTGTTTTGTTCTCGAATTTTGAAAGTCAAAAGGTATTCCGTGTAGCACCGAACACAGACCGGTTTGGGAATGTCTATTATGGTGTGAAAAGCTTTGGGATGCTGTACACCATTCATACATTGATCTGTTATGCGTTTGCTTCTGCATGTCTGTTTGTGTTGCTTTACCACAGAGCCAAATGTCCGAAGATTTTTCGTGTAAATTACCGTTCAATCATTATAACCCTTGTTTTTGCAGCCATTGCCAATATATTGTTCTTCCGGCTTGGAGGGATTTACGATTTTTCGCTGATTGGTTATACGCTGTCTTGCTGTGCAATCACGTATTTTACGTTCTTCCATGTTCCGGCAGGCTTGATCGAGAAGATGCTGGCGCTCTTTATCAAGACGATTGATGATGGAGTTGTGTGCTATGATGTAAAAGGAAAGTGTATCCATGCAAATGAGCAGGCGAAAAAAATCATGCGTGTGGATGAACTGTCAATGTTTGATAAGAATCTGCAGAAATGGTTACATGGCAGAAGTCTGCGCGATATCGAGGATAGCACAAGGGAAGAAAAGTTTGAATTGGATGGGAAACTGCATTTCTTCCAGTTTGAGTATAAGAAGATGATTTATGACAATCATGAGATCGGAAGCTTCTTTCTGATGCATGACTGGACGGATGAGGTGGAACGTGTCAAGCTGGAACAGTACAAGGCAAACCACGATACGCTGACAGGAATCTACAACCGGGAATATTTCTATGAGCGTGCAGAACAGATGCTGAATGATAATCCAGACACGGAGTTTTATATTGTGTGCAGTGATATCCGTGATTTCAAGATTGTGAATGATGTATATGGTTCGAAAAAGGGTGATGATATCCTTGTGAAGCAGGCAGAGAGTTTGAAGCAGAAAACACCGTCAGGATGTATTTATGGACGGTTGGCAGGAGATCGCTTTGCGGTTCTTTTGCCAAAGAAATTATTCCGGGAAAATGTGTTCCGCCGGGAGATTTCGCGGATCGAGCAGATCGAGAGAAATTCTAACTTCCGCCTGCGTATGTACATGGGAATTTATGAGGTAGATGACCGGAACACGCCGGTGGCTGTGATGTGTGATCGTGCAATCATGGCAATCAAGACGATCAAAGACGATGTGGCGAACCGTATCGTATATTATGATAAGGAGCTGCGCGAGACGGCACTCAAGGAACAGGGAATCATCAGTCAGTTTCACGACGCGTTAGAGGGTGGACAGTTCTGCTTTTATATTCAGCCGCAAATAGCTGCAGACGGTGTTGTTCGTGGTGGAGAGGCGCTGGTTCGCTGGATACATCCAGAACGAGGTATGATTCCGCCGGGCGAATTTATTGAGTTGTTTGAGCGGACCGGCCTGATTAGTGAGTTGGATCGCTACATATGGGAGAAAGCATGTATCCAGCTTCGTGACTGGCGCAGACAGGGACATGCAGATTTTTATCTCTCGGTTAATATTTCGCCGCGTGATTTTTATTATATGGATATCTATAAAGTATTTACCGGATTGGTGCAGAAGCATGGGTTTGAAGCGAGAAACCTGCATCTGGAGATTACGGAGACAGCAGTTATGTCGGATATGAAGAAGGTTATCCGACTGGTCAATAAACTGCGGCAGTATGGATTCAAGGTGGAAATGGACGATTTTGGAAGTGGTTATTCCTCTTTGAATATGCTGAAGGATATTAAGATGGATACGATTAAGCTGGATATGGGATTCCTGCGCAAGACGAGAAACAACGAGCGGAGTATGTCAATCGTCAGCAATGTGATTCATCTGTCGAAGCGGCTTGGGATGGAGGTTGTCACCGAGGGTGTGGAGACGAAGGAACAGGTAGAAGCATTGACGGATATGGGCTGCGATGTATTTCAGGGGTATTATTTCGCAAAACCAATGTCAGTCTGGGACTATGAGGACAAGTATATTCCAACTGAAGGGTAGGAGAGATAGGATTGAAGAGTGCGATGTTAGCGGTTATGCTGATCATGATTGTCTTGTTAGCATATCGCATTATTGTGATCAATCAAACAGAGCGGACACATGTTGTCAAAGATGTGGTGCGGCTGCATATAGTTGCTGCATCAACAATGCTGTTCTATGCCATGACGATTCTGAATATCAACGAGACGTTTGCGTTGGTATCGTATGGTCTGTATTTTTGGTGCAGCGATTTTGTATTGTTGTTGTTCTTCATATACATCAATGATTTCACACAGGAGAAATTCGTAAACAAACGAGGAGGCATCATAGTTGGTTCGTTGATCGCGATTGATGGAATTCTGTGCTTTATCAATATATTTCAGAAGTTCCTGTTCTCTGTAGCGCTGTCCGGTGATGAAAGCGGCGGATACTATTACAAAGTGGCACAGCGGACATGGATGTATATGTATCATAAGGTGTTTGTATATGCGTTTGCAGTTATGATTCTGGTATTGTTGTTTTATGAGATCTATAAGGCGGCGCGAATCTATGTGAAGCAGTATTATGCAATCCTGTATTGTTGCCTATTTACGATTGCCACGAATGCTGTATATGAGGTTCTGGATCTGGAATTTGATTATTCTGTGTTGTTCTATGGAATTATTGCGGCGTCTATCTATTACTTTACATTCCAGTATGTGCCGAAGGGACTGGTGGAGAAAACACTTGTTATGGCGGTGCAGAATTTCTCAGACGGTGTTGTCTGCATGGATATCAACGGTCGGTGTATCTATGTCAACGAGTATGCAAAACAGGTATTCCACGTCGATAAGGATATTCGCGAGATCGAGAAATATTACCAAACATGGGTCGGTGACCGCAAGCTGGAAGAGATTGAGGAATGCAGTTGGAGTGGAGAGACAGAAATTGGTGGAGAACAGCGCTATTTTGTGGTCCGGTATCGTGGAATTTGGGATGAAGATAACCAGTTCATCGGATGCTATTATGTGTTACACGATGAGACAGAACACCAGAAGCGATTGGAGGAGGAACGGTATCGAAGCAATTATGATTCCCTGACGGGCTTGTTCAACCGCGAACATTTCTACGAGGTAGTGGAACAGCAGATCATAGCAAATCCAAATGTCAAGTATAGCATTCTGTGTGCAGACATTCAGAATTTTAAAATCATTAACGATGTGTTCGGAATTGAGCGTGGTGATGAGGTGTTACGGTCGCTGGCAAATATGTTCCGAAATCTGGCGACGGGCGATACAGTACTGGCAAGACTTTCGGCGGATCGGTTTGCTGTCTGTGTGAGCGATGAGAAGCTCAACCATGAGCGGTATCTGGAGGAATTGGATCTGATTTGCCATATTGGTGATGATAACTCGTATCATGCGCGGATCTATACCGGAATCTGTCCAATCCGAAATGTGAAGACGCCGGTCTCTGTTTACTGTGACCGTGCATTTCTGGCGATTGAGTCGATCAAGGGTAATTACCAGCAGTCAATCGCATATTATGATGATGAATTGCGGAAGCAGATGCTCGAAGGACAGCATATGGTGAACGATTTCCGTTCTGCTATCGCAAAACAGGAGTTTCGGTTGTATTTACAGCCACAGGTGGATGAGCAGGGAACGATGCTTGGTGCGGAGGCTCTGGTACGCTGGTTTCGTCCAGTGCATGGCATGATGCTGCCAGAGGAGTTTGTGGAGGTGTTTGAGAAATCCGGTCTGATCAGTGCGATGGATCAGTATGTATGGGAACTGGCCTGTAAGGAGCTGCAGCGCTGGAAGGAACAAGAAAAAGAACAGTATTACATATCGGTAAATGTATCACCGAAAGATTTTTATTTCTTAGATATTTATACGACTCTGACAACTTTGGTGGAATGCTATGAGATCGATCCAGATAAGCTGCATCTGGAGATTACTGAGACGTCTGTCATGAAGGATGCGAAGAAGCATCTGGAGTTGATCGATGAACTTCGGGCGTATGGGTTCCGTGTGGTAATGGATGATTTTGGACGTGGATACTCGTCATTGAATATGTTGCAGGATATGAATCTGGATGCAATCAAGATTGATATGGAATTCCTGCGGAGAAATGAAGATCCAGAGCGTAGCCGGATGATTTTGGAAATGGTGCTGAATCTGGCAAAGGAGCTGGATATCCATGTAGTGACAGAAGGAGTCGAACAAAAAGACCAGCTTCAGTATATGCAGGAGCTTGGATGTACGCTGTTCCAAGGCTACTATTTTGCAAAACCGATGCCGGTCAATCAGTTCGAGAAAACTTATTTTTAACTTAGGCGAGCAGGTTTTCCCATGTCTCGTAAAGTGCGGAGAGCGTTCCTTCCAGCTCTTCGCGCTTTTTTGATAGTTCGCCTAACTTGGCAGAGTTCGTTGCGTATTCCGGATTTAAGAATTCTTCATCAACCTGCGCAATCGCTGCCTCTGTTTCTTCAATCTTTTGTTCTGTTTTTTTGATATCATTTTCTTTCTTACGAAGTCGTGCCTGTTCTTCCTTTTGCTTTTTGTAATCATCTTTGCCAGAAGGTGTGGTGGATGGTGTTGTCACAGCGTCTGCGGAAGTATCCGACTGTTTCGGTGCGGTAGACTCATACACCTGATCCTTGTGGCTTTCGTAGTAATCATAATTTCCGATAAAGCTGTAAAGCTGTTCGTCCTTTAATTCCAAGATCCGGGTTGCAATCCGGTTGATGAAATAACGGTCGTGGCTGACAACAAATACCGTTCCGGTATAGCTGCGGATTGCATCCTCCAAGATTCCCTTGGACTGGATATCCAGATGGTTTGTCGGCTCATCTAAGATTAAGAAGTTGGCAGGGGAGAGCATGAGTTTGGCGAGAGACACACGTCCGCGCTCACCACCGCTTAGATCTTCGATCTTCTTAAATACATCGTCCCCGGTAAATAAAAAGGCTGCCAGTACATTTCGGATCTTTGTGTTCGTCAGATCCGGGTAAGCATCGCTGATTTCTTCGAAGATCGTCTTGTGCAGCGAGAGTACCTGATGCTCCTGATCGTAATAGCCGATATGGACACGTGAACCAAGGGCAATCGTTCCGGCATCTTTTGGTACGATGTGATTCACCATCTTTAAGATCGTTGTCTTTCCGGTTCCATTTCCGCCGATCAGCGCAACCTTCTCGCCGCGCTTGATATCGAAATCAAGATCCTTAAACAGACAGTTTGAGCCGAAGGATTTCGCCAGATGCGTGACCGTTAAGACATCATTTCCGCTTTCAACGGATGGCTCTAGGGTAAGCCGCATCTCAGATGCTACTTCGGTTGGTTTATCTAAGACTTCAATCTTATCAAGCATCTTCTCCCGGCTTTCCGCCCGTTTGATGGATTTCTCCCGGTTAAACTGCTTGAGCTTTGTGATGACTACTTCCTGATGCTTGATTTCCTGTTGTTGGTTTAAGTAGGCTTTCATCATATTGGCACGGATCTCCGCACGCTTGGATGCAAAGTAAGTGTAGTTTCCGTGGTAGACGGTCGCCTTTTTGTTGTCGATTTCTACGATCTGAGTTGCAATCCGGTCGATGAAATAGCGGTCGTGGCTGACTACGATTACGCTGCCCGAATAGGAGGACAGGAAGGATTCCAGCCATGAAATACTTGGCATATCCAGATGGTTTGTCGGCTCATCGAGGATGATGATGTCCGGACGTGTCAGAAGCAGGCGTCCCAGAGCGATTCGCATCTTCTGTCCACCGGATAATGTGTTGATGTGTCGGTCATAGTCCTCCGGCCCGAATCCAAGTCCTTTTAAAACACCTGTGATCTCGCTTTCATAGGAATATCCATTGTCGCGGTCATATTTGCTGCTCAGGCGGTTGTAGGTCTCTAAGATCTTCTCCAATTCAGCACCCTCTGCATGCTTCATATCCTGCTCTAAGCGGCGGATATTCGCTTCTAAATCAAGGATGTACTGCTTGGTTGCAAGCATCTCGCCATAGATCGTGTTGTCAAAGGAGATATCCTGATGCTGGGACAGATACCCAATCGTGGTATCCTTGGCGATTACGACCTGTCCGCTGTCGGCGGATTCTTCGCCCATGATGATCTTCAGGAGCGTTGTCTTTCCAGATCCGTTGATACCGACGATCGCAATCTTTTCTTTCTCGTTGACATGGAAGTTGATGTCCTTTAAAACTTCCTTTGTGCCGAATGCTTTTGATATATTCTGGCATGCTAACAGCATGATAAATTCCTCCTGCGTGTTTCAAACAAATTCTACCAGAGCATTTTATCAAAAAGCGGGAGGACTTTCAATCATACATTGAAATAAGCATGAAAAAATGGTATACTAAACCATAATTATGCGAACAAATGTTTCGAGAATTTCCGTGAAAAAGGAAGTGAAGGTTTTGTTATTTGGAAAAACGAGTCAGGCGAAAAAAGAGATAGAAGCACTGTTTCATGAAGTGCAGATCAATCTGGAGAACAACTACAAGGATCTGGCGATTTCTGCGCGGAAGCAGGCGGAGGTGAAGCTGGCAGAATATCAGGCGGCAGGGGAGTTAAAGGAGAAGGAATATAAGAAGTTAAAAGAACAGCTCGACGAATACACAAAACGAATGGAAGGATATCATCATTGATATGCAGCAGGGAATTGGCAAAAAAATAGTCGTTGCGGTCGGTATGCTTGTGGTTGCCAGACTTTTGATCGTACTGTACCAGTGGGGGAATGCACGGGAGGATACATCAAAGGACAGCCAGCTTGCAGATGGACAGACGACCTACAGCTTTGCGATGGGAACATCCGTATCGGTCAGCCTGTATGGGGCGCAGGATACGGAGTATGCGAAGATCGAACAGGCAATCAAAGACTTAGATGAGCAGGAAATCTCGTGGCGGCAGGAGGGCAGTGCCCTATATAAGCTGAACCACACATACACTGCGGGAGAAGCGGCAGAGGTTTCGGATACCCTGTATCTGGCATTGACACAGGCGTATAACATATGCCGGGACAGCGAGGGTGCATTAGACATCACGATCCGTCCACTGGCAGATCTCTGGAATATTGAGTCCGCGACCGAGGAGGATTTCCGCGTCCCGACAGATACAGAGATCAAAGATGCACTTGCAAAGATTGGGTATGAGGCAGTGACAATCGGTGAATCGAAGAACGTGACGATCGGCAAGCCGGATATGGTGCTTGATCTTGGCGCGGTCGGCAAGGGATTTGCACTCGATATTGCAGAGCAGATATTAAAAGAGGATGCGGTAAGCGGCGGAACGATCAGTGTCGGTGGAAGCATACTTGTGTATGGGTCAAAACAGGATGGCAGTGCATTCCGGGTAGGCATCCGTGATCCACAGGGCGGCGCCGAGGATATGATCGGATATCTGGAATTTGCTTCAGACAGCAACACCTGTGTATCCACCTCCGGTGATTATGAAAAGTTCATCGAGAAGGATGGCATACGGTATCATCATATTTTAGACCGTACAACTGGCTATCCGGCGGAGTCAGGACTTTCTTCCGTAACGGTTGTATGTCAGAATGGCTTGTACAGCGATGCACTGTCGACGGCATGCTATGTGCTTGGCTATGAGAAGTCTTTGCCATTGTTGCAGAAGTACAAGGCAGAGGCGGTATTTATTGATAAGGAAAATCAGGTAACCGTGACGGATGGACTGAAAGGACAGTACCATGTGGCACAGGCTGCACAGAAATAAAATAGAAGGCGAAAAGAGATGTTAAAAATGAAGTGGCTGGAACATTTAAAGACGATTACCGCACATAAGATCATGGTAATGCGGCATTGCTTTGCGGTTGGATTATATAAGCAGGGACTGTTGCATGACCTGTCCAAATATTCGTGGACGGAGTTCTCGATGGGCGCAAAATACTATCAGGGAAACCGCAGCCCGAATGATGCGGAGCGCGAGGACAAGGGATACACTTCTTCGTGGCTGCACCACAAGGGAAGAAACAAGCATCATCTGGAGTACTGGGTGGACTACAATGTCGACAGAAACGATACGGAGCATTTACTGGTTGGCTGTAAGATGCCGAAGGAATATGTGATCGAGATGTTCTGTGACCGTGTGGCAGCCTGCAAGATCTACAACAAGGAAAACTATTATGAGAAGCAGCCACTCGATTATTATATGAATGGCAGATCGAGACGTTTGCTGCATCCGGATTCCGCAAAGCTTCTGGAGAAGTATCTGAACATGCTTGCGAGAAAGGGCGAGGCATACACCTTCCGTTACATTCATAATTACGAGGTGATTCCGCTGCGCCGGAAGAAGCTGGCGAAGTACCTGCCATTTTTGAAATATTTGTTCCCATATGGAGAAGATTACTAGGAGATAAGATGAAATTTACACATTTACATGTGCATACGCAGTACAGTCTGTTGGACGGCTCCGCGAAGATCAAGGAGCTGGTTCCACGTGCAAAAGAACTTGGCATGGACGCGCTTGCGATCACAGACCACGGTGCGATGTACGGCGTGATTGAATTTTATAAGACGTGTAAGGCAAATGGAATCAAGCCGATCATCGGCTGTGAGGTGTATGTGGCACCGGGTTCCCGGTTTGACCGCGAGGTGGTAAAGGGAGAAAACCGGTATTACCATCTGGTTTTGCTTGCAAAAAACAACGAGGGCTATCACAACCTCTGTAAGATCGTGACGCGTGGCTACACAGAGGGGTATTATTATAAACCGCGTGTGGACATGGAGGTGCTGGAGAAATACCATGAGGGTATCATCGCGCTTTCGGCATGTCTTGCCGGTGAGGTTGCAACGAACCTGCGACAGGAGCAGTATGAGAAAGCAAAGGAAGCAGCACTGCGCC
Source organism: bacterium (assembly GCA_963631525.1). Taxonomy (GTDB): domain Bacteria; phylum Bacillota; class Clostridia; order Lachnospirales; family Lachnospiraceae; genus Coprococcus_C. The sequence goes on from CAVGQQ010000026.1 coordinate 9,323, forward strand.
ATCTGAAGATCTTTGGTGAGGGCAACTATTATCTGGAGATGCAGGATCATGGCATTCCGGATCAGCGTACGGTCAACATGGGTGTAATGCGGTTATCCAAAGAAACCGGCATCCCGATGGTTGTCACGAACGATTCCCATTATATCAACAAAGAGGACTGGGAAGCGCACGATATCCTGCTCTGTATCCAGACAGGAAAGACGGTCAACGATGAAGATCGTATGCGCTACGAGGAAGGACAGTTTTATCTGAAATCCCCAGAGGAGATGGAAGCGCTGTTCCCATATGCAAAGGAAGCATTGGAGAATACGAACAAGATCGCGGATATGTGTAATGTCGAGATCGTGTTTGGCGAGCGGAAGCTTCCAAAATACGATGTGCCGGAGGGCTATGATTCGTTCTCCTATCTGACGATGCTCTGTGAGGAGGGTGCGAAAAAACGGTATCCAGAGGTCACAGAGGAAGTAAAGAATCGTCTACACTATGAGCTTGATATGATTAAACAGATGGGCTTTGTCGATTATTTCCTGATCGTGTGGGATTTTGTCAATTACGCGAAAAGCCACGATATTCCGGTTGGACCGGGACGAGGTTCTGCTGCTGGTTCAATCGTATCTTATTGTTTGTATATTACGGATATCGAGCCGCTTCGGTATGATCTGCTGTTTGAACGATTCCTGAATCCGGAACGTGTATCGATGCCCGATATTGATATTGATTTCTGTGTCAACCGAAGACAGGAAGTTATTGATTACGTCGTACAGAAATACGGCAAGGAAAAGGTTGTCCAGATCGTCACTTTCGGTACGATGGCGGCGAAGATGTGCGTGCGCGATGTTGGTCGTGCGATGGCACTTCCGTATAGTCTGTGTGATAGAGTCGCGAAGGCGATCCCGAACAAGGTTCCGGGTGTGAAGGATGTCACGCTTCCGGTGGCTTTGAAGGTAAGTCCCGACCTGAAGGAAATGTATGAGAATGAACCAGATGTGACGAAGCTGCTTGACATGGCAATGAAGCTCGAAGGTCTGCAGCGGCATACGGGTGTGCATCCGGCTGGTGTTATTATCGGTCAGAAGCCGATTGAGGAATATGTACCGCTTGCGCGAAGCGTGGATGGTGGTATTGTGTGTCAGTATGAGAAAGACCCGGTAGAAGAGCTGGGACTTTTGAAAATGGACTTTCTGGCATTGCGAAATCTGACCGTCATCAAGGATGCGTTGGACCGGATCGAAGCGGATCATGGGGTGAAGATCAACATGTCCGAGCTGGATCTGACCGATCCGGCAGTCTATGAGCTGTTGTCAGAAGGAAAAACCGACGGTGTATTCCAGTTGGAGAGTGCCGGTATGAAGTCCTTCATGAAGCAGTTGAAGCCGAAGAATCTGGATGAAGTAATCGCCGGAATCTCTTTGTATCGTCCGGGACCGATGGATTTCATCCCGAAATATCTGGCGAACCGTGAGCATCCGGAGAGCATCGTCTATGACACACCGAAGCTGGAGAAGATTCTGAAATCGACATATGGCTGTATGGTATATCAGGAGCAGGTTATGCAGATCGTTATGGAGCTTGCCGGATATTCGATGGGACGTTCTGATCTGGTGCGTCGTGCGATGGCGAAGAAAAAAGCAGACGTCATGGATAAGGAGCGGCAGTATTTTGTATATGGTAATGAAGAATTAAACGTACCGGGCTGTGTCAAAAACGGCATCCCGGAATCCGTTGCGAATAAAATCTTTGATGATATGGTCGATTTTGCAAACTATGCATTTAACAAGTCCCATGCGGCAGTGTATGCGGTTGTCGCATATCAGACGGCGTATTTAAAGATCTATTATCCGGTTGAATACATGGCTGCACTGATCTCGTCTGTCCGTGAAAATACGGAGAAGATGAGCAGTTATATCCAGACGTGTAAATCACTTGGCATCAAGATTCTGCCACCGGATATCAACAAAGGAAGTGGAGATTTCCTCGTCGATGGAAATGCGATCCGGTTTGGTTTGTCGGGCTTGCGGAGTATCGGAGACGGTGTGACAGAGGTCATCCATCAGGAGGTTGTCGCAAACGGTCCATTTACAAGCTTGGAGGATTTCTGTACGAGACTTTCTGGAAAGGAAGCAAACAAGCGGACGATTGAGAGCTTTATCTTGGCAGGCGCGTTTGACAGCTTCGGCTATAACCGCCATCAGATGATGATGGTTTATCCGGCTGTGTTAGAGCAGACGGCGAAAGAAAAGAAGAATGCCATGAGTGGACAGATGTCGCTGATGGATTTCCTTGGTGAGGAAGAAAAGACCGAGTTTCAGGTGCGCTATCCGGATGTGGAGGAATACCCGAAGGATGAGCTGCTTGCAAAGGAAAAGGAGATTCTTGGCATCTATGTCAGCGGACATCCGCTGGAGGATGATCTGGATATTATAGAAGCGTACACAACCGCGAAGTCGACGGCGTTTCTGGCAGATACCGAGGACGACGAGAATGCCGGAGCGGAGATGGAATTTGAGGAGCGGGAACGCGTCGTGGACAAATCCAGCTATGCGATCGGCGGTCTGCTCACGGAGATTACGAAGAAGACAACACGGAACGGTGATGAGATGGCATTTCTGACCGTGGAGGATCTGTATGGTTCGGTCGAGGTTGTTGTGTTTGCCAGAGATTACCGGCAGAATAAAAACCGGTTCGTGAAGGATGCGAAGGTGCTGATCAAAGGAAATGCATCGGTCGATGAGCGGGGCGGCAAGCTGCTCTTCTCGAAGATGACGACTTTCGATGAGATCCGGCAGGAGCGTATGGCAGCCGGTAAGGAACTGTGGCTGCGCTTCACAGAATTAGAAACTTATATGCAGCAGGAGCAGGCGCTCTATGCGACGCTCCGGCAGTATCCGGGTCGGGTGGTCGTGAAGGTACTGATCAAACCAGCAGGAGAAGGACAGGAGCAAAATATCAAACTCAAGCAGCTCCCGGATTTATACCGGGTGGATGCCAGCGAGGATTTGGTAGAAAAATTGAAGCAGATCTATGGAGAGGCGAATGTCATTCTCTTAGATAAGAAAGGAAACGGAGAAAAATCGTGATAACGTCAGCATCAAACGATAAAGTCAAAGAGATAAAAAAACTGGTCAAATCCGCCAGCCGGCGTAGAGAGACCGGGCTTTATATCGTGGAGGGAATCCGTATGGTGCGGGAGATTCCGGCGGATGCGATCCGGACACTCTATGTGGCGGAAAGCATGACGGACAAATTCGCAGATATCTGTAACCAGACGCAGGCGGAGGTGGAGATCGTCCGGGATTCGGTTTTCCAGAGTATGTCGGATACGAACACGCCGCAGGGGATTCTGGCAGAGGTATACCAGACAGCCAGAACCGAGGATGATTTATTTGCAGGCGATGCGGCACCCTTTCTGCTGATCATCGAACGGTTGCAGGATCCAGGAAATCTTGGTACAATTATACGAACCGCCGAGGGCGCGGGGGTAACCGGTATTATTCTGAGTGCAGATACGGTTGATATTTACAATCCGAAGGTAATCCGTTCCACGATGGGATCGATCTTTCGGATGCCAATCGTAGTAGCGGATGATCTGGCGGCGGCAATCGAGCATGTGAAAACGCGAGGAATCCCGGTTTATGGGGCGCATCTGAATGGAGCGACTTTCTATGAGAAGGATTTTACCGGAGGCTGTGCATTTCTGATTGGAAACGAAGGAAATGGCTTGTCAGATGAAATCAGCGCAAAAGCGGATGATCTGATCCGGATTCCGATGTGCGGACAGGTGGAGTCGTTAAACGCAGCGATTTCAACCGCTGTGATCGCATACGAGGTATTGCGACAGCGAAGCACAGGAAAAAAATGAAAAAGTTTGGAATATTACAATATAGGCACGCATATATTGTAAATGTACAATATTAAAAATTCACAGTTTATATGGGGATATAAATGAGGCTGTGAACATTGACAAGAGGGAGGAAAAAATATGACAGAGAAGATTTTGAACAACAATCAGGTGGTAGTAGCAGGAGAAATCGTATCAGATTTCCGATTCAGCCATGAGATATTCGGAGAGGGATTCTATATGGTGGATTTGGTGGTCAGCAGATTAAGCGATGCGCATGACGTGATTCCTTTGATGGTTTCCGATCGCCTGTTTGATGTAGAAAAATCCCACATTGGGGAAAAGGTACTGGCGAAGGGACAGTTCCGGTCGTACAACAAGCATGAGGAGAACAAGAATCGTCTGATCCTGTCCGTGTTTGTGCGTGAGATTGAAGTGATCGACGCGGTGGATGACAAGGAGAATAAGCCAAACCAGATATACTTAGACGGATACATATGTAAAGAGCCGATTTACCGTATGACGCCGCTTGGCAGAGAGATCGCAGACATTCTGCTTGCTGTGAACCGGGCATATGGAAAATCAGATTATATTCCATGTATCTGCTGGGGCAGAAATGCCAGATTCGCGGGAAAGCTTGCTGTGGGTGAGCATGTAGCGATCTGGGGACGCATCCAGAGCCGGGAATATCAGAAAAAAATAGGAAATGATGAGATAGTGAATAAGGTCGCATATGAGGTGTCGGTCAGCAAGATGGAATGTTTGGAATAATGATTGACAGACCTGTATAACGATGATATACTATCCTTGATTTTGATTGAGTAGAGGTGCGGAATTCAAGAGTACTTTGCGGGATGACTTAGAGCAGTGGATCGCATGGAAAAGGGGAAACCGCCGAAGGACGACAGATGTCTAAGCACTGAAATCCTGGTTGTGCAGTGAAGAATTGTATGACTGTCATTTGTAAGCATGCAGATGGAGCGCTACCGGAATTGAGACATTTCAAGCTGGCACTTTATCAAAGTGCCAGCTTTATTTATGATTTAGTGAAATCTAAATAAATTAGGAGGAAGAGAAAGATGTCAATTTTTACAGGTTCAGCAGTTGCGATTGTTACACCATTTAAGAAGGATGGTTCGGTGGATTATGATAAGTTCCGTGATGTGATCGAGTATCAGATCGCTGGTGGCACAGACTGTATCGTTGTATGTGGAACGACCGGAGAGTCCTCTACATTATCCCATGAGGAGCATCTCGATTGTATCCGTTTCTGTGCAGAGGTTGTCAACAAGCGTATCCCGGTTGTTGCAGGTACAGGTTCGAATTGTACAGAGACAGCGATTTATCTGTCCCAGGAAGCAGAGAAGTACGGCGTGGATGGTCTGCTTGTCGTAACACCATATTACAATAAGGCAACACAGAAAGGTCTGATTGCACATTATACAGCGGTTGCAAACAGTGTGACACTTCCAATCATCATGTACAACGTACCAAGCAGAACCGGTACGAATATCCAGCCGGAGACAGCCGTATATCTCGCAAAGAATGTAAAGAACATCGTAGCGATCAAGGAAGCAACCGGCAATCTGTCACAGGTTGCACGTCTGGTAAGCTTAGCAGATGGATGTATTGATGTATATTCAGGAAATGACGATCAGGTTATGCCAATCCTGTCCCTCGGTGGAAAGGGTGTTATTTCTGTACTTGCAAACGTGGCTCCAAAGGAGACACACGATATGGTACAGAAGTACTTAGATGGCGATGTCGTTGGTGCAAGAGAGATCCAGATCAAGGCAATTCCACTTTGTGAGGCATTGTTCTGTGAGGTAAACCCAATCCCTGTCAAGAAGGCAGTCGAGCTGATGGGACTTTGCGAGGGCAACCTTCGTATGCCACTGACAGAATTGGAACCAGAGCATACAGAGCAGTTGAAGAAGGCAATGACAGATTTCGGAGTAAAAATCCAGTAATACAGATAGACAGACCGGGAGGAAGAACAAATGATTCGTGTGATTATGCATGGTTGTAACGGTAAGATGGGGCAGGTCATCACAGGACTTTGCAAGGAAGATCCAGATGTGGAGATCGTAGCCGGAATCGATGTCATAGATAATAGAGAAAACGGATATCCGGTATTCACAGATATCAACGCATGTGATGTCAAGGCAGATGTCATCATTGACTTTGCAGCAGCTGTTGCGGTTGACAATCTACTTGACTATGCAGTAGCAAAGCAGGTTCCAGTTGTACTTTGTACGACCGGACTTTCCCCAGAGCAGCTCAACAAGGTTTCCATCTGCTCAGAGAAGGTGGCAATCTTGAAGTCTGCAAATATGAGTCTGGGTATCAATACGCTGATGAAGCTTCTGAAGGATGCAGCAAATGTATTCGCACCAGCCGGTTATGATATCGAGATTGTGGAGAAACATCATAACCAGAAGGTGGATGCACCATCGGGAACAGCACTGGCACTTGCTGATGCAATTAATGACGCCAGAGACAATGCGTACGAGTATGTCTATGACCGTTCGCAGGTAAGAAAGAAGCGTGACAAGAAGGAGCTTGGTATCTCTGCGGTACGTGGCGGAACGATCGTCGGTGAGCACGAGGTGATCTTTGCAGGTGTGGATGAAGTGATCGAGTTTAAGCATACAGCTTATTCGAAGTCTGTATTTGCCAAGGGCGCAGTGGAAGCAGCAAAGTTTCTGGCAGGAAAGCCGGCGGGCTTTTATGATATGGCAGATGTGATTGGATAAGCGAGGAACGGTTATGTATCAGGACGAAATTATTTTGTGCAGTGCTTCAAAGTACACGCAGAAGTATTATTTGAATGAAGATTTTGACAATCTGCCAACCGAGGTAAAAAAAGAACTTCGTATCTTATGTACGTTGTTCACAGAGGATGTCGGTGGAATCATCATGCTTGTGTTTGACAGTATGGGGAATTTAAATATTGTCACAGATGCGGCAGAGGAGGATATCTTGTACGATGAGATTGGCTGTGGTTTAAAGATCAAGCAGATCAGAAAGGAAAAGAAGGAATTGTTTGAGCAGCTTGAGCTGTATTTTCAGACATTTTTCCTTAATTAAGGGGAATATATATGTTATTTGCAGTAGACGTTGGAAATACAAATATTACAGTAGGACTGTTTGAAGGCAAAAAGCTGATCAAGACATTTCGGATCACAACCGGGACAGCACGTACCTCCGATGAGTATGGTGTGTATTTTGTTGATTGGCTGCGGGTGCGGGATATTCACGTATCTGAGATCGATGCGGTTATTATCGCGTCTGTTGTACCGAAGGTGATGCACTCTCTGACGAGTGGTATTATCAAATATCTGAATATTCAGCCGATCATTGTTGCGCCGGGTATCAAGACCGGAATCAATATTGTGATTCCAGAGCCAAAGACACTGGGTGCCGACCGTCTGGTCGATGCAGTGGCGGCATATGAGCTGTATGGCGGTCCGGTGATCGTTGTAGATTTTGGAACTGCAACGACGCATGATCTGGTGTTGGACGGTGGCGTGTTCCATTCGGGTGCGACATCGCCGGGAATCCGACTGGCGGCAGCAGCACTTTGGTCCGGAACTGCAAAGCTTCCGGAAATCGAGATCAAGAGACCGGATACGATCTTAGCAAAGGATACCGTCAGCAGTATGCAGGCGGGTGTATTCTATGGCTATGTTGGTCAGACCGAGTATATTATCCGCAGGATCAAGCAGGAGTCCGGACTGGATAACATCAAGGTTGTGGCAACCGGAGGACTTGGTAAGCTGATTTCAGAGAATACCGATTGTATTGATTATTACGATGCAGACCTGACGCTGAAAGGTTTGCAGTTGATCTACGAGAAACAATAAAGGACGAAACGATGGATTTTACTGGTAAAATTGCATTGGCACCAATGGCAGGTATCTGTGACCTGCCATTTCGTCTCTTATGCAAAGAGATGGGCTGTGATATCGTATACACGGAGATGGTGAGTGCCAAGGGCATGTATTATAACAATAAAAATACAGGACCATTGCTTATGACGAAGCCGGAGGAATCACCGATCGGTGTACAGATCTTCGGCAGTGAACCGGAGCTTATGGCATCACAGGCAAAAAGACTGGAGGATAAAGGGTTTTCTTTTATCGATGTCAACATGGGCTGCCCGGTACCGAAGATCGTCAACAACGGCGAGGGTTCTGCGCTGATGAAACAGCCGGAGCTGATCGGAGAGATCGTTGATGCACTGGTGCATGCGGTTTCCCTTCCGGTCACGATCAAGATTCGGGCAGGCTTTGATGCAGAGCATATCAATGCGCCGGAGGTGGCAAGGATTGCGGAACAGGCAGGCGTTTCTGCGATCGTGGTGCATGGCAGAACAAGGGAGCAGTATTATCACGGACAGGCGGACTGGGATGTGATCCGGCAGGTCAAAGAAGCAGTCTCTGTGCCAGTGATCGGCAACGGGGATGTCACCTGTGCGGAGGATGTACTTGCGATGCGCGCACAGACGGGCTGCGACAGTGTGATGATTGGAAGAGCGGCGAAAGGAAATCCGTGGATCTTTCGTGATATCCAGCATTTTCTTGAGACTGGAGAACATCTGGAAAAGCCAAGTGTGGAGGAACGGAAAGCGATGATGCTGCGCCATGCGTCCCTGATGGTAGAATACAAAGGAGAATTTACCGGGATTCATGAGATGCGCAAGCATGTAGCGTGGTACACGCAGGGCATGCCGGATTCGGCGAAGCTGCGCGCGAAGATCAATATGGTGGAAACGTATGGTGCACTTGCAGCTATGGTGCAAGCATTGTAAGTTTTTTAGAAATCGGAATGGAAGTATAAGCGGTGTGATACTGCTCGTTCGTCATGGTAACGATGTAATTTCTGGCGTATGCCTTACAGATACCACAGGACGCGAGGGTGTCCGCCGCTTTGTTGTATGCGATGGCAGCAGAAATCTCGTCCGCGTAGGTGCCGACGATGAAATCACCGTTTACATGGATTTTTGTCTGGTATTGTACCTGCCCGGAGGCAGATTCTTTTTTCTGGACACCTGCATACTGGTTGATGATCTCGATGTTGGAATAGCGGAAATCAAGCGCATCGCCGTTTGTCATGCGGTAGTCTCTGCCATAGACGGAAAATGGTCGGATACCATAGCGTGACAGGATGCTGTACTGGCTGCCGTAGTCGCTGACGAAGAGATACCCCCCTTTTTTTTGAATCTTCTTGGACGCATAAAAGAATAAGTCGTCCCGGTCGAATTTCAGAATCTCTGTGGCAGACATATGATATTCGAAATATTTTCTGCGCAGGTAGATCGGTGTCTTGAAATAGATGCCGTTGTCACGGAAGTTGATGAGACATACGAATTTGTCATGGGAAAGGCAGGAGAACAGGCTGTATTCTGCCAGTGTGATCTCCTCGTGATCCAGGATCAGCCGTGCTTCTTTGTAGGTGCGCGAGGCAAGCTCCTCCGTGGCGAAGCTGCCAAGGCTGATATGTTTTTTCAGATAGGTGATGGAAGCACGGTAATAGATGCTGCCATCTTTTTTGGTTGCTGTATAAATACCGGGTAAAGCTGCCATAATCTGAATGAGGGAGAATCCTTTCCATGATATTATGTGCCATAAAAATACAAAATCCGCACATAAAATCAGTATAACGATTGCACGGGAAAAAGTCCAGTCTGCCGATCGAAAAAAGTCGTGAAAAAGTCCGTGAAAAAGTCGCGAAATTACTTGACCGGACGGCATTCTTGAATTATAATCATGGGAGTGTAAATGTAACCTTTTTGTAACAATTTTATCATAAATTCCAAATCGGAATTGCATGAGGAGAATAGGAACAATATGGACGCAGGTAAAATAGCAACGATCGAATTGAATATGGATTCCACAGAGAAGAAGGACAAGAAACAGAAAGAACCGGGGAAACTGAGAAGCTTCCTGCAGGAGTATGGAAAGTATGTAGGTGCTGGAACTGTTGTGCTTGCATTGGTGATTGTCTGTGCAGTTTCACTGGCAGACCGGATTGCAAACCGGGAGGTTGCAACCGGTGTTATGATGACCGTTGCAGATCTGACGAAGGATAAAGAACCATTTTCAGGAGATTTGTTTGCAAGTACTGCAATCAGCTACAATGATATGGTGAACGTAAACTATGAGACAGACCAGCTTGCACAGTTGGAGCGTGCAGAGCAACAGATCGATGAGATTCTGACTGCACGCAGACAGGATAAACGGGATCAGGCAGCCTTAGAAGCACTGACCGCCGTGCATAGCGGACCGGGTGAGATCGGCGAGTACGATCCGAATGCCGTCGTTGTGGCATCCGCAGAAACGGATGATACCACAACCACAACCACGGCTTCTACACCGACGTATGTACCAGCCGACACGAATGGAAAGTATCAGTATCTGGGTGAATACCTGCTGACTGCATACTGTCCATGTCCAATCTGTTGTGGAAAGTGGAGCAACATGGAGAACCCGATTACAGCAAGTGGAGCACGTGCGACGGCCGGATGGACGATTGCCGCACCAAAGAACTTTGCATTTGGAACAAAGATCATGATCGATGGACAGATCTATGAGGTACAGGATCGTGGTGGCGCGATCACAGGAAATCATTTCGATGTGTTCTGCAATACACATCAGGAAGCTTTGAACTTTAACATGAGAACAACCTCTGCCTATCTGGTAGTTGAATAAAAGGAGAAAAAGATGGAACTGGTTTACAGAAGTACAAGAAATGCACAAGAGACAGCAACCGCTTCTATGGCGATTTTGAAAGGACTTGCAAACGAGGGTGGCTTGTTTGTACCGGATACAATTCCGGCTTTTGATAAGAGCTTGGAAGAGCTTTCCAAGATGGATTACCGTGAGGTTGCATATCAGGTTATGAAGCTGATGCTGACAGACTTCACAGAAGAAGAGCTTCGTCACTGCATCAACAGTGCGTATGATTCAAAGTTCGATACAAAAGAGATTGCACCACTCGTACACAAAGCGGGTGCATATTATCTGGAACTGTTCCACGGCGCAACAATCGCGTTTAAGGATATGGCACTTTCCATTCTTCCATATCTGCTGACAACCTCAGCAAAGAAGAATGATGTAAAAAATGAGATCGTGATTCTGACTGCAACTTCCGGTGATACAGGTAAGGCTGCACTTGCAGGATTTGCAGATGTACCGGGCACGAAGATCATCGTATTCTATCCAAAGCACGGTGTGAGCCCGATCCAGGAAAAGCAGATGGTAACCCAAAAGGGTGATAATACATGTGTCATCGGTATCACAGGTAATTTCGATGACGCACAGACAGGCGTGAAGAAGATGTTCTCTGATAAGGAGTTGAACGAGTATCTGGCATCCAAGGGATATCAGTTCTCTTCTGCAAACTCTATCAACATCGGACGTCTTGTACCACAGATGGTATATTATGTATATGCATATACAAGACTCGTTGCAAATGGCGAGATCAAGGCTGGTGACAAGATCAATGTCGTTGTTCCAACCGGAAACTTCGGAAATATTTTAGCAGCCTTCTATGCAAAGCAGATGGGACTTCCAATCAACAAGTTCATCTGTGCATCGAATGAGAACAAGGTTCTGTACGATTTCTTCCGTACAGGTACATATGACAGAAAGAGAGAGTTTATCCTGACAACTTCTCCTTCTATGGATATTCTGATCTCCAGCAATCTGGAGCGTCTGATCTATCGTATCGCAGGTAATGATGCAGAGAAGAATAAAGCTTTGATGCAGGCATTAAATGGTGAGGGTGCTTACACAATCACAGACGATATGAAGAAGCAGCTGGTAGATTTCTATGGAAATTATGCATCAGAAGCTGAGACAGCCGCTACAATCAAGCGTGTATATGAGTCCGATCAGTACATCATGGATACACATACAGCTGTAGCAGCATCTGTATATGACAAGTATGTGAAGGAGACTGGCGATACAACTCCAACCGTGATCGCAAGTACGGCAAGTCCATACAAGTTTACGAGAAGCGTTATGAACGCAATTGACAGCGCATATGACAAGCAGACTGATTTTGAGCTTGTAGATGAGCTGAACAAGCTTTCCGGCGTGAAGGTACCACAGGCAATCGAGGATATCCGTCAGGCTGAGGTTCGTCACAACATCGTCTGCGACAAGGAAGACATGCTTGCAGAAGTAAAGAAGTTCCTGAATATTTAATAACATAGACGCGTAGAGGATACGCGCGGCAGTTCATTCGCACCATCCTGCCGTAAAACAAAACTAGGGCAAGCCATAAATGACAGAATTTATGTTGCGGGTGCTTTGTGCGCCCGCATTTTTTTGAAAGGAGTTTTAACATGTATACGTTAAAGACAAATGCAAGCTTTGACAGTGCACATTTTCTTGCAGGCTATGAAGGAAAGTGTTCAAACATTCATGGACACCATTGGACAGTAGAAATCGAGGTAGGAAGCAACAGTCTGGAGATGGGCGGAAATTACCGGGGAATGATTGTGGATTTCTCCAAGCTGAAAACAGATCTGAAGAATATCGCAGATGCGCTCGACCATTGTCTGATTGTAGAAATCGGAAGCTTGAAGCGGAGAATACTGGACGTGCTCGAAGAAGAACATTTCAAGGTTGTGGAAGTGATGTTCCGTCCAACTGCGGAGAATTTCGCAAAGTTCTTTTACGATGAGATGAAAGGAAAGGGCTATCATGTCCTGAAGGCAACGGTGCATGAGACACCAAATAACTGTGCCGCATATATGGAGTAATATGGAAAAATATAAAGTAGTAGAAGCGTTTGTCAGTATCAATGGCGAGGCAACACACGCCGGGGAACTGGCATGCTTTATCCGGTTTGCCGGATGTAATCTTGCCTGCGGATACTGTGATACGAAATGGGCGAATGAGCCGCAGGTGCCATACGAGAGCATGAGCGCGGAAGAAATCTATACGTATATCAAATCGTGTGGCGTGAGAAATGTGACACTGACTGGAGGGGAACCGTTAATTCAGCCAGAGATTGAATCGTTGATCGCACTTCTGGCAGCAGATAAAGACCTGCGTGTAGAGATTGAGACAAACGGAAGCATGGATATTGCCGGATATGATGCACGTCCGGAAAATGTCTGTATGACACTTGATTATAAGCTTCCGGACAGTGGAATGGAGAGGTTTATGCGCACGGAGAATTACGCATGGCTCAAACCGCGGGATGCAGTGAAATTCGTCGTTTCCTCGACGAGAGATCTGGAAACTGCGAAGAAGATCATTGAGATATATGATCTGTGTGAAAAGGCAACCGTATATTTAAGCTCCGCATTTTCGGCGATTACACCGGCACAGATCGTAGAGTATATGATACAGGAAAACATGAAGAATGTCCGGTTACAGCTTCAGATGCACAAATACATCTGGGATCCGGAGAAAAAAGGAGTATAAGATGGCAATCGATAAAGAAGCAATCAAGGAACATATCCGCGGGATTTTAGTTGCCCTTGGCGATGATCCAGGTCGCGAAGGATTAAAGGAAACACCTGACCGGGTTGCCCGTATGTATGAGGAAGTATTTGAAGGAATGAACTACACGAACGATGAGATTGCAGAGATGTTCAACAAATCGTTCGAGCGTCCGGGCAAGGACACAAGTGACATGGTATTAGTGAAAGATATTGAGGTTTTCAGTTATTGTGAACACCATATGGCACTGATGTATGATATGCACGTGTCAGTCGCTTATATTCCCAAGGGGAAAGTGCTTGGACTTAGCAAGATCGCCAGAATTGCAGATATGGTCGCAAAACGCTTACAGTTGCAGGAAAGAATCGGTACCGATATCGCATATATTATGAGTAAGGTGACTGGAAGTGAGGATGTGGCAGTTGTGATCGAGGGAAGTCATAGTTGTATGACAGCCAGAGGTATCCGCAACGCCAGTGCCAAGACATTTACGACGACATTTACCGGCGAGTTCGAGAAGAACGAGACATTGCAGAACAAGCTGATGATGTTACTGAAATAAAAACTATAAGTAGATGATGAAAACAGAGGATAAGAAGGAGTGATTATTATGCAGCATAATAAGAACAAAGAAGCAGCCGTTGTTGTATTTAGTGGAGGACAGGACAGCACGACCTGTCTGCTGTATGCGAAAAAACATTATAAGAAGGTGTATGCGGTATCGTTTGATTATCATCAGAGACATGTGGCAGAGCTGGATGCGGCGAAAGAAATCTGCGAGAAGCTTGATGTGGAGCAGACAATCATGGATATGACACTGTTGAACCAGCTTGCACCGAATTCCCTGACCAGGGATGATATGCAGGTAGACAGTGATGCACCGGAAGAGGGAACACCAAACACATTTGTCGATGGAAGAAATATGCTGTTTCTGACATTTGCAGCCGTATTTGCAAAGCAGAAGGGCGTCACGGATATCCTGACGGGTGTATCCCAGAGTGATTTTTCTGGCTATCCTGATTGCAGAGATGAATTTATCAAGTCCTTAAATGTATCGCTCAATCTGGCAATGGATTATGAGTTTGATATTATTACACCGCTTATGTGGATCGATAAGGAAGAGACATGGGAGCTTGCCGATAAGCTTGGCGGATTCGATCTGGTTCGCAATATGACATTAACATGTTATAATGGAATCAAGGGCGATGGCTGCGGCAACTGCCCAGCATGTAAGCTTCGGAAAAAAGGCTTGGATGCTTATCTTGCAAGACGATAAAAGATAATGGAGGGAAGCCATGAAACGCTTGTTATTTATTATCAATCCGAAAGCCGGTAGAACGGCGATAAGAAATGATTTGTTTGAGATTATCATGGTATTTTCACAGGCTGGATACGAGGTCGTGACGTATCCGACACAGGGACCGGAGGATGCAGAACGTAAGGTGCGTGTGGATGGGGAAGATTATGACCTGATCGTGTGTGCAGGCGGCGATGGAACGCTCGATAACACGGTCTGCGGATATTCCAAGATGGGACACAAGAAGGTGCCACTTGGCTATATCCCGGTTGGAACGACAAACGATTTCGCACGAAGCCTTCGTATCTCAAGAAAACCAATTGAGGCGGCAAATCAGATCGTAAATGGAAAATGTACGAAAGTCGATGTCGGACAGTTCGCGGACAAGTCGTTCATCTACATTGCGGCATTCGGTATTTTTACCGATGTGTCGTACAATACGAACCAGTCCCTGAAAAAGGCAATCGGACATTCGGCATATATTATTGAAGGAATCAAAAATATCGGAAATTATAAAGGCTTTAATCTGACGGCACAGTTTGACGAGAAGGTCATCACCGGAAAATATCTGTACGGCATGGTGACAAACACCCTTTCAGTTGGCGGATTCAAGCTGCGAGGCGCCAAGCATGTCGTGTTAGATGACGGAAAGTTTGACTGTCTCTTTATCAGGATGCCATCGACACCGGCGGAGATGCAGCAGATCATCCGCGGACTTCTGCAAAATGAAGTCGAGGGAAATGAGATGTTTTTTGAATGCAAGGCGTCCCGTGTCGTTGTAGATGGAGAGCAGGAGATCGCATGGACGCTCGATGGAGAGTTTGGCGGAAGCCTGAAGCATGTGGAGATTCAAAACCAGCAGCAGGCACTTGATATTATGCTGCCACAGATCAACATCGAGGAGGTGGCACATCAGCCGAGTGATGAGGACGAGGATGAGGAGACGGCTTACACGGAAGATGATGTGGATCTTGAAGATCTGTACAGTCGGTATGCATTGCATTATCCAGAGGAATCCGCACAGACAGAGCCGGATGAAACGAAGTGAGAACCGCTTTGTTATGCCAATTCTTTACAAGTAGAAGAAAAAAGAATATAATAAGAATAATGCACACGTGCATAGAACGATGAAGATAAAATTTAGACAGCTAAATTGAAAGGGGAAAATAATGGGAAAATATTTCGGAACAGACGGATTCCGCGGTGAGGCAAATGTAGACCTGACAGTGGAACATGCGTACAAGGTCGGAAGATATCTCGGATATTATTTTGGTAAGGAGAAGCAGGGGGATGACCGGGCACGGATCGTCATTGGAAAAGACACGAGACGTTCGAGCTATATGTTTGAATATTCCTTAGTTGCAGGACTGACAGCGAGTGGCGCAGATGTGTATCTGATGCATGTCACACCGACACCGAGTGTGTCCTATATCGTGCGTGCCGATGAGTTTGACTGTGGAATCATGATCTCTGCGAGCCATAACCCATTTTATGATAACGGAATCAAGATCATCAACAGTCATGGTGCGAAGATGGATGCAGCCGTTGAAAAGCAGATCGAGGATTATATCGATGGATTGTTGCCGGAGATTCCATTTGCAACGAAAGAAAAGATTGGACGGACGACAGATTATTCGATGGGTAGAAATCGTTACATCGGTTATCTGATGACACTTCCAACACGTGCATTCAAGAACCTTCGTGTCGGACTGGATTGTGCAAACGGTGCATCTTCGACGGTTGCAAAAGCAGTGTTTGATGCACTTGGCGCAAAGACGTATGTCATTAACAACACACCGGATGGTACAAATATCAACACAAACTGTGGTTCTACCCATATCGAGGGACTGCAGAAATTTGTGGTAGAGAACAATTTAGATGCCGGATTCGCTTACGATGGCGATGCAGACCGTTGTCTGGCTGTCGATGAGAAGGGTAATCTGGTGGATGGAGATGCGATTATCTACATCTGTGGAAAATATCTGCGTGACCGTGGCAGATTGAACAATAACAAAGTCGTGACGACAGTTATGTCAAACCTTGGTCTGTACAAGGCATTAGATGCAGAGGGCATCGGGTATGAGAAGACTGCAGTCGGCGACAAATATGTCTATGAGTGTATGATGGAAAATGGATATATTCTCGGCGGTGAGCAGAGTGGTCATATCATTTTCTCAAAGAATGCAAGAACGGGTGATGGCGTTCTGACATCTTTGAAGCTGATGGAGGCAATGGTGGAGGAGAAGATGCCGCTGTCTGAGCTGACACGTGGACTGACGATCTACCCACAGCTTCTGGTCAATGTCAAGGTTACAAGTAAGAAAGAAGTTATGGAAGATGCAGATGTACTTGCAGCTGCCAAGAAGGTAGAGGAAGCACTTGGTGATGATGGAAGAATCCTGCTTCGTCAGAGTGGTACAGAGCCACTGATCCGTGTGATGGTGGAAGCCAAGACCGATGCGATCTGTAAGGAACATGTAGATGCGGTAGTCGATGTTATCCGAAGCAAAGGATACGAAGTACAGTAAGGATATAGAATGAATAATACCAGAAAACTTGAGACTTCACTTGTATTTCTTCTCAAGGCAATTTTGAATTTGATATTGTTCTTTGTATTGTACGGAATTTATGCGAAATCAAACTGGCAGTTGTGGAATCTGTCGAGAACATCCGGTATCACGATCGCAGCGTATGTGGTGATGCATTATATGTTTTCGACGATCTACGGGCATTACGATATAGGAAAACGAAAGAGTAAGCCGATCGTGCTGTCCCTGTTTTTGAATCAGGTATTTACGGATGTGATCTCTGTGATCGTCCTGTCGATCATGAACACAAACCAGATGAAAAACCAGAGCTTCAAGCTGGAGCAGCCATATCTGCTTTTGCCGATCATTGCGATCCAGTTTGTGACGATTCTGATTTTCGTATATGGCGGCAATCATTTGTATTTTAAGATCTATCAGCCGGAGGACTGCATTATCATTACATCTTCCCAGCAGAGCTTAAACGAGATCGTGCGCGGTGTCTTGAAATACAAGCTGCAATACAAGGTAAATAAGGTTGCGGACTATCGGGACGCAAACCTCAAGCAATACATTCTGGAGCATGATACGATTTTTATCTATGACGTTCCGGTGCAGGATCGAACAAAGATCTTAGAGTACTGTTACCAGAATATGAAAAATGTATATTTCAACCCGGATATGCATGACGTGATCGAGAAGAGTGCGAAGCATTTTATCTTAGATGATGTATCGGTATATTGTAATTATTCCAAGGGACTTACGCTAGAGCAGCGGTTTATCAAGCGGGCGATGGATATTGTGATCTCTGTGATTGCGTTGATCCTTACATCGCCGATCATGCTGGTTGTCAGCATCATGATCAAGCTCGATGATCACGGAAGCCTCATTTTCAAGCAGAACCGTGCGACGCGGGATGGAAAGATCTTCTCTGTATACAAGTTCCGCACGATGCGGGAGAATGTGGAGAATTATTCCGTGGTGGAAGACGATGAGCGTGTGACACGTGTCGGAAAGTTCCTGCGGAAGTACCGGCTGGATGAGATTCCACAGTTTTTCAATGTATTAAAGGGTGATATGAGTGTCGTTGGACCAAGACCGGAGATGCTGGCAAACGTATTTAACTATACATCGGTTCTGCCGGAGTTTGAGTACCGTCTGCGCGTAAAAGCAGGTATTACCGGACATGCGCAGATCGCCGGAAAATATAACACCTCCCCGAAGGATAAGCTGATCTTGGATCTGACGTATATTGAAGAATACAGCTTCTGGCTGGATATCAAGCTGTTGTTCCAGACGTTGATCGTCCTGTTCAAGAAGGATAGTACAGAAGCGTTCCACAGAGGGGAAGAGCTGGTGTTTGAAGAATATCAGCCGCCAGAACCGGTAAAAGTCCCGGAAGCTTCTATGGAAGAACAGAAATAAAAAGAAAGAACTGTTCACGAGAAATCGTGTACAGTTCTTTCTTTTTCTATATAACGGAATTGGAATACTTACAGGTTCTGTGCATACTCCTCAAATATGTAATCGTACATGGATGGCAGACCAACGAACTCGCAGCCATAGCGGTAACCGGCGTCGCCAATCGGTGTTACATACAGAATCTTCACAACGGATAAGATCACTTCTTCCCGGTTCTCGAATTCAATTGTGGCATTGAAATAATAATCGACCGGAAGCTTAGACAGAGACATAAATCCGATACCTGCTTTGGAGATATCAAATACCTCGATCTCAGCGTCAAGATTCTCGATTTTTACACCGTCCTGCTTAAATAAATTAGAAACTTCCAACTTGAGTTTGATTGGAAGTCTGACATTCTTTCTTTTTTCCTGCATAATAACCCTCCAGCTCGGAATTTTTATTAGATTGGCACTATTATATCAAAAAAACAAGTAAAACGCTATATAAATTCACGAAAACTCGAAAAAAACACATAAACTGTTTGATACTTTAAGTTATCTAGGTTATAATAAGCAAGGTTTGAAAAAAATATCAAAAAAAGAAGCGATATGCGGATAATAAGATTATAATGAGAGGAACGTGCGATATGAGTGATGTAATGGAACACTATCAGGATGATGGTCTGCACGAAGAATGTGGAGTCTTCGGTATGTATGACTTTGATGGACACGATGTGGCTAGAACGATTTACTACGGATTGTTCGCTTTGCAGCACAGAGGACAGGAAAGCTGTGGTATTGCGGTATCGGATACCGAAGGACCAAAGGGCAAGGTTTTGTCTTCGAAGGGTATGGGACTCGTGAATGAAGTATTCACGCAGGAGGACCTGGATAAGCTCAAAGGAAACATCGGTGTTGGACATGTACGGTATTCAACCGCAGGGGCAAGTACCAGAGAAAATGCACAGCCACTTGTACTGAACTATATCAAAGGTACACTTGGTCTGGCACACAATGGAAATCTTGTCAATGCACCGGAGCTTCGAAGAGAGCTGGCGCATGATGGTGCGATCTTCCAGACGACGATCGACTCCGAGGTTATTGCCTATCATATCGCAAGGGAACGTGTAAAGACGACCTGCGTTGAGGAAGCAGTTCAAAATGCGATGCGTAAATTGGTTGGTTCCTATTCTTTGATCGTCATGAGTCCGAGAAAGCTGATCGGTGCCCGTGATCCATTTGGATTCCGCCCACTCTGTATCGGCAAACGTGACAATGCGTACGTGCTTGCATCTGAAAGCTGTGCGCTTGATACGATCGGTGCAGAATTCGTCCGGGATGTGGAGCCGGGAGAGATGGTAGTTATTTCTCCGGAAAAGGGCATTGAAAGCCATAAGGAGCTGTGCCAGAAGGAACACGGCAGATGTGTATTTGAATATATTTATTTTGCAAGACCGGACAGCGTGATCGATGGTATGAGCGTATATCAGTCGCGAATCATCGCCGGAAGATGTCTCGCAAAGGACAGTCCGGTGGACGCAGATTTAGTTGTCGGTGTACCGGAATCCGGAAATGCAGCAGCACTTGGATATTCGCTTGAATCCGGTATTCCATATGGAACCGCATTTGTAAAAAATGGCTATGTCGGACGAACCTTTATCAAGCCGAAGCAGAGCCAGCGGGAATCCAGCGTGCGTGTGAAGTTGAATGTGTTGAAGGATGCAGTTGCAGGAAAACGTGTGATCATGATCGATGATTCCATCGTGCGTGGAACGACGAGTGACCGGATCGTCAGCATGCTGAAGGAAGCCGGCGCGAAGGAAGTGCATGTGCGGATTTCATCCCCACCATTCCTGTATCCTTGTTATTTCGGAACCGATGTACCGGACAGCGACCAGTTGATCGCATACAACCGGACAATCGAGGAGATCCGTCAGATCATCGGCGCGGATACACTTGGCTATCTGAAGCTGGAGCGGCTGCCGGAGCTGACCGGTGGCAGACAGTTCTGTCAGGGCTGCTTCACAGGAAAATGGCCAATTGATCCACCAAAAGAAGATATTCGTGGCGAATATGACGCATAAGGTGTATAATAGAAGATACGTATGAGGAAAATATATAAATTTGGAGGTTTTTATGAGCAGAGATAAGTATGTAAGCCCACTTTCAGAGAGATACGCAAGCAAGGAGATGCAGTACATTTTTTCTCCGGACATGAAGTTCAAGACATGGAGAAAATTATGGATCGCACTTGCTGAGACAGAGAAGGAGCTTGGATTAAAGGATGCCGATGGCAATCCACGTATTACCGACGAGCAGATCGAAGAGCTGAAAAGCCATGTGGATGATATCAACTATGATGTCGCAAGAGAGCGTGAAAAGCTCGTGCGTCATGATGTTATGAGCCATGTGTATGCATATGGACAGCAGTGTCCAAAGGCAGCAGGCATCATCCATCTGGGTGCAACAAGCTGTTATGTCGGAGATAACACAGATGTCATTATTATGACAGAGGCAATGAAGCTTGTTCGTACAAAGCTGATCAATGTTATCAATGAGCTTGCAAAGTTTGCAGATACATACAAGGATCTTCCGACACTGGCATTTACTCATTTCCAGCCTGCACAGCCAACAACCGTTGGTAAGCGTGCAACACTCTGGATGCAGGAGCTGCTGTTGGATTTAGCAGATCTTGAGTACATGATCGGACAGCAGAAGCTGCTTGGATGTAAGGGAACAACCGGTACACAGGCAAGTTTCTTAGAGCTGTTTGAGGGTGACCATGAGACAGTTAAGAAGATCGATGGAAAGATCGCAGAGAAGATGGGATTTGCAGCATGCTATCCGGTTTCCGGACAGACGTATTCCAGAAAGGTTGATGCAAGAGTCTTAAATGTACTTTCCGGTATCGCAATGTCAGCCCATAAGTTCTCCAATGATATCCGTCTTCTGCAGCATTTGAAGGAAGTGGAAGAGCCGTTTGAGAAGAACCAGATCGGTTCCTCAGCGATGGCATATAAGAGAAACCCAATGCGGAGCGAGCGTATCGCATCTCTGTCTGACTATGTGATGGCAGATGCATTGAATCCGGCAATCGTGGCAAGTACACAGTGGTTTGAGCGTACACTGGATGATTCTGCAAACAAGCGAATTTCTGTACCAGAAGCATTCCTTGCCATCGATGGTATTCTGGATCTGTACTTGAATGTCGTAGACGGACTTGTTGTATATGACAAGGTTATCTATCAGCATTTCATGAAGGAGATTCCTTTCATGGCAACCGAGAACATCATGATGGATGCTGTAAAGCGTGGTGGAAATCGTCAGGAGCTGCATGAGAAGATCCGCGAGTATTCAATGATCGCAGGTGAGCAGGTCAAGAAGTACGGAAACGAGAATAACCTGGTAGAACTGATTGCATGCGATTCTGCATTTGGCATGACACGCGAAGAGATCGAGGCATTGCTTGATCCAAAGAACTTCGTCGGACGTGCTCCAGAGCAGACAGCCGAGTTTTTAGCCGAGCAGATTCAGCCAATTCTCGATGCAAACAAAGATATCCTCGGCGTAAAGGCAGAGATTAACGTATAAGATGCGTAATCGTGGATGTGTATTGATTTTATTGTCAAAATAAAGTAAAATAGAAAGGTCGGCTGCGGTCGATACACTATTAATTGCAAAGTGATAAAAACGGAGGTAACAGGTTAAACTATGGTACAGGCAGTAGTAGGCGCCAATTGGGGTGACGAAGGAAAAGGTAAAATTACAGACATGCTCGCAGAGAAGGCAGATATCATCGTGCGTTTTCAGGGTGGAGCAAATGCAGGTCATACAATCGTAAATAACTATGGAAAGTTTGCATTGCATACACTTCCTTCCGGCGTATTTTATGACCATACAACCAGCATTATCGGAAATGGTGTTGCACTGAATATCCCGGTACTGTTCAACGAGGTAAAGTCGATTACAGACAAGGGCGTTCCAATGCCGAAGATCCTCGTATCGGATCGTGCACAGATGGTAATGCCGTATCATGTATTGTTTGATGAATACGAAGAGGAGAGACTGGCTGGAAAGTCATTCGGTTCCACAAAGTCCGGTATCGCTCCGTTTTATTCAGATAAATATGCAAAGATTGGTTTTCAGGTAAGTGAGTTGTTCGACGATGAGGCAGCACTGCGCGACAAGATCGGACGTGTGATCGCATCGAAGAACGTATTGTTAGAGTATCTGTACAAGAAGCCACTTCTGACAGTCGATGAAGTGTACAACACATTGATGGAGTACAAGGAGATGGTTGCTCCGTTCGTATGTGATGTATCTGCTTATTTGTATAATGCAATCAAGGAAGGAAAGCATATCCTCTTAGAGGGACAGCTTGGCTCCATGAAGGATCCGGATCACGGTATCTATCCAATGGTAACATCTTCTTCCACACTGGCAGCCTATGGTGCGATCGGTGCAGGTATTCCACCATATGAGATCAAGCAGATCGTCACAGTATGTAAGGCATATTCTTCTGCTGTTGGTGCAGGTGAGTTTGTCAGTGAGATCTTCGGTGAGGAAGCCGATGAGCTTCGCCGCCGCGGTGGTGATGGAGGCGAGTTTGGTGCAACAACCGGACGTCCAAGACGTATGGGATGGTTTGACTGTGTGGCATCCAAGTATGGTTGTCGTATTCAGGGTACTACCGATGTTGCATTTACAGTATTGGATGTACTTGGTTATCTCGATGAGATTCCAGTCTGTGTCGGCTATGACATCGACGGAGAGGTAACAACGGACTTCCCTACAACTGCAAAGTTAAAGAAGGCAAAGCCTGTATATAAGGTACTTCCAGGATGGAAGCAGGATATCCGCGGAATCAAGAAGTATGAGGATCTTCCAGAGAACTGCCGTAAGTATATCGAGTTTATCGAAGAGCAGATTGGATTCCCGATTACAATGGTTTCCAACGGACCAAAGAGATCTGATATCATTTATCGTGGATTTAATAACTAAGACGAAATAATAAAACAAAGGCTGTTGCACCAAACGCTTTGGTGCAGCAGTTTTTTAATAGAGAGGTTTATTCTATGAGAAATCTGACAATGCTGATGGACTATTACGAACTGACAATGTCCAACGGATATTTTGAAAAAGGGTTCAAAGATAAGATGGTCGTGTTTGATATGTTCTACCGGAAGAATCCGGACAATGGTGGATTTGTTGTATCTGCTGGGTTGGAGCAGCTGATCGAATACATTGAGAACATGCATTTCTCGGAAGAGGATATCGAATTCCTGCGGAGCAAGGGCGAGTTTTCTGAGGGATTCCTGAACTATCTGGCTGATTTTAAATTTACAGGCAATATTGATGCGCTACCAGAGGGCACAATCTGTTATCCGAATACGCCGCTTGTTACGGTGACTGCACCGGTCATTGAGGCGCAGCTGATCGAGACAATGCTGCTGCTTACGATGAATTTCCAGTCATTGATCGCGACAAAGGCGTCCCGGATCTGCCGGACCGCAGCCGAGAGTGGTGCGGTTGTCATGGAGTTTGGTGCGAGACGTGCGCATGGCGGGGATGCAGCCATCCTTGGTGCAAGAGCCGCTTATATCGGTGGTGCGGCTGCGACAGCAACGGTCATGGCAGATGAACGGTTTGGCGTACCTGCAATCGGTACGATGGCGCATAGCTGGATACAGTTTTTTGACAATGAATACGAAGCATTTAAGGCATATGCAGAAGTTTATCCAGACAACTGTACACTGCTGATTGATACCTATGATATCTTAAACAGCGGTCTGGTCAATGCGATCCGTGTCGCAAAGGAAGTGTTGGAGCCTGCTGGAAAACGTCTGAAGGGTGTCCGCATCGACAGTGGTGATCTGGCGTATTTCTCCAAGAAGATCCGTAAGACACTCGACGCACAGGATATGCAGGACTGCAAGATCGTCGTGTCAAACAGTGTCGACGAATTCCTGATGCAGTCGCTCAAGAAACAGAATGCAAGCATCAATTCGTATGGTGTCGGAGAGCGTATGATCACATCAAAATCAGATCCGGTCTTTGGCGGTGTGTATAAGCTTGCTGCTGTACAGAATGATGCCGGGGAGTTTGTACCGAAAATCAAGATCTCTGAGAACGTCGAGAAGATCACAAATCCGGGCAGAAAGAAGCTGTGGCGTATTTATAGCCGGGAAACCGGGTATGCACTTGCCGATCTGATCACGATGTACGACGAGGAGGTAAATGGAGATGAGCCATTTGCCTATGTGGATCCGGTGAAGCCTTGGAAGAAGATGAAGTTTGAGAATGTGGATGTGAAGGAACTGCAGGTGCCGATCTTCCGCGATGGAAAGCTTGTATATGACAAGCCGGAGCTGGATGCGATCAAAGCATATGTGACAGAGCAGCTTGATCACCAGATCTGGGAGGAGGAACAGCGATTTACGAATCCGCATATCCATTACGTTGATCTGTCGAAAAAACTGTATGAAGTGAAAGAAGAGATGCTTTCGCAGGGACAAGGGGAGCTTCACTAAAAATTATTTAAAAATATGCGGTTTCCGTTGACAGAAATTATCAGAAATATTAAGATATTTATATATGTTTTAGGATACGACATAGAATTAGGAGAAGGAGAGAATACTCTCTACAAAGAATATGAGAAAATTTGACACCAGAACCCAATATTTTCGTTATGAAGTGCTGCGCGAAGTTGCGCGTATGGCGTGGGATGGCACACTGCTCGAAGGAATCTTAGATATTCCGATGAAGATTATTCCGGGCAAGAAACCAACGATGCGATGCTGTGTATTCAAGGAGCGCGCGATCGTGAGTGAACAGGTCAAGATGGCAATGGGCGGCAATCCGGACAATGGCAATGTTATTGAAGTTATGGAGATCGCCTGTGACGAGTGTCCGGTTGGCGGATACGAAGTCGGACAGCACTGTCGTGGCTGTCTGGCACACCGTTGTGCGGATGCATGTAAGTTCGGAGCTATCACGATTGATGATCATCAGAAAGCCCATATCGACAAGTCGAAATGTAAAGAGTGCGGTGCCTGTGCAAAGGCATGTCCGTACAGTGCCATTTCAGACTTTAAGCGTCCATGCCAGCAGGCATGTAAGATTGGCGCGATCACGATGAACGAGGATCAGGAAGCGAAGATTGATAACGATAAATGTATCGCGTGTGGCGCGTGTGTATATCAGTGTCCGTTTGGTGCCATCAATGAGAAATCATACATATTACAGGTTATCAATATGATCAAGGACAGCGATCATGGCAAGAACTACAAGGTTTATGCAGCGGTTGCGCCTGCAATTGCCGGTCAGTTTATTTACGCGAAGCGTGGACAGGTCATCAGCGGAATCAAGGCGCTTGGCTTTGATGAGGTTGTGGAGGTTGCGCTTGGTGCAGATATGACGACATGGCATGAATCACAGGAGCTGCGGGAGAAGGGCATGCTGACGAGTTCTTGTTGTCCGGCATTTGTATCCTATGTGGAGAAGAACTTCCCGGATATGCTGCCGTATGTATCTTCTACCTTGTCACCGATGGCGATGATCGGCAAACATATCAAGGAGCAGGATCCGACGGCGAAAGTTGTATTTATCGGACCTTGTACTGCGAAGAAGATGGAGATCCGCAAGGAGAGCGTTGCACCGTATATCGACAGTGCACTGACCTTCGAAGAGCTGCAGGCAGTGCTTGACAGCCGGGAGATCGACATCACGACACTGGAAGAGGAAGGTCTGGAGAATGCTTCTTACTTTGGACGTATCTTTGCTCACACAGGCGGTCTGAGCAGTGCTGTGAAGCAGGGAATGAAAGAACAGGGTGCAGAGGACTTCGAATTGAAGCCGGTTGTCTGCGATGGTATTGAAGAATGTAAGATTGCGCTGTTGAAGCTGCGCAGAAATATGTTGGATGGAAACTTCATGGAGGGCATGGCATGTCAGGGTGGCTGTGTCAATGGAAACGGAAATCTGACGCATATGGCGAAGAGCCGTATGGATGTTGAAAAATATGGTAAGGAAGCTGCTGATAAGACGATTGAAGGTGCAATATCAGAGTTTCACCTGCAATAAAATGTAACAGGGGGAAAAACCGTGGATCAAGTACAGGAAAGTTATGACGAATTTAATTTGAATTTCAGAATAGAAGATACCGTGATCGTAAATCAGACAGAGATGGAAGGATTTAATGCATTTTTCCTTGGAAACCAGTCCACCTGTCAGCAGAGTGTTGTGGAGGGCGTGCGTGTTCTGTCTTATAAGATTCCGGCAACGTTGCCGCTCGGTCAGTTCTTGAAGAAGCAGTTGTACAAGGGCGAGTTCCTTTCAATTCTGTCCAATATACTGAATCAGTTGTTGTACTTTGAAGATCGCAATATGCCGATCAAGAAGGTACTTCTGAACACAAAGTATATGTATATTGAACTGTCGAATCTGCATGTACAGTTGATTTACATGCCGATCGAGAAGGATTTTGCGGACTGCAATGTCTGTGAGTTTGTACAGAATTTCATCAGCAAGATCCGGTTTGCGGATATGCAGTGTGTCAACTGTGTTGACCAGATCCTGCATTATCTGGACAGCCGGCTGATGTTCTCATTGCGTGAGTTCTATACATTTATTATCGAACTGCAGAAGGAAGAAATCCTGAAAGACGATATCGACCTCGGCGAGGGCGAGACAACAGTCTTACAGCAGATGAGTTATAATAACATCACTCCATATCTCGTTCGTTCCAGAACGAACGCGCTGATCCCAATTGAGAAGACCGAGTTCTTAGTAGGAAAGTCTTCCGAGTGTGATTATCAGATTCCAGATAACCGGAAGGTAAGCCGGAAGCATTGCAGCTTCCGTATCAGCAATGGAGAATGTTATATCCGCGATGAAAATTCAACGAACCACACCTATGTAAATGGAAAGATGATTCAACCAGGATTTGATGTCATGCTGAAAAATGATGACTATATCCGTATGGGTGATGAAGAATTCAAATACTGGGTACGGTAAAATAATATTGTGTTTTGTTTTTCATACTATAGGGAGCTTCATGACATTTTCAGTCATGGGGCTCCCACCTTTTTACAGACAATTATTCATTCGACAGATAATGCCGCATGGATTTTAACGCATTTTTTTCTAAACGGCTGACCTGTGCCTGTGAGATCGCAATCTCGTCGGCAACTTCTGTTTGTGTTTTTCCTTCGAAAAAACGCAAACGGATGATGTTTAATTCCCGCTCGTCGAGCCGTTGCATCGCTTCCTGCAATGCAAGTGATTGTACCCAGTTCTCTTCTTTGTTCTTTTTGTCTTTGACCTGATCCATCAGATATAAGACATCCTGTCCCTCCTGATATACCGGCTCGAACAGAGACATCGGTGTGGCAATCGCATCTAAGGCGGTCACAATATCTTCTTTTGGAAGCTCTAATTCTTTGGCAATCTCATCAACCGTTGGTTCGCGGTCGTTTTTCTTCGTCAGGATATCCCGCGTGTAGATCGCTTTGTAGGCGATGTCCCGGAGTGAGCGTGAGACGCGGATCGTGTTGTTGTCGCGCATGTAGCGACGGCATTCACCGATTATCATAGGTACAGCGTAGGTACTGAATTTGACATCCAGTGTCTGATCGAAATTATCCAGTGCTTTGATCAGCCCGATGCAGCCGACTTGAAAAAGGTCATCGGAGCTTTCGATGTTGTTGCCGGAGAATCGTTGGATCACACTCAGAACAAGTCGGAGGTTTCCACGGATAAATTCTTCTCTGGCACTTTTATCTCCTGCGTTCATGCGGGCGAAGAGTGCCCGCTTTTCATCCTCAGAAAGCAGTGGGAGCTTGCTTGTGTTGACTCCACAGATTACTACTTTATTTCCAGCCATAAATTCGTATCTCCTGTAATCCTTTTGTTCACTACTAGAAAGGATTTACAAATCTGTGGAAAGCTATACAATTTTTGGTTTCCAGTTTCTGGCTATATGGCAAAGAATCTGTAAAAAATACCAATTTTGCATAAATACTTGCCAATTTTGCACAAACGTAAAAAATGACATTTTTATGTGCTATGATAGGAACAATGGGTAATACCAGAAACAAAAATAAAAAGCTGAGAGGAGAGAAGCGTATGCAAAAATGGAAAGCTTGCAAGAAGTTAATGGCGGTCATACTGACGCTCTGTATGGTGCTGCCGTTGATTTCAAACCAGTACCTAGTTGTACGGGCGGAAGAGACCGGAACCGGTACAACAGACACAAAGAAGCTGTCGGATCTGATTGCGGCAGGTGATTATGTGCCGGTAGACCTGACCAAGGGCGAAGATGTGACGTTCACGGATCAGACATGGACGACCGATTCGTATGAATATGTTGCGTCATATTATCAGGAAGGTGATAATACCCAGAAGCAGACAAAAACGGATCAGGGTACGTTGTATCAGATACGGAAATTAGAGGGAGAAACTATCAGAGTAAAAACAGACTTGGAAAGTGAACTATTATGGTATGAAGAAGATCACATAGACGATGGATATTCACAGGGAAATTCAGAGAACAATAATAGTGAAAAAGATACTATATATTTGTGGATTCCACGGGGAAATCCATACGGAGACGAGATACCAGAGAGTTATACAATTACATTTACACCCGGAAAAAAGATTTCTGAATACAAGGACAAGGCAGCGGATATAACTTTAAATCAGACCATTACATTGGACACGAATGCAGATAATTATATAAAAGATGTAAGTCCGGATAACTGGTATGTATGCGATGGATGGTTATATAAAAGCTCCTTTGAATCGGGATATTACACGTTGAATCTTGATAATAATGGCGGATATTTTCAAATAGAGGTTTTCCCGTTGAATCAGGAGGGGCAATATCAGTGTACTTCAGAGACGTATACGGATGAGAGCAATTCACAGGAAGAACAGTTACTGTTTGAAAATGGATATATTTTTATAAGGAATGTAGCTAACGCAGAGAATGTGTCGATTTCGCTGGATGATGCAGAGAAATTGTCAGAGCTTACAATTCCAGAGCTTGTAAAGGGAGAATCCTATACATCAACTTCAGAAGACAGCAGCTGGAGGGCTGGTGCTTATGGATATCAGCATCGTATTTATAAAATTTCTGTGGCTGCTGGGAAGATGGCAAGTGTAATCGTTCAGAAAGCAGATGATACATATACGTCGAATGTCCTAGTGCTGGCTGAAAATCGTATCGAATTAGAAGAAGGTTTCTCCAGAAGTGGCAGTTCAACAGGGTCCAGACAATACCTGATTTTGAACAATGATACAGATGCAGAAAAGACATATTATATTGGCGTTCCAGAGGATGAAGAAACGCAGATATATACGATTGACTGTGAGGAGATTGAAACTATAGATGCATATGCAGAAAAGGCTGTATCTTTGACAGAGGAAACACCGATCACATTTGCTGAAAATGATGCAAGACTGATTAAGTATGTGTCATATGAGTATGATTATACTCCAGCACGCCCGTGTTATACAGAGGGTGCGCTTGTAACATTTGATGTACCAGCCAAGACAAGTGCAACGTTTAAGCTTGCAAACGATAGTAGTTATACAAATTATTCTGTATATACAGATTTGGCGGATGAAGAAAGCCGGCAAACGGTTGGCACAGCAAGTTATGATGTTTATAATGATTCAGATACCATTAAGAAATATTATGTATTAATTCCGGTAAATCAAACGGTAAATGCTACGGTATCTGTGAAAATGAAAAAGAGTATCCAGTTGCGTGAAGTACCGGAATTACAGGTAGGCGATAATACGGTTACAACAGATGCACAGACAGTGGAATATACGTATGCAGGAACTACGGAATATTGGAATGGACATGTATATCAGTTTACCGTGCCGGATGAGGGAACGTATGCCATTGGATTAAAATACACCGGAACAGATCTGGATACATTTAAATCTATGGGACTGGACATGTATTCATCCGATGAGAATGGTGATTATGCGGGATATATAAATAATGTTAGTACGAATAACTATGATAAGATGGATGTACTGTCATCGTATTTGGAAAATGGAGAAACCTATTATTTTAAGCTTCAATACACAGTAGATAATCAGGCAATTACAGAAGCAAAAGATATGCAGGGTGTTACAATCTTCATAGAGAAAGATGTACCGGAAATAAAGGATATTCTGGATTCTGCACAAACGATAAAGGCAGCAACGGAAGATGTTGTATCGGATGAAGATAAGCAGATTGTGAAGATTGACAGAAGTGTGTTCTGTGGTAAGCTGTATCAGATCACGATTCCTGCGGACTATGAAGCTGCAATTGAGGCAGATAAGGGAAGAGTTGACATTTATGAGCAGGTAAGTGGAGCTATGGTCGATACATCGGATTATGTACGATCCAGTAATTGGAACGAAAATGCGATAAAGGGTGTTCTTCAGAACAACAGTGATGCAGATAAGACCTATTATGTGTTTGTAAAGAGCCCGTTCTCGAAGGTTACGTTTGGCGAGATCAAACAGCAGACGCCCGCAACTCCGATTGAGAGTGCCGATATTGCAGAGCTTACATTGAAGGATGCGAAGCTGCTTAGTGATTTGAAGAAACAGAATATATCTTTTACAGCATGGGATTATAATACAAACATAGCAAAGAATACGAAGAAAGAAAGCTATTGGTTGAAGTTCACTGTACCGGAAAATGAAGTCTATACATTGGATACGAGTTATAGTGAGACTTACGGTGATGGAAGCTGGACATTTACAGTTTGGAGTTATTATGACAAATATGACGCATATGTATCTGGTGGAAATCATTTGGTTAATTCAGGAAACTATACTCGAAGAATGGATCTGTTTACAGAAGGAACCTATTATATTGCAATCGAGGGTTCCGAGGAATTGCTGCCGATTCAGATTTCTTTGAACCAGATGACGAAGATTGATTCGTTAAAGGATAGTGCAGTTGAAATATCGGACGCTGTCATACAGGCGGGTTCAGTTACATTGCCGAGGCTTGAAAAGGAATATGCATATCTGGTAGGCTATGACAATAACTTCTCTTTTGGTTATGGTAATCTTATGAAGGTTACTGTTCCAAAACATACAACCTATATGTTCAAGTCTGAAGAATCTGGCTGGTATATGTATTTGTATGAGGAGGATTTTAACAAGGCAGTTGAGGGTAACAATCAAGTATCTGCTGTAAATACAACAGATACGGATAAGACATATTATATCTGGAGTAATATAAGCGAATATTCAGAAACGATAACAATCGATGTGAGTCAGGTTGAACTTCTTTCTGCGAAGTTTGACACAGCAGAAAAGCTGGAAAAAGGCAACGCGGTGACATACCAGTATAATGAATCGGATCAATCCTATATGAAGGACGTAACGTATTACAGCGGAATGGGTGGATCTACGGTTTGCCAATATAAGCATGCAAAATTGTATTATCTGGATGCTCCGGGTATGTACAGTCTGAGCCTGACATCCAAACAGGATGCTTCCAATGTATCTGTGACTGTATTTGATAAGAATCAATACATCATAGATACGTATGCATTTGAAAACAAGGAGTATAATAAGGATTATTATCTGGTGGATGGAGACAAAACATATATTTTGATTTCACAGGATAGTGAGAATCCGGATGCAGAGATTGAACTTACATTATCCGATGTAAAAGAGGATCGATTGCTGACATCCAATCTGGCAGAAGCAGAAACAATCAAAGAAGAGAAGACAGCACTCACAAGTCAGGATGAAAAGAAATATGTATTCAAATGCACGGGTGAAGATTCGAACACGGGCAATATAGAAGAAAGCTATGTTGAAACAACTGGAAAGCTGTATAAATATGTTGTAGAGCCGTGGGCATCTGTCAAGTTTACCGCAGATACGTTCCAAGGTAGAATCTGGATCTTTGATCAGGATGGTAATTACCAGACCTATGAGGATGTCTGGTATGATACGATGAATTACATATATACAAATGATTCGTCAGCGTATGTGGATGTGTATCTGATGTCAGACAAACGTGGTGATTTGGATGGAACATTGACAATCAAAAAGATAAGCACCACTGAGACATTGGGAAGATATGCAGATCTGGCAATCGAATTACCAGAATCATATACTACATCGGTGGATAAAGTATTGACGGTTAAACGTGCATATGTAGATGCAGATGGTTATGTAACATACAAAGAAGCAACTGGTAAGTTGTACAGCTTCAAGGTTCCTGCAAAGAATAAGGTAGAGATTACAGCAACGAAGAATGCAGGACTTGTCGTTTATACTGATCTGGATGATGCACCAATCGCAGATGAAACGTCAAGTGTGACATTTAATAATCTCGCAAATGAAGAACAGACGTATTATTTGTGGGTAGAAGGGGACAATGACGGTGTTGTTGTAACAACGACAAAGACATCGTTAGAATCAACGAAAGAGACGACGGAGAATGGTGAGAAGGTTGAGACGACCGTAGACACAACCGATGATGACACGTTAATTATAATAGCAGAAGATAAGGACGCGACTGGAAAAGTAGCAGAAGCAACAGTCAAGGTAGAACAAAAGGGTGGCATCTCAGAGGATGCGATCAAGAAGAGTATTGATGTTGTATCACAATATAATTCGGATAATGATGGTGAGGAGCAGATCAGCAATATTCAGGCGTCTTACACCGATGACAGTCAGGCAACCATATCTTCAGATGTATTGAACAGCTTGAAGGAGGCAGAAGTTTCTCTAGAGGTCAGCAAGAAAGCATCGGACGGAACGGTAGAATATACATGGAGCTTTGATGCAGACTCTCTGAAGGAGGCAGATATCACAGGCGGCGTGAATACGAAGCTGGAAGTGTTTGAGAATGCGGAAGGCTATGGGGATCAGGAGGTAGTCGATGAACTGACTGATCCAGATGCAACGAAGTGTGTAGTAGCATTTGCGCATGATGGTGAGCTTCCTAAGAATACGAAGGTAACGATTGCTGTTGGCGACCAGTATGCAGATGGAACTACGGTTTATTACTACCATATCAACAAAGAGACAAATGTGTTAGAGCCGATCGACAGTGTTGTAGTAGAAAATGGCATGGTTACATTAGTACTCAGCCATTGCTCTGATTATGTGATATGCGACAAGAAGGTTTGCAAGCATGAGAACACAGAAGTCAGAAACGCAAAGGAAGCAAGCTGTACAGAAGCAGGCTATACGGGTGATACTTACTGTGTAGACTGTAAGCAGAAGCTTAAAACAGGTGAAGCGATTGCCAAGAAAGATCATACATCCAGCGACTGGATCGTAGATAAGGCAGCAACCGCCGAGGCAGAAGGAAGCAGACATAAGGAATGTACTGTCTGCAAGACAGTCCTTGCAAAGGAAGCAATCGCAAAGCTTCCATCACCAACACCGACACCTGATCCGGAGCCTACACCAGAACCGGTTGTGACACCGGATGTGACGATCCGTTACACAACTCATGTACAGACCTTTGGCTGGCAGGGTGACGAGAACAATGCAAGCAAGTGGTTTGTAAATGGTACGATGGCTGGTACAAGTGGCAAGGCAAAGAGACTGGAAGGTATCAAGATCCGTGTCTATGGAAATGACAACCTTGGCATCCAGTACACAACCCATTGCCAGAGTTATGGCTGGTTACCTTGGTCCGCAAACGGCGAGATGAACGGAACTGAGGGCGAGGCAAAGAGACTGGAAGCAATCAAGATCCAGCTTACAGGCGCAGATAAAGATAAGTATGATGTTTATTACAGAGTGCATGCACAGTCTTATGGCTGGCTTGGCTGGGTAAAGAATGGTGCGCCATCTGGAACAGCAGGCTATGCAAAGCGACTCGAAGGAATTCAGGTTGTTGTAGTGAAGAAGGGTGCGGCTGCACCGGGATTAAATTATGCAGATGTCAATGCTGCATCTGGTGTACATCAGACAGCAAGCTATGTAGCAAAGGCTGGTTCTTCTCCGGTGGTTGGCAATCAGGCAACGTCCAATACCAACCCAAGTGTGGCAGGTGAGGCAAATGTAAATGTTGCATATCGCACACACGTACAGACCTTTGGATGGCAGGGATGGAAGTATAACGGACAGATGAGTGGTACTTCCGGACAGGCAAAGCGACTCGAAGGCATCAACATCAAGCTTACGAACAAGCCATACAGCGGAAGCATCGTTTATACGACACATGTACAGTCCATCGGCTGGCAGGGTGACGAGAACAATTCCAATACATGGTTCCGTGACGGTCAGATGGCTGGAACAAGCGGACGTGCGAAGCGTCTTGAAGCAATCCGTATTGCATTGACAGGCGAGATGGCAGAGCATTATGACGTATACTATCGTGTACATGCACAGTCTTACGGCTGGCTTGGCTGGGCAAAGAACGGCGAAGCTGCCGGAACCGCAGGACTCGCAAAGCGTCTGGAAGGTATCCAGATTGTGCTCGTGCCAAAGGGCGGTAATGCACCAGCGAGAAGCTATCAGGGTATTACGAGTGTGAAAACACAGGCATATATCAAGAAATAAGAAAAATAGAAACAAATAGAGATGGAGGGTGTCCAGAGATTGGAACACCCTCCGTTTTGTGTTTGCGCGCCATGGGCGCGCTCTAACGGGTGCAAGTCCCGAACACGCCCAGATAGTGGGAAGTGTATAGCTGAACAGCAAGGGTGTCCATCGTGAGGTGGAATCTGAAGGAAGCTGTAAGCAAATCTCTGGTCCGACGGACAGAAATC
>CAVGQQ010000027.1:0-43451 GCA_963631525.1 bacterium
CGGAACCGTACGCACGGTGGTGTGAGAGGTCGGGGAAATTTATTTAATTTTCCCTCCTACTCGATTACTCAAAAACTATACGGGAAAGTAAGGGAATGGTCAAGACTATGCAGATAAAAACGTGCCGCAGGAAACGGCACGTTAGGATAGACAGTATGAAGGAGATGCCGAATTTAATCTGCGGTAAGGGTGCCGTAGGTGGGAACTATAATTCGACGCGTGACACCATTACAGCAAGTGCTACACCAAGCGGACAGCAGTTTAAGGAATGGGAAATAGTAAGCGGAAATATTACTCTGGCAAGCAGTACGAGTGAAACAACCAGCTTTATCATGCAGGCAGAAGAAGTAAGCGTGAAAGCAATTTATGAAGCGGTTCCCGTGACAGAGTACAGCATTACAGCCACAGCCGGAGCAAACGGAACGATTTCTCCTAGTGGAGCTGTCAAGGTAACAGCGGGGAGCAGCCAGACATTTACGATTAGTCCATCATCCGGATATGTGATTGATACCTTAAAGGTAGACGGTTTGGAAGTGACAGTAGCCACAAGCTACACCTTTAGTGATGTAAATACAAATCACACCATAGAAGTTACATTTAAGCAGGAAAGCCAGACTTCTGATCCTGAACAGGTAGATTATGATATTTTGGATGGTGCAAACAGCAGTTGGACACAGAATTCAGATGGAAGCCTTTCTATCAGGGGAAGTGGAGCGTTTTCTAAATTCGTGGGAGTTAAGGTTGACGGAATCCTTGTAGACGGAAAGAACTACACCGTAAAGGAAGGTTCTACCATTGTCACACTGAAAACAGACTATCTGAATACCCTTTCTGTGGGAGCGCATACATTTGAAATCCTTTGGACGGATGGTTCTGCAAGTACGGCTTTTACTGTTGTAAAAAATACATCAGATAGTGATAAAGACAACAATAATACGGCACAGACAACAGATGTCAAGAAAGATGATGTTCCAAAGACCGGAGATAATACACCGGTTGCATGGCTGTTTACACTGTTCATTCTTTCTGGAGCGGGATTTATTATTACCGCAAAGAAACATAGAGTAAATACGGATTCATCGAAAAAATAGTTGAAAAATGAAACAAAAAAATAACAGAAGTAAATATAGCAGAATATAATGAAGATGTGAATATGGAAATTGGCCAAGAGGTGTTTGCAGGTGTGCAGCACCTTTTTGAGTTATGGGGAGAAGGCTAAAAATGTTTTCACTGAATATTTTAGCCTTTTTGGGCTATAATTTTCAATGAGAACTTGAAAACCTGATAGAAAACATATATAATATTGATTGAAAAAGCCTAAATGGGCAGAAATTTTCAATGAAATGGAGCGGATTTTATGGAAATTAAGCGTGATAGTTACCTTGAGCAGTTGATTTCAT
Organism: bacterium; assembly: GCA_963631525.1. Taxonomy (GTDB): domain Bacteria; phylum Bacillota; class Clostridia; order Lachnospirales; family Lachnospiraceae; genus Coprococcus_C. Next base: position 1,401 of record CAVGQQ010000027.1, read on the forward strand.
ATCGTTTTGATGGATTAGTGAAAGTAATTACCGGTATCAGGAGATGTGGTAAATCATATCTTCTTAAAAATATATACCGGGATTACCTGATTGAAAATGGTGTAAAAGAAGAACAGATTATTACGATTGAGCTTGACCTTGCAAAGGATATTAAATATCGTAATCCGCTGATTCTTTCGTCGTATGTGAGAGAGAAAGTGGAAAAGGGCAAAGAAGAGTATTATCTTTTCGTTGATGAAATTCAAATGTCTGATGAGGTGGCTAATCCATATAATCCGGACGGTAAGAAAATTACTTTTTACGATGCTCTTAATGATTTGAGAGGTTTATCCAATTTAGATGTTTATGTAACCGGAAGTAATTCAAAAATGCTTTCCAGTGACATTCTTACTGAATTTAGAGGACGAAGTGATGAAATAAGAGTACACCCACTCAGCTTTGCGGAATATTACTCTGCGGTTGGTGGGGATAAAAATGAAGCATTTGACGAATACGCATTCTATGGCGGTATGCCGCTTATTTTGTCAAGACCTAATGATACGGCTAAGATGAATTATCTGAAATCACTTTTCTCAGATGTGTATATTAAGGACATTGTTGAACGTAAGAGAATTGAAAGGCAAGATGTTCTGGAGCAGATTTTAGATTTGCTATGTTCATCGGTAGGTTCATTAACAAATCCGACTAAAATTGCGAACACTCTGAAATCTAAACAAGGGGGCGGTGTGTCCGCCAACACGATTCGGGAATATATCGGACATTTGGAAGATGCGTTCCTTTTTTCGGGAAGTAAGCGATATGATGTAAAAGGAAAATCCTATTTTGACTCGCCAAATAAATATTACTGCGAAGATATTGGACTTAGAAATGCAAGAATCGGTTTCCGTCAGCAGGAAATGACTCATATAATGGAGAACATCATATATAATGAGTTGAACATCAGGCAGTTTTCCGTTGATGTTGGTGTTGTTTACGCAAGGACACTCAATGAAAAAGGAAGTTCAGTTCGTACTCCAAGGGAAATAGATTTTGTCGTAAATTCAGGAGGAAAACGAACCTATATCCAGTCAGCGTATGCGATGCCTACTGATGAAAAAGCAGAGGTAGAACTCAGACCATTTACACTTGCTGGAGATTCTTTCCCTAAAATTGTGGTAAGGAAAGATATTGGAAAGCGTTGGTATGATGATAACGGCATTTTGAACATCAATGTGATTGATTTCCTTTTGGATAAAGAGCTTATATAAAAAAGAGCATATAGCTGGACAGATGCTAACCGAAAAAGACGATATGTCTATGCGAAAACTCTTGATGAGTTGAGATATAATGATCGTAAGGATCCGAAAGTGATTGCAGGTCTGGTTAGAGAGGGACGATACATGATCCCATATCTGCTGGAGGGTGTTTATGCTGATCTCAGAACAGCATAGTATAAAGTTTTTTGAAAAATTATGGAAGTATATTTCTAAGATAGCGGGTCAGAACAAGTGGCTCTAGTTTCTTGTGTACAGCTTTGTCGAAGTATGGTAGAATCGAAATCAGGTATGTAATTATTTTCTAAGAGGGAAACAGGGAGGAACGAATGAAAGAATTATCGCATTTATTGTGAAGCCGAACATGCTGACCGGACTTTCACTGATCGGCTTGTGCATTGCGTTTTTTGTATGCCTTGTCATTTCATTGAATGTATCGATGCGGTATATGACCGGACTGGAGCTGGCGTTGATTCTCGGCACGATCGGCGTGGGTATCGGATTTGTGATCAAAGGACTGCTTGGCGTGAATAAGGCTGACAAATAATACGGCAGAACATTCCCAATTAAGGAGTATATATGATTTTAAATGTAGAGAATTTAACACATGGCTTTGGTGACAGAGCCATTTTCAAGAATGTATCGTTCCGCCTGCTGGCGGGCGAGCATATCGGGCTGGTCGGCGCGAATGGCGAGGGAAAAAGTACCTTCATGAATATTGTGACTGGCACGCTCGCACCGGACGAAGGTAAGGTGGAATGGAACAAACATGTGCGGGTTGGATATCTGGATCAGCATGCTGTGCTGGAAAAGGGCATGACGATCGAAGATGTCCTGAAGTCCGCATTTTCATATCTGTTTGATATGGAGCAGAACATCAACGAGATCTATGAGAGCATGGCAGATGCGACGGATGATGAAATCACGGAGTTGCTGGAAGAGGTTGGTACGCTGCAGGATATGCTGACGAATCATGATTTCTATATGATTGACTCGAAGGTTGAGCAGGTGGCACGGGCACTCGGACTTCTGGAGCTTGGGCTTGACCATGATGTGATGGATCTGAGTGGTGGACAGCGTACAAAGGTGTTGCTTGCGAAGCTGCTTTTGGAGAAGCCGGAGATTCTGCTTTTGGATGAGCCGACGAACTATCTCGATGCGGAGCATATTGAGTGGCTGAAGCGGTATCTGCAGGAATATGAGAATGCATTTATCTTAATCAGTCATGATATTCCGTTCTTAAATGATGTTGTGAATATCATCTATCATATGGAGAATCAGGAACTGAACCGCTATGTCGGAAACTATGATAAGTTCTTAGAGGTTTACGAGGCGAAGAAGGCACAGCAGGAGGCCGCCTACCGGAAACAGCAGCAGGAAATCAATGAACTGAAGGATTTCGTGGCGAGAAACAAAGCACGGGTTGCCACAAGAAATATGGCGATGTCGAGACAGAAGAAGCTTGACAAGATGGAAGTGATCGAGCTTGCCAAGGAGAAACCAAAGCCGGAGTTTTATTTCAAAGAGGCGCGGACACCGGGCAAGATGCTTTTTGAGACCGAAGACCTTGTCATTGGATACGATAAGAATGCGCCGCTTTCTAAGCCGATCAATCTGCGGATGGAGCGCGGCGAGAAGATCGCGGTCATCGGAACAAACGGAATTGGTAAAAGTACGCTTTTAAAAAGTCTGCTTGGTATTGTTCCAGCGTTATCCGGTAAGGTCGAGCTTGGCGATTATTTATATAAGGGGTATTTTGAACAGGAGATGGCAGGCACGGAGAATACCTGTCTGGAGGAGATCTGGCAGGAGTTTCCGGGATATTCGCAGTACGAGGTGCGTTCAGCACTGGCGAAATGCGGACTTACGACGAAGCATATCGAGAGCAAGGTGCGTGTGTTAAGTGGTGGTGAGCAGGCAAAGGTGCGTCTGTGTAAGCTTATCAACCGGGAGACAAATCTGTTGATTTTGGATGAGCCGACGAACCATCTGGACGTGGAAGCAAAGGATGAGTTAAAGCGTGCTTTGAAAGAATATCATGGTTCTGTGCTTTTGGTCTGTCATGAGCCGGAGTTTTATTCGGATATTGTGACAAAGGTATGGAATCTGGAAGAATTCAGCCGCCTGGCGGTATAGAAAATAAAATTTGCTATCCCTGTGAAAAGGGAATATGATGAGACGAAAGTGTCAAACAGAGGAGGAATTGTCGGATGGCATCGAATAGAAGGATATTAACGAAATTAGCTGGGGAGCTACAGGCAATGCGGATGGGAATGGAAAGCCAGTTGCATGGTGTGTACCGGGGATATACATATGTCGTGAAACCGGGTACCGGTACCGGCAAAAAAATGATGATGGTTGCATTTTCGGTTTCCAACGATCAGACACCAGTGTCTGTAGATGTGTGGGGAACGATGCGCGCAGTACTTCCAAGAGGCGGCAGGATCATACCAAAAGGATTTAGTATTGCGGTGTATATTCCGATTCGTGGTGGCACAAAGAAGAATGTGCAGTTGATCAAGAATCTGCTGGAGGGTATGATCACACAATTTGAACGATATCAATATTATAATTGTGATGCCAGAGGTGTGCAGGGACCAACGGATGTCTATCAGGTAGAGGACGGCTATTCCTTTTTAAATGCGGAATCTGCGAAGATGACGGAATATGCGTTGAAACTGAACCGGGAAGACGATTATGTCGTGCGGGAGAATTATGCACTTGGCCTGCTCGGTGCGATTGGCGGTGGCGTTCTGGGTGCGCTGTTGATCTTCCTGATCGCACGCATTGGATTTGTGACAAGCTATGCCGGGCTCGCGATGGGAGCCGCGGTAATCTATGGATATAAGTGGAAGGGCGAAAAACTGTCGATCGTAAGCTTTTTGTTATGTGTAGTGGTGTCAGCCGCATGGCTTTATCTGGCATTTCGGGTAGATATGGCAATGGTGATACAGGCATCAGAACTTTCAGATCGTTACTATAGAGCTTCTTCGTTCCAGGGGTGTTTTGTACATGCGAAGGATCTTATGAGGTGGTCTGGTAATCTGGATACCTATTATGAAAGCCTTATCAAAATGATGGCGTTTGGAATGGTCGGAGTTTTGGCATTTGGCTTTACAGAAATACAGGGACAGCGGAAAAAATATAAGATGAAAAAAATATAAAATCATTGGTAAATGTGCTTCAAATCTGCGAAGAAAAAGGAATTTTTTGTGCAGTTTCAGGAAAACCACAGGCGGATTCGTCAAAATAACTATAAAAATTTTATATAATCGAAAAAAATTGCTAATCTATCCAAAAATATTCTATTCTTTCCGACCCTCATTCTAAATATAATAAATTTAGTCAATGAGACAGGGAAAAGTTCAAAAAAAGTGTACAAAATGAACAAAAGTAGCACGATGAACGGTTCAACATTTTAATTCATAGGAGGAAAGAGTATGAAGAAGAAAAAAATCTTAGCTGTGATTGCAGCAGCAACAATGGCACTTTCAATGGTAGGATGTGGATCATCCGGTGGTTCCTCATCAAGCAGCGGAGTAGCAAACAAGGATAAGCCACTCGTATGGTACAACCGTCAGCCATCCAACTCATCAACAGGAGAGCTTGACATGACAGCCCTTAACTTCAACGATGATACATATTATGTAGGATTCGATGCAAATCAGGGTGCTGAGCTTCAGGGTGAGATGGTACTTGATTACATCAAGAAGAATGCAGCAACTATCGACCGTAACGGTGATGGCGTAATCGGATATGTACTTGCAATTGGTGATATCGGACATAACGACTCCATCGCACGTACAAGAGGTGTTCGTTCCGCACTTGGTACAGGCGTTGAGACAGACGGAGCAATCGATTCAACTCCAGCTGGTACAAACGTAGATGGATCTGCAAAGGTTGTACAGGATGCAACACTTGAGGTAGACGGAAAGACATATACAATCCGTGAACTTGCTTCACAGGAAATGAAGAACTCTGCAGGTGCTACATGGGATGCAGCAACAGCAGGTAACGCAATCGGTACATGGACAGCTTCTTTCGGTGATCAGATCGATGTAGTTGTTTCTAACAACGATGGTATGGGAATGTCAATGTTCAATGCTTGGGCAAAGGACAACAAGGTTCCTACATTTGGATACGATGCAAACAGCGATGCAGTTGCAGCTATCGCAGAAGGCTACGGCGGAACAATTTCACAGCATGCAGACGTTCAGGCTTACCTGACACTCCGTGTTCTTCGTAACGCACTTGACGGTGTAGACGTAGATACAGGTATCGGTACAGCAGATGAAGCTGGCAACAAGCTTGACGAGGGTGTTGATTACAGATACTCAGCAGAAGAGAGATCTTACTACGCATTGAATATCGCAGTAACAGCTGATAACTACCAGGATTTCACAGACTCAACAAAGGTTTATGAGAAGGTTTCACACCAGCTTGACTCTAGCAAGAGCCCAGAGAAGAAGGTATGGCTTGATATCTACAATGCTTCAGATAACTTCTTAAGCTCAACATACCAGCCACTTCTTCAGAACTACGATGATCTTCTGAACCTCAAGGTTGATTACATCGGTGGTGATGGTCAGACAGAGTCTAACATTACAAACCGTCTTGGTAACCCAGGCGAGTACGATGCATTCGCAATCAACATGGTTAAGACAGATAACGCAGCATCTTACACATCACTTCTTAACAAGTAAGAGAACTGATTGAACGGCAAAATGATTTAACCACAGAAGGGTGTCAGTAAAAATTGATACCCTTCTTTTTAAGAAAGGGAAGTAGAGATATGGCAGATGATAAGAATAAATACATCTTATCGATTCATGGCATGAGTAAATCATTCGGAAGAAACAAGGTTCTTAACCACATTGACCTGAATGTGAAGCCGGGTTCTATCATGGGACTTATGGGTGAGAATGGTGCCGGAAAATCGACAATGATGAAATGTCTCTTCGGAACCTACCAGAAGGACGAAGGAACAATCGTATTAGATGGCAAGGAAGTAAATTTCTCTGGACCAAAGGATGCTCTTGAAAATGGAGTCGCAATGGTACATCAGGAATTGAACCAGTGCTTGGAGAGAAACGTAATCGATAACCTGTTCCTCGGTCGTTACCCAAAGAATTCACTTGGTGTAGTCGATGAGGGCAGAATGAAGAAGGAAGCTTCTGATCTTTTCAGAAAGCTTGGAATCACAGTTAATTTAACACAGCCGATGAAGAAGATGTCTGTATCCCAGCGTCAGATGTGTGAGATCGCAAAGGCAATCTCGTACAATTCCAAAGTAATTGTATTGGATGAGCCTACTTCATCCCTGACCGCACCGGAAGTTGCAAAGCTTTTCAAGATGATGCGTCAGCTGAAGTCACAGGGAATCTCCCTCATCTACATCTCCCACAAGATGGATGAGATCTTCGAGATCTGTGATCAGATCTCCGTATTGCGGGACGGTAGTCTTGTTATGACGAAGGACAGCAAAGATACAAACATGAACGAACTCATATCCGCCATGGTAGGCCGGTCTCTGGATAACCGATTCCCACCAGTGGATAACACACCGGGAGAGACAGTGCTCTCCGTACAGAATCTTTCAACAAAATATGCACCGAAGCTCCAGAATATCTCCTTTGATGTGAAGAAGGGCGAGATATTTGGCTTGTATGGATTGGTTGGTGCAGGTCGTACAGAGCTTCTTGAGACGATATTTGGTATGCGTACAAGAGCAGCCGGAAACGTTCTCTACAATGGCAAGATGATGAACTTCTCATCTCCAAAGGATGCGATGGATCATGGATTTGCCCTTATCACAGAGGAACGTAAAGCAAATGGTCTGTTCTTGAAAGCAGATATCACATTTAACACAACCATTGCAAACATGAAGCATTACAAAAACGGAATCGCACTTTCCAACGATGATATGGTACGTGCGACAGCTGAGGAGATCAAGGTCATGCATACAAAATGTATGGGACCGGATGATATGATCGCAAACCTGTCTGGTGGTAACCAGCAGAAGGTAATCTTCGGTAAATGGTTGGAGCGTTCTCCAAACATCTTTATGATGGATGATCCGACAAGAGGTATCGACGTTGGAGCAAAATATGAGATTTACGAGCTGATTATCAACATGGCAAAGCAGGGTAAGACGATTATCGTTGTTTCCTCAGAGATGCCGGAGATCCTCGGAATCACAAATCGTATTGGCGTTATGTCAAATGGACATCTGGCAGGTATCGTAAATACGAAGGAGACAAATCAGGAAGAATTATTAAAGCTTAGCGCGAAATATTTGTAATAGAGAGGAGTTTTGGCGATGGCAGATAAAAGTATGATCCTTTCGGCTGATGCAGAGGCAGCCCTCTTGAAGCCGATTGATGAATATGTAGGAAAAATACAGGCACAGATCGATGCACTTCGTGTCGATGGATCTGACAAGGTTCGTAGCTTAAAGAACCATATCGCAATTGCGAAAGAAGATAAGAATTTAACAAAGGAAGAGAAAGCAAAGATTATTGCAAAGGATAAGGCGGACTTAGAGAAAGCAAAATCCGTAGAATCTGCAAACAAGGATAAGGTATCCAAACTCATTTCCGATGCAGAGAGCTATCTCTCCAAGCACTATAAGAGCGACTACTATGAGAAGGTTGTTGCAAGCTGTGAGGCAGAAAAGGCAGCAGAGAACGCTTCTTATGATAAGATCGTAGCAACCATCAAGACAGAGCATGAGCAGGCACTTGCAAAGCTTTCTGATTCTGAGGAAATCAAGGATGAGAAGTATGTATACCGTAACCGTCTGTTCGATGCACAGATGACACATGAGTCCAAGCTGCAGGAGATCAAGGACAGAAAGCATGATGCATTTGCACATAAGTTCCATCTGATTGATCTGCTCCGTATGTCAAAGTATACATTTGGACAGAAGCAGGCACAGAAGGTAGAAAACTACAAGTACACATTCAATACAACACAGTTCCTGTATAAGAATGGTCTGTACATTGTAATCTTACTCATCTTCATTGCACTGTGTATCATCACACCAATTGTAAAGCATACACAGCTTTTGACACTGACAAACATCTTGAATATTTTACAGCAGGCTTCCCCACGTATGTTCTTGGCATTGGGTGTTGCCGGACTGATCCTGTTAACAGGTACTGACCTTTCCATCGGACGTATGGTAGGTATGGGTATGGTAACCGCAACCATTATCATGCATAGCGGAGTCAATACCGGTGGCGTATTCGGACACATCTTCGACTTCACAGGAATTCCTGCAGGTGGAAGAGCCATCATCGCCTTGCTTGCCTGTGTTGTACTTACAACATTGTTTGCAAGTATTGCAGGCTTCTTCATGGCAAAGTACAAGATGCATCCATTCATTTCGACAATGGCGAACATGCTGATCATCTTCGGACTTGTAACATACGCAACCAAGGGTGTATCCTTCGGTGCAATTGATTCCAGCATTCCAAACATGTTCATCCCGAACATCGGCGGATTCCCAACGATCATTCTTTGGGCAGTTGTAGCAATCGTGGTTGTATGGTTTATCTGGAACAAGACAACATTTGGTAAGAACCTTTACGCAGTTGGTGGTAACCCTGAGGCAGCAGCCGTATCTGGTATCTCCGTATTCAAGGTAACACTTGGCGCATTCATCTTAGCCGGTATCCTTTACGGGTTCGGTTCATGGCTTGAGTGTAACCGTATGGTTGGTTCCGGTAGTGCTGCTTATGGACAAGGTTGGGATATGGATGCTATTGCAGCCTGCGTAGTTGGTGGTGTATCCTTCACAGGTGGTATCGGTAAGATCTCCGGTGTTGTAACTGGTGTACTGATCTTCACATCCCTTACATACTCTCTGACAATCCTCGGTATTGATACAAACCTTCAGTTCATCTTCGAAGGTATTATCATCCTTGCCGCTGTAACACTTGACTGTCTGAAGTATGTTCAGAAGAAGTAATCTAAGTAATCAAATAAAGTTGTAAACTGGCGAAGTCACCCGGTCAAGTGCACAAGGCATGGCTGGGTGGCTTTTCCTATATATTGCATATACTGGTCTTATTTTGCGTTTGAGATATATGAATTGGAGCAGGAAGCAGGCTGATCTGGGTAAAAATCTTGAAATTAGGAGAAATTACCCAATTGGTAGGGGCAAAAAGCAAGCTGGTTTGGGAAATATCTTGAAATTTTGGAAAATCCTCCAATGGAAATGGCAGATAGGAGCAAATTGATTGGGTAAAAAATCAAAATCAAGAAAAATTCCCCAATTAGGCAGCAGAAGGAAGCAACCAGCTTGATATTTAGGTATCTTTATAGTGATAACTTTGGTATAATAAAGACAATGAAACAACAAAGAACAATAAGAATTGTCGGGTAGTTCGGCGATAACAAGTGGGGTGCTACATGGAAAAATATAAAGTACTTCTGGTGGACGACGAAGCAGAAGTCATCGAAGTAATTGAACAACGCATACAATGGGACGACCTCGGTTTCACTGTCGTTGGCAATGCAACCAACGGCGTGAAAGCTCTGGAGTTGGTTGAGAAGCTCCAGCCGGATGTCGTCATTACAGATATCAAGATGCCATACATGGACGGCCTGGAATTATCCCGCCGCCTAAATCGTGACTACCAGAATATCCATATCATCATCTTTACCGGATTCGACGAGTTTGAATATGCCAAGGAAGCCGTGCATCTTGAAGTCGAGGAATACATGTTGAAACCAATCAACGCGACGGAATTATCCGAATGTCTCGGACGATTAAAGGAGACGTTGGACCGGGAGCGCGAGGAGAAACTGAATGTGACACGTCTGGAAAACTATTTCAATGCGGCACTTCCTGTCTTGCAGAATAATTTCTTCGTATCCCTGATCGAGGGTAGAGTGACTGAAGAATATTGCGAGAAATTCTTCGCGGCATATCAGATCGACATGAAAGGTCCTTACTATGGCTGCGCAATCTTCCACACATCGGAGCATCATGTGCCGGAAGGCATGAATCCGTTACTGCTTGCGATGTCGGTAGAGCATGAGATCAAGGAACGTCTTGCGACGGAATGGAAGAGCCATGTATTTACATATCTTGGAAATACTTTGATGTTGATCGAGTTTTCGTCAGAAGATGAAATCGTACAGTTCACGGATTCGTGCGATCGCTTCTGCAAATGGGCGTACCGTGTGATGGGAGCAGTTGTGACAGCCGGAATCGGACGTGTCTGTGACAATTTCGTAAATGTGAACACTTCCTATGATGGAGCCAGAGAGGCAGTCTCTTACCGCGTGCTGTATGGCACATCCCGGGCGATCAATATCGGAGAGCTTGCGCCGAAGGAGCAGGAGACGCAGATACAGCCGGAAGACACAAAGATGCATGACCTGTTCAAGGCGATTCATCTTGGAATCAAAGAAGAAATTGAGAAGGCTGTGACAAATGAGATCGGGAAGCTGCACAGCAATGCGAAGACCGTGAGCCAGTATAATCTTGCAATTATGGAGATGGTAGGTGCATTCTATCGTTTCTGTGCAAATAATTTCTTAGACTTTAATGACTATCTGCGTGGAATCCAGAATCCATATGAGATGATTCCACAGATGGATGAGAGTACGCTTACTGCGTGGATGCAGGAGGTTTCGGTGGCACTCGGCGAGCAGTTGAAAAATGCACGAAACAGCACATCCAGACGGCTTGTATCGGATGCGCAGAATCTGGTGCGTGAGCGTTACATGGAGCCGAACCTGTCATTGGATACGGTTTGTTCGGTGCTTGGTGTGTCGAACTCTTACTTCTCTTCGGTATTCAAGAAAGAGACAGGCAAAGCATTTATCACATACCTGACTGATTACCGGATGGATCATGCGGCGTCGCTTATATTGGAGACGAATGACAAGAGCTACCAGATTGCGGAGAGCGTCGGCTATCTGGATGCCAACTATTTCAGTTATGTATTTAAGAAGCGGTTCGGGGTATCTCCGTCGAAGTACCGCGCGCAGCATATGAACCAGTAGATTGCAGCATATGAATCCATCGATAGCAACACAGATTTAACCAGTTACAGTCATAACGACAACATAGTAATCAGAGGATTTTGCACATTGAAGAAACGGGATAAGAAGATAAAAGTGAATAGAGTGCAGTCGAAGGTTCACCGCTTTATGAAGCGGCAGGGCTGGATTCGTCATGGGGAATTTATGGGACTGGATATCCAGTCCATCATCATGACGGTACTCACCGCGCTTACGCTGATCACGACGATCACGATTGGTCTGCTTCTGTACAACCGATTCAAGATGGCAATCAAGCAGACGGCAGTCACAAATGCAGAGAGCATGGTCGAAAGCACAACAGATAAGCTCGATGCGGATCTGCTGAATATCCGGCAGATCACGAATGCGGTCAACTATAATATCATCCAGGAAAATGATATCTCCAGTGAGAATTTCAAGCGCCAGTTCAGCCTGCTCTATGAGATCAACACGGACAAGATCCAGAGTATGGCGCTGTATGATTATGATGGCGCGCAGGTTGCTGCGGAGCCGGTTTCAGAGCGCAAGAAGGGCGCGAAAGCATGGGAGCAGGACTGGTATAAAAATGCGGAGGAAGATATTGAGAATGTGCATTTCTCCCTGCCGCATATCCAGAATCTGTTTGCCGATGGCACATACCGGTATTACTGGGTTATCTCGCTTAGCCGTTCGGTAGATATCAACGACGGAGAGACACCGAGCAGCGGCGTGCTTTTGGTCGATATGAAATATTCAGTAATTTCAAATACGATGAAGCGGATCAATGAATCCTCAAATGGCATTTACTATTATCTGTGCAGCCGGGATGGACAGATGATCTATCATCCACGACAGTCGGATATTGACCGGGGATATTTCTCGGAGGACTGTGAGAAGGTGGCACAGTTAGAGGATGGCACCTATGAGCTTTCCCTAAATGGAAGCCACGGAAATGTCGTGGTAAGCAGTGTGGCATATACGGGCTGGAAGCTGGTTGGTGTGATTCCGGATCGTGTGCAGACGACGAGTATCAACCGGTTCCGGTATTATATTATCACGGCAATCCTCATTTTGATGATGATGCTGCTCGAAGTAAACCGGATCATATCGCGAAAGATTTCCCGCCCGATCCTGCGGCTGAACGAGTCAGTCAAGGCATACGAGGCAGGTGGAGATACGGATATCTATATTGGCGGTTCTTCTGAGATCCGGCATCTTGGATATTCGGTCAAGAAGTCCTATGAGCAGATCGAGGATCTGATGCAGGAGATCATCCGTGAGCAGACCGAGCGCAGAAAGAGCGAGATGGATGCGCTGCAAAGCCAGATCAATCCGCATTTCCTGTACAATACACTTGAATCAATTACGTGGATGGTCGAGGCGCAGAAGAACAAGGAAGCGGTGCTGATGATTTCCGAGCTTGCGAAGCTGCTCCGGATCAGTCTGTCGAAGGGCAGAACCGTAATCCGGATCGCGGACGAGCTGCAGCATAGCCGAAGCTATATGAATATCCAGCTTGTACGCTATAAAGAGCGGTTCCAGGTGGAGTTTGACATTGACGAGGAGGTCAATGATTATTGTACGGTCAAGCTTATCGTGCAGCCGATTCTGGAAAATGCGATCTATTATGGTGTTGGAAATATGGACGAGGATGATGGTGGCATGATTACCGTGCGCGGAGAGAAAAAGGGCGACGACATCTATCTTTCCGTCGAGGATAATGGTATGGGAATGAGTGAGGATACCGTTGAAAATATCCTCAAGGATAATAATAAAGTGCCAAAGCATGGTTCCGGAGTGGGACTTATCAATGTGCACAACCGGATTCAGTTGATGTTTGGAAATGAATATGGTCTTGAAGTTTACAGCGAGGCAGATGAGGGCACGAAGATTGTGATTCATATTCCGGCGATTCCATTTACGGAGGAGAACCGGCAGCAGCTGGAGACACAGAGCTACAGAAAGGGGGGAGTGACAGATGAAACGACGAAATAAATTGACTTTCCTCATTGCGGAGCTTGTTCTGATCCTGCTTGCAGTTTTCTTCATACACAAGATCTTCCGGGAGGATGATCCACAGAAGCGTGTCGCAGTTATCCTGCAGAATTCCGGCGATACCCGTTGGGAAGGCGTAATCAATGGATTGAAGCAGTCTGCGAAAAATAACAATCTGCATCTGATCATCTGTAACACGGACGATATTGCGGGCGCGCAGGACGAGCGGGAGCTGATCGAGGAACAGCTTGAAAATGATGTGGATGCATTTATCCTGTGTCCGGCACCGGGCACGGATACGAAGGATATGTTAGACTGGCTTGGCGAGCAGAAAAAGCCGTTTGTACTTCTGACAGAGGATGTCTATACGGGCGAACAGCTGGAGGCAAGCGGGTATGCGACAGTCAAACCAGATAACTATCAGATTGGATACACACTTGGCACACAGCTTATCACGCAGGACGAAGATGGTCTGAAAGGCAAGCGGATCGGCGTGATCGCCGGACGGTCGAAGACGGAGGCGAGCGTAAATCGTATTCAGGGACTGAAGGACGCGCTGGGGGAACAGGATTGTGAGATTGCATGGGAATATAATGAGGAAAGCGACACCGATATCTGTGCGGTTGTCGATGCGCAGGAGTCCGTCGATTATATGGTGGTAATGGATACACAGGCGTTAGATGCGCTGGGCGAACAGGCGGAAAATGGCATGTACAAAGATGCGAAGATCTATGGTGTCGGTACGAGCATGAAATCGATTGTGCTGCTTGATGCAGGGAATGTGCAGTGTCTGGTTGTGCCGGATGGATACGGCATTGGCTATGAGAGTGTCGAGGAGATTGCGAAAAAGCTGACGCAGACATTTTACACGTTGAAGAGCCATGAGAAGGAAGTAAAGGTTATCTATAAGGAAGATTTGTTCTCAGAGGAGATAGAAAGGTTTTTGTATTCATATGAGTAGAAGAAACAGGAAGAACAAAATAATAGCACTCGTGTGTGTACTTGCACTTGTGATTTCCCTGGCGGGGTGTGGACGTTCCATTACGAAAACGAATCATACATTGCGTGTTGGCGTGGTGACATATACGCCGGATGATCCGTTTATCAATGCGATGACGGATATATTGAAGAATGATCTGAAAGAAAAAGAGAGTAACACGATGAAGGTGGTTGTTTCTGTGCGAAGCGGGGACAATGACCAGCAGGAGCAGGATGAGATTGTCGAGGAAATGATTGACGCCGGATGCGATGTCTTATGTGTGAATCTGGTTGATCGTACAGCACCGTCGAATATCATCCGTATGGCACGGCAGAACGATATTCCAGTTATCTTCTTTAATCGTGAACCGGTGCAGGAGGATCTGCTGCAGTGGGATAAACTTTTCTATGTCGGTTGTGATGCGGCACAGTCCGGCGAGATGCAGGGTGAGATCGCGGCAGAATATATCAAGAATCACCCGGAGGTTGATAAGAATGGGGATGGGAAAATCCGGTATGTGCTCTTAGAAGGTGAAGCAGGACATCAGGACGCCATCAGCCGGACAGATCTGTCGGTCAGGACGATGATCGAAAATGACGTAGAATTAGAGAAGCTCAGTTATCAGTTTGCAGACTGGAACCGTGCACAGGCGGAAAACCGGATGAACCAGCTGATTGATCAGTATGGTTCTGATATTGAACTGATATTGTCAAACAACGATGAGATGGCGCTTGGTGCCGTCGAGGCATACAAAAATGCAGGATACAAGGAAGAGGAACGACCAATCATTTTCGGCATTGATGGTTTGACCGATGCATTGGAAGCAATCGAATCTGGTACGATGCAGGGAACGGTCTATAACGATAAAGAGGATCAGGCACGGATGATCGCATTTCTGACAGTCGCAGTATTTCAGGGCAGCGACGTCAAAGGATATGGACTTGAGGATGACATCTACTATATGTCGCAGTATCGGAAGGTAGATGCAGACAATGTAGATACATTTCTTGGAAAGTAAGGAATGCCAGAACTGCAATTATGCAAAAAATGGATGCAGTATAAAGGAAACGGAGAACAGATATGCAGGAGACATGGTTAGAGCAATTTTACAATGAGATGGATGCGGAGAAGCGGCTGGCAATATTAAATGCGAATGAAGAGGATGCGTTTATAAAAAAACTCTGGGTTGCACGTTACGGAAAACGTAAACCGAAGACGGATGCGTTTGTCGGGTATCTCATGCAGCTTAAATATATTGCAGAGAGTGGGGCAAATGATATCGGTGGACAGAAGCGGAAGCAGGCGGTTGAAATCATTACCGGGCTTTGTCTGTTTGATGTGGAGAAGCGTCCGGAAGCAGAGCAGGAGATTCTGTTATCTGAAATCACACATGCATTTCGGAAGTTTATCGATGTAAGCAGAAATGGCAGAGGCTTTACGTCGATTGTCTTCGGCATGGGGCAGCTTTCCGATGAGGGCGTGGCAAAGAAGATTGCAGAACAGATCAGCGCGATTGCATTTACCGCACCACACATGCTGCACATGGAGAAGGAATTTGCACTGTTGCAGGAAGCCGCGAAGCGGGCATTCCGGGTGGAATACCCGAACCGGGAGCATTTTCTGAAGAAACTATAAGCTGAAATCAGGCAAGGGGTTGTCTCTTTCGATATTGGGAAGGAGATACCCCTTTTTGTTTGCGAAACAAACGGCTGAAATAGAGCTGGTCATCGTAGCCGACAATCTTCGCAATCTCATAGATCGAATAATTGGTCTGTTCCAGAAGAATCTGCGCATTGTTGACGCGCAGTGATACGATTAACTGCATCGGCGTCATGCCGGTGTATTTCTTGAAGTTCCGGATAAACCAGCTTACACTCATGCCCCTGGTCTGGGCGTAGTTTTCAATACTGATATCCTGATTGTAATTCTCGTTGAAATAGGTAACAGCGCTGTGCATCTCCCGATCCAGATATTCATTTTTCAGAATGTGATCGCGCGAGAGTTCCCGCTGGAACACAATAAGCAGATGACGAAGCAGAAGGGAAAGCATTTCCTCGTAGTGATCCTGACAACGCTGTAATTCCTGTATGATCTGTTTGAAAAGCCGCTCGTATTCGAGCGAGGAGCCGACAGGAAAAATTCTTTGACCATCGCGCAGACCATAGCTTCGCAGGATATTTTTTACATCGGAACCTGTGAAGTGAATCCAGTACACTTCGGTTTTATCTTCTCCATAATATTCATATTTCTGTAATTCCTTTGGACGGAACAATACCATATTTCCGGCAGGGACGATCGTCTCATTTTCCAGCTTATCAAAATGAAAATGTCCAAGCCCGGACGCAATATAGATAATCTGGTAATCCAGACGACCCTTTGGACGGTAGGTTGGCATCTTCGGATCGTCGGTCAGATGATAAATGCCACAGCTCCCGACGATGAGTGGGCGACTCTTATCTTTGAAATCCAGATGGGAATGATTTAAGTAACCGGTGTTGATATACATAGGGACACCTCCTTTATGTTCTGCAATGCTCATTGTATCATGTCGCCTGCGGCTCCATGTTGACATTCGCATTATGCTGGTATGTGCAAGCACATCCCATCGCAATGCTCATTGTATCATTTTGTCCATATTCTGTCCATTCCTGTTCATAGACTTTCTATACGGAAATCAGTATTATAATATCAGACAATACGGAAAGACAGAAAAATGAACGGTTCATATAAGACAAAAAAATACATATACAGGAGGACGATTTATGATTGTGCCACGTTATTATGAAAATTTGGATTTCTTACATGAAAATACAATGCCGCCAAGAGCATACTACATACCAGCTTCCCACCGAATGGAGGATCTGGTCGAGCATCGGGAGGCGTCTGACCGCGTGCAGATGTTAAATGGTATGTGGAAGTTTCGGTATTTTGAGAGCATCTATGATGTGAAGGATGCATTTTATGAGAACGGTTATGATACGTCGGGCTTTGATACGATTCCGGTGCCGGGTGTCTGGCAGATGGCTGGCTTTGACACGCATCAGTACACGAATATCCGCTATCCGTTTCCGTTTGATCCACCGTATGTGCCGCAGGACATTCCGTGTGGTGCGTATGTGCATACGTTTTCTTATGCTAAGGATGAGAAGGCACCGAAGGTATATCTGAACTTTGAGGGCGTGGATAGCTGCTTTTATGTATGGGTAAATGGCGTCTATACCGGATATAGTCAGGTCTCCCATGCGACGAGTGAGTTCGATGTGACGGATGTGATAGAAGAGGGCGAGAATACGATTGCTGTGCTTGTCTTGAAATGGTGCGATGGTTCGTACCTCGAAGATCAGGATAAGTTTCGGATGAGCGGCATCTTCCGGGATGTCTATCTTCTGAAACGGCCGGAAAATGCGGTACAGGATTACTGGATCACGACGGAAATCACGGAAGCATGTGCGAAAATTACATTGGATATCAGCTACTATCAGGAGACGCCGGTCACCATATCGTTGGAAGATGCGACAGGCAAAGTGGCTGCACAGGCGGAGATCAGCAAGGCGGGAACTGTGACATTGGAGATTGCGAACCCGGAGCTTTGGAATACGGAACATCCGTATTTGTACACGCTTATCCTGCAAAGTGCAGATGAGACGATCGTGGATGCAATCGCTTTACGCACGATTGCGATACAGGATCGGGTGTTATATTTCAATGGACAGGCGATCAAGCTGCGTGGTGTGAACCGGCATGACTCGGATCCGGTCACAGGATTTACGGTCGATGTCGCAAAGGTTAAGAAGGATCTCGCCTTGATGAAGGAGCACAATTTCAATGCGATTCGTTCGAGCCATTATCCAAATGCCCCGTATTTTTATCAGATGTGCGACCGCTATGGATTCCTCGTGTGCGATGAGGCAGATATCGAGGCGCATGGACCATTTATGCTGTACCGCAAGGAGGATACGGATTACAACCGCTTCAAAAAATGGAGCGAGAAGATTGCGGATGATCCGGCATGGGAGCCTGCGATTCTTGATCGCGTGAAGCGGATGGTTGCGCGGGATAAAAACCGCTTCTGTATCATTTTCTGGTCGATGGGAAATGAGAGCGCGTATGGATGTAATTTTGAAAAGGCGCTTGCATGGACAAAGAAATACGATCCGTCCCGTATCACGCAGTATGAGAGTGCGCGTTATCGGAATTACGATGTGACATATGACTACTCAAATCTTGATCTGTACAGCCGGATGTACCCGGCACTTTCCGAGATCGAGGAGTATCTGGAGAAGGACGGCAGCAAGCCGTTTCTGCTTGTGGAATATTGCCATAGCATGGGAAATGGCCCCGGCGATCTGGAGGATTATTTCCAGATGATTCAGAAGGATGCGCGGATGTGTGGCGGATTCGTCTGGGAGTGGTGCGATCACGCGATTGCGCACGGACAGGCAGAAAATGGAAAGACGAAATATTATTATGGCGGCGATCACGGCGAGACAATCCATGATGGAAATTTCTGTATGGATGGACTGGTGTATCCAGATCGTACACCACATACCGGATTGCTTGAATATAAGAATGTGTATCGCCCGGTGCGCGTCGTGTCTTACGAGCCGGAAACAGGAAGACTTGTCCTGCATAACTACATGGATTTTGATGATATATGCGACTATACAGATATCCTGTACGAGGTGACTGTGGATGGTCTGTGCGTGCAAAAGGGTGTACTGGATGTGGCATCGATCGCACCGCACAGCGATGGCGTGATGACACTCAAGCTGGACATTCCACAGAGCGGAAAAGTGTATCTGAAGCTCCGGTATCAGTTGAAAAAAGAGATTCCGTTGCTCCCTGCGAAGCATGAATTGGGATTTGACGAGGTGCTGCTTGCCAATGCCGACAGCAGAAACCAGACGGCAGTCAAATGGCTGGCAGAAGCGGAAGAAAAAAATGAGATCAGTGTCAGCGAAAACGATACAGAGATCACATTAAAAACGAGTGATTTTTCTTATGCAATCAGCAAGCGAACCGGACTTTTTACGAAGCTCCAATATGCAGGACGGGACTATCTGAATCATCCGATGGAGCTGAACATCTGGAGAGCACCGACGGATAACGATATGTATATCCGTGCGAAATGGGAGAATGCGCATTTTCACGAGGCGTACACAAGAGCGTATAAGGTGGAGACGATTCAGAATCAGTATGGCGTAATCGTGATGAGTCATGTCGGTGTTGTGGCACCAACGGTACAGAAGATTCTGGATGTCGAGCTTGTGTGGAAAGTGGAAAGCTCAGGAAGAATTACCGCTTCTATGGAGGTAAGCAAGGATGCGGAGTTCCCGGAGCTTCCGAGATTTGGCGTGCGTGTATTCTTAGACAAGAAGCTTTCGGAGGCTTCGTATTATGGCATGGGACCGCAGGAGAGCTACCGCGACAAGCACAAAGCCGCGAGTCATGGATTGTATCACAGTGCGGTGAAGGATCTGCATGAAGACTATATCATGCCACAGGAAAATGGCAGCCATTTCGATTGTGATTATGTAGAATTACACAACGGTCGGTATGGAATCGCGGCAGCGTCTGAGACACCATTTTCATTTCAGGCGTCAAACTACACACAGGAAATGCTGACGAAGGCAAAGCATAATTATGAATTGGAAGAATCAGACAGCACGGTATTGTGTATCGATTATGCGTTAAATGGCATTGGCTCCAACAGTTGTGGACCAGAGATGCTTGCAGCATATCGATTTGATGAGAAGGAATTTCAGTTTGGGTTTACATTCGTTCCGTATGTGAAGGGATGATACGAGGAGGAAAGCTATGGAAGAGAAGAAATATTTAAAATGGTATAACAAGGTGGGTTACGGTTCCGGCGATATTGCTGGAAATGTGGTGTATGCGTTTTTGACATCGTTTGTCATGATCTATCTGACTGAGACAGTTGGACTTGCATCCGGAATGGTTGGAACATTGATTGCGTTTTCGAAGCTGTTGGATGGATTTACAGATATCTGCTTTGGTTCGATGATCGATAAGACACACAGCAAGCTTGGAAAAGCACGTCCGTGGATGCTGTATGGATATGTTGGCTGCGCGGTCACGCTGGTTGCATGCTTTGCGGTGCCGACAAGCCTTGGCAAGACAGCACAGTATACGTGGTTCTTTCTGGCATATACATTGTTGAACGGCATTTTTTATACGGCAAATAACATCGCGTATTCGGCACTTACATCGCTGATTACGAAGAACAGCAAGGAACGTGTACAGATGGGTTCTTACCGGTTTATCTTCGCATTTTCAACAAGTCTTCTGATCCAGTCAATCACCGTTGGATTTGTTGACCGCTGTGGTGGTGATGCGGCGGCTTGGAGACTGGTTGCCATTATCTATGCGGTTATCGGATTGGTGGTAAACACGATCTCCTGTCTTTCCGTGAAGGAGCTTTCCGAGGAAGAGCTGAACGAGGGCAAAGCGCAGGATAATGAAGAAAAATATGGACTGATTCAGGCGTTCAAGCTGCTTGTGAAGAATAAATATTATATGATGATCTGTGGAACATATATCTTACAGCAGTTGTACAGTGCGATGATCGGTGCTGGCTTGTTTTATATGACATGGGTGCTCAAAAATAAAAATCTCTTCGGATGGTTTGCATGGGCGGTCAATATTCCCCTGATTATTGCGTTGATCTTCACACCGACATTGGTAGGAAAATGGAAGGGTATGTATAAATTAAATATGCGAGGCTATATGCTTGCTGTGATCGGCAGAGCGCTGGTTGTTGTGGCAGGTTATATCGGCAATGTGCCGTTGATGCTAGTATTTACAGCCGTTGCTGCACTCGGTCAGGGACCGTGGCAGGGCGATATGAACGCCGTGATTGCATCCTGTTCGGAATACACTTATCTCACGCAGGGAAAGCACGTCGATGGAACGATGTACTCCTGCACGTCATTGGGCGTGAAGATTGGTGGCGGTATTGGAACTGCGGTTGTTGGATGGCTGATGGAACTGAGCGGTTATGTTGGGAAAAATACGACACAGCCACAGTCCGCACTGGATATGATGCAGTTTATGTACCTGTGGCTGCCGTTGATCTTCGATGTGCTGATTCTGATCATTCTTTCCAAGATGAATGTGGAAGCAGAAAACGAGCGGATAAAATTGCAGCGGGGTATCGGTTCTGATATTCGTCATGAGATATAAGAAGCCGGAAGGCAAATAAAAAGCTGGGACTTTTGCCCCAGCTTTTTCATGTCTATGTAATTACCCGCGCAACAGTAATTCTTTCTCAATCACCTTTCTATTCCGGTAGTAGAATCTTGGAACCCGCTTGCTGACGGCACAGGTTAATTCGTATGGAATTGTGTTTGCCAGAGCAGCCATATCGTTGATGGAGTTCTTCTTTCCGAAGATTTCGATCTCACTGCCGACATCGACCTGCATCTTGTCCGTCAGATCGATCATACACATATCCATGCAGATCTTTCCGCGCTGTGGAACCGGACCTTCGTCCGACATCAGAGTACAGCGGTTAGACAGAGCACGGAAGAATCCATCGGCATAACCGTAAGGGATGACGCCCATACGTGTCGTCTTGTCCGTTACATAGATGCCACCGTAGCTGATAGCGGTACCAGCCGGGTAGGTCTTGATCGTGCTGACAGTTGTCTTTAAGCTCATGACCGGCTGAAGTCCAAGCTCGTCTGCGAACTCACCATATCCGTATAACAAAAGTCCCGGTCTTACCATATCAAGCCATGTTTCCGGATAACGGGCAACCGCACCGGTATTGGCACAGTGGCAGATGGCGAACCGTCTGCCGAGTTTTTCTTCGACGCTTTTGATCACGTCAGTAAATAACTGGAACTGATGCTCCGTGTAGGCTTTGCAGGCATCGCCTGGCTCATCAGACACGGCAAAATGTGTAAAGATACCTTCGGCTTCAAGTCCCGGAAGGGAGCAGCCTTCGCAGATACCTTCCACACCGGTATCAAAATAATCGCCGTCACACAGATATCCCAGTCGGGACATTCCGGTGTCAACTTTGATATGAATCTTCAATGTACCGCCGCATTTCACGGCTTCTTCACTGTATTCAAGTGCCTTTGCCTTACAGGTAACAGCCTGCGTGATATTGTACTCGATCAGGCGGCTGACCTGTTCCTTCGGCGTATGTCCAAGAATCAAGATCGGCATGGTGATGTTGTTCAGGCGAAGCTCTACTGCTTCGTCGATGCTGCTGACTGCCAGATAATCAGCGCCAAGTTCCTGCAGCAGACGGCTGACCTGTACGGAACCGTGACCGTAGGCATCTGCCTTGACAACGCCCAAAAATTTGACATTGGCGCCGATCCGGTCGCGCAATGTTTTATAGTTATGAGCAAGGGCATCCAAGTCGATTTCCGCCCATGTTCGCTTCAATGTGGAATCCATCTTTCGCACCTCGATTATGCAATATTTTGATACCTATTCTAGCACAAACCGACGAGAGATTCCATAGATGGATACAGGAAAATGGAGCAGTTTTTTGTTTAGAAAATATGCATTCGTATGCTATAATGATAAAAGTAAGATTTATGAAAACGAAACACATGGGAGGAATACGCGTGATTACAGGCGATGTGATATTTGATTTACCATTTTATAATGCAAAGGGAATTCTGACGGGCGGCGATATTTACGGACCGCGGTACCGGATCGCAAAGCTCACGGTCGAGCATGAGCCGGAGGAGGAAGGCGGCGAGACGACTTCGGAAAATTTCTTTGAGGTGTGTATATGGCATGCAAGTACCTGCTATGAGAAAACACCGGAGGAGCAGATTACAAGGAAAACATTTCCGTTTGATGCAGAAGGAAGGGAAGCTGTGCTTGCATGGCTGAATGAACAGATACCGGAGAGGTGAGAGTATGAAGTTTTTACATTTGGCAGATTTACATCTGGGAAAAACATTGGGGGATTTTGATCTGAAGGACGACCAGCGGTACATCCTGCGGCAGATCTTGGAGATTGCCGAGACAAAGCAGGTGGATGCGGTTTTGATTGCCGGAGATGTGTTTGACAAGACGGTACCAAGTGAAGGGGCGGTGCAGATCCTGGATGAGTTTATCCGGGCATTGGTTGCGCAGCAGTTGCAGGTGTACATGATCAGCGGAAATCATGATTCGGACGAGCGGCTGAATTTTGGAAGCAGCTTATTTGCGGCAAATGATGTGCATATCGCTGCCAAATATCAGGGGGAATTATTTCATCATGTGATAGAGGATGCTTATGGAGCCGTGCATATCTATCAGCTTCCGTTCGTGAAAGCCTCGCAGGTGAAGCGCGCGTTCCCGGAGGCGAAGATTGAGACATACGAGGATGCGGTGCGGGAGGTACTGGCACACGCAGAGATCGATCCGGCACAGAGAAATATTTTAGTGGCGCATCAGTTTGTATCAGGAAAGGGCAAAGACCCAACGCTGGGCGGCTCTGAGGGTGCGCTGACACAGCATGTCGGAACGGTAGAGAAGATCGGGTATGACTGTTTCGATGCATTTTGTTATGTGGCACTTGGACATATCCATTCTTCGCAGAGTGTCGGCAGAGAGCAAGTGCGGTATGCCGGTTCGCCACTCAAGTACTCCCTGTCAGAGGCTGGTTCGGTGAAGCAGATTCCGGGCGGCGTGCGTGAGCGGGACGGAGCAAAACAGGTGCCAATCGTGACGGTGGATGGAGAAGGACAGGTGACGATCGAGCTGGAGAAGCTTGTTCCAATGCGGGATCTCATCCATATCCGGGGAACGTTCACAGAGATTGTAAAGAAAGAAAATCAAATAGAACATACACAGGATTTTGTCTATGTAACGCTGACGGATGAGGACATTGTCCCGGATGCAATGCGGATCCTGCGACAATATTATCCGAACACGATAAAGCTGGATTATGATAATTCCCGTACACGCGAGCTGGCGCATGTGGATATAGTGCAGGCAACACAGAGCCGGACATATGAGGAGCTGATCGGTGATTTTTATAAGCAGATGTATGGCGTCAAGATCAGTGAAGAGGAAATGGATATGATGAAGGATGTTGCGAAGGAGGTGGGGATCTATGAAGCCGACTAGATTGGTGATGCAGGCGTTTGGGGCATATGCGGAGCAGACGGAGATTGATTTCACCCAGTTTGAGGAGAAAGGCCTGTTCCTGATCTGTGGGGATACAGGCGCAGGAAAAACAACGATCTTTGATGCAATCAGCTATGCGCTTTATGGGGAAGCAAGCGGAAGCTACCGCGACACGAAGAATCTGAAAAGCGAGTACGTGGATAAGAAAGTGGAAAGCTTTGTTGATTTTTATTTCACCCATCAGGGCAAGGATTATCATGTGTGCAGAAAGCCGAGTTTTAAGTATACGAACCGAAATGGTAAGCCGGATGAGCAGGCGGAAAAGGTAATCTTCTATCAGCCGGATGGAACAACGCTCGAAGGCTCTAAAAACGTCGATGGAACGAAAGAAAAACCGGGCGCGATTCCACAGCTTCTGAATATGGATGCAGGACAGTTTATGCAGGTCGCCATGATCGCACAGGGAGAATTCTGGAAGCTGTTAAATGCGAAGACGAACGAGCGGACTGACATCCTGCGTACAATCTTCCAGACCGATGCCTATAAGAAACTGGAATTAAAACTGAAAAATCGTATGGATGTAAGCTATGCTGCGCGAAAGGAAAAGGAGCAGAGTATTTCCCAGTCGTTCCGTGAGGTAAAGGTGGAGCCAGCGGAGATTTCAGAAGGGATATCTGGAATTTTGGAAGAGGACTTGGCGGAGGATTCGCAAGAACAACCGCGGTCGGTGGCACAGCGTATCTGTGGCTTGCAGGAGAAGCAGCAGGACAGCAAAGCGGTGTGGAATATCGAGGAAATGCTTACGTTGCTGCAAGCTGTGATCGGGGAAGATACAGAAAAAGCAAAGCAAAAAGAAACTGTGCTTGCACAGGCGGAGGAAGAATTACAGAAATTACAGGGTGCACTCGTATCGGCAAAGGATAACAACGCAATTTTGGAGCGGTATGCGCGGACGAAGGAAGAACAGAAAGTATTAGAATCTCAAAAGGGATTATTTGAAGAACGAAGAATACAGCTCGATCGGAGGAAGCAGGCAACCTATAAAGTAAAGCCGGAGTACGATGCGTGGGTCGCAAAGGAATGTGAATGGGAACGGACAAAACAGCTGATCGTAGATGGCGCGCAGACGCTTGCGGATTGTCAGACACGTGCCGGGATGGCAGATGCAAAAGTGAAAGAGACGGAGGCTTTACGACCAGAAGCGGAGCAATGCCAGAAGATTGTGGATAAGGTGCGCGAGGAAGAACCACGTTACAAAGAGCGGGAAATGCTGCAACACGAACTTGGACAGATTCAGCTACAGCTTGCAGCACAGGAACAGCAGGAAGTGGCACTTGGAACAGCGGAACAGACATTGCAGAAGCGGATTGGAGAGCTGCAGGAGCAGCAGGCGATGTGGAAGGAACAACCACAGGCATTTGCGCAGGCACAGGCAGCATACGACAAACTACTGGACAGCCAGAGAAGGACAGAGTCCATTGCGGAGAATCTGATCCCTGCATGGAGACGGAAGCAGCAGGAGTTAGAGGAAGCACAGAAACAATACCGGCAAAAGCAGGATGCGTATGAGGCGGCAAAGGAGGCATATACCCATGCAGACAGACTGTATCGGGCGAATCTGGTAGGCATTCTGGCAAGTGATCTGGCAGAGGGTGAATCGTGTCCGGTGTGTGGAGCCACGCATCATGTGAAGCTTGCGACACTAGTCGAGGCGTCTGTGACAGAAGAACAATGCAAAGAATTAAAGGCAGTGGAAGAGAAAAAACTGGATGCTTTTAATCAGGCAACTGCCAGAGCTTCGTCTTTGCGGGCAGATGTGCAGGCAAAGGAGCACCAGATAAAAGAGGAGATACGGGGATGCATGGCACCAGAGTTTATCGGCGGTGTTGAGGCATCAGAGGAATTGATCGCAATCTTCGAGCGACAGCGGGCAAAGCTGGTAGATGCTGTTGCGCAAAGCAGAGAGCAACTGGATATATTGCAGCAAAACTGTGAGAAGCTGCGTGAGGTGGAAGAAATGCTTGCACATGCACAAGGAGCGGAGACGGCACAGCTTGCAGAGCAGCGAAAGACGCTTGTAGAAGAGAGACAATCGCTTATTGCAAAGCAGGCATCTGCACAGGCAACCTTTGCAGCGTTACAGACATTATCGTATACAGATTGGGAAGCCGCTATGCAGGCAGGGAATCATGCACTGGCACGTGTGACGGAGATTCAGACAGCACTTGATATGGCTGCGAAAGAAAAGAAATCCGCGGATGAAGCGGTGGCACGCGTACAGGCGTCCATTGCAACGCAGAAGCAGGCACTCGAACGGCAAAAGACCGATGCGCAGACGTTAAAACAGCGTCTGGATGAGAAGCTGACAGCCTGTCAGTTTGCATCGGTTGAGGAAATGCAGACGCAGGTGGCAACGGATGCAGAGATACATGCGGAGGAAACGAAACTGGCGGACTATGACAAAAAGGTGACAGAGGTTGCCGCCAGATTGGCACAGTTTGAACAGGAGCAGGATGCCAGACATCGGACGCCGGTTGATCTGGGACAGTTACAGCAGGCATATACCGGAAAGCGGGCGCAGGTGGACACACTTCGGACAGCATTGCAGACGGTGATGTTCCGCATACAAAATAACAGGGAAAAACAGCAAAATATCCGTGCACAGCAGACGGCATATGAGAAGGCAAAGAAGGAAAATGATATAAGCTACCGGCTGTATCATCTTGTATCCGGACAGACTGGAAATGGAAGAATCACGTTTGAGCAGTATATTCAGGCAGCAGGTTTTGACAGCATCCTTCAGGCGGCAAACCGGCATTTGCTTCCGATGAGTGACAACCAGTTTCAGTTGTACCGACAGACGAACGCGGTTGGAAAACAGACCAATACATTTCTGGATCTGGAGGCGCTGGATATCAGCACAGGAAAACGCCGTCCGGTTGGAAATCTGTCAGGCGGTGAGAGCTTTAAGGCGTCGCTATCGCTGGCACTTGGCTTGTCGGATACGATCGCGGAAAATCGAGGTGGTATCCAGATGGATGCGTTGTTCGTCGATGAGGGCTTTGGTACGTTGGATTCGAAGTCGCTGGAGGAGACAAAGGACGCGTTACTCAGTATGTCAGGAGAAAATAAGCTGGTCGGCATCATCAGCCACCGGGACGAACTGATGGATATTCCACAGAAGCTGCGCGTCACAAAAGGCAGAGGCGGAAGCCGGATTCAGATGGAGACAGCAGTGTAAGAGAAAATACAGAAACAGGGACAGATATTGAGGTGACTGAGTCGTCTGCTCAATTGTCTGTCCCTGTGTTTGTATGTTTATGTATGGATCAATATTGCAAGATGCATTTACTCGTGGAATTCGATTGTATAAGCGTGTACGGCTTCAGCGTTTGCATCCAGCTTCTGCTCGCCCGGCTTCTCACTCAGATTTCCAGTGAAATCCATGTTATCGGTACGTCCAATCCAAGGCTCTAAGCAGACATATGGACCATCCGGTTTCGACCAGATACCAACATATGGGAAGTCTGTACAAGTGAGCGTGACAAATGGCTTTTTATCTGCATCAACAAGTCCAACCGTAGGAAGCTGTCCATCCTCGAAGACCAGTGCATCGTTGTCAAACAGGGTATCTGTGACAGGAACATATGCACTGCCAGCATCGTTGAAAGGATAGCTCTTACTCGTATCGGCAAGTCCGGAGCCGACCGCATCGAGCAGGAGATAGTGCCGCGGATTTGCATCCGGCAGGGCAATGGAGTATTCGCTCCGCGCATGTCCCGGTGCAATCTGGAAGCCTGGATGTCCGCCGATGGAATAAAGCATTTCATCGGAACCAAGATTTTTCATGGTCCATGTGACGTGCAGAAGACGTGGATTTTCTGCATCGAAGCGGTGTGTAATCAGAAGCTCGAATTGAAACGGATAGATCTGCAATGTCTCATCCGAATACACAAGCTTGTGTGTGATGGAATCTGCAGTTTCTTCCATGCAGGTGAATTCCGCATCGCGCGCGAAACCATGCTGTGTCTTCATGGCGTAGGTATTTCCGTTGTAACGATAGGCACCGTCCTTGACTTTGCCGACAAATGGGAACAGCACCGGAGCGTGACGGTTCCAGACTGCCGGATCGGCACACCAGATTCGTTCGAAATCCTGTACCTTATCGTAGACACTTGTAAGCTCGGCACCGTGGTCGGATACCGTGACTTTCAGATAATCATTTTCAATCGTATGTAACATGTGGTTATTCCTCCTGTAAAATGCATTGTAATATAATTTGCTTGCCAGTCGGTTGTCCCGGCTGAAACATTTATTTCGGATATAATGAAGCACGCTGATGCGTGCGCAGGTCATCACGCTATCGCGTGGTGACAGCTGATAAATTAAAACAGATTCTCTTTCGTCAACATCTCATCGACAATACTCAAAATCGAATTAAGTTCATAGCGGAAGCGCTGCCGTGCTTCGTCCAGAAAGTTATCGTTCTGTTTATATTTGCCAAGCTCGAATGCATCGGTTCCGTTGTTCAATGCGAGTGTCACGATGCCCTGATTAAACTCGATATTCGTATAGCCATTTACAATCATATCCGCCTGCACGATATGCTCCATGAATTGTGGTGTCAGTACATAGAACGCAAGCTGTGGATCGGACGTGTCGACCTTGAACTGCTGGTTGAACTGCGCATTTTCCGTCTCAATCGTATTCCGGTCAATGTTGAACAGATCAGCGGCACCGTTGATAATGCCGGAGAAAAATCCCTTCTCTTTGCGAGGATTCTTGCGTTCCCGGATGCGGACATAGCCATTTAACGGCTGGCGCAGTGCCAGATTGATGACGGGACCGCGGAACACTGTGTAATAGGAAGTGGTTGTGTTGCCATCGCTGTCGGTGCTTTCCTGCTCAACTTCAAGATGCAGGTCACAATAGGTGATCGGAACACCGCGGTAGGTTCCACTGATATAGTCGGAACCGCTGCTCCGATCATAGTTTGGCAGGACACCGCAATGCTCCAGAAAGTCCTTGTTGAAATATTGGTTCGGAATGTACTGCTCAATTGCGATGCGCTCCGCAAGGATTTCCCTGACGACGGATTGACCAACCAGATCCTTCATCTTCTCCTGTTGCTCGTTCGTCCGTTCCAGATATTTCGCGGAGAGGATGATCGCAACGATACCGACCAGAATGATGCAGATGCCAAGCACGGTATTGCCCGACTGGATCGTCGAGATACCAGCCATAATGATTCCCATAGAAATGATAAATAAAATAGGAATCGTGATAAATCCAATTCGCTGTTTTTTCTGGTTGGATGCGATCTGGGATAGAAGCTGTTTATCGTTTGGGTTTGCCATAGTTTGTAATATACCTCGATTCGTCTAAAATAAATTTTCCTTCGTCAGAATCTCGTCGATGATGCTCAGGATATTCTGGAATTCATCGCGGAAGTCCTGCCGTGTTTTTTCTAAGCGGGAGAGGCTGCCAATTGTTTTCTTCGCCTCAAAAGAATCTTTTCCATTATTTAGTGTCAGGGTTATCCGATCCCCCGCAAATTCAAGATTTGTATAGCCATCGGCTTTCTCGTCCGCAGCAACGATGCGTTCCATAAACTGTGGTGTCAGTATATAAAAGGCAAGCTGATCGTCGGAGGTGCTGACCTTAAACTGCTGGTTAAATGGATCACTTTCCATCTCAACCACATTTTGATTCATTCCCAGAAACTCGGCTGCACTGTTGAACAGCCCGGTAAATAAGCTGTTCTGCTTGCGCGGATTCTTGCGTTCGCGGATGCGGACATAGCCATCCATGTGTTGCTTCATATGCAGAGTGATCACATGACCACGGAAATTGGTCTCATAGTGTTTGGACGTGTGCCCATCGTCGTCCTGTCGCTCCGTTTCATATTCCAGATGCAGATCGCAAAAGGTAAATGGAACACCGCGATAGGTGCCGGATACATAATCTGAGCCGGAGATACGATCGTAGTTTGGAAGAATGTTGCAGCCTTTCACGAAGTCCGCATTGATATATTCGTTTGGCGCGTACTTAGTAATCTGTACTTTCTCTGCCAGAACATCCCGGATGATATATTCACCGAGCGCATCTTTCAGTTTCTTTTGTAGCTTGTTGACGCTTTTCCCAATCAGAATAAAAAGCACAATGCATAAGATTCCGAGTGCAATGATGCCAATACCGCTTGCTACACCGTTTCTTCCCCAGCGCATGGCACCCCATAGAATCAGTGCCGGGATTGCGAGAAATACAAGTGGATGAATGAAATTCAAAAACCGGATCGCTCTTTGCTTGCTCGAAATTTGTGAGATGATCTGATGATCGCTCAGGTTTGCTGTCTGCATAAGCATTTCCCCCTTTGTACAATATGGAATATTATACCATAGAAGCAAGACCATATAATATCAAAAAATGAAAAAAGTACTTGACAATTATTTTTAATAGGACTAGTATGACGGTGAACAAAGAGCAAATGCTGAGAACAGAACAAGGTTTTCGAAAGGAAATACTTCAGAGAGCTGTCGGTTGGTGTGAGACAGTGTAGGATTTCGGAAATTATCCTCTGCGAGCAGTGCACTGAATTCCTTATAGGACATTAGGTGTCACCGGTTTTCTACCGTTACATAGAAGCTTATTTCACAGATGACATGTTGAGATAATACATTGAATGCAAATATATCGATATGCGATCTGTAAGATGAGAATGAGTGGTCGCATATGCGGCAAATAAAGTGGTAACGCGGAAGTTTCAAACCTTCGTCTTTATGTAAGACGGAGGTTTTTTTGTGCAATAAGCCGGAATGCAGAAATTGTGCTTGCACAAATTTCTATATGACGGCCAATGTTCATCGAGCCGATAGGCGAGATGACATTGATTGCACGCCGAGGAGGCGTTAGCCTGCTCGGTTGTAAGATGTATTTACTCTTTGCAAATATTTAGAAGGGAGCCGCCGCGTGGCGGGCGAGGAAGTATGAATGGTTTAGTCATTGTATTAATCGGAATTGTAGTGTTGTTCGCAGGTTATCTTCTCTATGGCAGATGGCTTGCAAAGAAATGGGGTCTTGATCCAAAGGCAGAGACTCCGGCAGTCAAATTTGAGGATGGACAGGATTATGTACCATCATCAAAATTTACAGTATTTGCACATCAGTTTTCATCCATCGCAGGTGCAGGCCCTGTAACCGGACCAATTCTTGCATCTGTATTCGGCTGGGTGCCAGTATTGCTCTGGCTGTTGATCGGTGGTTTGTTCTTCGGAGCGGTACAGGATTTCGGAGCCCTGTATGCATCTGTGAAGAATGAAGGAAAATCGATGGGTATGATCATCGAGAAGTACATTGGTAAGGTCGGAAGAAAGCTCTTCATGCTGTTCTGCTGGTTGTTCACATTGCTGGTTATCGCAGCATTTACAGATATGGTAGCCGGAACCTTCGTAGGTAAGGGCGTTGCAGACATGGCGAAGGAGACAAGCTATGCAAATGCATCCGCAGCTTCCATCTCTATGTTGTTCATCGTAGCTGCTATTGTATTTGGTGTAATTCAGAAGCATGTAAAGAATATGAATGAGGGCGTCAGAGCTGTCATCGCAATCGCATTGTTAGTTGGTATGTTTGCCCTTGGTATGCATCTTCCTTGGTATGCAACAAAGAGTGCATGGATCTACATTGTTATGGCATATCTGTTCCTTGCATCTGTTATGCCAATGTGGTTACTGATGCAGCCACGTGATTACATGACAACCTTCATGCTGCTCGGTATGATTATCGGTGCAGTTGTCGGTGTCGTTGTTGCACATCCAACAATGCAGTTGAATGCTTATAACGGATTTAATGTCGGTGGAAATTATCTCTTCCCAACATTGTTTGTCACAATTGCCTGTGGTGCTGTTTCCGGATTCCACAGTCTGGTATCTTCCGGTACATCATCGAAGACAATCCGGAACGAGAAGGATATGCCAATGGTTGGTTATGGCGCCATGGTTGTAGAGTCATTGCTTGGTATCATCGCATTGGTTGTAGTTGGTGCAGTTGCAGTTAATGGTACAAAGCCGGAAGGTACACCATTTGCAATCTTCTCCAGCGGTGTTGCAGGATTCCTTGAGAAGCTTGGTCTTCCAGTTCAGCTTGCAACCGTATTTATGACAATGTGTGTATCTGCACTTGCACTGACATCTCTGGATTCCGTTGCACGTATCGGACGTATGTCTTTCCAGGAGCTGTTCCTTGGCGACACAACGGATACATCAAAAATGCCTGTATGGCAGAAAATTTTGACTAACAAATATTTCGCAACTGTGATAACATTATTCTTTGGATATTTACTGACACTCGGTGGATATATTAATGTATGGCCTTTGTTCGGTTCTGCAAACCAGTTGCTTGCAGCACTTGTATTGATCGCACTTGCTGTATTCTTAAAGACAACAGGAAGAACCGGCTGGACACTGTACGCACCAATGTTTATCATGCTTGCTGTAACATTTACAGCATTGGTACAGAAGACAATCGCACTTGTAAAGAACATCGCCAGCGGAAATGCAACAATGCTGGTTGACGGATTACAGTTTATCGTTGCAATCCTGCTGATGGTACTTGGTGTGCTGGTAGCATTTAGTTGTTTGAAGAAGCTGTTCACGAAGAAAGCAAAGGCTGAAAATTAGGAGAATTGCGAAACAATATAATAAAAATCGTACGTATATTACATATCAGATTTGTATAATATAGGATGTATTGAAACTACGAAGTACTAAAGATGTTCTGATATAAGTTTTGGTAACGGACGCAACCGCCGCCGATTCGCCGTCCATGGCTCAGCGGCGGCTTGTTTGAACATCGTGTTCAAACATTGCTGGATATTTACAGAACATCAAGTACTTCTATGTTCCAAACATATCTATATTCCACAAATCTGATATGTTTATATACGTACGATATTTACAAATAGGTTTCGCAATGACAAATTTTTGACTTTGGAAGGAGACACAGGATGTGTACAGCAGCGACGTATAAGACGAAGGATTTTTATTTTGGACGGACACTCGATTATGAGTTTTCGTATGGCGATGAGGTGACGGTGACACCGCGGAATTTCTGTTTCCAGTTTCGGCATATGGGTGAAGTGAAGACGCACTACGCAATGATCGGTATGGCGTATGTGGCAGATGACTATCCGCTTTACTATGATGCCGTGAATGAGAAAGGACTCGGTATGGCAGGCTTGAATTTCGTTGGAAATGCGAAGTATCAGGATGTGCAGGCAGGACGTGAGAATGTCGCACAGTTTGAATTTATTCCTTGGATTTTAAGTCAGTGTGCAACGGTGCTCGAAGCGCGCAAAGCGTTAGAGAAGATGAATCTCGTCGGAACACCATATAGTGAGAAGCTGCCGTGTGCATCACTGCATTGGATCATTGCAGATAAGGATGCGTCCATCGTGGTAGAGTGCATGGAGGATGGTTTGCATGTCTATGACAATCCGGTCGGCGTGCTGACCAACAATCCGCCATTTCCAGTGCAGATGTTCATGCTGAATAATTACATGCATGTATCACCGAGTCAGCCGGAGAACCAGTTTGCCAAGGAGCTTCCGCTTGCAACATATAGCCGTGGTATGGGTGGACTTGGTCTTCCAGGCGATCTTTCATCGGCGTCGCGGTTTGCCAAGGTGGCATTTACGAAGATGCATGCGATCTCTGGTGGGTCAGAGGCGGAGAGTGTGAACCAGTTCTTCCATATATTAGGTTCGGTGGAGCAGCAGCGTGGTTGTTGTGAGGTTGAACCGGGGAAATATGAGATCACGATCTATACGTCCTGTGTCAATGCGGACAAGGGAATCTACTATTATACAACCTATGAGAATCACCAGATTCAGGCGGTGGATATGCACCGGGAGGATCTGGATGGAGATACACTTCGCCGATATCCGCTCATCAATGAAGAGCAGATTCATGTGGTGAATTAGGAAGTGTAAATTAAATAATGAAATGTATTACTTTTTGTAGCAGATAGGGATTAAGGCAGTCGATGAGAGTTGGCTGCCTTTTTTATGTTGATTTTTATTGGCCGATTGGTAGAAAGTTGTGAAACTGGGAAAAATCCCCAATAGAAACAGCATGGAAAGCAAGCAGGATGGGTAAAAAGTTGTGGAACCGGGGAAATTCCCCAACTGGAAGCGATAGAGAAGCAAGCGGGTTGGGGGAAAAGTTGTGAAACCGGAAAAATCCCCAACTGGAAGCGATAGAGAAGCAAGCAGGTTGGGTAGAAAGTTGTGAAACCGGGAAAATCCCTCAACTGGAAGCTATAGGGAAGCAAGCAGGTGGGGTAAAAAGTTGTGAAACAGGAAAAATCCCCCAACCGGAAGCGATAGAGAAGCAAGCAGGTTGGGTAGAAAGTTGTGGAACTGGGAAGATTCCCCAACTGGAAGCTATAGAGAAGCAAGCGAGTTGGGTAAAAAGTTGTAAAAACAGAAAAATTACCAAAAACAGAAAATTAAGGGGTTGACAGTTGGCGCATTATAGGCTAACATAACGATGTTATGTAAGAGCAAAATAAAAGGAGCGAGTAAAGTGGAAAAGGAAACACGGGAGAAGCTGCTGGCAAGTGCCAAGCAGGAATTCTTGGAAAAAGGATATCAGGGAGCCTCGCTTCGATCAATCTGTAAGAATGCAGGGGTGACGACCGGCGCGCTGTATTTCTTCTTTCAGGATAAGGAAGATTTGTTCACGGCGATTGTGGAGCCAACGCTGGAGCAGCTGAAGCAGATGCTGGAGCAGCATATGCGACAGGAACTTATGGAACTGCAACAGCTTCCGGGGGCAAGAGAAGATAACATGCAGGATGATATGTTTGCAGGGACGCAGGTGATTCATCTCCTGTATGCAAATTACGATATGTTCACTTTGATTCTGACGAAGAGTCAGGGATCGCGGTTTGAGAACTGTGTCGATGAATTCGTAGCAATCATGGAGAAAGGGTATCAGATCTTTGCAGCTGAGCAGGCGAAGATGCTTGGTGTGGAACCGCCGGATGCATACACACTACATTGGGTGGCACATGTGCAGATCAATGCATTTTCTCATCTGTTGTTACATGAGAAGGATGGACAGAAAGCGTTGAAGCATATGGAACAGGTTATGAACTATCTGCTGGGCGGATGGAACGCTATGTTCAAAAATCAATAAAGGAAATCAGCTATGTACACACATGCACATAGCTTTTTATATGACAAAAACATAACGATGTTATGTAGGCTGCAAGCATAAGTAAAACATAATAGTTTTATAACTTAGTGTAATCAAAACATAACGATGTTACGCAGAAAACAAAAATACAAGGAGGATCAAGAGGATGTATGTTGAGGTATCAGATGTAAAGAAAAGCTACGGTGAGGGCGGCAGCTATATGCAGGTATTGAAGGGCGTGTCGGTCGGTATCGAGAAGGGAAAGATGTGTGTCATTCAGGGAACGAGTGGTTCCGGTAAATCCACATTGCTGAACTGTATCGGTGGGCTGGATGTCGTTGATTCCGGTTCGATTCAGGTTGACGGACAGGAGATGGTCGGACTGAAGATGGACGCCCTGTCTGATTATCGTAGAGATTATCTTGGATTTATCTTCCAGTTTTACAATCTGGTTCCGAACCTTACCGTGCGCGAGAACATTCAGGTATGCGAGTATCTGACCGATCAGCCGTTAGATATGGATGAGCTTCTGGATGTGCTTGGACTGACCGAGCATCAGAACAAATTCCCATCCCAGTTGTCTGGTGGACAGCAGCAACGTTGTGCGATTGCTCGTGCACTTATCAAGAATCCGAAGCTTCTGCTCTGCGATGAGCCAACCGGAGCACTGGATTCCAAGACCTCCCGTGACATCCTCGTTTTGCTGGAGAAGATCAATGCGCAGTATGGCACAACGATGATTATCGTCACACACAACAATGCAATCAAGGATATGGTCGATCAGGTTATCATCCTGAAGGACGGACAGATCAAGAAAAATTACTGCAACGAGACGAAGGTGCCGGCAGCGGAATTGGAGGATTTGTAAGATGCAGAAAGTATTACGCAAAAGAATTTTCAGAGATTTCAAAGAGAATCTGCCGCGTTATCTGGCACTCGCATTTTTGTTGATTCTCAGTATGTATATGGTTGTGAGTATTGTTGGTTCGGCAGAGACGATCATGTGCGGCACGACCGCCGAGGCGGAGAAGCAGAACGTCGAAGACGGACAGTTTTCCCTCTTTGTTCCGATGAAGGAAAGCGAGTGGGATACACTGACCGATAAGGGAATTACATTGGAGAAAATGTTTTTCTTAGATTATATTGTTGATGGGGATAAGACACTTCGTGTGTTCAAGAATCGTAGCGAGATCGACACGATTGCGATTCATGAAGGTAAGCTCGCGCAGACGGACGACGAGCTTGTGATCGAACGGAAATATGCAGAGAAAAATGATATACACGTAGGAGATACAATTGTTCTTGGTGACCGTACATATAAAGTAAGCGGTATCGGCACGGTACCGGATTACGACAGCCCATTGAAATCACTCAGCGACACAAGCTGTGACAGCCTGAACTTCGGCTTGGCATTTGTGACAGATGAGGTGTACACGACACTTCAGAAGGAAGGCAAGAGCGCGAAGTCTGAGGAATACTATTACGCATACAAGTTAAATGATGCGATGACCGATGATGAATTAAAGGCAGAGTTGAAGAAGCTTTCCTTTTCCTCCGATGATGTGGCAGATGTGTATTTTCAGGAGTATTGGGACCGGACGCTCGGCAGAGAAGATGAATTCCGCGATGGAATTAACGAGCTTGCCGATGGTGCCAAGGAGCTTGCCGATGGATTGTCAGAGCTGACGGACAATAATCACGATCTCCAGAAAGCAGCCGATCAGGTATTTGCTGCTTATCTCGAACAGGCAAACACCAAGCTTTCCTCCTATGGAGTGGAAACTTTGACCGCAGATAATTTCGAGGAAGTATTAGATAAGCAGATCCAGTCTACAGGCAATGCAATGCTACAGCTTGGACTGGTCAATGCGAAGAGTGAATTGCAGAAGCTGAAAGCGTTTACCGATGGCATCTATGAATATACCGATGGAGTCGAGGACGCAGCCGACGGTGCGGCTGATGTACAGGATGGCGTGCAGGAATTGAAGGACGAGACAGAGGATATGCTCGATGAGATCTTCAATGCAGATGCGGATAATCTGCTGTTCTTCGTAACGGCAGAGGACAATGTGCGTATCCATGCAGCTGGTGATGATGTGGAGATGAACAAGACAATCGGTATGATTGCTGGTGTTCTGCTCCTTGTGCTGATCGCCTATGTGCTTTCTGTATTTGTGGTACATTCCATCGATCAGGAGAGTGCCGTGATTGGTGCCCTCTATGCACTTGGTGTGAAAAGGAAGGATCTGATGAAGCATTACATCCTGCTTCCAACCTTGATCTCGTTCATCGGTGGTACAATCGGAACAATCCTTGCATATACGAAGATTGGTGTGCAATATCAGATGCAGGATTGCTATAATTATTACTCTCTGCCAGAAATATCCGTGCAGGTACTGCCTTATACAATCGTGTATGGTGTAGTCGTACCCCCGATTGCATGTCTGATCGTGACAAGTCTTGTTATCCGCAAGCGTCTGTCGCGTCCGGTACTGACATTGCTGAAAAATGAGCAGAAGGTTGCAAAGGGCAAGGACGTGAAGCTCGGCAACATGAAGTTCATGAAGCTGTTCCGTATCCGCCAGATCCTGCGTGAGAGACGGACAGCACTTACAGTTGTATTCGGTATGTTTGTAAGTATCCTGCTTTTGGTAATGTCGATGGAAATCTATGTGTACTGCCGTGCCGTGCAGGATGATTATGTCGCAGATACAAAATTTGAATATATGTATACCTATAAATATCCGGGCGAAGAAGTGCCAGATGGTGGTTACGAAGCCTATGCAAAGACATTGAAGAAGGAAATCTATGGATATAACTTTGATGTGACAGTGCTTGGCATCAAGGAGAACAATCCGTTCTTCGATGTGACACTTTCTGATTTCGCAGACAAGGTAACAATCAGCTCATCCATTTCCTATAAATATGGACTGAAAAAGGGTGATGTGATTACGCTGAAGGATGAGGAAAATGGAAAGATCTATGCATTTGAGATTGAGGCGGTGACACAGTATGCTCCAAGCTTTATGGTGTTCCTTCCATATGATAAGGCACTTGATCTGTTCGGTGAGCAGGATGATTACTACAATGTTGTATTTGCAGATCATGATCTGGGTGTCGAGGGCGGACGCCTGTATTCGACGCTGACACGTGACGATGTGAAGAAAGCAGCCGGAATCTTCTCTGACCAGATGTGTTCGATGATTATTATGATCGGTGCGGTATCCGCTCTGATCTTCGCGATTGTCCTGTATCTGATGATGAAGGTTATGATCGATCGTTCTTCATTCAGCATTGCGCTGATCAAGATCTTCGGTTACCGGAACAAGGAAGTCAAGAAGATGTACTTAGATGGAAACTTCTATATTGTACTTATTGGTGCACTTGTTTCGATTCCACTTGCGAAGGTATTGCTCGATGCGGTGTATGAGCCACAGTTCGTACCGAACATCGCGTGTGGTGTCGACAAGTCCTTCCCGGCATGGCTGTATCTGGCGATGTTCGCCGGTGTGCTTGTATTGTACTTCATTATTAACCATTTGCTTGTGCGAAAGATAAAACAGATGCTGCCAGCCGAAGTGCTGAAGAATCGCGAGTAAAATGAGAAAAAACGCATGTATCTCCATTGAGAAGCATGCGTTTTTTTGGTACAATATACACATCTAAATTATGATACGAAAGGGGAATGCAATATGGGATTTTTAGAAGGTAAAGTAGCAATTATCACAGGTGGCGGACGCGCGGTTTTGAGCGACGGAAGCTGTGGTTCCATCGGATATGGAATCGCAACTGCCTATGCGAAGGAAGGCGCAAACCTTGTCCTGACCGGACGGAACGTGCAGAAGCTTGCCGATGCAAAAGAAGAAATTGAACGCAAATATGTCGTCAAGGTACTTCCAGTACAGGCGGATGTTAATGCTGGTGCTGATAATGAAGCGGTTGTGGCAAATGTGGTAAAACAGACAATCGATACGTTTGGCAGAATCGACGTGCTGATCAACAACGCGCAGGCTTCGGCTTCCGGTGTGACGATCGCCGATCATACAACCGCACAGTTTGACCTTGCAATTTATTCTGGATTGTATGCAGCCTTTTACTATATGAAAGCATGCTATCCATATCTGAAGGAGACAAAGGGCTCTGTAATCAATTTTGCATCGGGCGCTGGTTTGTTCGGAAACTTCGGACAGTGTGCTTACGCTGCAGCGAAGGAAGGTATCCGTGGACTGACGAGAGTTGCAGCAACCGAGTGGGCTGCCGATGGCATCAATGCAAATGTCGTATGTCCGCTTGCATGGACGGCACAGCTTGAGAATTTCGAGAAAGCATATCCAGATGCATTCAAGGCAAATGTCCATACACCACCGATGGGACATTTCGGCGATGTAGAAAAGGAAATCGGACGTGTCTGCGTACAGCTTGCATCACCGGATTTCAAGTATATGAGCGGTGAGACACTGACACTGGAGGGCGCACTTGGCCAGAGACCGTAAGCGGTTCAAAAAAGTAAAATAGAAATTGACAGTTGCCACATAATTCGCTATGATTTGTCATTGAAGAAACGAGTTCCAACGAGGAGTTAGGTATGAGACGATGTGCAGATCACAAGCGAATCATTGTGGCAATTTTAATTGCAGCTTTAAGCATTCTGTGCGCATTTCACGGAAATGACAGCATTTCCAAAGTGCATCACACAGAGCAGGTCTGCTTACAGAAGTCCCACACGGCGATCTCCGATACGACACTGCGGAAGATCGAGGGAACTGAAATCTTTGAGACGAATCTTACTTCAAAAATGCGGTCATCTGAACGGATTGAGCGGACAAAAGCTTCGCGGAAGAATGGATGCACCGTTTCTTATCTGGCATGTCTTGCCATGCAGCGGCAGATGCAGAGTCTGTCTGTCGGTATTCCGGAAATGCTGGTGCAGAGTGATCTGACACCGAGGTATTCTGTTATTTTGTATTTGCATCGTTCGGATGGAAAAAAGTCCAATCTATTCGCATAACAAGATCGGGTTGTTATGCATAAAATGAAAATTGAATAGAAAGGACGTAAACTATGATTACATTAAAAGTAATAGGTCTTGGTGCGATTATTTCTTATGGAATCGCCTGCCTGATGAAGCTGACTATGGTTTGTATACAAGGATTCAGTAAGAAAGGGGAGGACGAGGAGAAATGAGTATCTTAGATCTTTTCCAGGGTATCGGTACGATGTTTGCGCAGTCCCCACAGATTGCGATTGCGAGAGTTGTGTTGATCTTTTTAGGATTCTTATTGGTGTATTTAGGAGTGAAGGGAACGTTGGAGCCGCTGATTATGGTGCCAATGGGACTTGGTATGTCTGCGGTCAATGCGGGCGTTTTGTTCCTCGGTGAAAATCAGATCGGAAACCTGATCATTGATCCGCTGCTTTCGACGACAGATGAGCTGATGACATATATGCAGATCAATTTCCTGCAGCCGATTTATAACCTGACGTTCAGTAACGGATTGATTGCGTGTCTCGTATTTATGGGAATCGGTATTCTGTGTGATATCGGTTATGTGCTTGAGCATCCATTTATCAGTATGACGATTGCGCTTTTTGCGGAGATGGGTACGGTTCTGACATATCCAATCGCGCGTGCAATGGGACTTGATGCCGGTTCTTCAGCGGCCGTTTCAATCATTGGCGGTGCGGATGGACCGATGGTGCTTTTTGCTTCGTTGAAGCTGGCACCGGAGCTTTTTGTGCCGATCTCGATCGTCGCGTATCTGTATCTGAGTCTGACCTACGGTGGCTATCCATATCTGATTAAGCTGCTGATCCCGAAGGAACTGCGTGGAAAGCAGATTCCGAAGGAGAAGAAGGTGAGCAAGATCCGTCCAAAGGAGAAGATTGTATTTGCGGTGATTACGAACACACTGCTTTGTCTGTTGTTCCCGGTTGCGGCACCGTTGTTTTTGAGCTTCTTCGTGGGAATCGTAATCCGCGAGACCGGAATCTCTGCGTACATCAAGATGATTGGAGAAAATTTCCTGTATTTTGCGACGTTCTTCTTAGGGCTGATGCTTGGCGTTCTGTGTGATGCAAGCACGCTTTTGGATGCAACGGTTGTGAAGCTTCTGATCCTCGGTATGTTGTCGTTATTGCTGTCTGGAATCGGAGGTATCATTGGCGGCTATGTCATATATTTCTTCAAGAAAGGAAAGTTCAATCCGACGGTCGGTATCGCAGGTGTGTCGTGTGTGCCGTCTACGGCAAAGGTTGCACAGAAGGCTGCTGCAAAGGCAAATCCGGCAGCATTTATTCTGGATTATGCCCTCGGTGCGAATATCTGTGGCGTTATCACAACGGCAATCCTGACCGGTATCTATATTACGTTACTTAGTTAAATCAAAATCCCTTCTGTGCCAGAAGCAATCGAAACATGCGCTGGTGCGGAGGGGATTCTTTTGTTTGGATAGAGTTTTGGTTTGACATAAAATATATAAAAATATATAATGTATATAAAAATATATAA
>CAVGQQ010000028.1:0-42304 GCA_963631525.1 bacterium
GAGCTGCAAGAAATATTAAATCAAAATAATAATAAGTGCGTCTTGCTAACTTCTTATAAAAATTATGATTATGAGAACGGTAAATTATTAGGATATTCGACAACAGCAGAAAAAATATATATTTATTGCGATAGAACATATTCTAATACACTACAATTTATTAACCTTTGGAATGATAGAGTAGTTTTCTATAGATATATGGTTTATGAAAGTATGATTGTTTTACTAATCAAAATAAATGAGAATAGTCTGTTTTTGCTTCCTATGACGCCTATGGTAGCTGATGAGGCTGAAAAAGATATTCGTGATAATCATAAAAATATGCATCCAATTACGGAAGTAGAAAATGAGGAGTATGATCCATATATTGTAAAAGACGAAAAAACAAGAAATGAAATAGATACGATTATCAATTGTTTATTCTTCATTAACCTACCCGTATTCAAAGAAAAAATAGATCCTTAGTAGTACCCCAACCCCGTTTTTCTACTAACAGGTAGTAACAACTTGCTAAATTCTGCCCTGATTTACCACATTCTGTAATTTCAGAGCAAACTATCGGGGCAAGGGCTAAAATTATTCTTATCTGCTCTATTCCACAAGAGGTATTTATTGCTGTGGGTGCCATGGTAAAACCCAGTCTTGTATTTATGCGTAAATTTACTGCTGACGAAGAATCAGAATACACTGAATGTAATGCCGATGCTCTTGCAGAAATTACTGCTTTACATCAAATTGAAATTGAAACGTTAGACAACACTATCACCAAAACAGATACCCTTACAGATTCACTTAAGGATGACTTGAAAAAGGCACAAGCAAGACTTAAACAAGCTAAGAAGGATAAGAAAAACACATCCAAAATTGAAGCCGAAATAGCAACAATAAAAAAGAGCAAGCTGATAATAAATTAAACAAGAAAGCTACTGAAAAAGAATTAAAAGAACTTTATAAGCAGATTGAAGAAGAAACTAAACCCGTCATCAAAAAGAAATTTGATTATGATATTCCTATTGCTAAGATTGATGATGCAGTTATTACAACAACTGGTACGGCGTCTGAAGGAAATCAGTTGCCACAGTTATTAAGCGAATACTTTGCTTACAGAACGCAAAATAATCTTTGGACTATTATAAACAACGAAGTAACTTATGCCATGAATACGGATGGTAAATACTATAGGTGCCTTAATGGTCAGGAGGTGGTGTTGAATGAGCAGTAAGTCATCACTATTTTCAACATTTCCTTTTTCTTCATTCTCTCATTGGGATGTAAAACAGTTCTTTTTTACAAAGATACTTTCAAAATACCCCTTAGAGGAATTAGGCAGACATCTGATTCATCAAACTGAAAAAGTACAATTATCAGATGAACCATCCGAGGAATTTACTATATTAGGTGTATCAAACAAAATCGGTATGTTTGATGCTTCCGTTGAAAAGGCAGCAAAATAAAGCAGAAATATCATATCGAAAAAGACAACTGGTTAGCGTATCCCCCCTATCGAATCAACGTAGATTCAATAGGCATAAAAACACCTAATTTGAAAGGTGGGTACATAATCCAGGCATATGCAGTCTTCAGTTGTAAAAATACTATTCTACTTGAATATTTATGAATAATGATGAAAAGTGCTTTTTTCAATAAACTTATTAAAGATTCGACTACAGGTTCAGTGAGGCAAACATTACATTTTGAAAAACTTGCATCTATAAAAGCACCTATACCTTCTGTGGTCATACAACAGCAGATTCTCGATGCATATCATGCCAGATATCGAAACAGGTACTAAGCCGATTGCATTTGGTGACTTTTCTTATTACTGGATTGTGGGAAGAAAGCCTGTGTTGGTAAGAACATTGTTGGAAAAAATTTGTACTGTATAATCAGATTGGATATCTTGCATTTGAGTTTCTTGACGGAAAACCTGTAAGAAATGAAGCTATCAAGGTTATTCATATGGCAGATGCAGAAAAGTAATCATAGAATTGTTTGATTTTATTTCTGTCATCTTGAATGGGATAGAAGCCCCTTGTATGGTATTTAATTGTATTTGGGGGTTAATCCCCCGTTTAAATTCGCAGTTTTTGCGCGTGAAGGGGCGGCACCGTTGCCTGGCATAAAAGGTGACAGAGATTCAGACCGCCCCTGGGGCAAGTATCACAGAATCAGAGTGAAAATGAAAAAAGGAAAATTAGTACAAAGGAGTCAGCTGTGT
This sequence comes from bacterium, assembly GCA_963631525.1. Taxonomy (GTDB): domain Bacteria; phylum Bacillota; class Clostridia; order Lachnospirales; family Lachnospiraceae; genus Coprococcus_C. The sequence goes on from CAVGQQ010000028.1 coordinate 2,219, forward strand.
GACCACCTTGTCGGAAGGAGAGATACTATGAATGCAGAAAGCAATGAAATGCTTCCTGTTAGTGAGAAGTATATGCTCACCATCAAGGAGGCAGCAGCTTATTTTAATATTGGTATAAAGAAACTGAGAAGAATTGCAAAGGACAACCTTGGAACAGTGGCGGTGTACTGTGGAAACAGATTCCTGATCATCCGCCCGAAGTTCGAAGAATTTATCCTTAATTCTTCAGAAATATAGTTCCTTTTATCTGCCAAAAGTAGTTGCTTTTACAGGGCATAAGAGCGAACATAGGATTCCCCCGAAAACCCTTGAAAAACAGCCACCTTTGGCAGAAAAGAAGTACTTTTATGGCAAGACCAAGTTTAGCAGAAAAGGATATTTGGAATCCTTCTGAGGCAATTGAATATTTTGTTCTGAGCCGGAGATAATTTTATGATTTATTGAGTAATACGGATGGAGAAGATTTTCTGGCATATTACGGAGAACGCAAGCTGATTTTTAATGTAGCTTTTGAAAGGTATCTGCGTAACCATCCAGAACTAAGGAGGTGGGTATAATGGCAAAGGCAGGAAGAGGACAGACAAGGGGGATTCCAAGCGTAGAGTATTAAGACCGGGAGAGAGTGTAAGAGCAGACGGAAAATATCAATATAAATATCATATTGATGGAAAACCACGCTTTGTATACAGTTGGAAACTTGAGCCTACAGACAAACTTCCAAAGGGCAATAAACCATACCTTTCCCTTCGTGAGTTGGGAAAACAGGTAAACACAGATTTAGATTTGCTTGTAAATATCGTGGACGGACAGATGGTAGTTTGTGAGCTTGTAGACCGATATTTGAAAACAAAGACCGGAGTAGGGCAAAGCACGAAACAGGGATATGTTACAGTGCAGAGATTACTTACAAAGGAAGCATTTGGTAAAAAGACGATACGAAGTGTGAAAACTTCTGATGCAAAGTTATTCCTTATAAAATTGCAGAAGGAAGATGGAAAAAGCTATAGTTCTATTCATACCATCCGGGGAGTGGTGCGACCAGCTTTTCAGATGGCGGTAGATGATGATATTTTGGTAAAAAATCCATTTGGATTTCAGCTTGCCGGGGGATTAGTAAATGATACAGTTACAAGAGAGGCAATTTCCAAAGATCAGATGAGAAAGTTCCTAAAGTTTGTGCATGACGATGTGGTGTACTGTAAATACTATGAAGTGGTGTACATACTTTTTCATACGAGAATGCGAATATCGGAATTTTGTGGACTGACGTTGAAAGACATTGATCTTGAGAATAGAACTGTGAATATCGACCATCAGTTGCAGAGAACATCGGATATGCAATACATCATAGAAACTATAAAGACTGATGCAGGAACAAGAGTATGGCCAATCACAGAGGATGTGGCACAGATGTTTCAGGCAATCATCGAGGACATAAATGCACCGAAAGTGGAGAAATCCATAGATGGATATAGTGGAGTTCTATTTTATGATGATAATGGAATGCCACTTGTTGCAATGCACTGGCAGCACCGCTTCAATCATATGGTCGGCAGATACAATGATATCTACCGAGTACAGATGCCAAACATTACACCACATGTATGCAGACACACGTATTGCTCGAATATGGCAAAATCGGGAATGAATCCCAAGACATTGCAGTACCTCATGGGGCATTCGAATATAAGTGTAACAATGAATGTGTACACGCATATCGTATTCGATGACGCTGAGGAAGAATTGAAACGGATGGAAGAGTTTAGGAAAGCACAGGCGGAGGTTGAGCAGAAGAAAGAGAAGCCTATGTCACAGAAGATGTTTAAGGTAATTTAATATGGAAGAAAGATGATGCTCTGGCTTAGGCTGGGGTGTTGTTTTTGTGGAAAAATAGCAATTTTAATGGTAAAATATATAAAAAAGTATTAAATGGGAGATGTTGCCTTATGAAAGAAGAAATATTTCAAATACATAGATATTCTGTTGGCTACAGGATTGATAAACAACTACTGTTAAGTTTAAAAGATATATTTGAACAATATAGTGAAAAATCGATTTTGGAAATTCGTGTAGGGTGTAATAATAATACAAGTTATGTATTCGATAATGTTGATGAGTGTTTTGATTTTTTTGATAAGAAACCTTATCGGATAATAAAAATGGAAATTTCAGTGATGTTTGAAATGGAATATAATACAAACCAGATAAAATTATCTTTTGATAATGGAGATAAGCCGTTAACAGAACTGAGATTCCAGTTTGACAACGGAGATGACTATTTATTACTTAAAAACAAGATAGAACTATGTTTAAATAATTTTAAATTGAGTTATCGAATTTTATCTAGATTGCCAATCATGCCTATGCTACTAACAATTGTGTTTATATGGATTTGTGTGTACACGGGTATAAAAAACATAATTTTTCCTAGGACTATACAATGGATGATAACTGGTATATGGGTAGGGGGAAGTTTCATCATTGGAGTATTTCCAGTATTTACACAAATTAAAAGAAATTTATTTCCGTGTATCGAATTTAAAATAGGGCAGAATGCACTTATTGAGGAGAAAAACGCTTCTAAAAGAAATTTTATAGTAGGAACAGTTATTATTGGAACTGTTTTAGGTATTGTAGGAAATTACATAAGCGATTTCATTTTCTAACTGCGTTAGTAGTACCCCTCGTTTTGTTTTACTACCAACTTTACTACTAACACGAACAAGTAGTAACAACTTGCTCAATTCTGCTCTGATATGCCGCAATTTGTAACTTTAGAGCAAAACCAAGATTACCACAAAATTTTAGAAACTAAGACATTCTAGGACAAAAGGAGGAAACTACAATGATTCAATATAATGAAAAAGCATATAAGTTGGCGTCAGATAACACAAAGTATAATGCTGATGGAAAAGCAGTAATATCAGATAATGATGAGTGGCGTGATGAGAAAGAATGGGATGAAGTATTTACTCAGATGCAGAATGAGCAGAAAATTCTTAGTAGTAACACTTTCCCTTTTACTACCAATTTTACTACTAACAGGTAGTAACAACATGCCTAATTCTGCTCTGATTTGCTACAATCTGTAGTTTCAGAGCATTTTACCATAACCCCAGAAAACTTTGCAAAACAGGGCATTCCGGGGCAAATTAAGGAGAAACAAAACTATGATTAGAGTACTTTTCATCTGCCACGGCACTACACTAACCTCTTTCAAAAAACCTTGATTTATCGCGAAAAAGCCAGTTTTGAAAAAAGTTTACCACCCGTTTACCACTTTTGAAAAGCTGATTTTGGGGAATAAATTATTTCGCAAAGTTATACTTTTAATGATGGATTTGATGAGTGATTATTTTCAAAACTGGCATCGGAAACTATTATGGTAATATGTGAATGTCCAGTAAAAAACCTGATTTTTAGGGAAATGAATGTAGCGTAATCCTAGATTACCACTCATTTACCACTTAAGAACAAAGATTTTAAGAGCCCAAACTCATAATAATTTTGAGATTGGAGAATATATGTATAAAAATTGTCGAGAGGAATTACTTGCAGTATTGCGAGCATTTGTTATTGAAACTGGAGAAAACGAATTTAGCAGAGCAGAAGCATTAGTTGCTATGCGAAGGACTGGAAGTAAATATTCAGATGGAACCGTTAGTGCATATCTGACATACAGGTGTTGTGCTAATATTCCAACAAGGTGCTATAAACCCATGTACGATGATTATGAGAAAATAGGTAATGGGAAATACCGAATAGTAAATTGGAATATGGAAATTAATGAACTGGATACATAATAAATATATAAGTTTTTATGCAATATAAGACGGAATGGCGTGTTTAGTCATTCCGTCTCTTTTTTAGGGTATCATTAAATAAAAGCAATCTGTTTTTTGAATCTGCTACATTTGCATTATGATTTTCAAATGCTGCATCAACAGAGTCCTCGCATGTGTTTTCGGAAGAAGTGTTTAATGTCTGATATTCTCGATATTTCATATAAGTAGATAAAACTTCATTAAGTTTGTCGTCATTAAACGAAAGAGAAATAGTTGATGGAATAAAGTTTCCGTCAGAATCTTTATCTCCGTTCCAGGTCATATCTGTTTGCTCATCCATTCTTATCAATAGAGATATTACATCACTAATAGTTGCAATTTCAAATTCCATAAAAACATTGATGCTTACGCCTAATGCAGAGGCAATTTTTAGTAATTGATCAGGTTTTGGATTTCTTGCACCACTTTCATATTTTTTTATAGTAGAAACATTTATTCCTGAACGTTCACTGAGTTCATCCTGAGACATATTTTTCTCTTTTCTGAATTTTCTTATTTTACTTGCAACTGAGTTTTGTTCTTGCATTTTACACACCTCCAAAGGATATTGTTTATATTCTATCACAAAGTTCACAAAAGTGGTACATTATTACAAAAAATACTTGACGTTCACAAAAGTGCACGATATAATAAAAATACAAAAGAACACAAATGTGAACCTTGCAGAATAAAGAGGTGATTCATACTAAAAAGAATACAAAATTGGATTATTTCATCTTTAGGCGAAGTTCAAAATAAGGGCACTTAGATTTACTATATCAGTACAAGTTGCGAATGCGACTTAACAACTGAATATCAGTTGCGGATGTAGTGAAAATTCCGGTTCAGCTGTTAGACAATATCAGTCATAACTTGCGATGAGTGTTGATGGATTGAAAGATGAAGATGGAGCAAGTAAAGCAGATAAAAACTGTTGCGGAAGGATAATAAACTATGAGGGTGCTTAATTGAAGTTTCCCGGTTCTCGAAAAGGCGGTAGAGAAGATAGTCTTGTGTATTTACAAGGCGTCGTAAACGCATAAGCGGCTCATTCGTAACTCCCAAGTGTACGGGGCGAGTAGGAGGTTTGAAATAACTGGCGTACACCTACATGCTTCTATGAAGCTGTCCTGACTGAACTGATTCGGTAGGAAATAAAAGGAGAATGTAGACATGATAGGAATAATTTCAACAGCTTTTGTTTAATTAGGTTTACTGATGACATGGTCTCTTGCTAAAGCAGCAAGTGATGCGGATAAAAGAATTGAGCAATTCTATCAGACTTTTCTTCTTGGAGAGGAGTGTCAGGATGGGAGTAGTTCAAAAAAAGTTCAGCAGAAAGCGAAAGCATCAGTTATTAGCAGAAGAGAAACTTGACAGGGATCTTAAGGCTTGCATGAAATGCAAATACTTCTGGGGAAATAATCACAGGTGCATCAATAAAAAGTGCTATCGGGAAAAGAAAAAAACGGAGATAAAGAAACCTGTAAGTGAATGTGAGGGATGTCCTTATAACAAGGGTAGCGGATATTGTTTCCCTTGTATGAAGAAAATCCTTGGAAAGTAGAGATAGAGATGAAATTTAGATTCGGTTTGAAAAGGAGGAAACAGACGATGAATAGCAAAATCGAAGTAATTGGTATTGACCACGGCTGGAGCAATATTAAGACCTCGTCACAGGTATTTGTTACCGGTGTGAAGGAGATTACAACAGAACCTGCATTATTTGATGGAGTTCTTGAATATAAAGGAAGATATTACAAGGTCGGTGGCAACAGACAGGAAGTGAAGAATACTAAGACAGAGGATGATACCTTTTATTTTCTGACTCTGGCGGCGGTAGCAAAGGAATTAAGGCGAAGAGGTTTATGTGAAGGAAAGGTGTTTTTGGCGGTAGGATTACCACTTACCAGATTTGGTAGTGAGAAATCCGATTTTGTAAAGTATCTTACAGCGGAAAAGGATATTGAATTTCTCTTTGAGAACATCAAGTATCATATAGTAATTGAGAATATTGCAGTATTTCCTCAATGCTATGCGGCAGTCGCGGATAAGCTTCAGACCTTCAATAAGAAAACTCTGATAGTAGATATCGGGTCATGGACGATTGATATTATGCCGGTCGTTGACAAGGTGCCGGATGAATCAAAATGTGTAACCATTCCAAAGGGGCTGATAACCTGTATGAGAACTATCAATGAACAGTGTGTAAGGCAGCTGAATGGTGAACTGGATGAGTCTTTCATCCAGGATATCATGAGAACCGGAAGATGTGAGATTGACAGAAAGTACTTTGAGATTGCCAAAACGGAAATCGAAGACTTCTGTGAGAAGGTATACAACTCAATCAGAGAGTATGGATACAACTTATCTACAACACCGATTGTATTTGTTGGCGGAGGAGCATCCGTTATGAAGCAGTTTGGAGGGCTTTCACAGAGCAATATCACTTATATTCTGGATGTCAGGGCAAATGCCAGAGGCTATGAGCAGTTGGCAATGATGGCACTCAGAAAGATGAAGAAATTGGCATAGGGGGTGTGAAAGATGGCATTAGACCATATAATTAAGCAATCATGCAGGTTCAATATCAAGAACCCTCAGCACCGCAGGGTGTACGATGTACTGGTAAACTTAGACCCGGAGATATGTAAGTCAAAGAGTCAGTTTCTGATAAATGCAGCAGAGTATTATATCGACCATTTTGGAAAAGAGGCATTTACGCAGGCAAGAAAAGACGATAGCCCGTATGTTACCAAGAGTGAGTTGAAGTACATTGAGGAAAGAACGGTGGAAGCGGCAGTTACAGAGGCGAGAAACGAAGTGATTCGGCTGCTTGGCGGAGTGATTTCCGGATGTACCAATCTTTCAGCTATACCACAGAGGACAGTTACCGAAGAGGTAAAGAGGGAAGAGGAACCGCAGGATGATGATACCATATCAGATTATGCATTAAGCTATCTGATGGACGGAATGGAGGAATAGTTATGGCAGGAAGATGTTTAGCCGGAATCGGCAGGGTAATTGTGGCAATTCTGAAGGCGATTGCGTGGTTGTTACTAAATGCATCACAGTTGGTCCTTAATGTGGCTAAGGTCTTCCTGCTGCTGTTAGGACTTGTCGGCAGACTGTTCCTTGCATTTGTAAGAGCTGGAACACCATAGGAAGGAGGCGACAGTTATGAAGAACTTTGCAAATTATCGAAAGAACCGCAGACTGGCACTGTATTTCTTTAGAATGAAGAAACTCACAGTATAATGAAAGGAGATTAGTATGCACCAGATACGGGACAGACCTTAAGTTAAGTGTCCCGTGTAAATCATAAATGTTCACACAGTAAGAGTGGACAGGCACGGAACACTTTAGCCTATCCCTCTTACGGAAAGGGATAGGTGGTATTATGAAGAGATTATGTATGATTCTTTTATCCGTAATGGTTTTTGCATTAGCAGGCTGTAACTCCACAAATAAAGAAATGACGGAAGCAGAAAATAGCTATGCAGAAACGCAGGAGACAGAGGAAACCAAGGAGCCGGTTGTTACAGATAGTGGCGAGGAGGACATTTCTACCGATAAGGAAACTGAGCTTCAGGATGCTGATAATGAGGATAGTGAGACTTCCGACAAAGAAGAAACCGCAAATCAATCCAACTCGGAAAGCAGAAATGATTCAACAGACCATAGGGAAAACACAACCGCATCCACAGAGGAGCGGGAGGAAACGCAGACAACAGTTCGGGTAGCTGAACCGGAATCAACACCGGAGCCAACCCCGGCACCGGAATATACTCCGGCAGCTTATAGCCCGGGCAATGTGGTATCACTTGCTATTGCGAAGTGTCAGGCAGGTGGGATGATTACCACGCAGGATAATCTTGCAAATGCTCTGGCAGAGGGAAGGATTACACAGGAAGAGTACAATGAGTATTATCCATACGATGGTTTGGAGAGCAGTTACTACAGTGTATTTGTGGAAACTGACCTAAACACAGCCAGCACGATTTCCGGACAACCATTAAGAAGTGAGGATGCTATTGCGACCTACATAGCAGATATGCTTCTTTTAGAACAGAGTCCGATATTCAATGTGGTATATGCAGGTGTATATTCCAGAAATGGAACTGATTTCTATGAGTTTCGATGTCTCAGATAACAAGTAAACAATAACAAAAATTGCAGGCCATGAAAGTGACCTGCTTTTTTTGCGCCTAGTTTTAAGGAGGAATGAAACGTGAAACAAAAGTTTAGACGATTTATGGCAGGCTTTCTTGCCGTTCTTACGATGTTCACCACATTGTTCTCTAACGGAACAACTGCATTTGCAGCAAGTCCCAGTGCAAAGATTGCTTTCTGGAACGCTTCCGTAAAGAATACCGGTGAGGTAAGTGAGTTAAAGGCGGGCTACAATCACGGTAAAGTTTTGTATTCTATGATAGATGGCAATGCTGCCTATTGTATGAATTTCGGACTTTCGGCAGATGGCGGGCAGCTTATGAACAGTTATGCGAATCCGAGTACGGATTTATCGGCTGCTCAGGAAAAACTGCTTGCTTATTGTTTGTATTTCGGATATGGATGCAACTCAGCAACCGCACCAAGCAATGACCAGTGTGACCAGTATATAGCGACACAGGCAATGGTCTGGGCGATTGTAGCAAACCTTTTCGGGACAGGTTCTGATGATTCGGCAGCTAACAAGCTGTGTGCGTCAGCACCAAATCCGACAAGCTCTTACAGTTACTACACAACACTTAAGAACCAGATCAGTGCATCTTATTATGCAACAAGACCGAGCTTTGCAAGCTCTACCAAGAGTGGCGGAACGACCTATGAGTTAAAGTGGAATGAAGAAAATCAGAGATTTGAGACAACTTTAACCGATTCCAATAGCGTGTTGTCAAATTTTGACATTTCCCTCAGCGGATACACGGTTGAGAAAAACGGAAACAGTTTAACCATTCACACCACATCCGTGAATACCGCAGCTACCACAGCGACAATGAATTCAACAGCAGGCGTTGTGGAGACTACATCAAGCTGCGTGTTCTGGCTTACCGGAAAGTCCGGTTATCAGGAGTTTATTTCTGAGAAGCCTTCAGTCGATCCAGTTTCTGCTTACTTCAAGGTCAAGACTGAGAATATCGGTTATGGAAAGATTATCAAGCAGGATGAAGAAAGTGGCGTAAAGCTTCCTAACGCAGAGTATGGTATCTACACAGACAGTGCCTGCACGAATAAGGTGGACACTCTCAAAACCGGAAGTGATGGAACGGATACTTCCAAGGCACTTGTTGCCGGAACTTATTATGTGAAGGAGATCAAGGCTCCGAAAGGGTATGTGATTAGTGGAAAAGTACACACACTTACTGTAAAAGCAGGTCAGACAACTTCCTTTACTGCAACTGATAAGGAGCAGCTTGGAGCACTTACCATTTACAAGGAAGGCGAAGTACTCACCGGATGGAATGGTAGCAACTTTACTTATGAATTGAGAAAACTTCCGGGTGCAACCTTCAAGGTAACTGCCGGAGCTGACATTTATAAGGCAGATGGAACCAAGGTTCACAGCAAGGGAGATTTGATTGCAGAAAATCTTGTGACAGGATCTGACGGTCAGGTGGTTCTCACAGACCTTCATCTTGGTACTTATGTGGTAACAGAAACGAAGAGCATTGATGGTTATACCATCAATACTACACCTGTGACTGTTAAGATTGAGTACAAGGACCAGAATGTGGAAGTGCAGTATGAGTCAGCAACCATTCAGAATACAAGACAGAAAGCAGAGGTTTCCGTTATAAAGAAGGACTCTGATACTGCAAACGTATTGGATGGTGGCAAGTACACAATTTATGCAGGTAATGATATTAAGAATTATGCCGGTCAGGTTATCGTAACCAAAGGTACTGCTTTACAGACAGTTGCCACAGGCGAAGATGGCAAGGCAGCATACACTTTGGATTTACCGATTGCAAACAGCTACTATATTTCTGAGACACAGGCACCTTACGGTTATGTGAGAAACAGTAGCGATGTTTACAGCTTTAACTTCAATTATCTGTCAGAGAATACGGCAAAGGCAACTTTTAGCCATGAGTTTGTAAATGACAGAACAACTGCAAAGATTCACATCTACAAGGTAGATAAGGAAACCGGTCTTGCAGTACCACAGGGCGATGCTTCTTTAGAAGGAGCAGTTTACGGTTTATATGCCCGTAATGACATTATGCATCCGGACGGAGCTACCGGCGTTGTATTCAAGGCAAATGATCTGGTGGCTACTCTGACAACAGATACAAATGGGGATGCGGAAGTGAATAACCTTTATCTTGGTAATTACTATGTGAAGGAAATCACCCCATCGGAAGGATACCTTTTAGACGAGGATGAGCATGATGTTGTCTGTGATTATGAAGGTGATCTTGTTGCGGAAGTATCAAGAAGTACAACTTCAAAAGAACAGGTTATGAAGCAGCCATTCCAGCTGATTAAGGTATCTGATAACGGAGAGGATACGGAAGCACCATTGCTTGAAAAAGCGGGATTTACGGCATATCTGAAATCATCTTTATCCGTAAGGGAAGATGGCAGCTATGATTTTGACAGTGCAACTCCGGTTGTCATTGGTGCAAATGGAGAAACACAGCTGTTTACAGATGAAAAGGGACATCTGGTCACAATTCCTATCCCTTATGGAACTTATGTAGTGATTGAGACAGTAACTCCTCACAATATGGAGACAATCAAGCCTTTTGAGGTGCATGTTACGGAAAATCATCCGACAGAGCCACAGGTTTGGAGAGTATTCGTGGACAGAGAGTTTACTGCAAAACTCCGTGTGATTAAGAAGGATGCAGATACCAAAATGACGATTCTTATTCCGAATACAGAGTTTAAGATTTTCAATATGGACACCAAACAGTATGTGGAGATGATTACCACTTATCCTTCCAAGAAAGTTCATACTTCCTTCTTTACGGATGAGGACGGCGATCTTATTCTGCCGAATGTGTTACCTCTTGGCAACTACCGAATTGAAGAGGTGGCAGCTCCGTTTGGTTATGTGCTCAATGAAAACTACGTGGAAGTAAAGGTTGATACTGACACCTTCTACGAAGTTGACCCTGACACTTACGAAGCAATCATTACCGTAGAGTATGAAGATGCTCCGGCTGTGGGTGAGCTTGTAATCGAGAAGAAGGGTGAAGTTTTGGATGCCTACAAGGGTGGCTTATTTGCAGATTCCGAAGATAAGGAATTTGTCTACAAAGAAGGTTCCCTCGCAGGTGCCAAGTTTGAAATCTATGCAGCTGAGGATATTTACACAGCGGATATGCAGACAGACGAAAACGGAAACCGCAATAAGTATTATGCAGAAGGTGATCTTGTAGCAACGGCTGTAACCGGGGAGGACGGAAGGGCAACAGTTTCAGACCTTCCTCTTGGAAAGTACAGAGTAGTTGAAGTGGAAGCTCCTTACGGCTTTGTGCTTAACAGCGAAGAGCAGTATGTAACTTTCGTATATGTGGATGATAAGACTCCTGTTATCAAGGAAAGTCTGACATTTGCAAACGAGAGACAGAAGGTTGATTTATCCGTTGTGAAGATGGATGGAGAAACAGCTGAACACATTTCAGGTGCAGAATTTGGTTTATATGCGTCTGAGGATATTGTGAATGCCGAGGGCAAAGTAATTGTGGAAAAGGATACTCTTCTTGAAGTAGCAGTATCTGATGCAAATGGGGATGTTCAGTTTGTAAAGGATTATCCGCTTGGCAATTATTATGCAAAGGAAATCAAAGCTCCTGCGGGATATGTGTCATGTGATGATATCATTGAGTTTGAAGCGGGCTATCACGGACAGGATGTGAAATGTGTAACCATTTTTGCTACCTTCCACAATTTCCCTACAACCTTTGAATTTACGAAGGAAGATATTACAAGCGGTGCAGAGCTTTCCGGTGCAACACTGACTGTTCTTGATAAGGACGGAAATGTGGTTGATACCTGGACATCCAAGGCTGGTGAGGCACATGTAATTAAGAAGCTTGTAGTGGGCGAAACTTATGTGCTTCGTGAGGAATTTGCTCCTTACGGATATCTTAAGGCAGCCGATGTAACCTTTACTGTTGAGGATACAGAAGAAATCCAGAGTGTTGTTATGAAGGATGAGGTTCCTACCGGAGCTATTATTATCAATAAGGACGGAGAGTTCTTGACAGACATTAACCTTGTAAAAGGTAAGTGGTATGACTTTATCTTTGACTACTTCAAGAAATCCCTTGCAGGCGTTACCTTTGAGGTTTATGCAAGAGAGGACATTGTGAGTCCGGATGGTCTTGACACTGTATATTATGAGGCGAATGAGCTTGTAGCAACCATTGTTACAAATGACAAGGGAATTGCAATGGTCAGTGATTTACCACTTGGTAAGTACTATCTTGTTGAGACGGAAACAATCGAAGGCTTTGTGCTTGACAGTACACCTATCGAGGCTGACCTTTCCTATATCGACCAGAATACCGAAGTGGTATATGCAGGTATGGATGTAACCAATGAGAGACAGAAGGTACAGATTACCGTAATCAAGAAAGACGCTGAAACAGAAGAAGCTCTTGAGGGAGCAGTATTCGGTTTATATGCAAAGGAAGATATTTTCGATGCAGACGGCAGACTGATTGTAGCAGCAGATACTTTCATTGAGAAGGCAGTGACCGGTTCAGACGGAACCGTAACCTTTGTATCAGACCTTCCGCTTGGACAGTATTATGTGAAGGAAATGGAAGCTCCTGCCGGATATGTGAAGTCTGATGAATGCTTTGATGTAGATGCTTCTTATCAGGGTGATGATGTAGAGGTTATTGAGGTTGAAGCAGAATTTATAAACTATCCGACAAAGCTTGAGATTTCCAAGACGGATATTACCGGAGAGCATGAGCTGAAGGGTGCGAAGCTTTCCATTATTGATGAGAAGGGAAATATTGTTTACAGCTGGGTATCTGACGGAAAGACTCATGTCATCGAGAGAATTCCTGTTGGCAAGTATATCTTAAGAGAGGAAACTGCTCCTTATGGATATAAGATTGCCAACGATGTGAAATTTGAAGTGACAGAGACAGAGGAAATCCAGAAGGTGTCCATGAAGGACGAGCTTGTGAATGGTAAGATTATCATTGATAAGACGGATGAATATACCAAGAAAGGAATTGCCGGAGTAGAGTTTGAAATCCGTGACAAGGATGGCAATGTGATCGAAAAGCTTGTGACAGACAAGAATGGTCATACAGAATCTGGAGAACTTCCTATCGGGGTATTTAAGGATGGCGAGTTTGTAGAGGATATCAAGTATTATGTGGTCGAGACGAAGGCTGCGGACGGATATATTCTTGATGAGACCGTGCATGAGGTGGTATTACAGTATGACGATGCAGCACCTGATGTTGTGACTTATACTTTGAATATTACCAACAAGCCGACAGAGCCGAAGCTTCCACAGACCGGTGATAACTTCAATCCATGGCTTTATGGACTGCTTGGTTTATCTGCATTAGCAGCAGCTGTAGCTGTTTTCTTTGGAAAGAAGAAAGAAGACGAAGAAACTGAATAATGTATTTGAGAGGTGTAGGCCATATGTGCTTACACCTCTTTATTTTGGAGGTACAGCTTTGATTGGAGAAAGGATAAAGGAATATCGGGACAGGAGAGGTTATACAAGGATGGAATTAGGGCTGTTATGTGGATTTGGAAGTGACAGTGAGACTGTCATTGCCGGATTTGAGCATGACGAAGGATTTCCCGACCTTGAGAAACTGAAAAAGATTGCAGAGGTGTTATGTGTACCTCTGGAGATATTATGCCCGGTGCCTTGCAGAGAGTGCCCATATGGAAAGAAGGTGGAATCGTGACAATTGGAGAAAAGATAAAACTCCATAGAAAGAGCCATGGCTTGACTCTGAAAGCACTGGGAGAGAAAGCCGGCTTCTGTAACAGAGGCGACGTAAGAATTGCCCAATATGAAAACGGGAGCAGGATTCCAAAGTATGAGAATTTGAAGAGGATAGCTGATGCACTTGATGTTTCTGTAGAGGACCTTGTCGGTGTGGAATGCAGAAGCTGTCCATACAGAAGGATGATGCAGCAGAAAAAAGCAGTTATCCATTTAGAGAACGATCCCGGTTATGAAACAGATGTAAAAGAATATAGAAACCCGGATGATGAAGGGCTTCTATATGACAATTTGGATTAAGGAGGACATTTTATATGATGAATTACGAGATTTTTAAGGAAGTTGTGGCAGAGAAGTTTATGGATTATCTGCCGGAGCAGTATCAGGGAATGAAACTTCGTGTTGAACCGTTTAATAAGGTGAATAAGGTTCTCGATGGTATCACATTGGTGGGAGATGGGGATGGCAGAAGTGCATCACCTACTCTGTATATCAATGACATGTATGAGCATTATCTTGATACAGAGAATCTGCAGGAGGTATTACAGAGTGCTGCCAGAAGAATGGATATGGCATTCAAGGAAATGCCCGATGTGGGCAACATTGATTTTGACAGTGCGGAGGATAACATTGTCTTTCAGGTCATTAATACCTTGCAGAATGAAGATATGCTTAAGGATATGCCCCACAGGGAATTTCAGGATTTATCCATCATTTATCGCTGGGTAGTAAAGGTGGATGAAAAGGGAATCCAGAGTTCCGTAATCCGTAACAGTCTTGCAGAGAGGCTTGGTATGAACGAGGAGCAGTTATTCAAGTGTGCGGTGGAAAATACCAGACGAATTTTTCCGCCTACCGTAAAATCCATGAATGATGTTATTCGTGAGATGTTTATCAGTGACGGTATGCCTGCTGAGATAGCTGACATGATGATCGGTGAGGTTCCAGAAGATAAGATGATGTGGGTAATCAGCAATGACAGGGGCATCAATGGAGCTGGTTCCATGCTTTATGAGGATAACCTTCATAAGCTGGCATCGCAGCTGGAGTCTGACCTTTATATCCTGCCTTCTTCTGTGCATGAGTGCATCGCAGTATCTACAAGCGTGGGTGATCCTTATGAGCTTGCAGAAATGGTCAGTGAAATCAACATGGGGCAGGTGGCTTTGGAGGACAGACTGTCAAATCAGGTTTATCACTACGATAAGGATGCGAGAAGACTTACCCTTGCAACGGACACACCGAATAAGAGACTTGACGGGATGGTGGCTGAAGCACAGCTTATCTATGACAGCGGAAAGTCAAGATAGGAGGCAGGCTATGGAGCAGGAGATGACCGTACAGGAACTGATTGCTCTTGTGAATGCCCGGGAAGGGGATTTTATCTTACAGATTGAGCTTAAGGAGGGCGATGCGGATGGGAAGCGAAACGAAATCTCAGATGGAAGCAGAAGAAGCCTTCAAGCTTGATGTGGTAAGAGTGAAACTTGTGAAGGAGGCTCCGTTATATTCGGAGCTTCCTTTGCAGAACCCTTATGAAGCTGCTGCTACCATAGGGGAGCTCCTTTGTGAAATGGACAGGGAGGTTGTCTGTGTAGTCAATCTGCAATCAGACCTAAAACCAATCAATGTTACCTTTGCAAGCATCGGTGCACTGAATCAGGCACTGGTGCATCCAAGGGAGATGTTAAAGGCAAGTATCCTGTCCAATGCGGCAGGTATTATGCTCATTCATTCCCATCCAAGCGGCAATCTGCTTCCGAGCAAGGAAGATACGATGATAACAGACCGTATGAACTCTGTATGTGAAATGGTGGGTATCCAGTTGGTGGACCATCTAATAGTCGGAGGAAATAATAAGGAGTTTTTCAGTTTTAAGGAAAAAGGGCTTATGGATAATCCGAAGATTTCCTACACCAGCGATTACAGGAATTTCAGTTTTAGTAACAGTCTTGTGGCTGAACGGGAGAAGGGAAGGTAGCGATGGAGGACAGATTTACGGAAGAAGAATTAGCCATTGCAAAGAGTGTGGATTTGACTGCCGTTGCATCTTATCTTGGATACACAGTCAAAAAAGTAGGTCGTTATCACACGTTGAAGGAAATGGACTCTATCCGGATTTATGATAAGAGTCACTGGTTCCGCTGGTCGAGACAGTACGATAAGGGAGAGAATGGCGGTTCCCAGATTGATTTTTTACGAGCGTTTTGTGGTATGGATGTGAAAGCGGCTGTATGGTGGCTTCTTGATTTTGCAGGATACCGGAGAATAGAAGAGGCTGACAGAAAAGCACCGCTTAAGTATCAGGTGGAGGGAAGTAAAAAGCAGGAGCCGAAAAAGTTTGAGCTGCCTGTTCCTTCACCGGATAACTGCTTTCTTTATTCGTATCTGAATCAGGAACGGGGAATCAGCAAATGTGTGATCGACTACTTTGTGTCTCAGGGGCTTATTTATGAGAGCAGGCATTACCACAACATTGTATTTAAGGGCAATGATAAAGATGGTGTGACAAGGTTTGCAAGCATGAGAGGTGTGTTCGACAAGGATGGAAAGCCATTTAAGTGTGATGTGGCAGGCAATGATAAGCAGTACGGATTCAATGTCAGTAATGAAGATAATACGGAGCTTATTGTCTTTGAAGGTGCGATTGACCTGATGAGCTATGTTGACATTTTTTCCGATTATGTGACCAACAAGCTGGCTCTTGGAATGCTTGCGGATGCTCCGCTTGCTACTTTTCTAAAAGAACATCCACAGATAACTTCAATAAAGTTTTGTCTGGATGGTGATGAGCCGGGGAGAAAGGCAGCCATGCAGCTGACGGAGAAGTATTATGGCTTAGGATATGATGTGGAGGATTGTCCGCCGCCTGTCGGATATAAGGATTACAATGAATGGATTGTGGTTGCAAAGAAAGATTTGGCAGGGAGTCAAAAAGTGGAGTACCTTTCAAAAAGTGGCTCCAAAAAGTGGAGTACTTTTTAAGAAATGGCTCCAAAAAGTGGAGTACCTGTTTTTTCAGATTTTTGAAGCAGCCATATTGATATGGAAAAGGGAGTCAAAAAGTGGAGTACTTTTCAGAAAGTGGCTCCAAAAAGTGGAGTACCTTTTCAAAAAGTGCTCCAAAAAGTGGAGCACCTATATATTATCGGGGGTTTTAGGGGGCATTTTCCCCCTAACCAGATGTATTTTGGGATGGATATCCAAAATGCGTATCTGGCAGAGGACAGGGGCTATGCTCTGGACTCTGAAGGCTCCTGAAATGTTTCTCAAAACACAGATAAGGAGGTGTAGCTTTAGCGATGGGAACAGTTGATGTAAGCATAACAGAGATTAAGCAGCCGGAGGAGCTGCTGGCATTCATGAGAGACAATGCAATTAACATTGCTATGACGGATAAAGAGGCAGAGATGCTTCTTGGTTATATGGAAGGACATGACTATGTGGTGGGATTTGCTGAGGGTAAGCTGTATCGAGGAGATTTGGATGATGTGCCCGGAGAGATTGTATGGGATGATGATTTCTCCGTGGATGATCTGATTGATACGGTATGTGAATGGAACTATGAGCTGATTCTGGATATGGATGCAGAAAGGCAGAACCCGAAGGACATGATTGATTTCTCTAATAAGCAGAGTAAGTATGAAAGTCTGAAACGGGATGAAGCCATACTGGACAGGCTGTTCGACCAGACGAAATGCAGTGCCGGAATTGAAAAGATGGCAGAGGAACTGGCTAACCAGTTTATTCAGAATCTGAATCAGAAGGGACTTAACAGCTCTGTGGAAAAGCTGGTGTCTGATATTCGTCAGCCTGTCATTAGTGGAAGGGCAAGGTGATTGAATGGAGAAGAGACAGCACAGCATCAGCAAGCTTTTAAGAATGACACCGCAGGAGGCAAAGCTTTTGGAAGAAAAAGCAAAGCAGGCGGATATGACAGAGTCGCAGTATCTTCGCCTTATGATTTCCCAGAAACCGAATGATTATCCGGAGGTGAGGCAGCTTCTCAGAGACTTAATCAATGAGGTAAACCGGATTGGTGTGAATATCAATCAGATTACCCACAACCACAATGCAGAGCTTTATTCCACAGCGGATAAGGAACAGCTTATTGCATATATGCGTAAGCTTAATGTAGCTGTGGCAAAGGTGGTGGATATCGTTGGCAATCAGTAAGATTCTTTATATGAAGGACTGCGGCAATCACTTCCATGGCAAACACCTAAAGCAGTCATTGGATTATGTCATGAATCCGGAGAAGACACAGAATGACAGGCTGATTGGCGGGATGAACTGCCAGCCGGACACAGCCTTTAAGCAGATGATGGATACCAAGAAAGCCTTTGGCAAAGTAGATAAGCGGCAGGGGTATCACCTCATCATTTCCTTTAAAGAAGGAGAGGTAAGCCCGGATACTGCCTATGAGATTACCCGGAGATTTGTGAAGGAATATCTGGGACAGCAATATGAAGCAGTTTACTGTGTTCACGATAATACGGATCATGTTCATTCGCACATTATCTTTAACAGCGTCAGTTTCGTGGATGGCAGAAAATACCGGTATGAGAAGGGAGACTGGGAACGGGATATTCAACCAATTACCAACCGCTTATGTGAAGAGTACGGACTTTCCACGATTGACATTGGCGGGGGTAAGGAGGAAGAACGGGACCATTATAAGGAACACAATGATTACCGGGACGGAAGGTTCGTATGGAGTAAGATGATTACAAGGGATCTGGATGCCTGTATATTGCAGGCAGGAAGTTTCCAGGAATTTGTGGAGCTGCTTTCCGAAAAAGGATATGAGGTTAAGCAGGGAAAACACCTTGCAGTAAAACCTCTGGGAATGGGCAGATACAGACGGTGCCACACCTTGGGAGAGGATTATACCGAGGAGCGGATAAGACAGAGAATTGCAGAAGAGGATTTATCCTTTTACCAGTCGAACAAGGTATTTAAGCCGGAGATTGTAAAGTGTTATGTCAGAAGGTATAAGAGAGCTAGACTGACCGGATTGCAGAAACGCTACTATGCAAAACTGTACCGGATTGGGAAACTGAAAAAGCGTCCTTACTCACAGGTATGGAAGTATAAGGATGATATAAAGAAGATGGAAAAGCTTCAGCAGCAGTATCTCTTTCTCGTCCGGCATGATGTACACAGTATAGAGGAGCTTGCATCGGCAATGATGAATCTGACGGATAAAAGAAAAGAAGCCTCTGCGGACAAAAGCCGGGTGTACCGGGCAAAGCAGAGGTGCAAAGGTCTGTTTGATATTGCAGAGCAGATGGATTCGTTAGAAGGTGCGGAAAAGAGTTTTCAGAATGGGGATAACTTCTTTTCAGAAGAACACACGCAGTGGACAGAGCTGTCAAAGCAGCTTTTGGATGAAGGATATTCCTATGAGGAGATTAAGAAGCTTCGGGCGTACTATAAGGAACAGATTGCTTATGTGACTGCAAGGGAACGGGCATCTGTAAAAGAACTCAATCTGGCGAAAACTATTTGGAGAGATATGGTAAGCGATGATACGAGCCTTTCCGAAGATAAGGAAAGAATCCCTGAAAAAACCGAAGAGAGAACGAATAATAAGCAGCCTAACAGATAGGCTGTATTTTTTTGGAGGTATTTATGGAACGAAGTTTAGAAGATTCAATTAAGAATAAGAACTATATAGATAGTCTGCGAAGTGCGGCAAAGTACAGCAAGGAGGTAATCGACCTTGTGGAAGCGGATATTGAATATGGTCTGACAATGGAACAGACGAAGCTCTACTTAAAGAGGGATATCAAATATCCTCAGATGAAGCTTTTGTCCCAGTGCCTTAGAAAAGGGGCAGATGAAACCTTTATAGAACTGCTTACCAAATATGATATGAGCGGTTATCAGATACAGGTAGCGATTGAATTTATGGAGAAGGGTATCTCCATTGAGAATATCGAAACCGTAATTGCCAAAGGAGAAAATCCGCTGGCGATGCGTAAATCGTTTCAGACGATGCTTGATAAGGTAAAACAGATTCAGGCAAATGCTGATGTGTCACCGGATTATGTCAAAGGTCTTGTAAAGCAGATTGAGGAGGCGGTTGCGAAAATCCAGTTTCAGGAGGAGCGTTACGATGAACTGAATAAAAAGCTCAAGGTATTTGAGAATTCCAAGAAGGATGAGGAGGTTCATAAGGGGCTTGTAAAGAAGCTGGAGGATACGGAAGCAGAGCTGAGCGGTCAGCAGGACAAGTTAAACAGAGCGAATGCTACGATAGCAAGACTTCGTGAGCAGATAGAAGAAAAAGAGAAGGAGATGGAGAAGATGCAGAACCGAATTGATACCTTGGAAGATAAGCTGCTTGAGAAAGCAGCAGGTGCGACAGTAAAGCAGGAAGCACCGGAGAAACAGGAGGAAAGTAAGGAGCCTTTAGGCAATCAGACTGTATTTGATGAAAAGCCGGTTGCAGAAAGACCTTATCAGATTCCTGTGTTTTACCAGTTGCCTGTGGTAGATGCAAATGGCAGGGTGATTCAGCATGTGCAGGTTGAAAGAACTGTCAGAAAGGCAAATACGGGTGCGTTTACCGGGCTGCTTGGTAAACTTGGATTTATGAAAAAGTCCCGACAGGATATTGTGAAACTGTTAGCCAGTGGTGATCTGGTTCCGGCACAGCTTGTGCAGATTAGAAGTGCCATTGAAAAGGGACTGACAGAATCACAGCTTGTAGAACTTATCAATAACAATGTTTCGGCTGAGAAGATGAAAGAAATCATTGATATTGCGGTTCTTGAGAACAGTATGGACTATTAGGAGGAAGCGATGGGTTTAACGATTATTAATGAGACAGTAACAAGTCTGTGTAAAACAAAGCATGGCTTTTCTGACAAGGAGAAGGAATTTGTTGTTCAGTTTGCATTCCGGAGCGGAGACAAGACCTTAACCAATCAGCTGATTGATGAACTGGCTGCCTGTGAGAATGAGCAGGAATCCGAAAAGGTAATGGAGCAGTATATGAGCATGATTGACATGAAACCTGTATGGGTGAGTCAGATTGAGAATCTGCTGGTATCCATTGAGATGTACCGGATTGAAGAGGAGAAGGCGATTAACCGTCTTGCGGAAGTGCTTACAGCTTATGGAGTGGATGTAACGGAAGAACAGGTCAGAAGGGCAGATGCAGAGGAAATCAAGGAAAAGGTCAATGAGAGCAGAAGCAGGCAGGAGGAAGAGGACGAAGAGACAAAAGAGGAAGAACAGTCCGAACAGTATGCACCGAAATGCACTCTCAGGGAACCGGTGTTATAAGGAGGGACGTATATGGCAGAAGAGATTCAGGAAGCGGTACAGATTATCCGTGTAGCCTATGACGGAATTGAGATTGCAATGAAGGTGGGCAGTGGAGGATTAGGTGCCATGCAGAAGGCAATCGACTTTTTGAAGGGAATGCTTGACTATGAGAAATCGCTTGGTAAGACATCCATGCGAAAACTTCTGATGAAGGGCGGAGACCTTCAGGTACTGCAATTTGAAACCAAAGATATGAAGAAGGTTGAGAAGATGGCAAAGAAGTACGGTATTTTATATTCCGTATTGCCGGATGTGAATAAGAAGGATGGTCTCAGTGAAGTTATCTTTCATACGGAAGCAGTGCCACGAGTGAACATGATGATACAGAAACTCAGCTTTGGTCGTATTGCAACATTTGATGACTACTTAAAAAACGGGGATGAAAAACAGCTTGGCAGGCTGATGGATTTCCTTAAGAGTCAGAAAATGGGAAACGAGAAAGTCCACACTGCGGAAGGTGCGAGAGCCAGTGCAGCCATGGACGGTCTGATTGAAAAGGTCGGGCTGTTTGCCATGGAGAAGCAGAGTATCAGTGTGGACGCAGTACAGGAGAATTTCAGTATTAACCAGTCGCAGGCAGAAACCGTGTTAAAGCAGTTGGAAACGATTGGTGTTCTGGGGGCAAAGGATGAAGCCGGGGAGCATAAGGTTATCATGGACAAGGATGCATTTATGAACCGGATTAAGGGCTATCAGAATCTTGCAGAGAGAATGATGGCAGTATCGGCATCCAAGAATGCAAACCTTTCAGATGTCACAATCAGTAAGACATTGATTGTGCAGGAGAATGAACATGCGGTTAAAACCAGAATCCCGGGAACGTGGGGAGAGAACGCAAGGTATGTCTGGATTAACAAGGAGAATATCATGGATATTCATAATGGGAAAACCATGCTGACCTTCATAGACAGCGGTAAGAATTATAAGATTTATGACGAGGAAAACAGGGTTGTGGAAACCAAGCGTGGCGAGGAGCTGTACAGTCATTATGACAAGGTGGAGGCTTCCGTGCGTGAGAAGTATGAAAAGACGCAGGCAAAGGAAACAACCAGGACAAAGACCGTGCAGCAGAAAACCACCACAACCGTTAAGAAGAGGTAGTGCCTATGCAGACAAGTAAGAAGAAACCTTCCATGGTCTTTTTGTTACTTGGTGCAGTCCTTGCCGGGTATCTGGGATATCTGATTGGGGGAGCTTGGGAGGAAGGCATTGAACTAATGGAATTTCTTGACAGGTTCAGTGCTGTATGTGAAGCTCCGTTTGCAAATCATTTCAATGAGAATACAGTGAAAATGATAGCCATAGTTGTAGTTGTCTACGCTATGGCTGTTGTTATGTATTACACCAGTCAGAGGAATTATATGCCCGGCAGGGAATTTGGTACAGCCAAGTTGGAATCACCGGCGAAGGTTAACAAGATTCTGATGGATAAGGATGAAAACTTTAACCGTATCTTAAGCCAGAATGTGAAGATGTCACTGGATTTCAGGAGGCTTAAGTTAAACGGTAACATTCTTATCTGTGGCGGTTCCGGTGCAGGAAAGACATTCTATGAGGTAAAGCCGAACCTGATGCAGATGCCCCATAACTGTTCTTTTATCTGTACCGACCCGAAGGGAGAAATCCTAAGAAGCTGTGGTCAGATGTTAAAGAACAATGGCTACAATGTGAAGGTTATCAATCTGCTTGAGATGGATAAGTCAGACTGTTACAATCCGTTTTCCTATATCCGTGAAGAGACGGATGTGGTAAAGCTTATTACCAACCTTATCAGTAATACGACTCCGAAAGGGGCAACCCCTTCCGACCCGTTCTGGGAGAAAGCGGAAGGATTGTTTTTACAGGCAATCTTCTATTATGTGTGGCTGGAAGAAAAGCCGAGCAGAAGAAACTTTGAAACGGTATTAAAGCTGCTTGGTGAGGCAGAAGTGACGGAGCAGGGAAAGCCTTCAAGGCTGGATGTGCGTATGAAGTTTCTGGAAGAAAACTCGCAGCTTGGAGCGAATCACCCGGCGGTAAAGCAGTACAACAAGTGTATGCGTGGTGCAGGCGATACGGTCCGTTCCATTATTATCAGTGCCAACTCAAGACTTGCTTTTCTTGAAAATAAGCAGGTACTAAGACTTTTATCCAAGGATGAGCTAAACCTTGCTGATATCGGTATTGGTGTAAACGGGGATGGGGAGACAAAGACAGCGCTGTTCTGTGTCATACCGGATAGTGATAAGTCTTATAACTTTATCATTGGTATGTTATACACACAGATATTTCAGGAGCTGTATTATCAGGCGGACTTTAACTGTGGAGGAAGACTCCCGATTCATGTCACATTTATGCTTGATGAGTTCGCCAATGTCGCATTGCCGGATGACTACTGTTCGCTGCTTTCCACCATGCGAAGCAGGGAAATCAGCTCGATTATCATTATTCAGAACTTTGCACAGCTGAAGGCACTGTTTAAGGATACCTGGGAGACGATTCCGGGCAACTGCGATACCTTCATCTACCTTGGAGGCAATGAGCAGAGTACCCATAAGTATGTGTCGGAGCTTTTGGGCAAAGGCACGATTGACAAGAAGTCAAGCGGAGAGACAAAGGGCAGACAGGGAAGCTCGTCAAGAAACTATGATGTCCTTGGTCGTGAGATCTTTACACCGGATGAAGTGAGAAAACTGGATAACAAGAAATGCATTATTTTTATCCGTGGGTTCGATCCGATTCTGGATAACAAGTATATACCGTTTGCACATCCGATGTTTAACCAGACTGCGGATGGAAAGGGAGAACCCTATGTTCATCAGATAGATGTGAAGAACAATCTCATTGGTCCGCCTTTTGAAATTCTGTCAAAGCGGGCAGTGGAGCATTATGAAAAGCTTCAGAAGAAGGGCGAGAATATCTATATAGATTCTTTGACCTATGATGAATTTATGATGCTGGGAGATTTGGAATTGAGCAGGCGTTTTTCGGAGCTTGAGGAAGAAAGCGAGAAGGCAAAGCTTAACAGCACGCAGGATAATGAACTGGAGTATTCCGAAGAGCCGGAGCAGGAGCGTGTGGATGAGATACCGGATGAAAAGAAAGATACGGACTGGGAGGACAGCATTACGAATCGTATGATGCACTGGAATTATTCCGAGGAGCAGAAAGCGGAGCTTCGTAAGGCAATGGAAGCAGGAATCCCAAAGTCTGTAGTTTTATCCTTCTTTTATCCGAATACACCATCCGGGGAGATGGCTAAGATTCGGGAACAGTATTTACAGGAACATTAGAGCATAGGAGGTGGTTGTTGCAGTAACATGTCGGAGAAAGCCCGACCTAACTTTATTTACCGGGATTATCCCGTTTTGATAGAGACACTTATAACGCAGAAACAAGCCGTGTATCAGAAGGATATGCGGCTCTTTTTCTGCCCACAAAGAAAAGGAGATTTTTGATTATGAAGAAAGAAAAAGCAGTAACAACAGACAACAAAATGAATGGAGGTAGCAGTATGAAGGGATTTTTTGGAGGAATGAAAAAGAAGTTAGTACCGGCTTTATGCGGAGCAGGCATGATGCTGACACAGATGAGCACAACCTGTTTTGCGGCAGGAACCGGTACTTCAGCGGTTACACAGCCGCTTGAGAATCTGAAAACACTGGTTATTGCAATTATCGGTGCGGTCGGTGTCATTATCCTTGCGAAGAACGTAATGGAGTTTGCACAGGCATATCAGCAGCAGGATTCTTCTACCATGAACTCTGCGCTTAAGGGTATCGTTGCCGGTGTTATGATGGCAGGTATTTCTACAGTGTTGACATTCTTAGGCTTCTAAGATGCAGAAGGAGTACTAAAAAACGGTAGGAAGGAGATGTAACAAGTATGGATATTTTTAAACTTGGAGACAAAATCCTTGCTTTGCTTGAAATGGTATTTGGTTTCTGGAATAACCAGATATCACTGGTATTTTCAATGCTTGGACAGTCGCCCGTGAATTTTAAGGGTGGCGGTCCGTGGGCAATCATTGAGGGAATAGAGCCGATCTTCGTAGCGGTTGGCTCTTCCCTAGTGGTATTGTTCTTTGTCATAGGTTTTTGCTCGGAGAGTGTGGATGTGAAAGAGGAAATGCGATTTGAAGCAATTCTTCGTATGCTTATCCGGTTAGGACTGGCAGAATGGTTTGTGGCAAATAATGTCACGATTATGAAGGCATTCTTCACATCCATAGGTAATCTGGTAAACCTGATGACTGCCGGAACAACAGTCACACTGACCATCGACAGCACCCAGGCGGATGTCATTAAGAATCTGGGATTTGGAGAAAGTCTGGTAATGCTCATTCTGGCAGCATTATTGTCCATCATTGTCATTATCTGTGGCTTTTTCGTTATCTACACGGTATATTTCAGGTTCTTAAAGATTCTGATCATAGTGCCTCTTGGTGCGATTGCATTCTCAACAATGGGTGGAAACAGAACGGTAAGTCATACAGCAGTTACTTACTGTAAATACTTTTTATCCGTTGTGTTGGAAGCAGTCACCATGGCACTTGCGATTATCGTGTGCAATGCCTTTATCAGTGCAGGGCTTCCGTCCTTTACGGGCAGCTATGCGGACTGGGCAAAGACCCTTATTTACCTGTGTGAAATGACGTTTACGATTGCCATGACAGTGGGCAGTGTCAAGGGTGCACAGTCACTGACAAGCAAAGCATTAGGATTGTAAGGAGGGTGACAGATGGAAAAGACATTAAACTTACAGAGCCAGTACGGAGGAGAGATAAAGGTTTCTCTGGAAATCAATACTTATCTGAATAATGGGTGTATGTATATTGGTCTTGTAGAGCAGGGGGAGTACCCGGAGCCTTACGGGGATTTGACTGTAAATCTCATGGGTAAAGTCCCTGACTACTGCGGATATGTGGACCTTAACAATATGCCGGAGCTCGAGAAGTTTATCGCTGACAATAAACTGGGCGAGTTTACGGGATTTATGAAACGAAGTGGGTTTTGTGAATATCCTCTTTATCTGTTCAATGTGGACAGACTGAGGGAACTGTGCCCGGACGGGATGCAGGTGTATGAAGCGGGTATTGGAAAAGGCAGGGAAACAAAAGTGACAGAGAAAGCGAGGTGAGAATATTGGTAATTGAAATCAATAAGGATATTGACCGCTATCAGGAAACCGTGGCACTTGGACTTACTGCAAGACAGCTGCTGTTTTCTGTGGCAAGTGTGGTAGTAGGCGGAGGACTGGTTCTTCTGCTTTATAAATATATCGGTCTTACGGGGGCTGCCTATGTTGCAATTCCCTGTGTGGCACCGATTGCCCTTGGCGGGTTCTATTCCTACAACGGGATGAACTTTTACGAGTATATGGGAAAAAAGCTTCAGTTTATGTTCCATAATAAGGCTTTGACTTATGTGTCAACGGAGAGTGAGCAGACAATTAAGACTTACGAGGCAGAACAAAGTAACACAGGTAAGAAGAAAAAAGCCGGGAAGGGAGCAAAACCGGAAGCAACCGACAATACCAGGAATAAGGAGGATTTCGAGGCTATGAAGAGAAAAACAAAAGGTATTCTGATTGGAATGATTGCGGCTGTGGTTGCAGCTGTGGCAGGACTTGTTATTTACAAGGCAACAAGATAAGTAACCAGAATTGATTGACTTCCTTTGGGGAGCAATCCGGGCACCAGCCGGGGTTGTTCCCGGTGTGGTGCGTGAATCCATAAGGAAAGCGTAAAGCAGAAAGGAAGGTAGAAAAGATATGGTTTTATTTGCAGACGGATTTAAGGAGCTTAAGAAAGCCAGCGAGCCTTTGTATAAAACTCCAAAATCCATACAGGAAACCATTGAGATAATGGCAGTTGCGGAAAATGGTATTTTCGAGGTCGCAAGAAACAGGTACAGCAAGTGTTATCGTTTTCAGGACATCAATTACACAACTGCAACCGAAGATGAGCAGATTGGTATTTTTGAGAGATACTGCAAGTTCTTAAATTCTCTTGACTGTAATTTTAAGATTACCGTGAATAACAAGAATAAGAACATGATTGACCTCAGAGAGAAGGTGCTGCTTGCCTATTGTGATGACGGATATGATCATTTCCGTAAGATTTATAATGATATTATCGAGGAAAAGATTCGTGAGGGAAGACAGGGTATTGAACAGGAGAGATACTTAACCATCACGATTGAGCGTAAGAACTTTGAAGAGGCAAAGGCACAGTTTGCCACTTTGGAGGCGACCATTCATAAGGCATTTATTGAGCTTGGTGCAGAGATTGTACCGCTTTCGGGTGATGAAAGAATCAAGGTGCTTTATGACTATTACCATCTTGGAGATGAAAACAGCTTCAACTTTAGTCTGAAGGAAGCAAAGAAGGTAGGAGCAGATTTCAAGAATGATTTGTGCAACGGAATGATTAGGTTCTTCCCGGATCACTTTGAGGATGAGAGCAAGTTCTGTAAGGCACTGTTTATCAAGAAGTATCCGAGCAGTCTCTCAGACCGTTTCATCAATGAAATTACTTCGCTGCCGGTTCACTCCATTACAAGCATTGATGTGGTTCCCGTACCGAAGGATCTGACGACAAAGACCTTACAGAAAAAGTATCTGGGTATTGAATCGGATATCATCAAGCAGCAGAGAGTCCGTAATAAGAACAATGACTTTTCCACAGAAATCTCTTATGCAAAGAGAACCGAGAAAAGGGAGATTGAAGCGATTATGGATGATGTCAGGGAGAACGACCAGTGTCTGTTCTATGTGGGCGTGACAATTATTGTTATGGCTGAGAGTAAGAAGGAGCTTGACAGTATCTGTGAGACAATCGAAACCATTGGAAAGCGTAACAGCTGTACTATTGATGCGCATTTCCTGAAACAGAGAGAGGCATTGAATACAGCATTGCCGATTGGAGTAAGACAGGTGGAAACAATGAGAACCATGCTTACACAGTCCCTTGCAGTATTGATGCCTTTTAATGTGCAGGAGCTTAACGACAGCGGTGGCAATTACTATGGTATCAACCAGATAAGTAAGAACATCAATGTGGGAAACCGTAAGAAACTGATTAATGGGAACGGATTTGTATTTGGTGTTCCCGGTTCCGGTAAATCCTTCTTCTGTAAGATGGAAATGGGAAGTGTATTCTTATCCGGTAATGATGAAATCATCGTCATTGACCCGATGAATGAGTATTTTGACATTGCCGAGACTTATGGGGGAACCGTTGTTAATATGTCTACTTATACGGATAACTATGTGAACCCCTTAGCCATGGATGTATGGAATCTTGACCAGAACGATACAAAGGGCTGGGTAAGAGAAAAGGGTGAGTTCATGCTTGGTCTTTGTGAGCAGTGTATCGGTGACAGCTTAAACTCCCGTCAGAAGTCTATTATTGACAGATGCGTGAGAAAGCTTTATATCGACATTGCCAGAAGCAGGGAGAAGTATATTCCGATTATGAGCGACTTTTATGATTTGCTTTTGGAGCAGCCGGAAGAGGAAGCAAAGGATATTGCATTGTCCCTTGAGCTCTTCGTAAGCGGTTCATTGAATATCTTCAATCACCAGACCAATGTTGATGTTGATAACAGATTTACAGTGTATGGTATCAGAGACCTTGGTGCAGAGCTTAGTCCGATTACCATGCTTGTAATGATGGAGTCTATCCAGCAGAGGATTGTGGAGAATGGAAAGCGTGGCAAGGCAACATGGCTCTATATTGACGAGTTCCATGTGCTCTTAAATTCCGAGTATTCAGCGAAGTATTTGCAGCAGCTTTGGAAAAAGGTGCGTAAGCAGGGTGGCTTATGTACAGGTATCACGCAGAACGTTGTCGATCTGTTACAGAACTACACTGCAACAACTATGCTTGCAAACTCTGAGTTCGTGGCACTCCTTAAGCAGGCGAATACGGACAGTTCCAAGATGGCAGAGGTTATCGGTGTATCAGAGGCACAGCTTCGGTTCGTAACCAATACTGCATCCGGTATGGGACTGATTAAGTGTGGTTCAGTGGTAATTCCGTTTGATAACCAGATCAGTAAGGATACAGACCTTTACAAACTGTATAACACCAATATCCATGAGAAGATTGCGGAACAGAAGAAAAAAGAAGCAATGTTGCAGGGATAACAGATGAAATTTTATAAAATCTGTAGTATAATCAAGAGGTCGGATGAATGTCCGGCCTTGATGATTATAAATGAGGTATTACTTATGTTTAAGAAGAAACCACACAAGACGCGATATGATAAAACAAATAAGAAAGCAGTTCTTAAATGTAGCATTTGTACCGGAGAACAGGTGGCTGGATTTAAAGATATTTATACCGGACACTTTGACGAGATTATGTTGATTCGGGATGCAGCGGACCTGGATGCATTTATGGAAATGTATGATGTGGCAGCAATTTCTAAGGAATATTAGTAATCATTAAGGAGAGGAAAATTTGAATTTGGCGGTGAATATTCTATGTTTTATAATGCAAAAGAAAAACTGTTAGAAATACAGGACATACAGATGAATTATATTACTTTTGGAAAAGGTGAGAAGCCTTTGATTTTGATTCAAGGTCTTAGTACCCGTAGCATAAAAGGGGCAGCATTTTCAGTGGCTTATATGTATCGAATGTTTGCAAGAGATTATAAAGTTTATCTGTTTGATCGCAGAGAAAATATTAGCGATAGCATAACAGTAAGAAACTTAGCGACAGATATAGCAATGGCGATGGATACATTAAAGATTACAAATGCTGATATCTTTGGTGTATCACAAGGTGGTATGATTGCTCAATATCTTGCAATAGACAGACCAGATTTAGTAAATCAGTTAGTCCTCGCAGTAACACTTTCGAAAAATAATGAAACAGTCGAAAGGACAGTCAATGATTGGATTCATATTACGGAACAGAATAATATGAAAAGGCTGATTACAGATATGGCTGAAAAGATGTATTCTGACATTTATGTGAAACGATACAAACCGTTTATGTCATTATTAGCGGTTTTGCAGAAACCAAAGAATGTACCAAGATTTATCGCGTTGGCAAAAGCTTGCCTTAGTTGTAAAGCTTATGACGAATTAGATAAAATTCAATGCCCGGTGTTTGTAATTGGAGGTATGCAGGATAAAGTGGTAAGTGGAGAGGCTTCTTTGGAAATTGCAAAAAAACTCGGTTGTGAAATCTTTATGTATGATGATTTAGGACATGCTGCTTACGAAGAAGCTAAGGATTTCAATCAAAGAGTTTATAATTTTTTACAGCATAAGTAATTTCTATAAAGCAAAAATTTCAGTAAGCTGGCGTGTTTAACTGAGAGACGAATTTGAATTTGGAAAGGTGAGAAAATGGAAATTCGATATATTATACCTACTGATGATAGAATGGAAATAAGCAGGATATATGAGGAAAGTTGGAAGTACGCATATAAAGGCATAATACCTCAAGACTATCTGGATTCAATTTCTAATGGACGCTGGTCGTCAACCTTAGATAACCCAAACTGGAAAACATTGATTTGTATTGACAATGGCAGAATCGTGGGAACAAGCAGTTTTTGTAAATCCCGTTTTGAGCAGTTTTACGACTGGGGTGAAGTTATTTCGATATATCTGCTACCGAATTATATGGGTAAAGGCTATGGAAAAACTCTTATGAAATCTACCATTTCAGAATTAAAAATACAAGGATACGAAAATATCTTTTTGTGGGTTCTTGAAGAAAACAGCAGAGCAAGGCATTTTTATGAACAATTTGGTTTTTCACCGACAGATGATTTTTTAGATGATAATATCGGAGGGAAAGAATTGCGAGAAGTCCGATATATCTACAAATAGCGATAAATTCCAGTTGTGCGCCCAGCCAAGGGTGTGTAGTCAAGCCGGTGGGATTCCGGTTTATCTAAGGTTTAGCCAACCAGATAATAGCGAGTCTTGGGATGATGTCGGTAACGGCATCTGACAAGCGTAGACAGCAAGAAAGCAGGGCTGAATAGTGATTGAGCTTCGAAACGTTAACTTCAGTCGGTCGACGTCTTAACTGGTGCGGAAGACAATATCATGTAATGCGATATGGCGAGTATTATGTGGCACTGCGGAGTCATAGAACCAATCATGCTTTACATTGTGAATACACATCAACTGGGGAGAACCTGCCATTTCTCGAAAAAGAGTATGAAGTTACAACTGAAAACGGAGGATTTCAAATGAATGGTAGGTAGTCGGACAATCTCATAGTACTGTAGAAATCGGGTAATGCTGATGGAGGGAAGGGGATTGCATAGTAAAGGTCTTACTGAGGACACATTATCCGTACTCAGGGACGGAGGAAATAATGGAAACGAAATTAGTAAGAATAGCTGAGATATCGGCAACATCAAAACATCCTATATTTACATCAGTGTACCACTTGATAAATGAAGATATGCTAAAGCAGTGCCATAAGGAATTAGATGGGAGCAAAGCAGTTGGAATTGACAAGGTAACCAAGGATGAGTATGGGAAGAACCTTGATAGAAATATCAAGGAACTGGTACAGAGGTTGAAAAACAAATCCTTTAAGCCGCTTCCGTCACTGAGGGTATATATACCCAAAGCAAATGGAAAGAAACGACCATTAGGAATTGCTTCTTATGAGGATAAGATTGTACAGATGGCAGTGAAGAAGATACTGGGAGCTATTTATGAGCCGAGATTTCTAAACTGCATGTATGGATTCAGACCGAATAGGGGGTGCCACGAAGCAATAAAAGAGGTATACCAACGGATAAACTATGGAAAAATCAGTTATATCGTAGATGCTGATATCAAAGGGTTCTTTGACCATATCGACCATGATTGGATGATGAAGTTCCTTGAATGGAACATACAGGATAAGAACTTACTGTGGCTAATACGCAAATACCTCAAAGCAGGAATAATGGAGCAAGGAAAATTTGAGCCAACAGAGGAAGGTTCGGCACAAGGCTCAGTAATGAGTCCGATGCTTGCAAATATATACATGCATCATGTGCTGACGTTGTGGTTCAAACTGGTGGTGCAAAGGAAACTGCAGGGAGAGTGTTTTCTCGTCAACTTTGCGGATGATTTTGTTGCAGGATTTCAATATAAGTCAGAAGCTGAAAGATACTATAAAGAGTTAAAGGAACGAATGGAAAAGTTTGGACTGGAACTGGAAAGTAGTAAAAGCAGACTGATTGAATTTGGGAGATTTGCAGAGCAAAATCGTAGATCAAGGGGAGAACGTAAGCCTGAAACATTTGATTTTCTGGGATTTACCTTCTACTGTAGCAAAACTCGAAAAGGAGGTTTCGTGCCAAAAGTACAGACTTCAAGAAAGAAGTTTGAGCAAAAAGTTAGAGCATACAAAAACTGGATTTATGATAATCGAAATCGACCGATGCGAGAAATAATCAAAGAGTTGAATGTAAAATTAATCGGGCACTATCGGTATTATGGTGTTACATGGAATTTTCGGAAGATAACAACATTTCTGCATAGAGTACAACAGTTTCTATTCAAAGCTATGAATCGTAGAGGTTGTAGACGGGCATACACATGGAATGGATTTGTGGAGATGCTCAAGTATTACCCATTAGCAAAACCTAAAACGTACTATTGTTTATATTGAAGCGAATGTTACTATGAGGAGCCGTATGCGGGAAAGCCGCACGTACGGATCTGTGAGGGGCTAAGATTATGAGGTCTTAGTCTACTCGACTAATAAATTAAGAGGGATAAAATGAAAATAAAATATTTTGTTGCAGGAATGATTAGTTTAATTGTATTCGGATTACTGTTGCCTCAACCAATACAGGCACTATTTGTATATACTTCGTTAAAATCATTCTTTGATAGTCATTTGGTATTGTTGTGCATTCTTGTGGGTGCTGTGCAAGGCGTATCAGAAGAGTGTGGCTATTATATTATTATGAAAAAAATATATAAGAAAGATAAAAAGGAAATCTTACCTTTGGGGTTTGGCTTAGGAAGAGGAGTCTTGCATACGATTTTCGATATAGGTAGTGTAGTGTTTGTAATGACAAGTTTAGGAAGTGGCATGGTTGCTATCATTTTTAGATTGATAGGATTAGGTGCTTTGCTTGTATTAACTAATTTAGATTTTATTGCTTTTAAGAATAATAGAATTTATATTCTCGGAATAAGTATCCTTTTACATTTAGTAATGAATGGCGCAATATATGCGAATGAATTAGAATTACTTCATTTTTCAGACTCGCTATTCATATTTTGTTATTCTGCCTTTGTTATTGTTTTGGGTGGCATAATAATGAGATTAAATAGAGTATCCGTAAAAAAAGAGATTAATGCATAAATTCCAGTTTCATGTTTCTTTAAATAATTGAATATTGAATGATTTTACATAGCCGTTAAGGAGTAATTTTTGCTCCCTAGCGGCTTATTTTATTTTCCAAGTGGAGGGAGGTGAGATAATTGAAAATTAAAAAGGTCGATGACAAACCAATGGTAATCCATACCAAACAGAAAGCCAAGATTCATACACATGAACCTAAGCAGGCTTCTATCAAGGGTAGTAACATCTATACCGTTGACCGTGACCCAACAAAGAAGAAAGGTGCAGAGGGCAGCCATCGTAAGAGTACTGTTCACAAGGTATCAAAGGATGGAAAACTTGCAATGCTTCGGAACAGTATGAAGAATGCAAATCAGTCTATCAAGGTAAATAACCATTCCCTTCGTAATGCCGGAATGGTAGGCGGTAAGGTTATGACAGACCAGATAGAAGGCGGGCAGGAGATTCAGCAGGCATCCATGATAATGTGCGAGGCATCAAGACCGGTGACGGGAACTGCTTCAAGAGGAGCTGAGTTATTTAAGAGTCAGGTGATTAACAGGCAGAAGCTTAAGATTAAGAAAGTGGATGCAGGAAAGAAGATTGCCAAGAAGGGGCCAAAGGATGCAACCAAGAATACTGCAAAAGGCACAGCCAAGAAAGTAGCAAAGGAAAGCAGTAAGAAGGTTGCAAAAGAGACAGCCAAAGTCGTTGTAAAAGAAGGCTCTAAGGTAGTAGCCAAAACTGCTACGACTGCTGTTGCTACAACGGCGGGTACTTCTGTTTCGCCGGGTGTTGGTACAGTTATCGGGTTTGCGGCTGGTGAAGTGGTTGGCGAAGCAGTAGCCTACAAGATGGATAAGCAGGACATGACTAACAATGTCCGTTCCAGAAAGATTAGGTTCTTTTTGGATAAGATGAAAGCACAGGATGAGCAGAGGGATAGCTTTGCGAAGCTGGTTAAGGACATTTTTTTGCAGAAGGGTATGTTCGTTGCCAAGTATGTGGCTAAACTTGTTTTGCCGATTCTGTTAGGACTGGTGCTTTTAGTGTCGGTAGTAGCGATTCCGGTAGTGGCAATCGTGGGTACTATCTACAATTCACCGTTTGCCATATTCTTACCGCCTCTTGAGGACGGAGATACTGTTACAACAGTAGCAAGTGCGTATGTTGCAGACTTTAACCGGGAAGTGAATGAGCTTAAGAGTAATCATACCGGATATGATGACGGAAAGATTGTATATGTCGGATATGAGGGAGAAGGTAATCCAAGTAACTACTATGACATTCTTGCTGTCTATATGGTCAAGTATGGTGTGGGAGATACAGCAACCATTATGAATGACACTTCAAGGGGATGGCTAAAATCTGTGGTAGATGATATGTGTACTTATACGACTTCTTCCGGTTCTGAAACAGAGACCGTGGAAAATGAGGATGGGACAACCACCACAACAACTACGACCTATCTGTATGTAAACGTAACATTGAAGTCCTGTTATACCATGGCAAATGAATATGGTTTTACGCAGGAGCAGATGGATTTGCTTGTGGATTTTATGTCTCCGGAAAACCTTGCCATTCTTGGATATAGTCCGGGAGGCGGTGGAGGTGACCCGGGTGTATGTTCTCTCACTGAGGCAGAGATACAGGCGGTTCTTGATGATATACCGGACGGTGCAGCCAAGGATGCATGTGACTTTGCATTACACAGAGTTGGTTATCCATACAGTCAGGATTTGAGACATAGTGGTACGCACTTTGACTGTAGTTCCCTTGTTTACTATGCATGGCTTGATGCAGGTGTTGATATCAGTTATGGTGGAGCAACCACAGCCGGATATGAAGCACAGGGACTTGCTAATGCAGGAAAGACTACCGTGTATGAAGATATGCAACCGGGAGACTTGATTTTCTTTAGTTATGAAGAGACAGACGGATATCTTGATATTTCTCACGTTGGAATTTATGTGGGAAATGGAAAGATGGTAGATGCGAGAGGTACAGCGTATGGAGTGGTTTACCGGGATGTACCACCTAACACAGGAGCGATTGTAATGATTGGTAGACCAAATTAGGATTGGGCAGGGCTTATGGCTCTGCCTGTTATGATGGAGGTAGCTTATGAAGATAGAAGATATGGTTATGGTGATCAATAACCAAAAAGGGATAGAGAAGAACTTTCTTTGTTCTTTTGAGAGTTTTGTGAAGCAGTATGTCACAAATGCCTGTGATAACTTCTTTGAGGTTGCCGAGGTTATATCGGAACTGAATCATGCAAGTGAAAAGGATAATTCATTTTGTGAGATTTATTTTGCACCAAACAAAACTATGTATGCGAGGTTCTGTGGAAGCCTTAATGAACTGAGATTGTTTGTTGCAGGGAAGTTAAACGATGGCATGACGAATGTGTTTGAGGAAGATTTCTGTGATAAGGAATGTCTGGATGTATTGTACAGGCTGGGTATTTCCACAGACAGAAGCATGGCTATTGCCAAATGGCCGCATTATGAAAAGCTGGAGTCAGATCTAATGCAGGGAGAGATTTACTACAATTTCAATGGCTCCGATTACCGCCTGATGGAGAAGTATTCCGGCAGGAACATGCTGTTTATGGATGTCAACTCCGGGCAGTTTGTGGTTGGTATCGGGGTGGAGTATTTTTGCAGATATCCCCAGGGAGAAGACCGAAATTCTGATTTGTGTGAGACAGGTATTGAGTGGGGGCATG
Organism: bacterium; assembly: GCA_963631525.1. Classification (GTDB taxonomy): domain Bacteria; phylum Bacillota; class Clostridia; order Lachnospirales; family Lachnospiraceae; genus Coprococcus_C. Next base: position 38,368 of record CAVGQQ010000028.1, read on the forward strand.
GGTTGTATCTTGGAAATACCCCTTCAACCATTAACTTTGCTTTACTACGCAGGGAACATGGTGTGGAGAAGGAGATTGACACGATAGATGCCTATCGGGCTTCCCTTACCGAAAAGTTTGAAACCTATTATAGTCTTGCAAAGAATGAGGCGATTTCAGATTCAGTCAGAGAAGCGGCAACTAATGCCATGTATGAGGAGTTTGGAACTGGTAAGAGAGATACTTTCCTAAGTAAACGCAATAACGGAGAATATGACAAGGGATTCTTTGGTGCAACAACTCAGGAGAAACACAGGGGGCGATAGGATGCAGGAGTTTCAGATAGAAATAAAAGAGGAACTGGCAAGAGTGGAAATCATTCAGGCAGAAACTCTTGGAGAAGCCATTGATAAGGCAATGGAGCTTTATTATGACCAGAAGATTATTCTGGATGCGGAGGATATGAAGGGTGTGGACTTTCAGCCGATGCAGCAGGAAAAGAAGAGATAAGGAGGATGAACCCTATGGGAAAACAGAATAAAGAGGTTATAGACAATATGGAGTTTCTGATGAAAGAGCTCCATAAGGAATGGGACAGAACGGGTGCTGTAAAGGCATCCGTTTTTATATCCCTTGAGGAAGTGGAGGATGTGCATAAGGTGATTCTGCTTCGTATTGCCAAGCAGCAGAAGGAAGTGGAAAACGGGGATATCACATTTAAGAAAAGTGTGAGAATGTCAAGGGAGTGCTATGTGTTACTGAGACTTGCCCGAAAGATTAAGACAGAAGAACACAGGACTTACCGAAATGGTACCTGCTATGAGTTTGAGGTGGCTCTGGACAAGGACGAATTAAAGCTCTTTAAGGAGATGTTTGGTGAGAAGGTGAAGTAGATGGGAAAGTATCAGATTATCTATGCTGACCCGCCCTGGCAATTCAAGACTTATTCAAAGAAAGGCAGCCTGCAAAAATCAGCGGACTGCCATTATTCTTGTATGAGCATGGAAGATATTATGGCACTTCCGGTGGAAACACTGGCAGCAGAGGACTGTGTACTGTTTTTGTGGGTTACTTTTCCTCTTCTTAGGGAAGGACTGGAAACCATGAGAAGATGGGGATTTACCTATAAGACCTGTGGATTTAACTGGGTAAAGCGGAATAAAAAGGCAGACAGTTGGTTTATGGGACTTGGTTACTGGACCCGTTCCAATTCTGAGCTTTGCCTGATTGGTACAAAAGGACATCCAAAAAGGATTTCAAAATCCGTTTCACAGATATGTGATGCTTGTATTATGGAACACAGCAGGAAACCGGAAGAAATCAGAGACAGAATCGTAGAGCTTTGCGGAGACCTGCCAAGGATTGAATTATTCGCCAGAAGCAGGGCAGACGGGTGGGACAGCCTTGGAAATGAGATTGATGGAAGAGATATTCGCGAGGCAATTTGCGAGTGTAATACAGCATAAGGAGGAAGAAATATGGGCGTGGATTATCAGGCAAGACAGATTTATGATATGCAGATAAAGGATGTTACGACCTCACCGGAAAAGTGGAAGAGTATCTTAAAGCTTGCGGGAAATCTTTACCGTTATGAGTTTGATAACATCCTGCTTATCTATGCACAAAGACCTCATGCAACCTTGGTAGCCGACTATGATACGTGGAAGAAGGTGGACAGATATGTTATGAGGGGAAGTAAGGGCATTGCCATATTTCCTTCAAGGGCATTAAACACACACCTTAGACATGTATTTGACATTAAGGATACCGGCGGAAGAAATGTGAAGCTGACATGGGACTTAACGGGTGATACCTTAATGGAATATGTGGATTATCTTACTTCACAGAAGCTGGTCGAACCAACAGCGGCTACGGACAGAGAGACACTGTTTTCAGTAATGAAGGACTTTACAAAGAAGGAAATCGGAGTCATAATGAAAGAGGATTTCGAGGAACGAATGTCCGAGTTAATACAACTATCAGGTAGTAGGATTACTGAATATGTTCAGAATGAGAGTTCTGGGCAACCAAAACGTCAGGGCTTGCCGGATATGGAGCAGCTGGTTATGCAGAGTGTTTTATATACGGTGGGTACGAGATGCGGATTTGACTTATCTGAAGAAGAACAGGATTTCAGTCAGGTCGTAAAGGTTTCCGATGAGGAAATGGTTTACCGTCTCGGTTCTCTGGTATGCGATGTCTCCTGTAGTGTTCTTAGAGGAATTAACAGTAACTTAAAGACCATGGAACAGCAGAAAAGATTATCTGCGGAAGGGAGAATTGCATATGGAAGAGATGACGTTATCGTACACGGAAGTGGACGGACTGCTTTATCCGAACATTCAGATGCCGAGGGAGCAGTCAGTGGAATTACAGAAGCTGGGCAAATACGGAAGGATGGCGATGAAGTACTTGGAGGAGATGGAACCTCAGAGGTACAAAACGTTATTCCGCTTCGGGAAGCTGGCAGAGAAGATGCAGGAAGTGGAAGAGGAAGCGAACAGCCTGTTAGAGATGCTGATGGAACAGTACTTAGCGAAGCACAAACCACAGAATCCGTCCTCAACGATGGAAATGTGGAAGCTGAGAGAGCAGGCGAAGATGCAGGCGGAGGAAGTAGTCTTAAGTCAGATCGTAATGAAGTTTCATTAGAAGATGAAGAACTGAACAGAGAGTTAAATGAGCTTGACTCATTTGGGAAAACGGAAGCCGGTGAATATCATCAGGCTTCTTTTTTTGACCCTGAATATGGACTTGCTGCAACAACGAAGCAGACTTCAGATTATGCAGAAAAAGCTATGGAGAAGCTTGCTAAGGATCAGTCGGAAGCAAAAGCAGGGAAGTATAACTATCTGTATCCGAAGAAAGAGCCGGATGTACCACATGAGTATATTAAGCAGGTGGTATTAAGAGGTACAGGCTTTGCCGGTGGCAGGTCAAGGGTATGTGAGATATTCCATACGGAGGTAGACGCAGGCACAAGAGCCAAGCGGATTAAACAGGAATATGGTCAGGGTGGAGCAGGCTGGCCTCTTGAGGGTTATGGGCTTCACGGATATGACACTTTCCATGGGCAGGGTATTCGGTTTCAGTGGCGTGATGAGGAAGGTGAGAAGGAAGGATATGTTTCGTGGAAAAACATCGAAAAGGAAATCGGTGTTTTGATTATGACGGGAGAATATCAGCCGGAAACACCGAGATTTGAGGATATCGACATGGAGGGTATTCGGGAAGATGATGAGGTTATTGATGGTGAATACAGAGAACTGGATGCAGTCAGTGATGCAGACGGGATTGATGATTTTGCCATTCCGGATGAACCGGAAAGTTATAACAGTTCCTTAAGTGACATTGAAAAGCTGAACCGTGTCTATAACGAGGGCAGACCGCTTACGGAGGAAGAAGCAGCCATTGAGGACCGTCTGGCAACCATGGCGGAGTATGGTCCTGAAATGCAGATGGAAGAGGATTATTACGAAGAACCGGAAGAGGCACCTGAGAAAGAAACACCCAAAAAGGATGCCAGTGAGCTTCAGTATATTGAACCGATTGATTATGCAAAACGTATTGAAGAGATGGATGAAGATTTGCGGACTGCGCTTGAAATTCTGGTGTCAGAATGCAGCTGCTATACTCCGTTTAAGCCTTTTCTTCAGGATATTGTTACGAGCGAGTATCTGTTCATGCCTAACCGTCTTGATTTCTTATCGGATGTGGTGTTAAACGGTGCACAACAAAAGGATGCCTATGCCAATAACCAGTATGGACTGATTGCTTATGTCTTAAAGCCTTATGAGTTTGAAGTTAGCTACAAGAACAGAAACGGAGAACGTGTAAGGGAAACCTGTAGTTACCGGGAACTGTATGAGGTGCTTACCTATATGGTAAAGACCCCTTATTACTGTGGTGCAGACCACAGGGCACAGTATGACAGGATGATGCAGGGAGAGGCAGCAGG
>CAVGQQ010000029.1:0-39896 GCA_963631525.1 bacterium
CCTCTACAAGTCCCCATACGATTCCTGCTACTGCAAAAAATAATAAAAAAATCAAAACTTCATTCATGAAAGTTTTCTCCCCTCTATCAATTACATGTAATCAATTTCTACAATATTATCATTCAGCATCACTACGGATATAAAATGTAGTTCTTCCCGATCCTTTCTTTACAAGAACCCCGTCTTCTACCAATTGTTTTATTGCCAGTTCCACTGATTTTATCCCTATCGAAGGACACAATTCTGCAATATCACTCTTACTTAACTTTCCTATCTTATTATATACTGCTCGTCTAACAATTTCTTTCGCTGGAAGTTTTTCACATACAAGGTTTACTCTTTCCTCAAAATCCCTGTATGTGGCAAGAATAATTCTTAGCATATATTTCACAAAAGGAGTTACATCTTCTCTATTCTCATGCCAACCCTCCTGACACTCTTCCAGTGCTTTGTAGTATAAGTCTTTATTCTTGGAAATCTTACTTTCAATAGACACATATTTTCCAACAACATATCCACTTCTATATAGAAGCAGTGTTGTTAGTAGACGGCTCATTCTTCCGTTTCCATCACTAAATGGATGAATACAAAGGAAATCATGAATGAAAATAGGAATAAGTAAAACCGAGTCAATCTCCTCTTTTTCAACCATGCTATTGTAATTCTCACAAATTGCGTCTATTGCAGCAGGCGTTTCATATGGTGCAAGCGGTGTAAACAATACATACTCTTTTCCTGTTTCATCCACAGCAGCAATCACATTTTGTGATACTTTAAAATGTCCTCCAATATCTTTTTCCGTATATTTGTATAAATCACGATGCAACTGCAAAATATAATTTGCCCTTATTGGAATATACTCATAATTCTCATGAATTGTATTAAGAACATCTCTATATCCAAGAATTTCTTCCTCATCACGATTTTTTGGTGTTGTCTTTTCCTCACATAACTCCTTTAATCTGGTTTTTGTAGTTCGAATCCCCTCAATAGCATTTGATGCCTCTGTACTCTGTCGTATTGCTATTTCTACAAGTTTATCTAACTCTTCCGGTTTCTGCTTAAGATATACTTCTTGCCTGCCCTTATATTCATGAATCTGAGCAACAAGCGAGATTATCTCACTATCCCATTTTTTTTCTTTTAAAGTTGAATAATCAAATATTCTCATATTTTATCTCCTAAATTTTGCTTTATCTCCTAAATTATATTGTTTTTTAGGAGATAAAGCAATAATATTCTTCTCCTGATACAAAACCGGAAATAATCCATCCTCCTATCGGCAATATATCTCAATGATATTAACCTCAATTTTTAATTATATTTTGCCGATAGTTCCTCTGCATTCTTCCACAACCACTTGGGTATCACCCATCTGCGCCTTATACATATATTTTGTTGTCGACACCGCCAGATAACTCACGAGCGCACAGACAATCGCCCAGAAGATTGCAAATACAATTATATTCTCAAGATTAAGACGTTCTTTGCGCGTTTTGTCACATTCCACATCATCGCGGTACTTCTCTGTATTTCTCTGCCGCCGCATGATTACCGCAAGAATAAGCCAGACGCTATCCAGAACCAGACACACGGTGAACAGAAATGTACAGATATCCTTCATAAAATGCCATTTGATCAGATACATCACATCCACCACCAGAAACAGGACAAAGAATGCGAAATACATCCACATCCCAATCCGGCTGTGCTTTGCAAAAAGCGAGTTCCCTGCTCCGTGCGTCTTCGGAAGATTGTTCAGATTATTCTCATATGTTTTTTTGTTTTCCGGGATTTCATAACCATAGGCCTTCAAACGGGCAAAATACAGCTTTGCAGCGAGAAACACAACATAACACGGAAATCCCACAAGCAAGCCTGTATAAACTGCCATGATATAGAACACCTCTGTACCGGGGATTTTGAGAAATGCAAAAAAAAGACCAATAAGCAAAAGCACCGTAAATATAAGTGCGCAATATTTTGCAGTTTTTGCAGTTATGTTGTCGAATTTTATTTTCATATCCTGTCTCCCTTATTCATTGTCACCATTCTAAGTTGCGTTCCATTATTCAAGATAATTCGCATCTTCCTTTTCTCGCACAAGCGTCTCCCGTTTGATCCTTCCGCTTCTGGCATTCATCACACGCACGCAAAGTTTTTTCTTATTTTTCCATGTCGCATATACACCGATTGGCTCATGGCAGCCCGCTTCCATCTCACGAACAACCGCACGCTCAGCACGCAGACAGCCCTCTGTCTCCGCGTCGCTGATTGTCTCTGCCATATGATACGGAAGTGTCCCCTCACACGCTTCCATCGCAATAATCCCCTGTCCGGCTGCCGGAAGCATCGCATCTACATCGAGATATTCATAGACAAGATCCAGCTCCTTCTCAATGCCTAACCGCTCGATTCCCGCTGCCGCAAGGATGATCGCATCGTACAAGCCATCCCGCAATTTCTGTATGCGCGTTGTGACATTTCCGCGCAGCTCCATACACTCTACCTGTGGGTATATCTCCTTGATCTGGCAGCGTCTGCGCAGACTTCCGGTTCCCACGGTAAATGTATCCTTCGACCAGATATCCGTATCCGCACGATAGATCAGTACATCCTGCACACAGGCACGCGGCAGAACACCCGCGATGCCAAGTCCCTTCTTACATGGATTCGGCATATCCTTCGCACTGTGAACCGCCAGATCGATCGTACCATCCAGCAATCCATCTTCGATTTCTTCTACGAACACCGCCTTGCCTCCAAAGGAACTGATTGCTGCCTCTTTCTGCTTGTCACCCTTTGTCGTCACGATCACTTTCTCAAACCGCGCATCCGGGTAATGCTTCTTTAATTGTTCAATCACCATATCTGTCTGAATCTGCGCAAGTTTACTCCCCCGCGTTCCGATCCGGATTCTCTGTTCCTGCATTTTTGCCTCCACAATTGCTGCAAATCTTCGTTTTCTTGCCCGTTCATCCGGCTCCTCTGCCAGAATTTCCTCGCGGATAGCGCCAAGCTCTTCCGCGATCTGACCATAGTCTGTACGAAGCGTCTGCCGGATATCCTTCTTGATCTTCGATGCAAGCATCGGACTGCTGCCTCCGGTAGACACCGAAACAACGACCTCGCCCTGCTTGATGATTGCCGGGAAATAGAAATCGCAATCTTTCTTCACATCGACCACATTTACCAGTATGTGTCTGCTTCTGCAAAGCTCCGCATACCGCGAATTCAGCTCTGCATCATCCGTTGCCATAATTACAACGTCCATGCCGGAAATGTCCGTCTCTGTGACTTCCCGCTTCCATACTCGAATCCGTTCCGTATCTGCGATAGCCAGCAATTCCGCGCAGATCTCCGGTGCTACCACCGTCACATATGCGCCAAACTCGCACATTTGTGCTGCCTTCCGCGTGGCGACTGCACCGCCGCCTACGATCAGACATTGTTTATCATCGAGTTGTATCATGAATGGAAAATACGCCATCTTCTATCCCCTTTAATACGTGATTTAAGTCCTGTGCATCCAGAACGTCTTTCAACTGGTACAAAAGCCACATCGCGGATTTCTCGCCAAGCTTCTCCGTGATGTCCTTCCTCGTCCCGACAAATGTACGAAATGCAAGCAGCTTCTGCATCTCGTCCACATGTTCTTCAATCAGTAATTCAATCTTCTTTGCCTCGGAAAGCTTCTTCCGGTTATTCTCCGTCGCAAGCGACTTGATATAGTCGAGATCTTTCACGACGCAGCCGGAAAGTCTTCCGATCTCTGCATCAATATCCCGTGGAATCGCAAGGTCTAAGAACAACTGTGGTTTCGTTTCCTTCCGTACTTCTGCTACCTTATCTGCAAGGAATGTATAATGCGGACTGTCCGTCACACTGATAATCACATCCGCCCAGTTCAGATATTCATACCTCCGGTCGTAATGCACCCATTGCACCCGCTCATGCGAGAAGATTTTCTGCAATGCCTGCTTATGCTTCCGGCTCGTTCCGACGATCTGCACCTGTGCATCCGCATCGAGCAGATCCCGCATCACGATGCTTCCCATCTGCCCGGCAGCTCCGATGATGAGAACATTTTTCCCTTCACTAAACTCCAACGCCGCTGTACATGCGAGTGTTCCGACGGATACCGGGAGATGTGTCATCTGCGAGGTTTCTGCAACCTCCTTAGCAAGCCGCAATGCCCCTTGAAATACCATATTCATCTCTGCATCTGTCTGACCGCGTTCTTTCGTCGCAAGGTACGCCTGCTTGACCTGTCTTATAATTTCAACCTCTCCAAGCACAGCAGAATCCAGTCCACAGACTACACGGCACAGATGTGTCAGACAGCTTCGGCCTTCATACCGCATAGAAGCACCTTTCAGTGCCTCAACCGGGAATTTCTTCGTATCTGCAAACCGCTGTTCCAGCCATACAAAATCCGTATCCGTGCCACTCATATAGATCTCGCTTCGATTACACGTCATAAGCAGAACCAATCCAGCTTCCGGATATGCCTTTGCCACGGAATCTGCCAGTTTTATCTGTTCCTCCTCATTGCAGGCAAAGCACTCCCGCTTCGCCGCTGTTAAATTCTTATGTGTGATACTGATGCATATCATATGCGTTTCTTCCTGTTATTTATTTTAGTTCATATACTTACTGCATATTATAATTGACATTTCTATTTCATTCAACCTTAGAAATCGCTCTTATTTCCAGTTTTGGGTTTTCTGCTTGCTTTCCTATCTTCTAAACCCACATCGTGGGTTTTTCCACCTATTTTCTGCTCTCTACACCCACACTCTTCCCCACTTCCCCTATTTAGTTTCCAGTTCTGGGGGTTCTGCTTGCTTTCCCGCCTCTGAAACCCACATCGTGGGTTTTTCCACCTATTTCCTGCTCTCTACACCCACACTCTTCCCCACTTCCCCTATTTAGTTTCCAGTTCTGGGTTTTCTACTTGTTTTTCTGCCTCTGAAACCCATCTCGTGGGTTTTTCCTCTTCTTTCCTACTCTCCACACCCACCACTCGCTCCACTTCTACGATTGAGGTCCCAATTTCGATTTTTCCTGCTTATCTCCTGCTCACTACACCCATATCCTGCCAGCCCATCACGCAAAAACGGCAGGAATCATCTTCCTGCCGCTCAAATAAACTTATTCGATTACAAGTTCTTCCTTGGTCACATTTTTTTCCTCATCAATATGGAAGGCATTCAATATCGGATTTTCTAAATCCATCAGAGAAAGGATCAGATAATTCACCTTGGAATCATATGCCAGACGCTTGTCCTCCTCGGACGGGCGTGATGGGGATTCTGGATGAGAATGGAAGTTGCCGAGTAGCTGGTATCCATTTGCACGCATATCCTTGACAGCGGCAAGCTGCTCCTTCGGGTCCATCGAGAAATGCTCGTTACTCGCATCGATATTCGTGAGCAGATACACCTTCTTGATGTACCGCTTTCCAGCTTCAACGACACCGCCGATCAATCCACAGGATTCGTTTGGCAGCCCCTTCTTGCAATGCTCCAGAATCTTCTCATAATCTGCTTTTGTCATCACTAACATGGCTCTACCTACTTTCCGTCGCACTCGACCTGTTCATAATCAATCAGCTTGTGAATCGTTGGATGGTCGCCACAGATTGCACATGTCTTATGGTTATCTGGAAGCTTGATCGTGTGGAATTCCATCTTCAATGCATCGTATGTCAGAAGCTTGCCTGTGAGCAGATCACCGACACCGATCAGGTACTTGATTGCTTCCATCGCCTGTAAGCTTCCGATGACACCGCCCATCGCACCGATGACACCAGCCTGCTTACAGGTTGGAACTGCATCCTTTGGTGGTGGATTCTTGAATACACAACGATAGCAAGGACCTTCTCCCGGTACATATGTCATAAGCTGACCCTTGAAACGGATGATACCTGCATGAGAAAATGGCTTCTTCGCCATAACACAGGCATCGTTGATCAGGAACTTCGCTGGGAAGTTATCGGTTCCATCGATGATGAAATCGTAATCCTTGATCAGATCCATAATATTTTCTGAGGTTACAAATTCACGGTATGTATTGACTGTGACGTCCGGGTTCATCGCATTCATTGTCTCTTTTGCGGATTTTACCTTTGCTTTGCCTACATCGGCAGTACCATGAATGATCTGTCTCTGCAGATTTGAAAGGTCCACCTCATCGGCATCAACAATACCGATCGTACCAACGCCGGCTGCTGCCAGATACATTGCTGCAGGTGCGCCGAGACCTCCGGCACCGATGATCAGAACCTTGCCATTCATCAGCTTCTTCTGTCCTTTTACACCAACTTCCTGCAGAATGATATGACGGCTGTAACGCTCCATCTGTTCATTCGTAAATGCCATTAAAATGCGCCTCCTCCCATGAAGTACAGGAACTCTACTGTATCTCCGTCCTTCAGTTCTGTCTTGTCAAATACGTCGCTGTCAACAAAGTCATCGTTGACTGTAACTGTTACATAATCCGGATTCTCCACCTTCTCATCTACGATGAGCTTTGCGATGGTTGTTCCTGCTTCTACTTCCTTCTTAACACCTGCCACTACAACTGTCATTTATTTATCCTCCTTTAATTCAATACGCTTTTCACTTTCTCTTCCAGCTCTGGGCGCTTTACCAGTCCGCGGATACGGTCAACCTCCTTGCCATCCTTGAAGAAGAGAATCGTTGGGGATGCCATTACCTGATATTCCCCGGCAAGGTCTGCGTCGAAATTCACATTGACCTTGACTACCTTGACCTGATCCTCGTAATCATCCTCGATCCCACCAAGAATCGGTGATAACTGCTTACATGGGATGCAGCTGTCAGAATAAAACTCTACGATCACCGGAAGCTTCTCTTTCAGCACTTCCGCTTCAAACTCTGCGGTTCCTACTCGTTTTGCCATAGCTGCCTCCTACTCTTCGACCTTCTTCACGATCAGATCGTATGTACCGTTCTCGTTGTCGATCAGCTTTAAGATCTGCTGTCCCTCTTCCTTGAAGCTTCGTGGTACATTCTGCACTGGCTCACCGTCGTTCATGGTAACTGCAAGCACCTGACCGATCTCCAGCTCTTCCATTGCTACCTTTGCCTTTACAAATGTCATCGGGCAGACAACATCTGTGATATCTACTCTCTCATCAATCTCAAAATCACCCATTATAAGCCTCCTTTATGACTTCCTTAAATTTATCGATTCCAACACGCTCCAGTGTAAAACGGAAACGCTCACTTGGATTTGCGTAATCATCAAAAAACTGAATGGCTGCATCTGTCACACGGAATAACTGTTCCTCCGATGTGATAACCGGAAGGAAGGATTCTCCCTTGCAGATCTGATTTCCGAACAAACCACCGAAGGATACGAGATATCCGCTCTCGCCCTTCCATGCATCTGTCGGACACGCCTTGGCACATCTGCCACAGTAGTTACATTTGCTTGTATCGAGCGTCAGCTTGCCATCTTCGATCGTGATCGCATTCTCGCGGCATGCCTTCACACAGACACCACACATGATACAGCTTGGCTCATCGTAAGAAACAATGCATGCGCCCTTGATTCCGACATCATTTTCCTCTGCCTTTAAGCAGTTGTTCTGACATCCGGTCACACCAAACTTGAACTTGTGTGGCAATTCTCTCGCATAATACCGTGCATCTAATTTCTTTGCGATGTCGTAGCTGTCGATATTTCCACTTGGACAGATCTGATTTCCCTGACATGCAGTTACGGTACGGACACGCGGTCCACACACGCCCGGTTTACAGCCGCCCTTTGCAAGCTCTGCCTTTACTTCCTCGACATCATCAAGCTTGACAAATGGAATCTCCACACTCTGTCTCGATGTCAGATGGACATGTCCATCGCCATATTTTTCTGCTACCTCAGCGATCTTTTTCAGATTTTCCGCCGTCAGATTTCCTCCGACTACCTGTAAACGAAGCGAGAAGTTATTCTTCTGCTTCTGTCTCATAAATCCACCTTTTTTTAATGCCGCATAATCAACTGCCATCTCTTTTCATCCTCCTGTTGGTAATGCATGCCCTGACGTCTAAGCGAGTGCCGCTTTGAAATCTTCGATCAGATCCTCGATATCCTCTATGCCCACACTGATTCGGATCAGATCGTCGAAGACGCCTGCATCTTCTTTTTCTTTCTCTGTACTATGTGCATTCAGCGTTGACTCCGGATGAATGATCAACGTCTTCGTATCTCCGATATTGGATACGATCTTTGGAATGCTCAGGTTATTGATAATGGAAAATGCACGTTCCTTCGAACCTACACATATCGTTAAGATTGCGCCATATCCATTTGCAAGCACCTTATCTGCCACATCATGCCAAGGACTACAGGCTAACCCCGGATAGTTCACCGTGATATTCGGATATGTATTCAAAAATTCTGCAAGTGCTTTTGCATTGCTGCACGCACGCTCCATCCGCAGTCCCAGCGTCTCCATTCCAATCAGGTTGTAAAATGCTGTCTGCGGTGCCATACAGGCTCCCGTATTGCGGAACAACCCATTCCGAAGCTTTGCTGTATAAGCCATTTTACCAAATCTTGCGTATTCTGCAACCCCAGGGTATTTCTCTTTGTCCCATTTGAACCGTCCGCTCTCCGTGATCACTCCGCTGATCGCATTGCTGTTACCGTTGATGTATTTCGATGTGGAATTGACAACGATGTCTGCCCCCTTCTCAATCGGCTTTACCAGATACGCCGTTGCCACGGTGTTGTCCATCACAAGCGGCAGATCATGTCGATGTGCCAGCTCGGCAAGTGCCTCGATATCCACGACATCGAGCTTCGGATTACCGATCGTCTCTGCGAATATCACACGCGTATTCTCATTGATGGCTGCCTCGACTGCATTCACATCGCTGATATCAACGAACACCGTCTTGATTCCAAATGCTTCGAAATCATGGAACACATCAATCGAACCACCATACAGACTGGTCGATGCGACGATCTCCTGTCCGCATGTCACGATATTCAAAAGGGCATTCGTGATGGCTGCCATACCAGATGCACAGGCAACCGATGCAAGTCCGCCTTCAAGCGTCGTCATGCGTTCCTCAAAGGCAAAGATTGTCGGGTTGTTGATTCGCGTATACGAAAATCCGGTTGTCTTATTGTGAAATAGCTTCTCGTGCTGTTCCGCAGATGGCTGGTAAAAGGCACTTGACTGATACACAGGTGTGAGAGTCGCGCCGGTATTGGCATCGCCCATTTTATTTCCATGTAAAAGTTTCGTATTAAACCTCATAATGGGCACCTCCTAGATGTAATCTCTTCCTGCAACGATCGTTCCTTCATATGCGGATGCAGCTCTTATCTGTTTGCTTACCTCTTCCTCATTTGCATCGCCTGCAAATACGAGATCATAGGTTCCGGTAAGTGTCTTATCCTGCTTCTCATTGACAAGCAGTAATACGACAAGTCCGGCGCGGTGCAGATGCTTCACAACTGTCTCGATTGCCTCGCCATCAGCCGGTGCATACAAGTATGTGTGACGTCCTTCAATGCTCAGTGCCTTCTCTACTTCCTCAACATACGCACGGTTGATCGTCTTTCCTTCCACGAACTTCACTGTGATTGCCTTCTGGCTCTTCAAGGCAGCTCTTGTATTTCTGTCGACTCTGCCCTCGTACAGTCCGGTTTCTTCGGTATGTACCTGCTCTACAACACCGCAGGCAGAAGTCATATTGGTAACACGGTCGATCAGGATGAACTCGCCCAGTGCCTTATGATTCTTAAATTCATCGACCACGATCTTATCTGCCAGAGAGATCTTGCAGACCGCGATCTCATTTTTGCTTAAGCTGTCAACCTTCTTCTGTTCACCGGTGTTGACATCGATGGCATATTCGATATCCGTCACAGCACCAAGGATCATCTTTGTGCCAAGCTTGAAGAAGAAGTTCTTACCATTTTGCAGCTCCTCGTCGTCCATCCACAACAGCGTTGCTGTAATAGAAGAAGCAACCTTCGCACCGGATGCGACGGTCAGAACACATCCTCTTGATACGTCCACCTCACGGTCAAGCTGGATGGTAACCGGCTGTCCTTTCTCTGCGGATTCGCTGTCCTTGTCTCCGATGTAAATGCTCTTTACCTTCGCTGTCTCATTACTTGGAAGTGTTGTGATCTCATCGCCCACATGAATGCTTCCATGCTCGATCTGTCCCTGGAATCCACGGAATGTATGATCTGGACGGCACACACGCTGTACCGGCATATAAAAGCCCTGCTCACTGTCGTCCTCTGCAATATCGATATCCTCGAGATACGGAAGCAATGCCTTGCCTGTGTACCAAGGAATATTTTCTGACTTTGTTGTAACGTTGTCACCCTCGGTTGCGGAAACCGGAATGATCGTTACATTTGGAAGTGAAAGCTCTTTTGTAAGCTCTTCGATCTGCTTCTCGATCTCACGGAAACGTGTCTCATCGTAACCGACAAGATCCATCTTATTGACCGCAAATACGAAGTACCGGATACCCATCAATGCACAGATTCTTGCATGCCGTCTTGTCTGTACAAGCACGCCCTGCTTGGCATCCACTAAGATTACGGCAAGGTCTGCAAAGGATGCTCCAACTGCCATGTTTCTTGTGTACTCTTCATGTCCCGGTGTATCCGCCACGATAAAGCTTCGCTTGTCTGTTGTGAAATACCGGTAGGCAACGTCGATCGTGATACCCTGCTCACGCTCTGCCATCAGTCCGTCTAACAGAAGGGAGTAATCGATCGCACCGCCGCGGCTTCCGACCTTACTGTCTAATTCAAGTGCCTTTTCCTGATCTGCGTAAAGCAGCTTGGAATCATATAAGATATGTCCGATCAATGTGGATTTTCCATCGTCCACACTACCGCAAGTGATAAATTTTAATAATCCGCTCATCTTAGAAATATCCCTCCCGTTTTCTTCGTTCCATGCTTCCGGCTGCCTCGTTGTCGATGACACGCGTTGTACGCTCGGAAGAAACTGCTGAAAGTGTTTCCTCTATAATTGCATCCAGTGTATCTGCGGTTGACTCGCATCCACCAGTCAATGGGTAACATCCAAGGGTACGGAAACGCACGCTCTTGTACTCGATCTTCTCGCCCGGCAGAAGCTTCATACGATCATCATCTACCATGATGATATTTCCATCCCGGTATACGACCGGTCTTACCTTTGCGAAATACAGCGATGGAATCTCGATGTTCTCTCGCTTGATGTACTGCCAGATATCCTTCTCTGTCCAGTTGGAAAGCGGGAATACTCGGACTTCCTCTTTCTTCTTGATCTTGGAATTGTAAAGCTTCCACATCTCCGGTCTCTGATTCTTCGGATCCCATGCGTGATGCTCATTTCTAAAGGAGAAGATACGCTCTTTGGCTCTTGATTTCTCCTCGTCTCTCCGGCCACCACCAAAGGCTGCGGTAAATCCGTATTTGTCAAGTGCCTGCTTCAATGCCTGTGTCTTCATGATGTCTGTGTAAGCACTGCCGTGGTCAAATGGATTGATGCCCTGCTTTACGCCTTCCTCGTTGATATACTCGATCATCTCAATGCCGAGCTTCTTCGCCATGTAATCGCGGAACTCGATCATCTCCTTGAACTTCCATGTCGTGTTGACATGCAGGAACGGAAATGGTGGCTTCTCCGGGTAAAATGCCTTCATCGCCAGATGCAGCATGACGGAGCTGTCCTTTCCGATGGAATAAAGCATAACCGGCTTCTCACACTCGGCTGCCACTTCTCTGATAATGTAAATCGCTTCTGCTTCCAATTCATCCAGATGTGATAACTGTCCCATCCTCTTGTACCTTCCTTTCGATCTAATACTTGTTCGATTCCTTCTGGTTAATCACAACCTGTTCGGTCGTGCCATCCCGTTTCTCGATGTTCCAATAAAGCTTACCGTCCTCTGCATTCACGGTCATCTTACTTCCCATGCCGCCAATGTCTGCGCCAAGGTATAAGGCGATCGCCCCGAATTTACATTCCTTGATGCACGAAGAACAGCCCCAGCAGTCTTTCGGGTAGCGCATGCATGCGGTGCCATCCGGATTCCTGCCGATCAGGCTGCCCGGACAGACGGCTGCGCATTTGCCACATTTCTTACATTTTTCTCTATCAATGAAGATGCTCATAGATGTCCTCCCTTCCTACTAAGTCACGGAAGATGATTTTAATCTCGCCGTCCTCGTATCTGGAGTTTACATATTTTAACCACGCATCGCTCTTCTCCGGATAATCCAGATTCTCTGCGAAGCTGTGCCAGCGTGTCTCTTTTCTTGCCTCAAGATGCGCAATCACGGATAAGCATACAACCAATCGCTCCCGCAGCTCATAGACAAACATCAGCTCGTGCATGTCGTCCGCCTTCACATCTGGCAGAAGCTCCTGCAGCTGCTTGATCTTCTGCTTTGCCAGCTCTAACTGCTTCGCGTTGAACTGATAATGGGTGGAGATTCCGCCTGCGTAATTATCCATGACCTTCTGCATCGCTTCCTCAAGTGCCTCTGTTGTGAACATTCCGGAGGGATTGTTCAGGTAATGAGTATATTCGGTAATCTTATCATCCACAACTGCCTGAAGCTTTGCATCCAAGGTATCATCTACGGATTTCTCATCCGACGTACCTGCCTGCTCGTCAAGCATCTGCACGATATGCTTCGCCGCGATCTCGCCCTCGACCATCGCGCCTGTCACATATTTCTGTGGACAGCCACCTGCCACATCCCCGGCTGCATATAATCCATTGATCGTCGTCTGACGGTTCGTGTCAACCCAGTAGCCGCTCGCGGTATGTCCGCCTACGATATAAGGCTCAGTTCCCTCGATCTCGACGTTCTGCTCACTCGGCTTCTTGCCGGATTCAAGCCATTTCAGTGTCTGGCTCGGTGCCATGTTCAGATATGCCTTCTTGAGTGATTCATTCTGTTCCTCGGAAATCCCTTCTGTACGGAGATAACAAGGTCCTCTGCCCTGTAAGTTCTCCATCACCGTGCCATACACACGCTCAGAAGTTGTCAGTCCGTATTTTGTCTCATATACCTCGCCAAGTGCATTGACCTGTTTCGCACCAACGCCCTGTGCGATCGTTCCGGTCGGTGCGATCGTGTCCTTACAGCGAAGGGCGATAAACCGCATCTCGAACGTTGTCATCTCGGCACCGCCGAGGATTCCCATTGCGAATCCTGCTCCGGTATTAAATGGCGGGTACCACATCTTATGTCTCGAAAAGCCCGGATTGTTCGGTCGGTACAGACCTGCCGCACCACCGGTTGCGCAGAGCACTTTCTTCGCCCGGATCACGTAAGCTTTCTGCTCTTCGATGGAAAATCCGATTGCACCCTTAATCTCGTTATCTTCGATCAGGTAATCGGTGATATTCACCCGGTTTAAGATCGTGACATCCGGAAGCGCTTCCACTGCCGATGCGAGAAGCGGCTTCATGTTCTCACCGTTGATCTTGATATTCCGATTGCCTCTGGCAACATACTCTCCATTTTCATCCTTTAAGATAACCAGCCCCAGCTGTTCCATCTTCGCCGTCACACGGTTCAAGCCCTCGGACATCGTGAGCAGCAGATCCTCCCGCACGATATTGTCCGCGTCCTTCTTCGCGTAGTCCACATAATCTTCCGGCTTTCTGCCCTTCACGATATAGGCATTGATTGCGTTGACACCAGCAGCTAAGCAACCGCTCCGCTTGATGTTCGCCTTTTCCGCTATGATGATCTTGTAATCGGAATTCTCCCGCACGGTAAGTGCCGCATAGCATCCGGCGGTTCCGCCTCCGATGATCAGCACGTCCGTATGAAGAAGCTCTGTGTTCTCGATGTTCATAAGCGACTCCCTTCCAGTTTTCCTTTGCACTAGATGTAGAATACATCCTGCTCCTGCATCTCTTTATTCTCTAACAAATACGTCTTTTCTTCATCAAATACATATAACCGGTAGATCAGCACATGTACCGTCTCGCCAACGGATACGAGATCTTTTTCAAGCGACCGCTCTCCAGTTACCTCGATTCCGTTGATGTCGACAACGACGTCCATACGGTTTCCCTTGAAGATCACTTCCTTGACCGTTCCAAGCTCGGCAGCACTGATATACTGATCGAGCTTTCCGCTCTTCGAGATCTTCACGAATTCCGGTCGGATCACCGCCTTGTCTGCATGTGGGATTCGTTCAAATCCTTTCAGCCGGTCGTAATCTTCCACCACCGACGACCGTCCGATAAACTGTGCCACAAATGGGGTGTCCGGGGATTTGTAGATCTCCAGCGGGGTTCCCATCTGCTCAACAACACCGTGGTTCGTGATGATGATCTCATCCGCAACCTCGACCGCCTCATCCTGATCGTGTGTGACGAAGATACTCGTGATTCCAAGCTTTGTGACCATCTCCTTTAGCCATGTCCGAAGCTCGGTTCGTACCTTCGCATCAATGGCTGCAAATGGTTCGTCCAACAGCAGCACCTGCGGATTCGGGGCTAACGCTCTGGCGAATGCCACACGCTGCCGCTGTCCACCGGATAACTGATTCGGATACCGCTTCTCCATGCCGGAAAGTCCGGTCAGCGATAACAGCTCGGTCACACGTTCCTTGATCTGTTTCTTCGGCATCTTCTGGAGCTCCAATCCAAACGCGACATTTTCATATACCGTCATATAACGAAACAATGCGTAGCTCTGAAATACGAATCCGATTCCACGCTTCGATGCCGGGATACCATTGACGCGCTTACCGTCAATAAATATATCACCTTCATTTGGATTTTCGAGTCCTGCAATCATCCGGAGAAGCGTTGTCTTCCCACTTCCGGATGGTCCAAGCAAAGCAACCAGCTTTCCTTTTTCCACGCCGAAGCTCACATTGTCCGATGCAAGGAAATCACCATATTTCTTATAGATATTTTTCATTTCCACATACATAGTCTCTACCTTGTTCCTTTCGGCTCCTTCTCTTTTCCTCTATGCTCGATAATATTTCTTGCGATCAGTAAGATGATCGCTAAGATCACAAGTATCGAAGATACCGCAAATGCCGCGGTGATCGAGGTCTTCGTGCCCGACATATACAGGGCATCGATCTCAAGCGGCAGGGTGAATGTCTCGCCTCGCGTCTTCGAGAGCGCATTTACCGCACCGAACTCTCCCAGCGCCCGCGCCGTACAGAGGATGATGCCGTAGATCAGTCCCCATTTCATATGTGGGAATGTGATCTTCCGAAATATCGTAAATCCCTTTGCGCCCATCAGCGCAGCGGCTTCTTCCTCATCCTTTCCCTGTACATTTAATACCGGGATGATCTCTCTTGAGACAAACGGAAATGTGACAAACACCGTGGCGAGTACCACGCCCGGAATCGCAAATGCGATTCGCACATCCGTTCCAAAATGCTGGTTAAACGCCCGGATCACCGGGTAGAACCATCCAAGTCTGCCGAAGGTCATCAGGTAGGCAAGTCCTACGATAACCGGCGAGATTGAAAATGGTATATCGATCAAAGTTGCAAGAATCTGTTTGCCCCGGAAGGAAAACTTCGTGAGCAGCCACGCGGCGCAGATTCCAAATATCGTATTCACAATGACTGCAATGCCAGTTGCAAGCAACGTCACAAGCAGCGAATGCCGCACATACTCTGTTGAGATCGACTCGATGTAAAATGCGAATCCCTCCCGCAGGGAATTGACGATCACAGAGAGTAGTGGCACGACCAGCATCAGCACGATAAACAGTATCGTAATCGTGATCAGTATGATTTTTGTCCGGCGTCTGCTTCGCTCTAATTTCTCATTTTCACTCATGCTGGTTCTTCCTTTCTCTGCATGTATCTGTCTCACTGACTATAAAAGGTTTGTCCGGGCGGATTGTCTCGCCTGAACGATATTGATAAATAACAACAACACAAACGATATAATTAACATTAGAAGTGCAATCGCTGTGGCACTCTCATAATCGATCATTCCAAGCTTCTGCATGATCACATACGAGATCACCTGCGTCTTGTCCTTCGCACTGTTTCCCGATATGTAGATGACGCTTCCGTATTCCCCGATGCCTCTGGCAAATGCCAGTCCGAATCCGGTCAGCAGCGCTGGTCGTAATTCCGGAAGTATCACGGCAAGAAATGTTTTCCTGCGGCTTGCACCGAGCATGAATGCTGCTTCCTCATACTGTCCGTCCATCTTCTCTAATACCGGCTGCACCGCCCGCACAACAAACGGGATTCCAACAAAGATCAGCGCGATCACAAGTCCGGTCTTCGTATAAGCGATCTGGATTCCCAGCTTTGCAAATATCTTTCCATAAAACCCACTATCTGAGAAAAGCTTTGAAAGCGTGATGCCTGCAACCGCGGTCGGAAGAGCAAATGGAAGCTCGATGAATCCATCTAATAACTTCTTCCCCGGAAAATCATATTTGACAAGTGTCCATGCAAGAATCAGCCCAAACACGGTGTTGATCACAGCTGCCAGAAAGGAACATCCGATGCTTGTAAGAAATGCATTTCTTACATTTTCCTTCATAATAAGCCGGAACCACTCTCCCGGTAAAAGCTTCAGTGCATAGACAAGCACCGATGCAAGCGGGATCAGCACGATCAGGGATAATAATGTAATTACGATTCCAAATGTCAGATGATATCCCGGAATCACACGTGTCTTTTTTGCTTTCTTCATCGCTTTTGTACTCTTTCCTCTACTAATGGTTATAAATCTGATCGAACAACGCGCCATCATCGAAATACGTTTCGTAGGCATTGTCCCATCCGCCAAAATCATCGATACTCCACAGATCGATGTTTAAGTCAAATACGTCTGAAAATTCTTCCAGAATCTTCTGATTCGATGGGCGATATCCATATACGCCGATCAGCCGCTGCGCCTCATCGCTGTACAGATATTCGAGATACCGCTCGCTCACCGTCTGCGTGCCGTTGGCATCTGCATTGTCATCGACGATTGCCACACTCGGCTGTGCCAGTATGCTGACCGAAGGATTGACGATCTCATATTCTCCGGCATAAGAATTCTGAATTGTAATTGCTTCATTCTCCCATGCCACAAGCACATCGCCTTTTTTGTTCTCGACAAAGGTCGTCGTTGCACCTCTGGCACCGGAATCCATGACCGAAACCCGGCTGTATAACTTCCGCATGAAATCTTCCTGCTCGGTATCTTCCTTATATACTGTCTTCGCATAACTAAGTGCCGCTAAGAAATTCCAGCAGGCACCACCGCTGCTTTTCGGATCGGGTGTGATGACTTCCACATCCTCGCGGATCAGATCGTCCCAGTTCTGAATCTGTTTCGGGTTGCCTTTTCTTACAAGGAATACGATGGTCGATGTATATGGGGATGAATCATCCGCGAATTCCTCTTTCCATCCCGCATTGATCAGACCGGTATTCTGGATCAATGTAATATCATGTTCGAGTGCAAGTGTTACGACATCCGCATTACAGCCCTCCACGACAGATCGTGCCTGTGCGCCGGAGCCACCATGCGACTGGATAACCTCCACAGTCTCGCCATATGTATCCTGATAATATTCCTCGAACATCAGATTGTACGCTTCATAGAATTCCCGCGTCGGATCATATGATACATTTGTAATTCGGATTGTTCCGTCCTCCTGCTTTCCGCATCCGGTCAGAAGAAGCGCAAACCCAAGGAGGACAAGAATCAGTTTTTTCTTCATAATGTTCCTTTTTATACAAAGAGTGACGTTGATAAATATCTCTCTCCGGTATCCGGAAGCAATACAACGATTGTCTTTCCTTCATTCTCCGGACGCTTTGCAAGCTCGGTTGCCGCGAACAGTGCAGCTCCGGAAGAGATACCAACGAGTACGCCATCGGTTCTTGCAACATCTCTCGATGTCTCAAATGCTGCATCGTTTTCGACTGGGATAATCTCATCTAAGATATCCATACGAAGCACGTCTGGTACGAATCCGGCACCGATACCCTGAATCTTATGTGGACCCGGCTTTCCTCCGGAAAGAACCGGCGAGCTTGCAGGCTCTACTGCAACGACCTTCACCTCCGGCTTCTTCTCCTTCAAGCCAAGTCCGGTTCCTGTTACGGTTCCACCTGTACCTACGGCTGATACGAAGATATCGACCTGTCCGTCTGTATCGTTCCAGATCTCCTGTGCTGTTGTTGCCTTGTGGATAGCTGGGTTTGCAGCATTCTCAAACTGCTGTGGAATAAATGCATTTCCGTACTCTTCCTTCAGGCTCTCTGCCTTTGCGATTGCACCCTTCATGCCCTCGCGTCCCGGTGTCAGAACGATTTCTGCGCCAAGCGCACCAACGATCTTCCGACGCTCCACACTCATCGTATCCGGCATGGTCAGGATCAGATGCAGTCCCTTTGCAGCACATACAAATGCAAGACCAATTCCTGTATTTCCACTTGTTGGCTCAATGATGACGGTATCCTGATTGATCTTGCCATCCTTGACTCCCTGCTCGATCATCGCATTTGCAACACGATCCTTTACGCTTCCAAGTGGGTTGAAGTACTCAAGCTTGACTACGATCTTTGCCTTTAAGTCCTGCTCCTTCTCGTAATTAGTGAGCTCCAGAAGTGGAGTATTTCCAATCAATTCGGTTAACTGTTTTGCAATCTTCATCTTTGTTTTCTCCTTTTCTTTTTCGTTTCTATTTTTGCCATTTCCTGCATTTCATACCTCTTTAATAGGAATAGTATGTATTCGTTGAAAAGATATTACTACTCAATTCCTACAAAGTAAATAGGTTTTCAAGGAAAAATAGAAAATTTTAGAAAAAATAGACATGCAATTTCTCGCATGTCTATTTTCCTGCCGCCCTTCGCAGTTTCTTCAGATATTCCTGCGTTTTTTTATAGGTAGCTTCTTCCACGGACTGATTCGAAAAGCCCGCGATATTTAAGATTTCAATTACCGATTCCGATTGCGGCTCAAGCTCCGCCCTTGCCTCTTCCTGTGCCATATGGGCAAGCATATACTGGATCTGATCTTCATAGTTTTTACAAGTCACAAATTCTTTATGCCGCTTCTCATATCGTTGCACCATCCGGCTATAATATAAGATCAGCTTATCATTATAGGAAGCTTTTGCAAACCGGATATAAAACAACAGCCAGATTACAAATTGCTTTCCAAGCACGAATACAACAAAGAACGCCGCGATTGCCGCCAGTCCATACACGATATTCCGCATCAGATTGTCCGGAATCGTCAGTGCATTTCCATTCTCTGTGACCGTATCTGAACCACTTTCGTCGCCGCCCATGAAGTCTGCAAACTCATCCCAGAAATTCGTGATATCCTCATCGTCGCTTGACGACGGTGTCACATCCACCGGATACCAGCCAATCACCGGATCATAAACTTCTACCCACGCGTGCGCATCTGCATCCGTGACATCGACCTGTACATATGCCGTCTTGCCAAGCTCTGAATATCCATCATAATAATCAGCGTAGTCTGCGCCCTCGACAAGCTCCCCACTTAAAATCTGCTCATAGTCGATTGCATACCCTTCCACATACCTTGCCGGGATTCCCATATATCGGAAAATCAGCACCGCCGCACTCGCAAAGTATGAACAATATCCTTTTTTATTCTCTGTCAGGAAATAATTGACAAAATCTTTTTTCTTCGGCGTCTTTCCTGGTCGAATCGTATACGGATAATTATCATCAAAATATTTTTGCAGCGACCCGATCACATCCTCTGTCATTCCAATCGTCCCAAGCTCGGTTGCCACCTCCGACACGGCTTCCATATTTTCCTCCGGCACATACAGATCCGCATCCGTGTATGCCATTGTCTGATAATCGACGGAAGCACGATTGTCCCCAATCCGAGGATAATATGTAATGGTATATCCGTTCCTCCGCATCGTTCCCACATCCGCGGTATAATACGGCTGATAAACCTGCGGTAACACACCTACACACTGGATTTCCATCGTTGCTTTGGCAGTGTCTGTCCCTCCCTGTTCATACTGTTCTTCCAGTGCCCTTGCCTCTGCATCCATATCCATGCCATCGTATTCTTTGATCTCACTCATCGGCGTCCATTCATTGGCATAAGGATTATATCGAACCCCTGTAAATGTTTTCAGATAAATTCGGTTCGCTGTATAAGGCGCAAGCTTCACAACCAGATCCGTCTGATTATCCAGATAGACCGTCGAGACATCGCCCAGCTTTCCACCTCCAACACCACCATTGGTGCCAGTTCTGTGATACAGACCCTCAAAACCATCAACCAGCAACGTCGACATCGCCGCCATTGTCAGATCTTTATATTTGTTTCCGGTGTATCCGACATTAAAGGTCTCTTTTGGACGGAAGCTGCTTGCCGCCGTCACAACCACGATTGCTGTAACTACCGCCAGTGCCCCTGCCTGTACCATCGCTTTGACATCATAGACATAGGCAACCTCTTTTTTCTTTCTGCCCTGCACCTGAAACTGTGCGCTGCTCCGCTTGACCGATACCTGTGGACTGTAATGCTTTCCCGCCTTAAATATGACCGCCATGGAAACACCTGCCAGCATCATAAGTACATACAAAAGATCCGGCTCCATCGTCAGATAAAGCGGGATCAGATTCAGACACATGATAATCACGATTGCCGTCACATACTGCATCCGTCGGGAGATATAGACATTTAATAAGATGTCAAGCACAATACCGATAAAGAGTGCCACAAACGTGACTGTCACATACCGGTTTCCAATTTTCTCCTCATATAACCTCTGGATATCCACGTCAAAATACTGGGCTGCATTATCGACTGTGATATTCACGATCGCATAAAATCCACTGTTGATGTAATCGCGGAATGTAAATACCAGAAATGCAAAGGTGACAAACAGGAACAGATAGCCAAGATTTTCCACCATGAGGCGGTAATATAACATCGCACAGCCAAGCGATGTCAGCAAAATCAGAGCATGACAAAGCCCGACATGAAACGAAATGTCAAATGCCGTCAGATAAAAGCCTATGCTTCCCATCGAAAGAAGATAGACGATAAAGCCCTTCAACAGCAGGGTGAGTACGCGGTTTTCCTTCTTCTCGAAGAATTCCTCCTGCAAGTACACGCCCTCGCACAGCTCCATCGGTTCAATTGTATCCGCATTCTTCTTTTTTGCCATCCTGCAACCTACTCATTCTCCCGCACCTGCATCTGTGCGCCCTGTCCATCTGTAAATACATGCAGATACGCATGCATCTCCGGGTGCACCAGTGCCATATGATCTGCTGCCTCACTCGGATTCTTATACGCTTTCTCATAAAACATGCGGGTAAACGCCGCATCTAACTCTTCCTTATAATCAATCCGCACATCTTCGTATTCATAGCGGTTCGCGCTCCAATACAAAAGCCGCACCGTCGTCTGCTCCTGTATCAGCTCCAGAATCACAGAATACGCCATCGTCAAAATTGCAGCCAGATTGACCGGTCGGTCGATAAAAAGCTCCGGTACGATCACAAGCTGGTGATCCGACATACTCACACGATCTTTTACCATCAGGATATCCCGCTTCGCCGACAGCTTCCAGTGAATACTCATCAGCTTATCGCCCGGAATATACTCGCGGACTTCCTGCACATCAGAGAAATCATTTCCTCGTTTGGAGCTTTCCTCGCTCTCCAACATCCCCTGTTCAAGTGCTGTCTTTTCATACGCGATATCCGTCACTGCCCGTGGCAGGATGCTAAGCTCCGCGGTCTGCTCCAAGTTTTTCTTCAATCGGAAAAATCCCATCAGATCTTTGATATACACACGTGACACGCTGATCTTTAACAGTCCCGGATACGTTGCCACAACCGGAAGCGTAAGTGTATATCCCTTTCCCGCATGCACCGGCACGGAGAATACCTGCTGCCCAATCGTTTCCATCAGTGTGTTCTCCACATTCACGATCAGCTTTGTATCAAGCGAGACAAACCACGTTGGGTTTTTGATCTGTATCGTAAAATACGCAGTCTCCCCCTGTACCCCATAGGAATCCTGCGCATGATGAATCTCTACCTGCAAATAGCGCCGCAACACCCACACAGACAATGCGGAAAAAACTGGTCCTGCTATCATCAGCACAAGCACCAGAAAATAAAACTGGCTGTGCAGAAAATAGTAGATCATCCCATTTACAAAGAGCAATATTCCATATCCAATTATCCGAATAATGTATTCTGCCAATCCTTATACCCTCGGTGCTGCAACATTCGCAACGACCATTCCGATCGCCTGCTGCATTGTGATACCCTGTGCTTTTCCACGTGCTGACAGCTTCACACGATGGCCTAACACATCGCGTGCCACATCCTGCACGTCCTTGGCACATACATAATCTCTGCCGTCGATCACTGCCATCGCCTTTGCCATGCGCAAAAGCGCAATCGTGCCTCGTGGGCTAGCTCCCATCGAGAAGATCTCCATCGTCCGGGTTGCCTCCACTAGATTTACAATATACTCATAGATTTCATCTTTCACATAGAGATCATTTGTCATCGCACGCAGTGCAAGCACCTCTTCCATCGAAATGACCTCTTGCACCTTTGAAAGCGGTTTCCCAGCATTTCCTTTCAGAATTGACACTGCATCTGCGTGGCTTGGATATCCCATCGACAAACAGACCATAAAACGGTCCAGCTGGGATTCCGGCAACATCTGCGTCCCCGAAGAACCATACGGGTTCTCCGTCGCGATGACGACAAATGGATCTGGCAACGGCCGGGTCACACCGTCGACCGTCGCCGTCTTTTCTTCCATAACTTCAAGCAATGCGGACTGTGTCTTCGGAGAAGTCCGGTTAATCTCATCTGCTAAAAACAGATTCGTAAAAACCGCACCTTCCCGGTATTCAAATTCCTTGGTGGCAGAGTTGTACATCGAAAAGCCCAGGATATCACTTGGCAGTACATCCGGTGTGAACTGCACACGCTTATAGTGCATCGACATACTCTTTGCGAAGGTTGTCGCAAGCGTTGTCTTACCTACGCCCGGAATATCCTCCATCAGAATATGTCCGCCTGCGATCACGGCGGCGAGAACCTTCTTTACGACGTCCTCCTTACCCTTGATCACTTTATTTACTTCCGCCTGCACCTGTTCGAGCTTCTGACTTATTCCGTCCATCTGCGCACCTCCCGCATTCTTGCAACTACAATCCATATATTTTTCTTCGTTCTAGGAACTCACAAATTACTATTTCACGATTCCGAGCTTCTTCGCCTCATCCGATACTGCCCTGGCAACGACCTTTGCCACTCTCTCATCAAAAGCACCCGGAATAATATACTCCTCATTTAATTCCTCATCTGTTACGATTGAAGCAATCGCCTTGGCTGCCGCAATCTTCATCTCCTCTGTGATTGCCTTTGCCTTTGCATCGAGTGCGCCACGGAAGATACCAGGGAATACAAGCACATTGTTGATCTGGTTTGGATAATCGGAACGTCCGGTTGCCATGACGCGCACGCCGCCCTTCTTTGCTTCCTCCGGCATGATCTCCGGTGTCGGATTTGCCATCGCGAATACGATCGGATCCTTTGCCATTGATGCGACCATCTCTGCCGTTACAATATTCGGTGCGGACACACCGATAAAAACATCCTTGCCCTTCATGATCTCAGCAAGTGCCCCGGTCTGCTTGTCCTTGTTTGTCACCTCTGCCATCGCTGCCTGTGCTGGATTCATCCAATCCTCACCCGGACAGAGAGCACCATTCTTATCGACCAGAACAACGTTGCCGATACCGAGTGCAAGTAACAGCTTACAGATAGAAATACCTGCGGAACCAGCACCATTGATGACAACATTTGCCTTGTCAAATGGCTTTCCAACCAGCTTTAATGCATTAATCAGACCCGCCGATACTACAATGGCTGTTCCATGCTGATCATCGTGGAATACCGGGATATCCAGTTCTTCCTTCAGACGGCTCTCGATTTCAAAGCAACGTGGAGCAGAGATATCCTCCAGATTGATACCGCCAAATACCGGCGCGATCCGCTTTACTGTCTCCACGATCTCATCGACATCCTTTGTATCCAGACAGATTGGAAATGCATCCACACCTGCAAACCGTTTGAACAGCACAGACTTTCCTTCCATAACTGGAATCGCAGCCTCTGGTCCGATATCGCCAAGTCCAAGTACGGCTGTACCATCGGATACAACAGCAACGGTGTTTGCCTTACAGGTATATTTGTATACATCTGCCGGATTTGCATGAATCTTCCGGCAAGGCTCTGCAACACCTGGTGTATAAGCAGTACTTAAGTCATCCCGGTCATTGATTGCAACCTTGGAGACAACCTCCAGCTTTCCGTGATTTTCTTCATGCATCTTCAAGCTCATCTGATTATAGTCCATCTTTGTTTTCCTCTGCTTTCTTATCTCATTTATTTTAGTTCATCTTTACATGATCGATCTCGTCATTGCAGTTCTTGATTGACTCTTTTGCTGTGTCAATCTTCTCTACCAGCGGTGCAAATTCCGGGTCCATCTGTGCACCCTCTTTTACCTTATTGTAGAAGATCTCGCCGATTGCCTCGTATGTCTCCTTGATATTTGCCTTTTCCTTGCTGATCTTTGCTTTCAGCTTTGTAACCTCCACTGCGTCACCAGCTTCACTCTTGACTGTCTTTACAAAATCCTTAAATGCCATTTTCATACCCTCCTACATTATTTTTATTTTATTAACAGGTGCTGCCTGTCTTTTTATACAACTTCAAACCATACATCTGTCCGAACAGATTTACCACTGCGCAAACCACATTTGCAATCAAGACATACAAATAGATCGTATAAAGTCCCATCTGCTTATGTGTTTCCACTCTTGAAAACATATTTGCGATATCTCCGGTCTTTGCATGTCCAACCAGATAAAGCACCAATGCCGCAACCGCCAGAACCGTCATCGCTACGGAGATTGGGAAGCGCGGTTTCTTCTTCGGATTGATTGCTGTTACCGTACCTACCAGAGATAACACCACCTGTACTGCCATCAGCAGTCCCATCACATACAGGAAGATGCGAATCGATGGACTAAAATCTGCTGCAACCAGATTATCGCTCAAAAGTACAATATCAGTCTGCGTCTCATCATACAAAGTCTGTAAAATATAATAAAACCCTCTTGCCGCTACAATCATTGCTACCACTGCCGAGGCGGCTGCCATAATCGTCATGACCATAGACATTCCCGAATAGAAATTCATCTTCACATCCGCGGCGGTCTCTGGCTGCGCCTTCTTCGCTTCCACCGGTTTCGGTTCTGCCTTTTTCTCTGCTACCGGCTGTTTTGATTGTGCCTGTGCCTGCCTCTGCTCCTTTTTTTCCTGTTGTCTTTCTTTTTTGCTCTTACTCATCTTCTCCATCTCCTCATATATCTACCATTTTTACATCATGTCAAACAAACTGAGCTGTGTTCCGATCGTCTTGTTCTTATACTCCCGCGTGAACCGGAGCAGTTCTTCCTTGTCATACTGGATTCCATGCGTCTCGCAGGTCTCGCGGATACACGCCATGATCTCAACATAATTCTTTGTCTTCAATGTCTTCTCGTCTGCGTAAACCGCCTCGTACTGATCGTAGATATCCGGGAAATTCTTATAGAGCTGCTGATAAAACCGCTCCCGGTTTCCCTCTCTTAACACCGGACACATTTTGTCCGTCAGGATTCCATATACGTTCACTTTCACACAGTACGACAACAACCCCTGTATGTTCTCTATGTCGTCATTGATAAACGGCAGGATTGGCACCAGATTGACGATCACCGTGATGCCCCGCTCCGCGAGCTGCTGCATCAGGGAGAACCGCTCCGATGGAAGCGACGTTCCCGGCTCTAACCTTTTCGCGAGCGCATCATCATAGGTGCTCAGCCGCACGATCACGATACATTTTGTCTTGCGATTAATCTTATCTAATATATCAATATCCCGTAGCGCAAGCATCGAATGCGTATGTAATACCAGACCGAAATCGAACCGTTCAATCTGATTCAGGCACCGCCGCACCAGCTGTAATTCTTCTTCGAGCGGAATATACGGCTCCGATGAAGAACCGATCTGTATCATGCTCCTTGTCCGTTTTTTCTTCAATGCATACTCCAGCATATCCACAGCATGGGCTTTTACTTCAATATCTTCAAATTCATGATCCATCCTGTGACAGGTACTGCGCGCATCACAGAATACACACGAATAACTGCATCCCCGATAGATATTCAGACCATTCTGCGGAGATAAAATTGCTTTTACTTCCTTGTAATGCATAACTTATCCTCTGTCTTTCCCTACTATATAAAGTCGAAGCTGACCTGTTCATATTCAAGATCCTGATAAACAAGCTCCTCCTGCTCGACTTTGCTTGTATAATCGACAACTACGGTCAACTGCTTTCCGCCAGCCATCTGTTGTCCTAAAATATAATTGACATCAAACCGTCCGGTAATCGCTGGTGTCGCGCCACGCGCCGGCACGATCAGCTGCACATGGTTTGCTGCAAGCAGCGCGAAGATCGGCTCCCAGATGTACACATCCTTCGCTGCACCAAACGGGTTATCAATAAAGATCGTCTTTGTTCCTGTATCCTCGTTTCCGATCCGGTACATACCAGAAATGTAATTGATGATGGAAATCAGGAACTGGATATAAATACCCTGTGACTGACCGGTACTTCCGACCGCCTCCTCGTATTTCAGGTAACGGCTCTGTTCTTTGATACGCTCCCGCTTATACAGACTCAGCTTGATCGCATTCATATCAGTTACGATCACACTGAACAGTTTCTTCAAAGTCAGACTGTTCCGGATGAATTTCATCCGGTCACGATCCTGCTCATAATCATCTGCCTGTGCCACGATACGGTCTACATAATCCGACATCCGCTGCTTTAAGAATTCATCCTTCACATATGGCACCTGCAAGCCTACCATCTGGATCACTTCGTCCTCCATAATGATACGGGAAAGCTTTGGTAATTTATCCAGCTCCGTCCGCACATCCAGACATCGCTGTAAACATTGTTCCTCGAAATTTGCTTTGAGGCTTTCCATATCTGTCAGGCTCTTCTCCACGCGGTCACGCTCCAAACGCACATATCCAACCATAGACTCCAGATTGTCCACCAGCGTCTTTGCCTCTGCATAGTTTTCTGGTATGCGCACATCATCCCGGATCGTTCCGGCAAGCTCATACGCATGCATCTCATCAAACGCCTGTGCCGTATTGCCCTTGAATTTGAGCAGCTCATTTTTCGCATGGTCAAGCTGTTTGCATGTCCGGTCAAAATTCATAAGCTGGGATTCAAACAATTCCCGTAAGGTTTCTTTATCCTCTAGCATTGGTGTCGCATCTTCCAGACTGATTTCATGCGTCGTTACGATCCGCTTGACATCCTTATACAGATCTGTCATATACCGCTGCCGTTTCTCATAGGTACGGTACTCTTCGTCGCACGCCTTGGCTTCCGCCTCCAGACGTGCAAGCAATGTCTGACCGCTTTCGAGACTTGCAATGATCTCCGACTCACTGGCATCCACTTCCTCATAGGCGCCATATCCATTCTGGATATTCTCGATCGCATACTGAATGCTTCCATCCAGCTTATCTGCTTTGGAACGGATCTCAGCGAGCTGCCGTTCCTCTTTCTTTAACTGCTCCTTTGTCTGCGCGATATTCTTCCGGCATACGGTAAGCACCGCATCATCTGAGAAATAAAGCAGGTTCCGGCTTTCCAGATCTGCCAGTTCCTTGAAATCAACCCCTCTGCGCTCGATCGACTTTCTGGATTTTTCCATCGAGGCAAGCAATGTTGCGATCACAAGCTGCTTATCCTCCATCGCACGCATATCGCCGCGGTTCTCATCGACCATCGTCTGGAATCTCGCACGCAGATCCTCGTCCGATATCGTCAGCACCTCGTACTCCTGATCAATATTATAATAAGCTTCGTAATTTTCCTTCCACTCCCGTGTGAGTGTATCTAACTGCTCCTGCATAAAACGAAGCTTTGCTTCTGTCTGTTCCGTATCCAGACGGCTGTCTCCGCCCTGTGCAACAAATGATGCCTTCTGTTCTTCCAGACGCTCCAGTGCCTTTTGTGCCTCTGCCTGCCGCTGTTCCTGTGTGGCAATCACCGAGGTTAATTGTTCCACAGTATATAAGCGATTCACATCCTGTAAGCATGCTTCGTATTCCTGCTTACAGGTTTCCTGTTTTTCTTTCGATGCCGCAATCTTCTTGCGGATAATTTCCAGTTCATCCATGCAGGCGGTAAGCTGTGTCTCTAATTCTGTCGCCGTCTTTCTCGCATCTGCCAGACGTTTTCCTGCCTCCAACAGATCACGGTCAGACAACCGGATCAAAAATGCCTGATCCTCCCGATATGCAGAAAGCATTTCCTCCTGCATTGCCAGCTGATCGCCAATCTCTGTCTCCCGCTGCCGTTCCTTTGCGACCAATGCGCTGATCGTCTCTGCATCCAGCAGATACTCCGGTGTTGCGGATACCGCAAACACATTGTCTCCGAGATGCATCGCCATCTCTTCCATCCGGTCACGGTCGTAAATATAGATTGGAGCTTCACCAGTGTCGATTGTGCGGATATTCGGGTCTTCCGCCAGTGTATCGTAGTCCTCTGCCACAATCCCATAGACAAGCTGTGGATTTGCCGAAAGAACGGCTGCCTGCTTGTCTGCCGGCAGGGCTGACACATAATCCATGCCGTACATAGCAGCACTGCCATGCCGTGTCTCAATATAATCCAATACCTTTTTGGCAGCCTCTGATACTCCAATCAGTCTGCCCTCTGCCAGACGCTCCGCATTCTTGGCACATTCCACGCCCTGCTTTTTCAGTGCCTCTATCTTGAGCACCGCATCCCGGATACGATCTGCCAGCACATCCGACAGTGCTTCCATCTCGGATGCCCCGTAAATCGTCTGTATCTTATGCAGCTTTTCTGCCGCTTCTTCAAATGCCTGTTCCTTCGTCAGAAGCTCCGCAAGCTGCTTCTCATTTTCTGCCTGCTGCATGCGAAGCTGCATCAGACGCTCCTTCTGTGCTTCCTCCTGCTTCTTACAATCTGCGACAAGCGCTTCCTCCTGTGTCTGCTGTTCCTGCAAAGATGCCAGCAACTCTTTGGACTCTGCAAGCTGCTCATCCACTTTCGTAAACCGGATCTCATTCATCTCCATCCGGATTGCGGAAAGCTGTTCGGATAACTGCCGGATCTGTGCGTCAGCCTCCTGCTTGCTATGCTCATACACTGCCTGCTGCACCTGCATCTCAGCAAGCATTTTCTCATTGTATTTCTGCTTTGCAACCTCGCGCTTTAATTCTTCTGTATCATTTGCAATCTGGTTGCGCAGATTCGTCATCTGCACATCCATGCGCATCTTTATATTATAGGCATAGGTGTATAACTGTGTCTCATCAAAGGCTGACGCATTCATCTGCGCCTTTACCCACGCCTCCAGTTCGACCTTTTTTCTGCGGTCATCCACATATTCAAGGTATTCGTTGATGCTCTCCTTTTTCGCAAGCTCTGCCTGCTCTGTCTCCAGCCGGCTCTGCTCCATAGAAAGCTGTTTTTCTGCCTGTTTGATCTGTCCGTAAAGCTGTTCAAGATGTCGTTTATCCCGCGCCACCTTCAGGCATTCCATTCTCTTTCTCTGGTCGTCCTTTGCCGCCCGCTTCTCATTGCGCGTCTGCTCCAGCTTCTCCAGCGTCTCCGCATCATTTTTCACGAACTCCTCGCCAGTCACACAGATATCTGCCAGAAGCTTCTCCATATTCGTCTGCTCCTGATACAGACTCATAAACGAAGCGACCTTATCCCGCAGCACCTCGATCAGCTCCGCCTGATGGTCATAGCTTGTAATATCCTTTTTCTTCTTGGCAAGGATCGTAAGCTGCTCCTTGATATCCATGAGCATCTTCGCCATCGTGTCGGAGTCCTCACCATCGCGCATCGTCTTTACCGCATACGCTTTCTCGATGATACCCTCAATCAACAGATCTTCTACAACCTTCCGCGTCGTCTTATAATTCGTCTCGAAATATGTACGCACATGTCCCTCGGTCTTATTGATTCCACGGATAATCTCCCACTGGCTCTCATGCAGACCATATCCGCTGATAAACCGCTGGTACTCGCCCTTCCGGTCAAAGATACAGACCTTCAGCGACATATCACGGTGCTCTAACTCCTTCAGATAATTCCGCAGTCCCTGAAAGGTAATACGCTCTTTGTCCTTCGACAATGGCAGGTTGATAATATCGTTTTTATTGTATTCCCGGTAGAAGATACAGTAATTGAAATACTCAATCGCTGCCACATCCTTCTTCGCCGTCTCGCCCTCGACATCCTTTGCTTTGCGCGCACAGAATCCCGTCGTCATATAGCGGTAGCCTTCCTTACGATCCTGCTCATCTAACTTCCATTCGACGAGGGAATGGATCGTTGTATTTCCATTTCCAGTACGGAACAGCTTCTCGATCGGCTGTTTCTCATCGAGCGTACAGTTTGGGATCATGTTCTGCATCAAAAGCAGCATCAGTACACTCTTTCCACCACCATTTGCCAGATCGTACAGGGTGTTCTTTCCATACATCCGCATGGTAAAATCATCGTAGTACTGCGTTCCGAAATTATATTTTACATTGTTGACACGAATACGGTTGATACTAGGCATTTGTCTCTCCTCCCAGTACTTTGTAAATTTTTCCCTTGTACTCCTCGAAATAGTTCTCCACGATCGCATGGAACCGATCGGTTGGATAATAGCGGTCTTCCACCGCGATAAATAATTTCTGTTCCTGTAAGAAATTAAACGTCAGCTTCACATATCCGGTACGAGACGCACGGCTGGCACGATTCTTGTCCTTCTCATCCGAAGTCACAAGCGGAAGCTCATCCCACAAAAGTGCCAGTGACTTGAAGCTGTCCGCCTCCACATCACTCATCGAATACACCGACAGATCCTTCGTGATCGATGCAAGATATGTCGTCACCTGCTCTAAAATATCTTCGAGCCGCACATATTCCTTCACCTGATACGATGCGGAATCCTGATAGAACAGTAACAGGAAATTGTACATGATAAAGTAAACCATATACAGCTCCCGGTTTAACCGCAAACCAAGCAGCCGCTTCATATCATCGTTTGTATATCCAAACACGCGATTGCCCTCTCCAGCTGTCAGATAAACCGCATCCTGATATTCGTATAAATTCAGATTCAGTTTTTTCATCATCTTGGTTACAATATCGTACACTGCGGCATTTGCATAAAACTCTTCATACAGATCCCGTGTATCCGGATTGCTTCTGGAGATTTCCTGTCCGGTAATCAACGCGGCATATACATCCAATGCTTTTTCCAGATTTCGCTGTTCCATTACTCGGCTGCCTCCCTTTCAAAATTCATATCCGTTACCACAAACGGCACGACATTCTCTGCATCCTGCATCTGTGGTTTGATCTCTACCTCATCCGTTCCAAATGTAATCGTGAATCGAATATCCCGGATGCGCTCCTTTTCCTCTTCTGTCAGATGCTCGACCACCATCTCTTCCAACATTGTCTCCTGCTTTTCCAGCATCTTGTCTACCTGATACATCCGCTTCCCGGATAAATGTACCAAAAACGCATAGTAATCACGGTTTGTATAGATTTCCTCGCCAAATTTAATCTCAAGGATTCCATTGTATTCCTTCAAGGTAACACGATTCCACTTCTTCAACTGATCGCAAAGCTCGTAGAACAGATGGGCGAAGTTTCGTCCGATTTTCTCCTCCAAAATCTCGTCCTCATACTTGAAATCCGGTGTCAGTTCGCGCTTTTCAATCTTCTCTGTCTCCTGCTTGTCATCGCTTCGAAGCGTCAGAATATTGTCGATGTTCCGCATCGTAAAATACTTATCCATCCGCGGTGCAAACAACGGTTCCAGCACATGTGCCAGCAGATCTGGCTGATCCTGCTTCATGATCGTATTTAATGCCTGCTTGAAATCAAAGACCGGTCTTAATTTCCGCAATTTCGCCCGGTTGATGATCTGATCGGATAACTGTGACAGTTCAGTTGTCTCACCGATCAGGCGGCTATGGTTGTAAATCGTTTTCTTTAACTCTGTCTCTAACTGACTGATCTCTGCAAGTGCCTTCGAATGTAACGTCGGCGAACCTCCATCGGTATCGCGTTCAAACTCTGCCTTTTCAATCGCCTTGTCGACCAGTGCCTTATTCTTCACAAATAGCTTCTGTTCTTCAGTAAACCACTTTGCCGTCGTGTCCATGAAATGCGCATATGCCTTGGCACCCTCAAACACATCGACACCAAGCAGCTTTACGACCTGCTCCTTCTGCTCGATCAGGGAGATCACCTGACTGTTAATCCGGCGCACGACATCAATACCACCCTTGAAGTTGTTCGCATTGATCATCTTCTCAAGTAGCAGCTGGGATACATTGATCTTACTCTCGTCCTTGATCTCCTTCGTATCCAGATAGAACTCAATACCTTCTGCGGTAATCGTATAATAGACGGTTCCCTGTGAGATATGGCTGTCGATCAGCTTGACACGTGCGACCTTGTTTTCCCGCACCTCCGGATCATAGAAATGAAACTCAAATGCCCGTCCATCGTTCTTGATCTTGTCAAAAATATAGGCGATCAGTTCCCGCAATTCCGCTGGTTCCTCTTCCAGCTTGAAATCCCGCGTCAGAAGCTCCCGCAGAAAATCCTCATATTCTTCATATGTGACGTCCTTCTCATGGAAATTATTTTCGTTGATGAAAAACCGCAGGGTCGCCATCGTGATATATCCCATATCCAAAAACGCATACTTGCCTTCCTTGTACTGTGTAAAGGTCGTCTCATTCAACACGAAAAACGGATAGTACTTTTTCAGATTCTGCATCCGCGCACTGTGTTCTGCAATTATATCGTTGATCATCACGTGTTTTAAAGCCATGCGTTTTCTCCTGATTTGGCAGTCATTTACATAAAAGGGCATACTGCCGCATAATTATAATAATTATAATACATGCAGGCACAGGAAACAAGAGAAATACAGAAGAAAAACGTCGAAAAAAAGTCGCCCTACATGATGTAGAGCGACTCGCATCTAGTCTTTTTTAAAGAAGTTACTGATTAAGCTTTACCAACAGATCCGAAAAGTTCCATCTTCTCTTTTACTGTTGCCTTGATAGCTTCTGCACCAGGTGCAAGGAGCTTACGTGGATCAAATCCCTTACCTTCGAGGTCCTTACCAGCTTCAATGTACTTTCTTGTAGCTTCCTGAAATGAAAGCTGACACTCTGTATTTACGTTGATCTTAGATACACCAAGTGTAATTGCCTTCTTGATCATATCTGCAGGAATACCTGTACCACCGTGAAGTACAAGAGGCATAATGCCTGTCTTCTGCTGGATAGCATCCAATGTCTCGAAAGAAAGTCCCTTCCAGTTTGCTGGATACTTACCGTGGATATTACCGATACCTGCAGCAAGCATGTCTACGCCAAGATCAGCGATTGTCTTACATTCTTCAGGATCTGCACACTCACCCATACCTACAACGCCGTCTTCTTCTCCACCGATAGAACCAACTTCACACTCGATAGAAAGACCAAGCTGATGAGCTACGTTTACGAGCTCTGTAGACTTAGCAAGGTTCTCTTCGAATGGATAGTGAGAACCATCAAACATGATAGATGTGAAACCAGCCTTGATACACTTATAACATCCTTCGTATGTTCCATGATCCAAATGAAGTGCTACTGGAACTGTAATTCCGAGTTCCTCGTCCATAGCCTTAACCATAGCTGCAACTGTCTTGAATCCTGTCATATACTTTCCGGCACCCTCAGATACACCAAGGATAACTGGGGAGTTGAGTTCCTGTGCTGTTAAAAGAATTGACTTTGTCCACTCAAGGTTATTGATGTTGAACTGACCAACTGCATAATGACCAGCCTTAGCCTTTTTCAACATTTCTGTAGCTGAAACTAACATTTGTAATTCCTCCATTTTCTTTAATTTTATCCTAGATAGACATATTATACTATACTATCCGAAAAAATAAAAGACTATTGCTTACAATAATCTAAAAATTTCTCTTTGATCTCTTCCCGGCCTTTTCCCATGACGAGCGAAAGCTCACTGTATAAGCCCTCCTCGGCGAGCTTCATATACCGCTCATCGGTTACCGTCACTTTCTTGCCGTGTGCCTCACGCTCTTCCTTGCGGATCAGAAGCGCCTTGATCACCTTGACACACTGGCGCAGATCACAGCTTTTCATCGCCTTTTTGTAGCTGTCATCCCGCATCCGCTCACTCTCGACCTGCAATGGTTCGATTTTCTTTACTTCCTCCATCAAAGCGGCTGCCTCATCAGCTGTGATCACACTCCGAAGCACTACCCGGCTATTGTCTGTCGGACAAAACAAACGGCTGTCTCTCGTCTTTTCCGGCACTAACACATAATACAATTTGTCTTCATCAATTCCCGCTATATCCGGATGTGTAATTTCCTCCACCCGGCATATACCGTTGCTTCCATATACGATATAATCTCCTACATGAAACACGCTCTCGCCTCCATCTTTCTGTTCAATCCCTCTTATATTCTACCTATTTATAATATCACTTTTCCCACCAAATCGTAAGTCGGTTTTTCTGAATCTCCGGATTTTCAGCATTTTTGCAAAGATGGCATACTATTTTTTTGTGTTTTTTCACAATAGCATGCTACAAATTTTACATTTTTTGAAAAATATGTTGAATTTTCGAGTAAAATGTCGATAATGAAATTATAAGGTTCGTGGTTTGTTTTATGGAACAAGGGGGGATTTTCTTTGCGAAAGAATATAGGTTTATTGATCAATGATTTGAATATGCCTTTTACATCGGAGGCAGTCAAAGGTGCCGAGCTTGGCTCACGTGCCATCGATGCAAATATGTATATCTTTCCGGGTATGTATCTTGATAATACCCTTATTTCTGATGACCATTTACAGTACGAATATCAGTATAATACCCTGTTCCAGTTTGCAAATGATAATCACCTGGATATTTTATATATTATGATGGGACTGATTGGCTGTCGTGTCGATCTTGATGCCCGCCGCAAATTCCTTGCACAGTTTCTTGGAATTCCGGTTGTCATCCTCTACACCGATATGCCTGGATATCCATCTATGATTTTTGATAATCAAGGCGCTTTCATGCAGGGCATCCGGCATCTGATCGTCGACCACGGTGCGAAAAACATCGGCTATGTCAGCGGGCCAAAGACAAATATTGACGCGATGGAACGTCTGAATGCCTATAAGAAGGTTTTGGAGGAACAGAATATTCCTTACAATGAAAACTACGTCGTGTATGGTAATTTCGAGGATAGCAGTAAAAAGCTGATCGGTGCTTTCGTCTCTACCCATCCAGAATTAGATGCCGTCGTATTTGCAAACGACGAGATGGCGAAAGGCGGCTATCGTGTATTCGCCAAACTTGGGATCAAAGTCGGCAAAGATATCTTGACAATCGGCTTCGATAACGCATCGTATGCGTCCACATTAAATCCACCACTCACAACGGTTGAAGCAAATGCAGCCGAGCTTGCATACAAAGCAATCATCCATATGGCGGATTTCTTAGACGAGAATACAGCACCTGTTGCACAGCGTGTTGCAACCCATTATATTCACCGCTGCTCCTGCGGCTGTGCGAACTATGATTATGATTCTCTGGCAGCCAAGCTGCAATTAGTTGGGCTTCTCGACGAGAAGAAACGACCGGAGATTTTGAAACATATTATGTACTATCTGTTCAGCACTTACGCTGGCACAAACATCATCCTCCAGTTAAAGGATGATCTGTCCGTATTTTTCCGTCTGATTTGTGATCTGACCGCATCGGACGATATCGCAACAGACCGAATGGATGTCCAGACATTATTTACACAGATTATTGAACAGCCGATTTTCTCTTATACTTCGGTTGAGCTTTTTGTGAATCTGTTGTTCTCCTTACAATTTGTATTGGAGCGTCAGATTGAAGCTCCGGAGAAACGGATTGCGTTCGTCGATGTCTTTTCATCGATGTACCAGCAGCTTTCCATCTCCAACTTTCGTACCTACCAGAAGCAGTACAGCAGCATGGCACAGATTACCCATCTGGTAGATGAGATCAGCGCAAACCTGTCACAATCCAGACTGATGGATCTTCCGTTTGAATCCATCCTGAAAAATATGAGTGCGATTGGTATTCACTCTTCGT
This sequence comes from bacterium, assembly GCA_963631525.1. Classification (GTDB taxonomy): domain Bacteria; phylum Bacillota; class Clostridia; order Lachnospirales; family Lachnospiraceae; genus Coprococcus_C. The sequence goes on from CAVGQQ010000029.1 coordinate 36,339, forward strand.
TCTTATATACGTTCAAGCAGCCGATCAATCATCCACACGATACGATATTCCGCAAACCGGATTCCCTGTTGTTGCGTGCCTATACGATTGAAAACCGGTCCTTCGGCGTCCCGAAGAACGAACAGCTTGTAACGATCAACAGCATTTTCAACAACACGAAAATGCAGCAGGATAAACGGAGAACTTACATCCTTGCGCCACTGTTTTCACAGGAACAGTTACTTGGTCTGATCGTCTGTGATACGGAGATTGATTATTTCAATCTGGTTCCATCGCTTGGCATCCATATCTCCGCCGCATTAAAGACGATGCTTTTGCTTGAACAGCAAAAAGAAATCAGTGAACATCTGCAGCAGAACTTAGAGCAGATGTCCAAACATAACCTGATTTTAAAAGAGATTTCCAAAACCGATCAGCTGACCGGCTTATACAATCGTTGGGGATTCCTAGACTATGTGAAAACGATTATCGAGAATCCGATGAACCAGAACCGCGAGGTTCTCGTCCTCTATGCGGATATGGATAACCTGAAAATGATCAACGACAAATACGGACATGACGAAGGTGATTTCGCCCTCCGGGAAATCGGTATGATCTTAAAGGAAGCGTTCCGAAACACCGATGTTATCTCCCGTTTCGGCGGAGACGAGTTTGTAGCCTTCGCATTGCTAGGTATTCCAAACTACGAAAAGATCATGAAGCATCGTATTGCAGAGATTACAGAGCGGCATAATCAGATGGTGCAAAAGCCATACCGGATAGAGATGAGTATCGGTATCTGTGAGGTTTCCTGCACAAAAGATCTGGATATCGAAGAAGTATTGGAACAGGCAGATAAAAAACTGTACATCGAAAAGAAAGCGAAGAAAGAAAAGCAAAAAAAATAGAGCCAACCGCTCTACTTTTTCTTTTTATGTTATTCCTCTACAAATCCACGAAAGCCTTTTTCTACCACGCGTCTTGGAATCATTACCATATGTCCACAGGTCTGACATTTCAGCCGGAAGTCCATACCGACACGCTGGATCTCCCATGTATTTCCGCCACACGGATGCGGCTTCTTCATTCGAATGATCTGTCCAATCTGAAAATTCATCGCTATAACCTCTTTCCTATATTGCATCGACCATCCACACCGACCGTATTATATACAGGAACATAGTCCCCTGTATTATCGCAGGATGATCTGTACCATCTCTTCTGCATTTTCAGCAAGATATCTGCAATCACAGGCGTCAAACTCTTCTTTATTTCCATATCCAAACAGCACACCGATCGTCTCGATTCCAAATTCTCTGGCACCGAGCACATCAAATTTCCGGTCACCAACCATGATAATATTGTCCACCGATGGTTTTGTCTGATCCGCCGCAATGCTTGTAAGCAGATACTCGATCACTGCCGCTTTCGTATCCCTCGATTTATCAAAGGTGCTGCCTGCAATGATATCAAAATATCCATCTAACTGCAGATGCTCCAGAATCTGTTTTGCATAAAGCTCCGGCTTGGATGTCGCCACATACAGACGACAGCCATGTTCCTGAAGTGTCTGAAATGCCGCTTCCATCCCCGGCATAATCCCATTTTGGTAGATGCCCTTTGTGCTGTAATACTCCCGGTAATAAAGAATCGCCTGTTCCGTATCCTCCTCCGAGAGTCCATGAAATTCCCGGAACGAATCCCGAAGCGGTGGCCCAATATATGGATACAATGTCGTCCGGTCTTCTACCGTAATTCCAAACTTCGAGAACGCATACAATACACCATTGATGATACCCTCTTCCGGTTCCGTAATCGTCCCATCAAGATCAAAAAATACATACTTATACATATCAGTTCTTCAGGTACAGAATGATACTCTTTCGTGTGATAATGCCGATAAAACAATCCCGGTCATCTACCACACAGAGGAAATTCCGATCCAGAATCCTTTCCATAATCTCATCTTTTTCCATGGTATTTAATACCTTGGCACCCTCGTCCTTATTGACGATATCTGCCACCTTGTACTTTGCAAGGTTCTCGCGTCCATGCTCCATAACTGCACGCAGGAAATCGCCCTCACTTGCAATTCCGACATACCGTCCCTGATTGTCCACAACCGGGATTGCTGTATAAGTCGTACCAAGCAAAAATGCAACTGCCTGATCCAACGTATCATTTGCATTTAAATACGTCAATGTATGCTTCGGAATCAATATACTAAAAATATTCATATGTAACCTCCTAAGCTCAAAATAAGCTGCTGATTGATTCGAACCAGCAGCCTATACATAAGTCTCAATTTGCTTACAGCTGCTCTGCCATCTCCAGAAGCAGTCGCTCTGTCTTTTTCCATCCAAGGCAAGGATCTGTGATTGACTTACCATAGCATCCACCACCGATTGGCTGGTTTCCATCCTCGATGTAACTCTCTACCATAACACCCTTAACCAGATGCTTTACTTCATCACTGTGTCTTCTGCTGTGCAGAATTTCGTTTACGATACGAGGCTGCTCATCCCACTTCTTACCAGAATTGTTATGATTTGCATCTACAATACATGCAGGATTTACAAGCTTGTACCTGCCATAAGCTTCTGCAAGATACTTCAAATCCTCATAATGATAGTTTGGAATGGAACGACCACTCTTACTCAAAGAACCACGCAGGATGCAGTGTGCCAATGGGTTTCCATCCGTCTTTGCCTCATAGCCGGAGAACAGGAATGTATGCTTTGCCTGTGCAGCTACACAAGAGTTGAGCATGACCGAGAAATCACCACTTGTCGGGTTCTTCATTCCAACAGGAACATCAATACCACTGGATGTCAGACGATGTGCCTGATTCTCCACACTTCTTGCACCGATTGCCACGTAAGAAAGAATATCCTCCAGATATGGCCAGTTATCCGTATACAGCATCTCATCGGCTGCGGTAAGTCCTGTCTCACGAATCGCTTTGATGTGCATTTTACGGATTGCCTTTACACCCTCGATGAAATCTGGCTTGTCCTCCGGGTTTGGCTGATGCAGCATGCCCTTATATCCTGAACCGTTTGTACGTGGTTTATTTGTATAGATTCTTGGAATTACAAAAACCTTATCCTTAATCTTCTCTGCAACAGCTGCCAGTCTGCACAGATAATCAAGTACAGAGTTCTCATAATCTGCAGAACAAGGACCGATGATTGCGATAAACTTATCGGACTCACCGGTAAATATCTTCTTGATCTCGGCATCTCTTTTTGCTTTGATCTCCTGTAACTCTTTGTCCATTGGATGCGCTGCGCGAATCTCTTCCGGCGTTGGAACCGCCTTTACCATATGTAAACCCATTTCTTTTTCCTCCAAATATTGCTTAATCTTATATATTATATCACATTTACTCGATAGACTTCAATGATTCCGCCATATCTATTTTATCAATTTTCCTGCGCATTACCAGATCTACGATCACTAAGAATGCCAACACGATCAGAACACTGTACAGATAACTGATATTCATGATCTTCGATGCAAATCGGGAGTTTGACACTTCTTTTTTCTCTAGTTTTATACAAATCTCTGATTTAAGCC
>CAVGQQ010000030.1:0-39328 GCA_963631525.1 bacterium
GTTATATTCCTATATTTTATTTATTTTTCTGCCCCCACAATAATTTCACACATACCACCCATAAATTCATCATTTACAGGTACAGTTATGTTCTATTTGATATCGTACATTTCCCGCAGCTCTTTTGCGGCTGCTTCCATCGCAGAATAAAGCTCTCTGGAGGAAATAATCTGACAGCCGGCACCGCGGGTAATCGTCTGGATCAGCCCATCCGAGGTGGCAACCGTCATCTGATACGTTCCTTCATGTTCATGTGTATAGGCTTCGATAAACTGATCGGCCGTCTGGTTTTCCTTTGTGTGTACAATCTCGATATCCTCCTGCACAGTCGAACTGCCGTGATTGCCCTTTACCTTATAGCCGTCAAAGACAAGCAGGGTTTTTGTACCGGTAATCCCCTGATAGTTTGATAACAGGGAAATGAGCTTATCCTTTGCCGCAGCCAGATTCGTTTTTGCAAGCTCTGTCAGGGATTCCCGTGCAAAGATTACATTGTAGCCATCCACGATCAGACGCTTTTCTTTTGGGGTAACAATCGCTTTGGATGCTTTTCCGGTGTATGCCTCCGTGTGCCGCACGATCTTTTTTTTATAAATCTGCTTTTTCGCATTCTGATTTGCAGTCTGTCCGGACAAGATCGCATCAATCTCATCTAATCCAATCGAATAATCAAAGCTTTCACGGCTGTGAACCGTGTACTCTGTTGGTTCATTTTCCGATTCCGAAGCGTCACTGACATGCATGTATGCCTTTACCTGATCCCAAGGAACAAGGAATCCAGAACCATGTGCGCAGAATACAGAGGATGTCGGGTTGCGCAAATCCGCTTCTGGATCATATGGATGCGTTTGTATGACTTCTTCCTCGTTATGACACGGCATGTAACCGCGGAAACTCACTTGAAATTCGCCCTGCCCCTTCGTAAATGCACGCACATGGAGTTGATAATCCCGCAAAGTAGAGACTGGTCCGTGTCCACGTATGATTGCACGGTCACCAAGCTGTTCCGGTGCCTCCATGACTGCATACATAGACTGCAGGTCTGTCATCGCGTGTCCGATCATCGATGCGGGTATCTCCAGTGTAAAATCATATTCCGGCTCCAGAATGATCGTTCCAGCTTCCATCAATCCCTGCCGTACTGCACGGTAAGTTGCCTGACGGAAATCGCCGCCTTCGGTGTGCTTCGTGTGAGCGCGTCCATTTATTATAGTGAAATGCACATCCGTTAACGGTGCTCCAATCTTGGTACCACGGTGTGTCCGCTCCAGCAGATGGGTATAGATTAGTCGTTGCCAGTTTTTGGCAAGGACATCCTCACTGCAATCGAAAGATGCATCGACACCGCTTCCGCGCTCTGCCGGCTCGATACGAATATGTACTTCTGCGTAATGACGCAGTGGCTCAAAATGTCCAACGCCAATCACCGGTTGGGCGATTGTCTCTTTATAGAGGATCTTACCGCTGTCAAAGGTTGGCACAACACCACAACGGTTTTTAATCAGCTGGGTCAGAATCTCAATCTGAACGGGCCCCATCAGCATGATCTGGATTGTTTCGGTCGGCTCATCCCATGACAAATGCAGCTCTGGAAGCTCTTCATCGAGATCTTTTATTTTTGTATACATCAAACGTGTACTGACAGCTTCATCAAAGGTGATCGTATAGGAAATCACCGGCTCAATGCATGCCATCGGGTTATCACTGTAATCACCGATGCCATCCCCTGCCTGTACCGTTTCTAACCCGGTAATACTGCAGATATGTCCTGCGGTTATAGTTGAAACGGTCTGATAATGTTCGCCGTTATAGATTCGGAGCTGTGTAACCTTCTCTTCCCCGACGGTATCCCGGACAGATAAGGTCCCCTGCATCACCTTGATATGCGCAAGGCGATTTCCTTTTTCGTCGCGGGTAATCTTATAGACGCGGGCACCAAACGGTGCGCTGGTTAGATTCTGGTAAGCATCGGTCGTATAGGTATCCAGACCGTTTAAGAGCGCATCCACGCCAATTCCTTTTAATGCACTTCCAAAATAACATGGGACGATCTGCCGGTGCCGGATCATAGTCTGGATACAGGCATCAGAAAGCGTTCCCTGTTCCATATAAGTATTTAAAATTGTTTCATCTCCCGATGCCATCGCAATGGATTCGTAGAAATCCTCCGGTGCACAGACCATACCCTGCTCATAGCAGGAAAATGCAACAATCTTATCGGAAAAGTCCTGCAATTCAGCTAAAATCTCAGACTGGAGATTGTCAGGCTGATCCATTTTGTTGACGAATAAAAACACCGGGATCTGATACTCATTTAGCAATCGCCAGACGGTTTTTGTGTGTGCCTGGATTCGGTCAGATGCACTGATCACAAGGATGGCATAGTCAAGCACCTGCAAGGTGCGTTCCATCTCGGCAGTAAAGTCCACATGACCGGGTGTATCTAGCAGAGTGATATCAGTCTTGAGCGTTGCAAGCTCTGCCTGCTTGGAAAAGATTGTAATGCCCCGGCTTCGCTCCATCTCGTCGTGATCGAGTAAGGTGTCCCCATTATCGACACGTCCAACCTGCTTCCGGACACCAGTCTCGTAGAGCAGTTCCTCGGAAAGCGTTGTTTTTCCGGCATCGACATGGGCTAATATACCAATCGTTATATGCTTTTTTTCTGCGGTTGTTTCTGACATCGAAACGCCCTCACTTTTCTTCTGTTTTTCATTTAATTACACTGAAATCTATCATAGCACAGATTCCGGGAATCGTCGACACCGGAAATCTAAGGCAGAATCGGTGGATTGCCTCTTGGGACGCTGGCATTGGCACATAACCTCCCCCACCCCTCGGAAGGATTTGGAATCTGGTTGGTGCCGGGCAAGGTACGTGCCGCGTTAATCAGATACGCTTTTACACGGGCACCATATAAAAAAGGATCGTTGCCATCTGTGATGCCCCACTGCATGAGATTGGCTGCGGCAGAGGCAACAAACGGTGTTGCAAACGAGGTGCCGCTTGCCAGCCGGTATCCACCGCCAGCGTTGGCAACGAGAATATCGACACCAGGTGCGACAAGCTCCGGCTTTTGGATAGATGCACTTCCCTTTCCTGAAAAAGGTGTCACATTGAACTGTGCCCCGTTATAGGCACCGACGCTGATTACATTGGATGCGGAGGCAGGGATTGTCAGGGATAGTTCTGTGGTTGGAATTTCAAATTCTACGATTGCCTGTGTCGAGGAAGCGACCGGCAGCCATGCATCAATCTGATAGGTCTGATTAAAATATGGCTGGATGGAAAGGCTCCAATACCCATAAGAAATGGGATCTCCTTGAAATACAAGGTAGATTTCCCGCCTTGTGTTAAATGGTGTTGGCTGTCCGATTTGTATAGAGATCTGGGCGGTTCCAAGCAAAAAGGAGAAAAATCCGCCTGTATCTACCGAGGACAAATAGGCAGTTTCCTGCCCGTCGGGAGATTGAACGCGAAACAAAAAGGCGGTTGTCGGCGCGAACCAGAGCTGTAAGGAAAATGTGGTAAGTCCTTCTCCGACGAGGATACCGACTGTCTGATTGCCGGTTCCTTCGATATGCCTGTGACGCCCGGTATTTCCCTCGTTTCCCATTCCAGCTACAATTGTGAGCTTTCCGTTTGCGCGCAGGGCATCCAGATACTGCTCTACAATTGCATTTCCATAGTGATCGCCGTAATTGTTGCCATAGCTTAGATTTAAAACAAGTGGGAGACGCTGTTGCATCGCATAACGGATAATGTAATCAACCGCACATAAAAAAGCGGCGGTGTTTGGAAGGGCGGCAACGCCAATCAGAGAAGCATCGGGACTTAATGTCGTCAGGATACTTGCAACTGCGGTTCCATGTCCGCTTGTATCATAACGGCGGTGATCCGTGTCTTCTGAAACAATAGATTGAATCTGGTTCGCAGAATATTCCGTACCAAACCCATATGGTTCGGGTGGATTACCGGTCTGTGCCTGATCCCAGTAAGCGGCAATCCGGCTTTTGCCGTCTTGGGCAATCAATGCAGGATGCGTAAGCTCCAGTCCGGAATCTACGATTCCAATCAGGATACCACTGCCGCGCAGAGGACTTTCCTGTTCGTCATACATCGGAAAGCATGCCGCGATCCGGTTTTCTGCCTGTACTGCCTGCTCGTACTCCATCTGTCGTGTCAGATCTATATATAAAACCTCCGGGGAGTACGCCAGACGAAGAATTGTCTCTTCTGGAACTGTGCCAACCGCAAATTGATTCAACAGAGGAACCAATGGAACGTTGGCAATGTCCTGCAAAGATTCAAAGGCTCCAAGATACCGGATCAAAACAGTATACTGGCGTCCGGGCGTGCTGCCTGTTTCGAAAGACAGTGCCAGCCCGGTACTGATTTTTTCGGTAGAATAGACAGATTCATCCATAATTCTCTCCCATTGTCTGTAATTGGTCGAATTGCGTTGTCGAAAACACCTGGAATTTTACGAAATCAGAATACGAAATATGACATTTATTTCAAGTGGAATTATATATAATACGGTGGAACGATTAAAGGAGGTGAACATGACCTATGTTGTCTATGCCGATGTATTGTTTCTGTATCACTGTCTTGTGAATGTAACATTGCTCTGTATGATACAGACAATACTTGGGCAGCCCATAAAAATCCTCCGCACATGTATGTGGACGATTTTTATGGCAGCTTTCTCGACAGGTATTTTTTTGATAACGATATCTTTATGTACTCTCTATTATGTATTATATGCCACAAGCTACTTTTTTATGACATATTTTCTTACAAAACACGCGCCATATTCGATTCCAATGTGGAAAACGATACTGGTCGTGCTTGCCAGTTGTATCTGGCTGGCTGGAATGCTGCAATTATTTTACATAAGGAACGGCGCAGCGTTCCACTCTCCCGGATTTTATCTGGCTTGTATCGCTTCGGTATTGGCATGCCGGATTGTCCGGCGAATCTATGACCGGGCGCATTTACAGGCCCACACCTATGCAGTAGAGCTTGCATTTCCGGCACGGACGCTTCGTGCCAGTGCCTTTATGGATACCGGGAACCAGCTTCAGAATCCATATACAAAGCAACCGGCGATTCTTATAAACTATCGTCTTTTGAAAGAACTTCTGTCTGAGCAAAGCTATACACAACTCGAACACTATCATAAAACCGGAGAATTTCCGTATTTACAAATGAACGAATCTGGAGAAATCACGTTTTTCCCGATTCCTTACCATACCATAGGAAATCGGTTTTCACTGATGCCGGCAATTACGATTCCGAAGCTGGTATATACCGAATCGCACACGACATTCTATGCAGTTACAGCAGGAATCAGCCGGGAAATCTTCTTTAAAAACCGATATGACGTATTACTACATGAAAAATTACAACCTAAGAAGGAGGAACCAACATGATTAGCATCGTCAGCAACAACATGATTCGTTTCAATATCAAGAGCATAGCGAATTATCTTTTATTTCCAAAAAATGAAGTGCATTATATCGGAGGTGCGGAGATTCTTCCAGCACCGCTCTCCACGGAGGAGGAAACCTTGCTCTTGACGCATCTGGATGATGATGTTTTAGAGGCAAGACAGACGTTGATCGAACACAATTTGCGTCTGGTCGTTTACATAGCAAAGAAATTCGATAACACCGGCGTGGGTGTGGAGGATCTGATCTCGATCGGCACGATCGGACTGATCAAAGCGATTAACACCTTCAAGTCGGACAAAAATATCAAACTGGCAACCTATGCCAGTCGCTGCATCGAGAATGAAATTTTGATGCATCTGCGCCGCAATTCCCGTATTAAAACGGAGGTTTCTATTGATGAACCACTGAATGTGGACTGGGATGGAAATGAGCTGCTGCTCTCCGATATTCTTGGCACAGAGGAAGATCTGGTGTACAAGGATATTGAGGATGAAGTTGATCTGAACCTGTTGGAACAGGCAATGGACATTTTAAGTGACCGGGAACGCACGATCATCGAGCTTCGATATGGGATTGGCCATGATGATGAGGAAATGACGCAAAAGGAGGTTGCAGATCTGCTTGGAATCTCACAGTCGTATATTTCGAGACTGGAGAAGAAAATCATCCGTCGGCTGCGCAAAGAAATGATCCGGCTTGGATAATACTTAAAATCGTGCACATTTTTTGCACACCTGCCATATTTATGGCAACAAAAAAATGCGGGAATCCTTAATAATTAAGGACTCTCGCATTTTCATTCAATGCCGGTGGCGGGACTTGAACCCGCACGATGTTGCCATCAACAGATTTTGAGTCTGCCTCGTCTGCCAATTCCGACACACCGGCGGAACAGTTGATACTATATCATAGAACATTTTACTTGTCAATAATAAAATATAGTTTCTGATTGCCTGTTTTCATGGAATCAAGGAGTCAGTTTCTTTGCAACGACAACAAATCTTCCGTTGTCTGTATGATACGCACAAGTCGATAATGTAAGCAGCGAATCTCCATAAGATGCTCCGGTTTCAATCGTATATCCGGTCAATGCTTTACAGCCGGATACATACTGGTTAAACGCAGCTTCGTCTTCCGCATTGAAAAACTGATAATAACGGAAGCCGTCTTCTCCTTCTGCCGGTATGTGGGTACGGAAAGCGGCAATCACCTCATACGTTCCATTCCCATAAATGGTATCAAACTGAATGTATTTATGATTTTTATAAAATGCTTCATCCTCATATTTCAGCAGGTCATGAAACATCTTCCCGGTTTTCATATTGTGCCCATATATTAAAATATTGTCCGAAGGCTTCTGCACATCGCTATCAAGATCGACAAACAAGGTACCTGCACTACTGTATTCGCCATAGAAATCCCGATGGATATAATACTCTTCGTCCTCCGGTGTCTGCATAACCGGATAATCAATATTTGTATCCTCGATGGATAACCAACCGATGAAATCCTGATTTTTACGATACAGGGAGGCAAAGGATTTCTGGACACGTGTGCCATTGATATCTACGAATTCCAATCCCGGCTCTGCATCGCCGGCGGTTGCCACGTAGACAATCTCCTCTTCTCCGACCGGGGTATCAATCATAGCTTCCAGCTCCTGAAACTGATCTTCGCTTTTCTTGCTCTGCAGAAAATAATAGGCTAGATACCCTGCAGAACCAAGGAAAATACAGATCAATACAGCCAGACATAAATTATATACGATACGTTTTTTCTTTTTCATAGCTCATTAAAAATATTTTTTGCTTCCCCACAGATTATTCTGCTTCAAAGCAGTATATTCCTCGTACGCCTGATCTAATATCTGCTTTTCGTTCGGAAATTTTAACAGATGGTACGCCTCATGATATTTGTAATATCCGGAATCCATAAAATATTCTTCCCGTTGCGGCTTGCTGTAATAGCTGTCCGCCATCATCAGATACCAGTGTACATCCTTGTTAACGACATCATAAGAGGTGTTAAACGTATAGTTGCTTTTTCCAACGTATTTGATAATCTGAGCGCTCACGCCGGTTTCTTCCTTTACTTCCCGAAGTGCAGTTTCATTGTGCTGTTCGCCCTCTTCAACTGTTCCCTTCGGAAGAACCCAGCCTTCGTATTTATTCCTGTAATTCTTATACAATAACAGGATTTTTCCTCGAAAGATTACCACACCACCACAGCTTGTTGCTTCAATCATTGCAATTCCTCCTGCTTTTTCCATTGGTGTGTCCCAAAATTGAATTTATTATAGCAGATTCTATGGCATGTCGCAAGGTAAACTATTTACTGTAATATGCATCAAATACCTGTCTGGCAACCCACGCACCTGTGATGCCAGTCACGTTGGACTGTTCGGTAATTGCACAGACTACAATGTCCGGATTATCTGGGTTGGAAAAACCAACAAACCATGAATTGCAGTTTCCTTCGTTGTCGAATTCTGCCGTACCAGTCTTTCCGGCAACGGAGTAAGAAAGTCCGGAGAAATATCCGGAACCGGTACCATATTCACAGACACCTTTCATATAGTCTGTCAGGATGTTGGCTTCATCTGCGGTCATCAGGGTACCCGCTTCTTTTGACCGGAAGGTTTTGATCTTGGCACCGTCGTCATTTTCAATCGAGTCGATCGTGTACGGCTTCATCAGAACACCATCGTTCGCAATCGCGGACATAATCATCGCATTGTGAAGCGGTGTGATCTTCGTATCTCCCTGTCCGATGACAGTCTGTGGAATCGCATCATCCGGTGAGTCCGCAGTAATCCGGAACTGCGAGGAGTTATAGGTGCCATCATATGGCAGATCTTTGTTAAACAACAGCTCCTCGGCTGTGGAACGATACGAACCCTTATCTAATGTCTCTCCGATCGTTGCAAAACTGACGTTGCAGGAATAAGCAAGTGCATCTGCCAGCGACAGGTCGCCGTGAGCTTTGTTGTTGCTACAACGGATTCCAACACCTGAGAAAATGGAATTGCCATCACAGTGGAACTGATAGCTGTTGTAGGTTGTTGGATTCTCACGCATGAATTCCAGCAGGGATACCACCTTGAAGGTAGAACCCGGTGCATAGAGTCCCTGCGTTGCACGATTTAACAGGATCGTACTCTCTGATCCTTCCTCGGTCTGCAGATAACTCCAGACATTTTCAATATCGTTTGGATCATAGTCCGGCTTTGACACCATACATAAAATCTTTCCGGTAGATGGCTCGATCGCGATTACGGCACCCTTACAGCTTCCGAGCGCATTGTAAGCGGCTGCCTGCAGATCATAATCCACGGTCGTGATAACATTGTCACCACGGTTTTTCTCTTCCTTTAATTCGCGGTAAACACGTTCAAAAATATTGATGTGTGACCGCAGCATATAGAAATTCCCGGCAAGCTCCAGACCTGCTTTACCATATTCGTCATAGCCAACCAGATGCGAGAACATATTGCTGTATGGATAAGAACGGTTCGTGTTTCCCTCTTCGTCGGTCTCGCTTGTCGCGATCACAACACCATCGCTCGTGATAATATCACCCCGCTCTACTGTTCTGGCAAAGGAATCCTGTCGTACATTCCGGGAGTTTGCAATTACCGTCTCAGCCTTGAACTGCATGAAATAGATCACATACGCGATCATGCCAACAAACACCGTTACCATCAGATAGGTTATGACAACGATGGGACGGTTCTTGATCTTGTTCTTTTTAATTCGTTGTTTTTCTTTCGCGATCAGTTCTTCTTCCGGTGTTAACGGCTGACTCCTGTTCGCGGAGCTTCTGTCTTGCTTTTTCTTTTTCTCTTTCATACTTCACTGCCTCACTACTACTTATTACATATACCCCCTGCACAATCGCAAATATGATAAGGGTACTTAATACCGAACTGACACCATAACTGACAAGTGGAAGTGTCACACCTGTGGAAGGAATGAATTTTGTTACACCACCGAGATTCAAGAAGCACTGCACAATATAGATGCTTGAAAATCCAAGTGCGACATATTTATAAAATGGTTCCTTACATTTCATTGCCACATTGGCAAAGGAAAGGAAAATGCTCACGATTACAAGGATCATTGCAAGTCCGAAGATGACGCCAAGCTCCTCACAGATCGCAGAAAAGATAAAATCACTTTCACTGACCGGGATACTTCCGGCAGCCCCCTGGGTCAGACCGGAGCCTGCATATCCGCCCGTTCCGATTGCAAAAAGTGACTGGGACAACTGGTAACCACCACCGTCAATATCTGCAAATGGATTCTGCCATGCGTGGACTCGCACCATAACATGTTGGAACAGCGAATTTTTAAACAGCGCATAGCCTAACATGACAGCACCCGCACCAAGCGAGATTCCGCCGACCAGAAAGACCGGACGTGAAGTTGCAACATACACCATCAGAACATAGGTTATGTAGAAGATCACAGCCGCACCCAAGTCCTTCTCTAACACAAGGACTCCCATAAATGCTGCGGAGATCAGTGCATTTACAAAAAGCTCTTTGAATGTGCTTGCCTTTACAAGCATGGATGCTACAAAAAATACAAACAATATCTTTACAAATTCCATCGGCTGTACGGACAGATGTCCGATATTGATCCAGTTTCTTGAACCATATTTTTCGCTTCCGAGTCCCGGAATAAATACCGTGAGCAGGAACACCAGACCAATCACGCCATACAGTACGCCGCAATCCTTCATCTTCTTCCATTTTAACATGATATATGGAATAAATGCAGTTACGATCAGACCGACGGTTGCGAAGATAAACTGCTTCACTGCCAGATTAAAATTCAGGCGTGTGAGCATGATGTAGCCGATCAGCAGCAAAAACGATGCATTGTTTGTCAGCAGTCTCGAAGAATCCTTGTAGATGCTGTGATAAAGCACCATATATAAGATGGCAACAAAAATCTGCGCCACATAAAAGATCAGGATCTTCAACTGCCCCAGCCGCAGATATAAGATCAGATAACATAAGAAATGAATCACGAACACGTATCCGATCTGTTTGTTTAGTTTTTTACGCTTCTGCTCTTCGTTCTTCGATGAGAGCACCGAAAAACATTTGACGGTATAAAGTACCATGAAAAGCAAAACGAGATACTTTGATACCTCACAAATAATGTTGATCATTACAATACACCTCGATATAAATGTCCACCTGTTTTTTCACCAAAATCGCAGGACGTTCCGGATAATATCTGGAGAATCTTACGGATCTGTTTATCGTTTTCTATCGTGAAACGAATCAGATATCCCTGCGGATGCAGTCTGGAAAAAGCAGGCTCTTTATATTTATCCAATATAGAATACGGTACCTTGTTGTAGATGATATTATAGCAGTCATCACAGTAGGTTCTTGCATAAAAACGATTTCCCATCTCGTCTGTTACAGTCAGGGTACCCGGCTCTTTTTTGCAGCCGTATTTTGTCCTTTGCAGGCAATTCGCAGTCAGCATAACTGGCTGATACTCATATAACGTGAGACAAAGCGGTTCCTCCGCAAGTGGGGCAAGCTCCTCAAGCTTTAATTCCCGTGGAGTCAGAAATGCAATGTCTGCGTCTGCAAAGAACTGCCGGATAAATGCATGTGCCAGACGATTGTAGCAATAAAGGCTTGCGTCACATAAAATCGCGCAATCTTCCGGCAGCTTCTGACTGGCAAGCATTGCCAATGCGTCTATATTTCTAATATATATACCACGGATTCCAGATTCTTGCAAATCGACGCAGAACCAGTCATGGATCACAGGCGGCAGCTCTGCATATAGCCGGATGGAATCCGGTACCATATCCCTGCACCGATTGTATAGCGTAAGCGGCACTGTAATGCCTGTTACCGGAGACTCCAGGTGTGGAAGTTCTTCTAAGATGATACGAAGCTGTTCTGTCGTTGCAGCACTGAAAATCATCTGTGCACATTTCGGGTTCTGTGCATTGGATATATTTGCAGGAGACTGTGACATCAGAGTCTCATACACGGTATCCCACGATAGTTGTTTTCCAGCGACACGTGCGTGTGCCTTGGCAATCTCTGTTTCCAAAGTAGCAAGCAATGCCCGGCGGAGTTTTTTTAACACACCATTTGGCAGGAACGCACGGGTATCCAGATCACAGGTGAATGAAGCTAATTCGTATTCTGTATTGCCAAGCTGTGCCAACGGCTTTTGGACTGCCTCTATCGAGGTTTCTCCCTGTCTGCTTTTTTCCACAAGTATATTTGTGCTGGTCGCTGTATAAGTCTGGTTATCAATCTTACAGGTTGCCGTCGCGGTCAGCGGTGCTCCGATCCGGGCGGTAACTGACACCGCAAGCGGAAGCTTCTTATAAGTATCAATATAATCCTCCTGCACATGCTGTAAGATCTTCGGGCATTTGGTACGGTAGACGGTCTGCTCTTTTTGCAGAAGCTTTGTCTTCGGGCAATTCAGAGGCAGATGCTGTCCGGGCGATCCATCTTTCGAGGATGTAATCTCCACAGCCTCACCGGTTTTTGTTGCCAGCTCCAGTACATCCTGCCGGTATACAGCTTCTGTAAGACGAAGTGTGATCGTTCCATTTTCGATACGTTCTAAGTTCCCGATCGCCACGCCTTGGTTGTTCGGGCGATCCTTTGATATCATCTCTGCACCATTGTGGCGGAAGAAATACCCATCCGAGAAACCGCCACGATTGTATATATTGGCAAGCTCAAAGGTAAGTGCCTCTGCTTTTTTCGGATCAAATTTTCCCTGCAGACAATCATCGACGATCGTCCGGTAAGCGTGCACTGTTGATGTAACATAGTAAGCGTTCTTCATCCGTCCCTCGATTTTTAACGAGTCAATCCCGGCATCCATCAGCTTCGGGATCAGTGACAAGGCACACATATCTTTCATAGATAACAGATAGCTTTTGTCGTAGCATTTCCGGCATGGCTGTGCGCAGCGACCCCGGTTGCCGCTTCTGCCCCCCGCAAGGGAGCTCATCAGACATTGACCACTGTACGAGTAACACATCGCGCCGTGCACAAATGTCTCGACCTCGATATCGACATGCTCTTTGATCGCACGGATTTCTGCCAGTGACATTTCACGTGCAGTCACAACACGGGTGGCACCCTGCTGCTTCATAAATTCTGCGCCATACCGGGATGTAATATTCATTTGTGTGCTGCAATGGATTGCGATATCGGGGAATTGTTCCCGGACATAAGAAAAAACGCCAAGATCCTGAATGATCAGGGCGTCACCGCCAATCTCGTAAAATGGCCGAATGTATTCATATAACGCAGGAAGCTCCTCCTGCTTTAACAGGGTGTTGACGGTCAGATAGACCTTCACCCCATGTAAATGCGCGTAGGTAACAGCGTTCTTTATCGTTTCTTCATCGAAGTTTGTCGCATACGCTCTTGCACCAAAAGAATTGCCGCCAATATAGCAGGCATCTGCGCCTGCATGTACAGCGGCAATTAAAATATCGTAGTCACCACAGGGTGCGAGTACTTCAATTTTGGAATGCTTGTTATTCATTGCGGTTTTTCTCTGCCTCTAACTGAATAATCTTTCTTTGTAATGCATTGATCTGCTCTTTGTATTCCTCAATCATACGTGCAGAGCTTTCCAGCTTGATCTGGGACTCGATCACCTCATGACGCAGATCGTACAACTGCTGCTCCTTGTTGCTGTCCTCTGTCACCATAGAATCTGCCTGATTCTTCGCTTTGAAATAGTCATCTGCGATATTCAGCGCAAGCAGAATGCCCTGATATTCGGTATTCATACGGCGATACTGGTCGGAAGTCTTGCATTCTGCAATCTTACCATTGATATAAGTTGCAACATTTTGAAGATAATCTTCCCCTTCATATCCACTTAATGTATATACTTTCCCATTGATTACTACCGGGATATCTACTTTGTTTGCCATAATACAAAATCTCCTTTGTTATTCTATCAGATTTTCCAATCCAAAATGTCTGTAACAATGTTCCGTAACAATTCTACCACGCGGCGTCCGATTTATAAAGCCATTTTTTATTAAATATGGTTCATATACTTCTTCGAGTGTACTGGAATCTTCGCCAATGGCTGCTGCTAAAGTATCCAGACCAACCGGACCGCCACCGAATTTGTGAATCATTGTCTCCAAGATATTGCGGTCGGTATTATCCAGTCCCATGGAGTCTACCTCCAGACGATCGAGCGCGGTTTTGGCGACATCGTAATCGATCGCACCATCGCCTTCCACCTGTGCAAAATCACGCACCCGCTTCAACAGACGATTGGCAAGTCGCGGTGTACCACGGGAACGCTTGGCAATCTCCAAAGCACCCTCATCGTCGATGCTGACACCAAGCACTGCCGCAGAACGGAGAATGATCTGCATCAGTTCCGTCACATTGTAAAATTCCAGCCGGTTTACAACACCGAAACGGTCACGCAACGGAGCGGTCAGCATGCCGGCACGTGTGGTTGCACCAACCAGCGTGAATTTCGGAAGATCCAGCCGGATTGAACGGGCACTGGCGCCTTTGCCGATCACAATATCAATCGCGAAATCTTCCATCGCCGGATACAATACCTCTTCTACCTGCTTGTTCAGCCGGTGAATTTCATCGATAAATAAAACATCATTCTCGGACAGATTGTTTAGGATTGCTGCGAGATCGCCCGGCTTGTCAATCGCTGGTCCGGATGTGATTTTCAGATTGACACCCATCTCGGTTGCAACAATCGAAGCAAGTGTCGTTTTACCGAGTCCCGGAGGACCATACAGCAAAACATGATCGAGCGGCTCACCACGTTTTTTGGCAGCTTCAATAAAGACACGAAGATTCTTCTTTGCCTTCTCCTGTCCGATATACTCGGATAGATGACTTGGCCGCAGTCCCTGTTCGATTTTATCATCTTCCGGAATAATATCCGCTTGAATGATTCGTTCCATCTTTTTCTCCAATGTTTATATAATATGCTTTAATGCAGCTTTTAAGAGCTGTTCTACGGTCATCGATTCGCTGTCTGGGACTTTCTTGATCGCCCGTAAAGCTTCCACATTCGAATAGCCAAGACTGCTCAGAGCCATTGCTGTCTCTGATACAATATCCTCCGGTGCAGATGTCGCCGGAGAAGCCTCATCGTACTCTCCCAGTACATCCTCCAGATGAAATTTATCGCGCAGCTCAATGACTAATCGCTGGGCTGTCTTCGGACCGATTCCATTCGCCTTTGCAATCGCTTTATAATCATCCGATAACACTGCCATACGCAGTTCATCAACCGACAGGCACGACAGGATAGAAAGCGCACTTTTCGGCCCCACTCCGCTGACGTTGATCAGCATGCGGAATACAGAACGCTCCTCTTTGGTCAGAAATCCAAACAGACTCATATCATCTTCCCGCACATTTAAATGGGTGTAGATCGTTGCCTGCTGATTCTTTGTCAATCTGGCAGAAGCCTGTGAGGATGTAAATACCGAAAAACCGATTCCGCCGGTCTCTACAATGATCTCATCGGTTCCAATCTCCGTTACCGTTCCTTTTATATATGCAAGCATGTTGTTCTCCTAACAATGAAAGGAGCTGTCGCAACAATACGACAACTCCCTGTCTTTTTTCTACGCCGATTGTCTAGTAAGCTTATAAGAATTCGAAGCCCTCGTCCTCTTCTTCGCCATCTCCGATCATCATGCGATCTGGTTTTCTTGCATCTTCGATTTCACCAACAAAGATCTCATCGTCATCATCGTTGCTTGTTGCAGCGGTATGTACATCCTCGTCTGCTTTCTTGAAGAACTTAGATGATGCAGACTCCTTTACTGGTTCTGGCTCAACCTTTGGTGCTTCTGCCTTTGGCTTTGCAGAACTCTCAAGCTTCTCGCTCTGAGCTTTTGCCTTTGCAATGATATCAGCGGCAGTTGCCTCAGCATTCTTGATAATCTGATCTGCACGTTTCTTTGCCTCTACGCTTTCTCCGGCATCAGTTGATACATTTTCTGCCTGCTGCAGCTTGTTTTCCAGTTCAAATAATTTCAGTCTGGTATCTTCCATTGCCTTTGTGAGTTTATCAAATTTGTCCTTTGTTTCCTCATAATCTTTGGAAAGGTCGCTGTACGCTCTGAATACAGTGTCTTTAAAGCTGTCAACATCTGCGGCTTTGTAACCGAATAAGCCCTTTTTAAAAGTTGTTGATCTAATATCGTCTGGTCGTAACATTCTATCTCCTCCGTACATCATACTTTAGTTAAAATTATAACATATTGACCAAAAATTACAAGCATTTCTTTACTTCTATGGTATTTATGCTATAATTTAAAGCAATTTAGACGATTTTGTCGAGCGATACCGGGAAAGGAGACTCCTATGGAAAAGGTTGTAAACGAAGCACACCGCAGTAAATTTCAGACATTGGAACAGTTTTATACACCGGAGGATCTGCTTGTCTTCGATATCGAGACGACCGGATTTACAGCCGAACATACTGCCCTGTATCTGATTGGCTGTGCCTACTATGAAAACCGTCAATGGCACATATGCCAGTGGTTCAATCAGGATGGCAGATCTGAAGCAGATATCTTGGAGCAGTTCCTCTCTTTTGCGAATAATTATAAATACGTGATTACCTATAATGGAGACGGCTTTGATATCCCATATATCACGAAAAAAGCGAAGGCATATGGATTGGAAAACACGCTCTCCCATATGGAAAGCATTGATATCTACAAACAGATCCGTTTCTTAAAAGATCTGTTGCACATGGAAAACATGAAGCAGAAAAGCGTGGAACGGTTTCTTGGAATCCATCGGTTAGATAAGTATTCCGGTGGCGATCTGATCAAAGTCTATCAGGAATATGTAAAGCTTCCAGTAAAGACAAACAAGCAGTTATTGTTACAGCACAATTACGAGGATCTGGAAGGACTTCTGGACTGTACGAGCATGCTTGCTTACTGCAAATTAAAAGCCGGCTGTCTGCTTGTCCGCAAGATGTCTGTGCGGCAGAACCGCCTTCTTTTTTCTCTGGAACTGGAATACCCGCTTCCAAAACGATTGACGATCGGATTGCAGGATATCATCATTACCGGGTTCCAGAAGGAAGCGACGATCAATGCTCCGATCTATACCGAGGAATTGAAATTCTTCTTTGATAATTACAGGGATTACTACTATCTTCCGGCAGAGGATATGGCAGTTCACAAAAGTGTGGCAAGCTATGTGGATAAAAACTACCGGGAACCGGCAAAAAAAGAAACCTGTTATCTGCGTAAAAAAGGATATTTTATCTCTCAGATCGATGATGGGATTTTATCTGGTTACAAACGGGATTATAAAGACAAAGAATCCTTTATTGAACTGACGGATTCGTTCTTACAGGATTTAGATCTCCTGCATGCATATGCACGGCATATAATAAGGCTGGCGCTTACCTAAAGCGTCAGCCCTTTTTTATACTATATCTTAGAATAAATCTTCTTCCATGTTGTCAAGGAATTCCTTGAAAGCTTCTCTTGCACTGCTGATCTCGGAAGGATTCTGTTTATTTAATACATCTTCAAACTGATTGATCTCGTGTTCGAGAATCTTACGGGTATCTCCGATGGATTCCTCATACATACGATCGGCACGGAGCAGTAATAATTTGTTTGCCTCCTGTTCCCGTGGATGAATCTTCAGGGAGGAAAGCTCCTCGAATCTTGCATCGATCTCCTCATCCGTCAGATCAGTTTCCTCATTCTTGATCACGAGTCGTTTTTCTACGTTTGTAGAGATTACTTTTACGATTACCTCTAAGATAGAGTTAACATCGTAGGTGTATGTGACATCGACGCATTCTTCTCCTGCCGGAGCTGGAGGAACCATTACCTCGATACTTCCAAGATAGACGTTATTTGCTGCCAGACGGCTCTCGCCCTGTAGAATGTCAACTTTGATCCGTGTCTGCCGGTCGCTGACCGTATAGAGTCGTTCGGTATGGCTGACTGGAATTACGGAATTTCGCTCGATCAATGGCAGATAATGTCCGGCTTCAAATACGCCACCTGTTCTGCGTGATACAACCTCCGTACCAAGTGTAAATGGACAAACATCCGTCAGAATGATTTCCTTGACTGCTTCGTTCCGCTCTTTCATGGCAGCCTGGGTTGCTGCACCGACAGCAACCACCTCATCCGGATTAATGCTTGTATTCGGCAGACGTCCAAACAGACGGCTCACGAACCGGCGCACGATGGATAGTTTCGTCGAACCACCGACCAGAATTACTTCTTCGATATCCTTTAACTTGATATTTGCATCTTTCAGGCTTCGCTCGATTGGCTTCCGGATACGTCTGAGCAGTACCTGACAGGATTTCTCATAGTCATCAATATCAATTTCACTTTCCACAACTTCTCCGTTGATATTACATTTCATAACAGAGGTCTTTGCATCTGCAAATCCAAGCTTGCAAAGCTCAGCCTGTTTGTGAATATGGGCACGGGTTTTCTGGTCGAGGGAATCCTCATCAATCTCATGCTCCCGGAGAAACATCTGTTCCAATACGGTCGTAAAATCTTCTCCACCAAGGAAATTATCTCCAGCAACCGCACGCACTTCCATGATATTCTGATAAAGCTCTAAGATGGATACATCAAATGTACCACCGCCTAAGTCAAATACAAGGAATTTCGTATCTGCATTTTTCTTATCTAATCCATAGGCGATTGCTGCAGCGGTTGGTTCACTGACAATACGCTCCACCACAAATCCGGCAAGCTCTCCTGCTTTCTTTGTCGCCTTTCTCTGCGCATCGTTGAAATATGCCGGAACACTGATAACTGCCTCCTCAATCATACAGCCAAGATAATGCTCTGCATCTTCCTTCAGGGATTTTAACACAAGACTGGAAAGTTCTTCCGCTGAGAATTTGCGGGTTCCAAGCGTAAATACTTTGGAGCTTCCCATGTTCCGCTTGAACACATCCACCGTCTGGTTTGGATACAGCATCTTGCGTTCCTTGGCGGTCTTGCCAACATAGACAATCCCATCCTCATCCACGCTTACAACTGAAGGAGTCAGATTCTCTCCCAGACGGTTCGGGATGACCTTTGCATGGTCGCCATCAAAATATGCAATTAAACTGTTTGTCGTTCCTAAATCAATTCCTACTATCATTTCTTAACCTAATTTCTTATTTTTTATCTTCAATTCGTTTCAGACATGCCTCATAGAAAGCATTCTGTCCGCAGACACGGATTGCTTCCTCATACATACTACGCGCCATCGCATAATTACGCTGCTGTTCATACAGCAACGCTTTCTCGTATAAGATCCGGTGGCAGACACCATAGAAGCAGCCGTGACAACGACGGGCATGCAGTCCCTGCTCTAACCAGTCTTTACATTCTTTGTAGTTCTTGGAAAGCCGTGCAAAACGTGCCATCTTGATATACTGCGGCGGCGTCTGGATCTGATCCTTTGGATAAGCGGCAGCCGCGCTGGATATCGCATTATTTTTCTTAAAACTTCGCAATTCCTTTAGCTGAATCATACATTCCAGCCATTCACTATAATAATTGGCTTCCTTGTTTGTGTCAAGCGCAATCGCCCGCTCATATAACGGCTTCGCGTCTGCATACATGGCGTGTTCACGGAAGATATCCCCCATTGCACCATACACCCGGTGATCCACCGGGTCTTTGCTTATGATATATTCAAAGGTCTCATGTGCCAGATCAATAAAGCCGGCATCTCCGTAGATGTCAAGTAATTTTCTTGCGCAGGCAGAATCATCCACAAAAGGAAGCAGTTCCGCGATTGCATCCTTCGGCGCATCCATCCGCACAAGCAGTACCGCATAATCGTAGGCAATGTCTGCATTCCATTCATATTGTTTTTTATAATCAATATAGAGCTGCTGGCTTTCAGAAAACCAATTCATGCACTGGTAGACACGCGCTAAGCTCTGCATGCTTTCTCTGTGCTGTTCGGTGGCAGTTTCAGAAACCTCATATGCCTTCCGGTATGCATCGGCGGCAGCTTTATAGCTTTTGTGGAGCTCTTGTATCATGCCAATCCGCAGATATGCAAAATAATTGTCTGGTTCTAGCTGTAATGCAGCCTGATAATCCCGAATGGCTTTTTTATATTCACCCATCAGACTGTACACGATTGCCCGTTCGTTGTAAACCTGTGCGGTTTCCTGTATAGCAAGCTGTGTGCCAAGTGCCGCTAATGCCTGTTCAATTTTTCCAAGCTTGGCATAGGAAGAACCGATATACATGTCAATCAGCGGATACTTCTCATTTTGTTTTTTTACCTGCTCGAACTGTTCGAGCGCCTGAGCATACATGCCCTTATAGCGGTAACAAAGCGCTAAAAGCATATTGACATCCTCAAAATGCTCCATATCGGTTGTCTTTCCATCCGAACGACTGACAATCGCTGTAAGCTGCCGGATGGCCGGGTCAATCTTGTTATCTAACATGGACAGCCGCGCCCGGTAATAATCAATGCTGTCACTCTCATTTTCAAACGCATCAAACCGCTTGATCGTATCCTGTGCCTGTTCGTATTGGTGCGAGCGGATAAATAAGCTTGCCTCTAAGGCGTATGGCTGTGCCAGATACGGATATAGATTGATTGCCTGTTCGCAGGCGTTATAAGCTTCCTGTATATAATTCAACGCCTTGCAGGCTTTTGCTTTGAACAGATATGCCACATAGTCGTGCGGATCCCGCTCTAACAGGCGCTCACAGGCGCGCAGGCAATCCGTATATTGTCCGGTCAGGAACTTCAGTTCACAATCCGCCTCATAAGAGAGAATGATTTCTTCGTGTTCCTTGGATAATGCGGTATCCAGATGATGTCTGGCATTCTCGTAGTCCTCCGTCTTCATATAACAATCGGCAATCAGAAAATTCACATATGGATGACGGACACGTTTTTTCTCAGTTTCTGCACTTGTATCTTCCGCCGGGAGCTGTTCAATCAGGTTCTTCCAGACAAGAAAGCATTGCTTGGCATGCTCATAATCACGGATGCCAAGATAACAGCGTCCAAGGACATTGTAATATTCAAATTTGCGATCGGCTTCCGGCTGGAATTTGGTCAGAAATGTGATTGCTTCCTGAAACTGGTAGCATTGGTAATAGCTCCAGCCAACATCCATCTTTGCCTGTATATCATCTGGATCTTCCTTTAACTTCTCCAGATTTTCCTGAATCATCATCTGATTGGCACGCACCATGCCGATGCGGACAGAATCATCATAATGATTTTCCTTGAGCAGATCCATATAGCCATCTCTGGCAGCTTTATAATCGCCTTTGCGGAAGGCAAGCTCTGCCTGTTTGGCACGCATAAGATAATTCTGTGGGTCCAATGCCTTGGAGCGATTAAAATACTGTTCTGCATGTTCCAGATCGTTGTTTAAGATACAGACATCTCCGCAAAAATGAAGCAGTGTGATATCTTCTGGATACGTTGCAGACATTTCTTCGGCTTCCTCACGGATTGCAACAAATTCGGAAGCATACCGCTCAGCGTATAATGCATCTAGATCCTGAGTTTTCCGTTCTTCTTCCGTCATGGATGTCTGAATGTATTCCGAAAACTCCAGCCGGTAGGTCTGCAGGCGGATACGCATCTCTTCCAGCTTGATATATATATTGGAAATGTAATATTTTTCCTTCATCTGCAGGATCTTTTCTTTGGCATGTTTCAGATCCTGACTGCGAACCATGCGATCTAATTCGATATAATCGCGGATATAAGCATCAATCGTTGCTGAGGTTGTGATTTCTGCGTGCTCAAACGCCTTATAATTGATGATATCCTCATAGGTCGCATTGTTCGTGATATAGTCCAGATAATTTTCCGGGAACTGTTCTGCAAGCTCGTTTCTGCGCCCTTCAAGATCAAAATATCCGACGATGCATTTCCAGACTTTCTTCGGAACCAGCACATGATTCATCAGGAACCGCAACAGCCCGTGCAATGCCTCCTCGCTTGTATCAAGCGACACAAAGTAATCGGAATTAAAGAGCGCAAGCCATTCGTCCGGATTGATACGGCGGGCATAATCATCGTAAAGCGCTTCCAATGAGGCAAGCATTTTCTGTTCGGGTGTATCTGGAATAGCTGCGTCGGCTTCCTCCTCCGTCTGGTCAGCCAGACGCACTGCTTCCTCGTAGGCTTTTCGAAGCTCCATAAACCCTTCCGGATCATCTTCCGGATTGACAGAAGAAAGACGCATTCGATAGGCTTTCTTCAATGCGTCTTTATCCTTCGTCTGTTCAATTTTCAGAACATCCCATATATTCATTAAGCTAACATTCCCTCAAGTGTTTCACGGATTGCTTTGATGAAGTTCTCACTGTTTAATACCGTGACATCCTTCATCGTTGTAATAAGTGCAAGATCCTTTGTCATCTTGCCATCTTCGATCGTCTTGATCGTTGCCTGCTCAAGCTTGTCTGCAAATTCCATCAGCTCTGGAATATTATCAAGCTCGCCACGCTTTCTCAAAGCACCAGTCCATGCGAAGATCGTTGCAACAGAGTTTGTTGATGTCTCTTCGCCCTTTAAGTGCTTGTAGTAATGTCTCTGAACGGTTCCGTGTGCTGCCTCGTACTCGTATTTTCCATCTGGAGAAACAAGTACAGATGTCATCATGGCAAGAGAGCCGAATGCAGACGAAATCATATCACTCATAACATCGCCATCGTAGTTCTTACAAGCCCAGATGAATCCACCCTCGGACTTCATAACACGGGCAACTGCATCATCAATCAGTGTATAGAAATACTCGATGCCTGCAGCGTCAAACTTCTCTTTATATTCTTTATCGAAGATCTCCTGGAAGATATCCTTAAATGTATGGTCGTACTTCTTGGAAATCGTATCCTTTGTTGCAAACCACAGTGTCTGCTTTGTGTCAAGCGCGTAGTTGAAACAGCTTCTTGCAAAGCTCTCGATGGATTTGTCGATGTTATGCTGTCCCTGAATCACACCCGGACCATCAAACTTATGGATTGTCTCCTTGATAACCTGTCCGTCCTCGCCTGTAAATACAAGCTCTGCGGTACCGGCACCCGGCACATCGATCTCTACACTCTTATACACATCGCCATAGGCATGTCTTGCGATTGTGATTGGCTTCTTCCAGTTCTTTACACATGGCTCAATTCCCTTGACAACGATTGGTGCACGGAATACAGTTCCGTCTAAGATTGCACGGATCGTTCCGTTTGGACTCTTCCACATTTCCTTCAGGTTGTACTCTGTCATACGGGCAGCGTTTGGTGTAATTGTTGCACACTTGACTGCGACACCATACTTCTGTGTTGCGTATGCAGAATCAAAAGTAACCTTATCGTTTGTCTCGTTTCTGTACTCCAGACCAAGGTCGTAATACTCGGACTTTAAGTCGATAAATGGGTAGATCAATTCATCCTTGATAATCTTCCAAAGGATTCGTGTCATCTCGTCTCCGTCCATCTCTACCAATGGAGTCTTCATCTGAATTTTTGCCATTGTAATTATCCTCCTGATTTTAATTGCGTGATTCGCGAATTGTATCCTATACGTTATTAAGTATTGTCTGTAATTATATAATTGTCTGCAGACGCGCTCTCGCTCACTTCCACACGCAGTGGTACTAAATTCGCGCCAACAAGTTGCCGCTTATTAAGTACCAGCGTGTTCCAATGGTCTGCAAACAAATTAATAATTACAGACAACACAATATACAATTTGAATGGATACAATTCGCTATTTACGTTATCTTATAAATTATACACGTTTGTTATTGTAACATATTGGTGGATATTTGAAAATATCAAAATTACTTCAAAAATTTAACCTTGTGGTTATTGCTTGAAGGTGGTTTCGTAGTCGAGGAAGTCGACGAGAAAGTGTTTTTCCTTCAGGGCTTCTTCGATTTCATCGAGGATATCTTCACTCTCGGCTTCGATCGTATGGAAATGGTAGCCGGAGGTCGTGTTCGATAAAAGGGAAGATTTGCTTTCCTTCAGGTCTTCGACGAACTTGCGGACATCGCGGCGGCTCTTAATGTTCAGGGGTGCTGTGACCTTGCCGTAGGTGCGGTGATTGACCATGACGTCTAAGACGATTCCACCCAAGTCGACGATTGTGCTTAATTCCTCTTCTGCCTGATCGTCGGTGTGACAGACCTTTATGATCCGCCGGCAATTCTGACTGCCCGCATCCTTTTCGTACACATAGCCACGTGGTGTCGATAAAATCGAATGTCCTTTGGAACGGAGCAATGCGATATCCTGTACGACAACCTGCCGGCTGACATGGTAGATGTCTCCGATTTTTCCACCCGATAACGGTTCATCGGAACGCAGTAACAATGCAAGCAGCTTTTCTCTGCGCTCATTTCCAGATAAAATTGTCTGCTCCATCTGTTTTTCCTCCTTATTGAATTAGTCAATTGGATGCAGGTGCTTCAGACTGATATCTAAAATAGGTGCGGAATGTGTCAGTGCTCCGCTGGATACATAATCGACACCAAGCTTTGTGATTGTCTCAATATTTTCTTTTGTGATATTTCCAGAGCATTCTGTCTTGGCACGTCCGTCAATGATCTTAATTGCCTCTGCCATCAGTTCTGGAGACATATTATCTAACATGATGATATCGGCACCGGCTTCCACCGCTTCTCTTACCATATCCAGATTCTCAGTTTCCACCTCGATCTTGCAGACAAACGATGCATAATCTCTTGCCATTTTGACTGCCTTTGCCACACCGCCTGCGGCATCAATGTGATTATCCTTCAGCATAACGGCATCTGATAAATTGTATCTGTGATTATTTCCGCCACCTGCACGAACCGCGTATTTTTCGAAGATACGCATACAAGGGGTTGTCTTTCTTGTGTCAAGCAGCTTGGTATTTGTTCCCTTCAAGAGTGCTGCAACATGATTCGTATAAGTTGCGATACCACTCATACGCTGCAGATAATTTAATGCCGTACGCTCGCCGGACAGCAGCACACGGATATCTCCAACAACCGTTGCAAGCACCTGTCCGTTTGTCACAGCATCGCCATCCTTGATCTGTTTTCCATCCTTTTCTGCGAAGATCACTTCCATATTTGGATCTAATATCGTGAACACACGCTTGAACACCTGCAATCCGGCGATGATTCCATCCTGCTTCGCAAGCAGTGTAACTTCGCCTTTCTTGTACTCTGGCATTACAGCGTTCGTACTGATATCCTCACTGTTGATATCCTCCTCAAGCGCCATCTTGATATATTTGTCTGCAACTAACTGCATCGTAATCTCATTCATTCTTCTGTCTCCTTTATATTCAAATGTACTTGATCATTGTACATGATTATTTCATTTTTGTAGATACATATATTTTATTTTTGAATATGTTCCCATATACAATATGTTTAGAACTTAGAAATTCTTGATGTTCTGTACTATATCAGCAATGATTGAACACGATGTTCAATCAAGCCGCCAATGAGCCACGGATGGCGAGCGGAGGGCGCATATGAACGGAGTTCATATTTAGGATGCGCCCGACAATCTGCCGCCGAGCAACGCGAGGGGGCAATACCAATCCGGCGGTTGCGTACAGGTTCATAATCTATATCAGAACATCTTAGAATTTCTTAGTTTCAATACATCGTATATGGAACAATTCAAAATAAAATATATGTACTACCAATACCCGAAATCATGCACAATGATCTATAAACTTTATACAAGTTCGCCAGTCATGTGCTTTGCGGCACGCTTTGCGAATACTAAACTTTCAAGTAAACTGTTGCTGGCTAAGCGGTTCTTTCCGTGTACCCCGTTGCAGCTTGTCTCGCCGACTGCATACAGATGTGGCATTGTCGTAAGCGAATACTTGTCTACGTGGATACCGCCCATGAAATAATGCTGTGCCGGAACGATCGGAATCGGCATCATCAGAATGTCAAAGCCGTACTTCATGCAATGCTCGTAGATATGCGGGAAATGATTCAGGATCGTCTCGCGTGGAACATTCTCGAAGGATAAGAACTCGTACTTCACGCCCTCTTTTTCCATCTCTGCCTGAATTGCCTTTGTCACGACATCACGTGGCTGCAATTCATCGACGAAACGTTCCCTCTTGTGATTCAAGATGATGGCGCCCTCACCTCTGGCGGACTCTGAGATCAGGAAGCTTCTGCCCGGATTCTCTGTGTAAAAGCAGGTTGGATGAATCTGTACATAGTCCATATGCTCTAATTCCACACCATGCTTTCGTGCAATCTCGCAGCCATCGCCAGTCAGGATCGGGAAGTTCGTGGAATGTTTGTACTGTCCACCGATACCTCCGGTTGCGAAGACTGTATTTTCTGCATAGATTTCCAGCTCTTCGCCATCTGCTCGCTTTGCAAGGATACCGACACATACATGGTTGATATCCTCGATCAGATCGGTCATCGTTGTGTGTTCGAAGATCGTCACATTTTTCAACTGCTTTACTGCGGATAACAGATGAGTTGTGATCTCCTCACCGGTGATATCCTCGTGGAAGCAGATACGCGGCTTGGAATGCGCGCCCTCCTTTGTATAAGCAA
This sequence comes from bacterium, assembly GCA_963631525.1. Taxonomy (GTDB): domain Bacteria; phylum Bacillota; class Clostridia; order Lachnospirales; family Lachnospiraceae; genus Coprococcus_C. Next base: position 26,060 of record CAVGQQ010000030.1, read on the forward strand.
GGCTTCCGTCCTCATTTCTCGCAAACTGGACACCATATCCAATCAGATCGTTGATGACATCGCGGCTGCCCCGGATCATGATATCAACACTTTCCTTGCGGTTTTCATAGTGACCGGCACGCATCGTATCCTCAAAATACGAATCGTAGTCGTCCTCGTCACGTAATACACAGATACCGCCCTGTGCCAACATGGAATCGCAGGTTTCAAGCTCTGCCTTTGAAAGCAATAACACCTGTTTGTCCTTTGGTAAATTCAATGCTGTATATAAGCCGCCGACACCACAACCGACGATTACAACATCGTAATGTAATTCTCGCATCTTCCTGTCTCCTTTGAATTTATACCTGTACATAACACGAAAACGCAGACCGTTCGTCTGCGTTTCTGGCTCCGAATGTACATGCAGTATAGCACATGTTTTGACAGGTGACAAGACACCTACACTGAGAAGATTAATTTTATTTCTGTACCGACACCTAAGGTACTCTTGATTTTGATTTCTGCATTGTGCAGTTTTGCACCATGTTTTACGATAGAAAGTCCAAGTCCGGTGCCGCCAATCTCCTTGGAATGGCTCTTATCCACACGGTAGAAACGTTCAAAGATCCGATCCAGCTGATCTTCGGGGATTCCGATTCCGCTATCCTTTACAGAGAACTCGCAACGGTGCTTCTCTTTTTTAATTGCGATATCGATTGTCCCGCCCTCTTTGTTGTATTTGATTGCATTTTCAATCAGGTTATAGATCATTTCCTCTAAGACAGAATGGATACCGGAAACCATTACATGTTCGCCCTGCATAGAAATTGAAACATGTTTTTCCTCTGCAACCGGCTCTAAGTGGCGAAGTTCGATCTTCGTCAGATCATACAGGTCAATCTGTGTCATCTCAACAGCCTGTTCGCCCTCATCCAACTGCGAAAGCTTGATGATATCCTCAACAAGATGGATCAGTCTGCGCGCTTCGTCATAGATTTTTCCAGCGAAAGGCTTAACATCCTTCTTATCTACAATGCCGTTCTTGATAATCTCTGCGATACCGGAGATGGAAGTAAGCGGCGTCTTTAACTCGTGGGATACATTCGCCGAAAACTCACGGCGCAGATCTTCACGCTCTTCCTTCTCGGTTACATCTGTGATAATCACGACAGCTCCGGCAACTTCATTGTTCTGGAATACCGGGTTTGCGTAAATGTTATAATATCGTCCCTTGACCGGACAGATATACTCGCTGTGGATTCCCTGAATCGCTTTCTTGATGCACTCGGTAAATTCCTCCGAGCGGTTGATTTCTAAGACATGCTTTCCGTCCACGGACGAATCGACATCGAAGATCTTGGAGATACTGCGGTTATGCGACAGGACAATCGCCTGCTTGTCAACCACAAGAAATCCTTCCTGCATATTCTCGGTGATCATAGCAAACTCATTTTTCTGTGCCTGCAGCTGATTCATTGCTTTCTGGATTTCTTCATTCTGAAGACGGATTTTGCGGATAAACGGTGACAATTCATCATAGACGGTTGATTCATCTGGATGATCTAAGTCAATTGCCTCAAGCGGAGTTGTAATCTGCCTTGACAGATGATAGGCAAGAATCGCAGAAAATTCAACACCAAGCAACAATACAATCAAAATCGGAAACAACACTTTCATCAAAAGTGCAGGAATTGATTTCCGGACAACAGACACACGGACAACGCTTCCATCCCCGATTCGAATTGCATGATATATCGTCTCTTCAGAAAGAGTTTTAGAATACCGGACACTTGTTCCTGCCGAAGATGTCATTGCCTGTTTGATTTCTGTACGATTTTTATGGTTTTCCATTGTATGGATATCGACTTTGTTGTCATAAAGTACCGTTCCATCTGTAGCTACCCACGTAATACGCTTTTCCTGTTCATCCAGATTCGTAAGAAAATCCATTCCAGATAGATCAACACCTTCTGCAATATAACCAGCAGCCTGATCCAGAGAAGTAATGTATTGCTTATTAAAATAGTTGTATAAGACACCTATAATTGATGCACCACACAAAACAACTAAAAGCAGGATAATCAAAATTGTATTTTTGAAAATCTTTTTTTTCATTTTAATCTCCTATCTTATAGCCGACGCCGCGCACGGTCTCAATCTGATTGCCAGCATCCTTTAATTTCATACGCAGGCTTCGGATATGTACATCTACCGTACGGCTTTCCCCATCGAATTCGTATCCCCAGATGCGGTTTAACAACTGATCACGCGTAAATACCTGTCCCTGATTCTCCATGAACAGATGGAGTAATTCAAACTCTTTCAGTGTAAGTGAGATCCGTTCCCCATCAACTAAGACGATATGTCGTTTCGTATCCAGAGAAATTGCACCCGCTGTAAGCTTTTTGCCGTCATCGGAAGTATCTGCGCGGTTTTCTGTCCGGCGAAGCAGCGCTTTGATCCGGGCTACTAATTCCATAATGCCAAACGGCTTTGGAACATAGTCATCCGCGCCACTGTCGAGTCCTAATACCTTATCGTATTCGCTGTCCTTGGCGGTCAGCATGATAACCGGTAGCTCTTTGGTTGCATCCTTTGCCCGAAGCTTCTTTAATACAGAAAGTCCATCTTCCTCCGGCAGCATGATATCAAGCAAAATCAGGGATGGAAGTTCCTGCTCCATCCCATCCCAGAATTCCGATGGACGTTCGAAGCCGCGCGCTTCCAAGTCCATATGACATAACGTATATACTACAAATTCCCGTATGCTATTGTCGTCCTCTAATACATAAATCATCTAAATATGCTCTCCTGTGATTGAATAATATACCCACTCTGCAACGTTGGTTGCGTGGTCTCCTATTCTTTCATAATACTTGGCGATCATGATAATGTCTATATAAAATTCGCCTTCATTTGCATTTTTTTCGATTTCCCTGATCAGACGCTTCTTTACGGAATCAAATAAGGAATCGACCACATCGTCACTCTGCATAACAGAGATTGCGAGATCCTTATCCTTCTTCACATAGGATTCGATTGCATTTGTCAGCATTTCCTTCGCTGCGCTTGACATCTTCTCGAGATCCTTGAAATCCTTCAAATCATGTGGTGCTGTAAATCGGATCATGTCTGCAATATCTGCACACTGATCGCCGATACGCTCCAGATCGGAGATCATTTTCAGTGCTGCGGAGATAAAACGGAAATCTGATGCGACTGGCTGCTGCTTCAAGAGCAGGCTCATACAGATATGCTCGATCTGATGCTCACTCTTGTCGATCTCCTCCTCGACGGCATGCGATTTGGCGGTGTATTTGGCATCGCCGTTAAATAAAGCCTTTGTTGTACCAGCAATCACCTTCTCACAGAGTGCTCCCATGCGGATCAGCTCCACATTCAGGTTCTCCAACTGCTTTTCCAATTCATTTCTCATAACCCATCAACCAAACCTTCCTGAAATATAGTCTTCTGTCCGCTTATCACTTGGATTTGCAAACAGCTTTTCTGTATTGTCAAACTCTACGACTTCACCCAGTAAGAAGAATGCAGTATTGTCAGAGATTCGGGCTGCCTGCTGCATATTGTGCGTTACCATGATGATCGTATATTTATCTTTCAGATCCACTGCCAGATCCTCAATCTTCGATGTGGAGATTGGGTCAAGTGCGGATGTCGGCTCATCCATCAGAAGCACATCTGGTTCTACAGCCAGTGCACGTGCAATACAGAGACGCTGCTGCTGACCGCCGGACATACCGAGTGCGCTTTTCTTGAGACGATCCTTTACCTCGTCCCAGATCGCTGCCTGCTTTAAGGAACGCTCGACAATCTCGTCTAACTCCGCTTTCTTCTTGATACCGTGTGTACGCGGACCATACGCGATGTTATCATAGATGCTCATTGGAAATGGATTCGGCTTCTGGAATACCATACCGACACGTTTTCTAAGTGTATTGACATCCATTCCCTTGTAAATGTTTTCCCCATCCAATGTGATCTCGCCAGTGATCTTACAGCCCTCGACCAGGTCGTTCATCCGGTTTAAGCTCTTTAAGAGTGTGGATTTACCACAACCGGAAGGGCCGATAAATGCTGTGATCTCCGCGGATGGGATATTCAGGTTTATATCTTTTAATGCATGGAAATCACTATAATAGAGATCCATGTTCTTGATTTGAAAATTACCCAATGTTGATCCTCCAAATTTCTGTAGGTTTATTTCGCCTGTAATTTCTTTGCCAGTTTACTTGATGCTGCATTGATCAGCACAACCATGACAAGCAGTACAACCGCCGTTGCATATGCCTGCTTCGTGTAAAGTCCCTCGGAAAGCAGCTTATACATGTGGACTGCCAATGTACATCCGGAATCAAACAAGCTCTTTGGCACCTCTGCGGTTGTACCAGATGTAAAGATCAGAGCTGCTGTTTCACCAACGATACGACCGATGGCTAAGATCACGCCTGACAAGATTCCCGGTACTGCCGATGGCAATACAACCTTGAAGATGGTACGAAGTCTGCCAGCACCAAGTCCGAAGCTTCCTTCCCGGTAAGAATCCGGCACACTCAGAAGTGCCTCTTCTGTCGTACGCATGATCGTTGGAAGTACCATGATGGAAAGTGTCAATGCACCGCCGAAGAACGAAAGTCCCCAGCCAAATGCGATAACAAACATCAGATATCCAAACAGACCATATACGATCGATGGAATACCGGACAATGTCTCTGTTGTGATACGGACGACGTTGACTAATTTATTGCCACGCTTTGCATACTCTACCAGATAGATGGCAGAACAGATACCGATTGGCACTGAGATCAGCAAAGACAACGCGGTCATAAGCACGGTATTGATGATCGCCGGAAGCATGGATACATTCTCGGTTGTATATTTCCATGCAAAAAGCTCCGGTGTCAGATTCATGATACCATTAGCCAGTATATAAATGATCAGTGCACCGAGCACGGCTACGGTAATCCCAGCCGACAGGGTAACTGCAATCAGCAGGAACAGGGAAAGCGGACGCTTCTTATAGGCTTCCAGCTTATCTTTCCAGGTAACAACATTAATTGGTTTTATATCTTGTACTTCAGCTATTTTTTCACTCATTACCATCTATTTAACCCCTTTCTTCTTCACAACAGAGAACAGCAGGTTAATAATCAAAATAAATACGAACAGAACAACACCGGTTGCAATCAGGGCTTCTCTGTGCAGATCCGTTGCATAGCCAAGCTCCAGCACGATATTGGAAGTCAGGGTACGCACACCGGCCAACAGGCTGTCTGGAAGCACCGGATGATTTCCTGCAATCATGATAACTGCCATAGTCTCGCCGATTGCACGGCCGATTCCTAAGATGATTGCTGCTAAAATACCGGATTTTGCCGCAGGGAGTACTGCCTTGAAGACACTTCTCTCATGCGTATCACCGAGTGCCAAGGCACCTTCGTAATAGCTTTCTGGAACGGCACGGATTGCTGATTCTGATACGCTGATGATCGTAGGAAGAATCATGATACCAAGCAGAATGCAGGCTGTCAGGATATTCTTACCACTTCCACCAAATGCATTCCGGATCATCGGTGTGATTACAACCAGACCGAAGAATCCATATACAATGGATGGAATACCTGCCAGCAGATCCACAGCCGGTTTCATGATGCGGTGAAGCTTCGGTGGACAAAACTTTGCCATGAAGATGGCACATAAAAGTCCGATCGGAACACCGATGATGATCGCACCGGCTGTCACATAGATACTTCCGATAATCATTGGGAAGATACCGAATTTGTTCGCGCCAGGCATCCAGGTTTTACCAAATATGAAATTTACAAATCCAATCTTGCGAATGGCTGGAACACCATTTGCAAACATGAACAGACATATCATAGCGACTGCCAGTATGGACATACAGGCAGCCACTAAGAATACGATATGCATGGTTCTTTCTTTTACTTTCGCCATATTTTGCCTCTCGTATTTTTATTTCTAATTCTTACTTACTTTACTTCAGACCACTTTGTAATTGTACCTGTGTAGATACCCTTTACCTGATCGCTTGTCAGGCTGTCAACTGAGCTGTCCTTGTTTACGATTACCGCGATACCATCGGTAGCGATAACAGTTGGTGTAAGACCTGCGCTAAGCTCGCTGTCCTTTAACTCTCTGGAAGCCATACCGATATCACATACACCCTCGGCTGCACTTGTCATACCTGTTGTAGAATCACTCTGCTGTACTTCGATCTGTACGTCTGGGTTGATTGCAATATATGCCTCTTTCAGCTTCTCCATAACTGGTGTTACAGAAGAAGAACCTGCTACATTGATCTTACCCTTGACACCTGCGGATGTATAAGCACCTGTGTTACCATCACTGATATAACCAGCCTCTTCTACAACTGCCTGACCATCTGCGCTCAGGATGAAGTTGATGAAATCCTGTGTTACTTCGTTTGGTGTACCCTTTGTTGCAATGTTGAATGGACGGGATACCTTGTAGCTTCCGTTTGATACGTTCTCAGCAGAAGCCTCTGCGCCATCAATCTTAACAGCCTTTACAGAATCATCCAGAGAACCAAGTGATATGTAACCGATTGCTGCTGTATCATCTGCAACACTTGTCATCATAACAGATGTTGAGTTTGTGATATCTGCAGTTGTGATTGTCTTATCAATCTTGTTTCCGTCTGCATCCTTCTCTTCGATACCGAACAGCTCGATGAATGCACCTCTTGTACCAGAACCATCCTCACGGGAAATAACTGTGATATCGTCACTTGCTGCTTTTCCACATCCAGTCATGGCTCCCATAAGCATTGCTGATGCCAGAACTCCGATGATTGCTTTCTTTAATTTTCTCATTTTCTTTGTCTCCTTTTTTCTCTTAAAGATTTTCTTTTTTATTTACCTTACAAATGAGACTATACAGAATGTAAGTAAAGTGCGTTATCGTAGTTTTGTAAAATGTACGTAAAAAAAGAGCCGGATGTTTTACCATCTGGCTCTTCCATATAAAATCGTTGCTTAAATTAACAGTTCCTTGTAGTACTCTGCGTAATCGCGGCGATTCTCTTTCGTGAATGCGATTGCAGAACGTGGATGCTGGTTCAAAAGTCCGGTCATCAGGTACTGGAGATTGTAGCCCCAGACGATGCCGTCATCCTTTAATTTCATCATATGTTCTTCAATGAATTTGAATACCGGGTATACGTTATATTTTGGATTTTTCAGAAAACCAAGCAACAGCTCCATCGCACAGTTACCGGCGCCTCTTCCCATAGACAGGTAGGTTCCGTCTAACCAGTCTACACCGTCACCACACGCTTCAATCGTGTTCGCAAAGGCAAGCTGCTGGTTGTTGTGTGCGTGGATACCGATCTTCTTATTGTATTTCGCTGCGAAATTCAGGTACAGATCTGCGATACGGGCAATCTGCTCCGGATACAGGGAACCAAAGCTGTCTACGATGTAGATAACATCAACCGGTGTCTTGCCAAGCATATCGAGTGCAACCTTGATATCTTCCTCCTGTGAATTTGAGATAGCCATGATATTACAGCTTGTCTCGTATCCTTTCTTTGCCGCATCCTCTACCATGTCGATTGCTTCCGGCATCTGATGGATGTACGCTGCCACGCGGACCAGATCAACCGGAGAATTTACCTTCTCATCAAAATCGTTCTTATCATGACGTCCGATATCTGCCATGATTGCAAGCTTTAAGTTCGTATCGTTATCTCCGACGATCTCGCGGATATGGTCATCACTACAGAATTTCCATTTACCGAACTTCGTCTCGTCGAACACCTTCTTTGATGCACGATAACCCATCTCCATATAGTCAACACCTGCATCGATGTTTGCCTGATACAATGCTTTTACAAACTCATCGGTAAAATAAAAATCATTTACCAGTCCACCGTCACGCAAGGTTGCGTCTACCACTTTGATACTTTCCCGAAATCCAAGTAAATTTGATAATTCTTTCATGTCTTTGTTCCTCATCTTTCTTTTCTCTGTTGCGTTATCGCTTTAATGCGATAAAGAGAACATGGTTACTATATCAGAGATTTACATGATAGTCAACCCATTTCTTGAATATCAATCCCAATATTTTTCTACTGCTTTTTCAGCCTCCGTAGGGGACATCCCCTGTAATTCTTTCAATTTATCTACCGCCATCTGTTTTGTGCCGGATAATTCCTTGATTAATTTAATCGTAGATGCAATATTCTTTTCGATGGTTTCCTGTAAATCAACCTTTGCCTTGTTACACTCCGCTTCAGCTTGATCCGCCCTTTCTTTTTCCCGTTTTGTATTCGCTCGTTCAGCCTGTATATCCATTGGTTCCATATTCTCAAACCAGTTTCCCATACTATCGCCTCCGATTATTATTCTTATACAATCTGTCGCCTCGGAAACGGATACCTGCATCTTCATAAATAACGCCCATAGTGCATTCACTATGATCTGAATAATGTTCTCCGATGCACGCGCTAGTATTCCACGAATTTCTCCCTGATTAGAGTTAATAAAATCCGTGAAATCCTGTGGTGTCTGTATCCGGTTAATCATCATCAACAACGACATTTCATCCTCGTGAATCAGCAGTTCTTCGTTTGTATACTGATGTACATTCACCAGACAATATGTAAATTCCGGAATATAGGGTGCAAATATCTCATTCATGAAGATACGCTCTCTTACATTCATGGATGCCGTCCATTCTCCAACACCTTCATAATAGACAATCGGAAATATCGGAGGATAACGAAATCCTTTATTTTTTGAAGTACCCGGATGCTCCTTTTCCACCGTTTTTGCATAATCGTCCCAGATACATACCATATACCGTAATAACTGCATACTCACATTATAATCGACATCACTTTTATGTTCAATAAGCGAAATCATATAAAGTGGTATATTTTCATTTGGTTTTGGTAAATGGATTCTCTTCACAGTATCTGTCTCGAATTCCACACCCAGATATGCCTGATACTTCTCTGTTACATCTTCAATATCCTCAGGCTGTACATTTTTCAGAATATCTAACCCTGCATAATCCCGCAGAAACTGTGCACATAATGTATGATTCTTGAATACCTGTCGGTTGTTTACATCCCGAACCTGACCGATACGAATTCCTTCACCCTTGTTGTTTTCATTTTTACTCATAATATTCCCTTTCTCTGATTGCCAGCAGTTACTTATAAAATTAAAATGCGTCAATTGGATTAAAAATCAGATAATTAGATTTTAATAAAATAACAGACTGTTACCGAACTACGCCAGAACAACGATTCTCGACAACACATAAACCATAACATAGATTTTATAAAAATGTAAAGCGTAAGTTTGGAACATTTAGAAAAAGCACGCAGGAATGCGGCTTTAGGAAGAAAAAAGCGCCTGTGTATGGCGTTAACAGGCGCTTCGTTTGACAGCAATGTTCATTCACTGTCAGTCGAGAGGAAGTCTCGAATCTATACAAAATACTGATGGCGCAGTATTGTATAGCGTATGTAATTAGATTGTAAAACTATATATCTATGCATGTGTCTCGTTGTTTTTGTATGCCTGCGCATACTGTATCTCCTGCGCATTGATATGTTTATCCCCACGCTTTGGCAGATAGATTCCGTTGATCTGCTCTCTCGCCTTCTGGTCATCCTGATAGAAAAGTTCAAAATCAGCCAGAATCCGGACTTTGATCACAGGATCATAGACTGGAACAGCCACCTCTACACGATGAACCGTGTTCCGAGTCATGAAATCCGCAGAAGCAATATACACCTTTGGATCGTCTTTGCCAAAGATATAGATCCGGGAGTGCTCTAAGAATCTGCCAACGATACTGATCACCTGGATATTTTCTGTCTCGCCAGCGACACTGGCTTTCAAACAGCAAATACCTCTCACGATCATGCGGATTTTGACGCCTGCTTTGCCAGCTTCAATCAGCTTGTCAATGATCTTCTTATCGGTCAGAGAATTAATTTTGACACCGACGTAGCCTTCCTTGCCCTCTTTTACCTTTGCAATCTCATCGTCGATCATCGCAAGCACCTTGTTCTGCAGACAGTTGGGCGCTACCAGCAGATGCTCTGTCTCCTCGACTGTCGTACCCATAGACAGATGATTGAACACATTGGCAGCTTCATTTCCGATATCTACCGAAGAAGTAATCAGGGAATAGTCGGTGTAAATGCGTGAAGTCTTTTCGTTATAATTACCAGTACCGATCTGTGTGATATATTCAATCTTGTTGTTTCGTTTCCCTGTGATCAGGCAGAGTTTGGAATGAACCTTCATATGGTTTAATCCATAGATCACACGACAACCAGCATCCTCAAGCTGTCTGGACCAGCGGATGTTATTCTCCTCGTCGAAACGGGCACGTAATTCTACTAATACAACAACTTCCTTGCCCTGTTCCGCCGCTTCCACAAGTGCCTCTACAATCTTCGAATCACTTGCCAGACGGTACAATGTCATCTTGATCGACACAACCTCCGGATCGTTTGCAGCCTCGTTTAAGAGCTGGATAAATGGTTTCATGCTCTCGTACGGATAAGACAGAAACAGATCACGTTCCCGTGCCTGTTCCATGACAGGGCGTGTCCGGTCAATCATGGCTGGCTGTTGTGGCACGCGACGCTCATAGAATAACTGTTTCTCATTCCGGAGCAGATCCTCGACCTTGAATAAAAACGACAGATCCAGTGGAGAGATAGAATGGAACACTTGTTTCTTCGTAAGTCCCAGGAATCCGCACATCTTCTCGATGATGGAATCATTTATCATTCTCGTATATTCCATACGAAGCGGGCAGAGACGGCTTCTTGTACGAAGCACCTTCTCCACACCTTTACGGTAATCCTTCTCATCGTCGTCCAATGCATCATCCACGTCAATATCTGCACTCCGCAGGATTCGGATCAACGATTTACTGATTACCTTATACCCTGGGAATACATCTGCCGCAAAATGCAGAATCAATTCTTCTGCCAGCATAAATCTTCTGCCATCGGAAGAAACAGGAATCATACGCTTAATGACCGGGTTGTTACATGGGATGATTCCAATCTTCGTATTATTGGATTTGGTGCGAAGCTCCACAACCGCGTAGATTTCCTTGTTCCGGAGAAACGGAAACGGTTGACGCTTACCAACGACCTGTGGCGAGATAAATGGCTGGATTTCATTTTCAAAGTAAAGCTTCATGGAATCCTGCTCATCCTCATTCAGATCTTTATACATAAGCTCCTTGACGCCGTATTCCTCCATCTCGTACATCAGACGCAGGTAGATCTCGTCCTTCTTTTCCCGCAGCTTCTTTTCCTTGACGATGATACGGTCAAGCTGCTCCTGACAGGTCATATTCGTCTTATTCTCGCGTACTTTGCTATCTTTGCCAGCATCTAACGAACCGACACGCACCATCAGAAACTCATCAAGATTACTCTGAAAGATTGACACGAACGACAACCGCTCACAGAGCGGATTATTCTCATCCACAGCTTCTTCCAGTACCCTTTTATTGAACTTCAACCAGGAAAGCTCCCGGTTATCATAGATTGTCTCCTGTAACATATTATTTTCCTCCTATGCTTCCTCCAACTCTAAGAAACGAACATTGTCCATGACCTCTTCGATGATGCCGCTGCAACTGTCGCCAATGCGTTCCAGATTGTGCAGCATATTGAAGAACGGATATGTAAATTCCGGCTTACAGTTGTTCTTGCGCAGACGTTTCAGATGGTTCTTGTTAAATTTCTTCTCCATACTACGAAGCTCTTTGCAATAGTCTGGTACTTTCTTAGCTGTCTTTGTATCGCCGCTTTCCAGCGAAGCGATAGCTGTCTGGTACATAACTTCCACGTTATATCTCATTTAATACATACATCAATCCTGCCGTGGTGGACGATTGTTTCTCAGTCAGGGAACCGTTCGAGAACATACCAGAGATGAAGCTGACCGTATTCTCATCAATCTCTGTCACAAGCTTTGCATTTTCTTCCAGCTCGTTCAATGCTTTGCTGTCATTGTTTATAACCGTTGCTTTCATATTTCCAATCATTTCCGATACAAGACATCCGGCACTGACAAATCCGATTACCAATATGGTTACCGCGCTGGAGCTCTGCAGAACTGCCGTTACAAGTGCGCCCGCCAACATTCCACACACGGCATTTCATGTCAGTACACTCAATACTTTCTTCATTTTGCTTTTGAGCATTTTAAGCCGATTTAAAAGCCACCCTGTCACCGTTTCCCGCGTGCAGAATGGCTTCCGTAATCTGGATAATATCTGATTTTTAATATTGCTTCTATCAACAGAAAGTAAAGAATTGTTAAATGTATGTAAAGTCGTTTTACAAAAAGAAAAAAGCGCCAGTCTAGCGCTTAAATTTCTTTGATTTTATCACGTAACCGCATCATGTTCGTATCCATATCAGCGATCACATCGGAATACCGTTTCAGTTCCTGCACGATCTCCCCGGTGTCAACGAGATCCTTCTTATAGAGCAGCTGATAATCGAGTACCGACCACGAATCCATCGCAACAGTACGAAGCTGTAATTCTACCTTCATCCATTCTGTCTTTTTCGACAGATAGATCGGGACAGACAGGATCATATGTACCCCCTGATAACCGGATGATTTCGGTGTTTTGATATAATCCTTGATCTTTAAGATTTTGATATCATGCTGGATTTTCAGACAATCCACCAGCGCATAGATATCATCCCGGAATATACAGGTCACCCGGACACCGACGATATCATTCAATTTCTTTTTTGCGTTATCTAAGTTGATTGTGTACCCCTTGCGCCGCAGCTTCAGGAAGATGCTTTCCGCACTTTTGATGCGGTGTGTCAGACGTACGACAACCTCCCGTTCCAGATTCTCCTGCAGCTCCAGATTGATCATTGTCAGTTTCGATTCTATAATCTGAATTGCCCACATGCACCGGAGCTGATATTCCTTATCGGATAAGGAATTCGCAAAATCTGTAATAATCTTACGATCATTTTTTGTAATATGTAATTGTAACTGTTTTTCCTGTTCCATAATATTTATATATGCCTCATTCATTCTTTTTATTCTATCAATATCAGGTTAAAGATTGTTAAATCTATGCAAAATGCACTTGCATAAAGTGTTTTTACCCCCTATACTGTCTGTATGCGGGTTATCTGCCTATACCGAATGTGTCATAAGGCGGTGCCGCAGGAAAGGGTTCTCAGGTTATGAAGGGTTACAAATATAC
>CAVGQQ010000031.1:0-32827 GCA_963631525.1 bacterium
ACGAAGAGCTGCTGATTCATGAGGATGAAATGTCGCTTTTGATGATGATAAACCGCATCCAGACGCCGCAGGATTTTTCAGATTTTCTCAGATCCAATCAGGATGAAATCCGCGAGATCATGGAGCGGGCGTCGGAGAATATCGTGCAGATCATCGTAAATTCGCTATGGGCGTTATTTATGAAGATGCGGGTATCGGTTTCTGAGGCGACAGATTGTTTGAGAAAAATGATCGGAGGCGAGAGCATGGGAAACTGGTTTGAGAATATGGAGCCAATGAACATACAGGAAGAGCGTGCGAAGACGAAGAAGGCTGAAGAGGAATTGCAGAAGGAGCGAGAGGAAAGCATTAGAGTAGTATTTAAATTGTTAAAGAAACTGTGCTCCACAAAAGAACAGGCGGTTCAGGAATTGATAGAATCCTACGACAAAACTGAGTCCGAAGCGCAGAAACTCGTAGAAAAATATTGGTAACCTAGAAAAGGTTACAAATAACAAAACGGAAAACGTATAATTGCATCTTCCGTTTTGGCTATTTATATGTTTCAAAGTGTATCAAGTATCAAGCTTGAGTGATTAGATAAGCAGTTTGCTGTTCCTTGAAGACAGCAGTAGTATGGCGATTGTTATCAGACAGCCAATGCGATTTAATATGATTTTTGCAACGCAGATGTCGAAAAAACATAAATAAAATAAAAGAAAAATGAAGATAATTTAACAAAAATAAAGATAAATTGGTGGCAGTTTTATGATAAAAATGTTAGAATGATTATAATTATGGACAAGAATGGAAATGAGGATTTACAAATTATGAAAAAACAGGTTATAACGATCGGAAAACGCGATTTTGAGATCGGGAAACGCCCTTATGTGATGGGAATTCTGAATGTGACACCAGATTCCTTCTCGGATGGTGGCAAATACGGGGATATGGATGCGGCACTGAAGCATACAGAAGAGATGATTAAGGATGGGGCGGATATCATTGATGTCGGTGGAGAATCGACCCGACCGGGACATGTGAAGATTTCGGTGGCGGAGGAGATTGAACGTACCTGCTTTGTGATCGAAGCAATCAAGGAACGGTTTGAGATTCCGGTTTCGTTAGATACTTATAAATATCAGGTGGCACAGGCGGGAATCCTTGCAGGCGCAGATCTGATCAACGATATCTGGGGCTTCAAATGGGACAATGAGATGGCACCACTCTGTGCAAAATACCAGATTCCGGTCTGTCTGATGCATAACCGGAAGGAAACTGTTTACACCGATTATATTGCAGATGTGATCGCGGACATGAAGGAGTGCGTGCAGATTGCACAGACAGCAGGACTTGCGGACGATAAGATCATTTTGGACCCTGGAATTGGGTTTGCGAAGACAACAGAAGAGAACTTAAAGCTCATGAATCATCTGGAGGAGCTGGTTGCACTTGGCTATCCGGTGCTGCTTGGAACTTCCCGGAAATCCATGATTGGAAATACATTGAATCTGCCGGTTGATGAGCGCGAGGAAGGAACGATGGCAACCTCGGTTTTGGGACTCGTCAAAGGATGCAGCTTCTTCCGGGTACATGACGTGAAGAAGAATGTGCGTGCACTTGCGATGACAGATGCGATGCTCAAGGCATAAAATGCAATGTGTTGGGAGATGTAACTGCGAGCATGTGTGATAACGCTGCCGGGACATTTGTTATGGAATACGAAGACGGAGAAGGACAGGAAATAAATGGATAAAATATGGATTAAAGATTTGGAGATATTTGCATATCATGGTGTTCTTGCGGAAGAAAAAAGAAATGGACAGAACTTCTATGTGACGGTATCAATGGATGGGGATCTGCATGCGGCAGGCATGACGGACGATCTGGATAAGACAGTCAATTATGCAGAGGTCTGTGAACTGATCCGGCAGAAAATGCAGGAGGAAAGCTATGATCTGATCGAGGCGGCAGCGGAAGCTGTTGCAGATGCAATCCTGCTGGCATATCCACAGATCAAGACGGTTCGTGTGATTTTAAGCAAGCCGGGTGCCCCGATTCCGATGGAGTTTGATACGGTCTGTGTGGACATCACACGCGGCAGACATATTGCATATCTGGGAATCGGTTCTAACCTTGGAGATAAGGAAGCATATCTGGACTATGCGGTCGATCAGTTAAACAAAGATGAGTATATTCAGGTGACAAAGGTTTCTACCTATATAGTAACGGAACCATACGGTGACGTGGAGCAGGACGATTTTTTAAATGGCTGTCTGGAGATTGAGACACTGTATTCACCACAGGATCTGCTGGCGGTTATCAACGATATCGAGCAGGGTGCCGGTAGAAAACGACTGATTCATTGGGGGCCAAGAACCTTAGATATCGATATTTTACTCTACGATCAGGAGATGATCATGGAAGAGAACCTGAAAGTGCCGCATGTGGAGATGGCAAAGCGGGCATTCGTACTCGAACCACTTGCCGAAATCGCACCATACGCGTACCATCCGGGGTATCACAAGACAATCATTGAAATGCTGGAAGCATTAAGTTATAAGGAAGAATGAAATATTGAATAAAATTGTATTCAAGGGAGCGGCAAATGACATGTGTATGCCATTTGTATTGTAACCGAAAGTATATAAATGAGCAGGGGAATTATCCGACACAATCGATGTGTAAAATTCATGCGGAACACTGGTATTTATCCTAACGCAGACCATTGGAGCACATCAGCACTTAGCGAGTAACGCATCTATTCGCAGAATGATGCGTTAGGAGTTTAGTGTCTGTTATGTGCGGAAGTGAGCGAGAGCGCGTCTGCGTATGGATAATAGCAGTGTTCTGCATGAGACATACAGGAAATGTCGGATAATTATCTGCGGATGAAATAGGGAGGTATAAACTATGGCATACAAAATGTTTGCCGCCATCTACGTCGGAAGCAGCGAGATATCCATGAAAATCTTCCAAGTAAATGGCAGAAAATCGTTTCGCCAGATCGACAGTGTCAGCCGGATACTGGAGCTTGGGCGGGACACTTATCGCGAAGGAAAACTGAGCCGGGAGTCAATCAAAATGATCTGTGAAGAACTCGAAGGCTTAAAACATAAAATGGAAGAATATAAGATTACGGAATACCGTGCCTATGCGACAAGTGCGGTGCGAGAGGCAGATAACATGGATCTGGTGCTCGATGTGATCGAGCATACCACAGGTATCCGCGTACAGGTACTGAGCAATTCTGAACAGCGTTATATCAGCTTCAAGGGATTAGTTGCGAAGTATTCAGATTTCCATCAGGTTGTCAGCAAGAATACAGCATTTGTGGATGTCGGTGCCGGAAGCGTGCAGATTTCCCTGTTTGATAAGAACAATCTGGTTGTCACAGAGAATATCCCGATCGGTGCAGTGCGTGTCCGGGATTATCTGGCACTGATCGGACACAAATCCGGGCGGCTGGATGAGATTATGGCAGACTATGTAGATAACGATATCGTATCGTTCCGAAATATCTATCTGAAGGATAAAGAAATCAAGAACATTATTGCAGTCGGAGAGGTAGTCAGCTCTCTGAAGAAGATCGTGCCGGAGCTTTCTATCAAGGATGTAATCACACGGGCACAGTTTGATGCGATGTACAAGCGCGTCATCAGTATGCCGGCGCAGGAGCTTGCTGAGAAATATGGTATTCCATATGAGCGTGCAACATTGATGCTGCCGAACATCACGATCTATCAGTCATTCCTGAACAACTGTAAGGCAGAGGAAATGTATGTGCCGGACGTTGATTTCTGCGAGTGCATTGTGGCAAATTACATGGACGAGGGAAGCCGTGTTGTGTTCAACCATAATTTTGAGGAGGACATTCTGGCAACGGCAAATAACATTGCGAAGCGGTACCGTTGTAACCGGAATCATGTGGAG
Source organism: bacterium (assembly GCA_963631525.1). Lineage (GTDB taxonomy): Bacteria > Bacillota > Clostridia > Lachnospirales > Lachnospiraceae > Coprococcus_C. The sequence continues at coordinate 3,913 of CAVGQQ010000031.1, forward strand.
CGGACTTCGTATTTTGCGTTGAAGATTTTTGATGCGATCCGGAAACCATTTGGATTGGATAAGATGCAGCGGCTGCAGCTTCAGATTGCGTCGCTTCTTCATGAATGTGGAAACTTCATCAATCTGCATGATGGAGCAAAAAATTCCTATTATATAATTGCGAATACCGAGATTCTTGGACTTTCGCACAAAGAGCGTATGGAGGTTGCGAATGTTGTCAAATACAATCCACTGTATCTTCCATCAAAGGACAAGATCTCCGCAGAGCTGGATGGCTGCGATTATATCGTGATCGCGAAGCTTGCTGCGATCCTGCGAATTGCAAATATTCTCGACAAGAGCCATATGCAGAAGATCGAAGATATTTCCGTGACATTGAAGGATGATAAATTGATTATTCTGGCAAAGACATACGAAGACATCTCGCTGGAGGCAGGACTTTTTGAAGCAAGAGCCGATTTCTTCGAGCAGATCTATGGAATCAGACCGGTACTTCGGGTGAAAAGGAGTGTGTAAGGATGGACAAAAAATTATTGGAAAAACCGGAAAATTATTATAACCGGGAAATGAGCTGGCTGCAGTTCAATTACAGAATCTTGAATGAGGCGAAGGATAAGTCAATTCCGTTGTTTGAACGTCTGAATTTCCTGAGCATCACAGAATCAAATCTGTCCGAGTTCTTCATGGTGCGTGTGGCATCCCTGATCGATCTTGTACACGCAGATGTGAAAAAAAAAGATATCGCGGGACTGACACCACAGGGACAGCTTGATCTGATCATTCCGGAGACAAAGAACATGATTGCAAGCCAGTACAGCACACTGAACCGCCAGATTCTTCCGGCACTGGAAGAAAATGGCCTGAAGCTTGTCAAGCATTACGAGGATTTAAACGAGAAGCAGAGCAAGTTTGTAGATAAATATTTTGAGAAGGAAGTCTACCCGGTACTTACCCCGATGGCGGTTGATTCTTCGAGACCATTTCCGCTGATCAGCAACAAGACCTTGAATATCGGTGCACTGATCCGTGATAAGAAGAAGGATGTTATCGATATTGCAACCGTACAGGTGCCATCGGTATTGCCCCGTGTCGTTGAGATTCCGGGCGAGGGTGGGTGCAGAGAGATCATCTTACTTGAGCAGATCATCGAGAAGAATTTAAATCAGCTCTTCTTGAATTACGAGATCATCTGTGCGTATCCATATCGTATTATGCGGAATGCAGACCTTGCGATCGACGAGGATGATGCTTCCGATCTGTTGAAGGAGATTGAAAAGCAGATCAAGAAGCGTGCGTGGGGCGAGGTTATCCGGCTCGATGTGGAGGCGGAGATGGATAAGCGCCTGCTGAAAGAGCTGAAGAAGCAGTTGAAGGTAAATAACGAATATGTCTATTCAGTCAATGGTCCACTCGATCTTACTTTCCTTGGTAAGGTGCGTGGTCTGGATGGATTCGACCATTTGAAGAACAAGAAATATATCCCACAGCCAGTGAAGGGCTTGGATCTCGATGCAAATATCTTCGATCAGATCAAGAAGAAGGATATCCTGCTGCATCATCCGTATGATGAGTTCACACCAGTCATTGAGTTCATCAAGCAGGCGGCGATTGATCCGGATGTACTTGCAATCAAGCAGACGCTGTATCGTGTCAGCGGTAATTCTCCAATCATCGCAGCACTTGCACTCGCGGCGGAAAATGGCAAGCAGGTAACGGTATTAGTTGAGCTGAAAGCACGATTTGATGAAGAAAATAATATAAATTGGGCAAAAAAACTGGAAAAAGCGGGTTGCCATGTTATCTATGGTCTGGTAGGATTAAAGACGCATTCCAAAATTGCACTTGTTGTCAGACGGGAAGAAGATGGTATCAAACGGTACGTGCATCTTGGAACTGGTAACTATAATGATGTGACTGCAAAGTTATATACAGATATGGGTATGTTGACCGCATCGGATGCGATTGGGGAGGATGCAACTGCGGTCTTCAATATGTTGTCCGGTTATTCGGAGCCGCCTGCATGGAACAAGCTGCTTGTGGCACCAATCTGGATGAAGGATCGTTTCCTTGCACTGATCGGACGGGAAGCAGAGAATGCACGTATGGGCAAGAGTGCAAAAATCATTGCCAAGATGAATTCGCTGTGTGATCCGACGATTATCCGTGCTCTGTATGAGGCAAGCAATGCGGGCGTGAAGATTGAACTGATCGTGCGTGGTATCTGTTGTCTGAAGACTGGTATTCCGGGACTTTCTGAGAATATCACGGTTCGTTCGATCGTTGGTAACTTCTTAGAGCATGCGAGAATCTTCTATTTCTATAATGATGGATTCGAGGATGTGTATATGGGTAGTGCTGACTGGATGCCTAGAAATCTGGACAAACGTGTAGAGATTACATTCCCGGTTGAGGACGAAGACCTGAAGAAACGGGTCATTGAGATTTTGGAGATTCAGCTTTCGGATACATTGAAAGCGCACATTATGCAGTCGGATGGCTCATATGCAAAACAGGATCTGAGGGGGCGTGAAAAGCTGGAAGCGCAGAATTACTTCTGCAAACAGGCGATGGGTTCCTTGAAAGAGGACGACAAGAAGAAAGTATCCCGTATCTTCATTCCGCGCATGAAGATCGGTGATCAATAAAAACAAAAGAGAGGAGACTTAAAAAAGTGGAAAAGTTTTTTAAGATCAAAGAGAGAGGATCGACGCTTAAGACTGAGATCTTCGCAGGTATCACAACCTTCTTCGCGATGGCTTACATTATCTTTGTAAACCCGAATCAGGTTGCTGCAGAGGGCGCAAATGGATGGCTTGTTGGATTAGGAGCTGATCCGGGAACTATGGGACAGATTTGGAACTCTGTCTACATCGCATCAATCATCGTAGCGATCATCGGTACGTTGTTGATGGCATTTGTTGCAGATATGCCGTTTGCACAGGCATGTGGAATGGGACTGAATTCTTTCTTCTGTACAATCTTCGTAGCAGGTTCTTTCTTCGCAGGCGAGGATGTTAAGACAGGTTATCAGGCAGGTCTGGTTATCGTATTCCTGTCAGGTATTGTATTTCTGTTTCTTTCTGTCACCGGACTTCGTAAGTATATTGCAATTTCGCTGCCTGAGTGCCTGAAGAAGGCAATTCCTGCAGGTATTGGCTTGTTTATTGCAATGATCGGTTTCAAGAATGCAGGTATCATCGAGGACAACCAGTACACATTTGTTCAGTTCTACGATTTTCATGGTAGAATCAAGCAGATCGGTACAGAGGTTGACGGTGTGATGGTAACAGGTCTGGATGTATGGCATCAGATCGTACCAGTTGTCGTAGCATTGCTCGGTGTACTTATCATTGCAATCCTTGCTAAGAAGGGTGTTAAGTCAAACGTAATTATTGGAATCCTTGCATCAGCAGTTCTTTACTACCTGTTTATGTGGGAAGCTCCTTCCTTTGATATGAGCAATATTTCCCAGTCCTTCAAGGATTTCGCAAATGTTGGTTTCTTAGGCGTATTTAATGGCGATGCATGGGATGCCGCATTTAACAGTTCGTATGTTGGTGGTGTATTCTCTGGAATTATGTTGATCGTAGCTTTCTGTCTGGTAGATATGTTCGATACAATCGGAACCATCTATGGTACAGCTGCTTCTGCAAACATGCTGGATGAGAATGGTGATCCAATCAGCATGAATGAGTGTATGCTCTGTGACTCAATCGGTACAGTATCCGGTGCTCTGCTTGGTACATCTACATGTACAACATTCGTAGAGTCTGCATCTGGTGTTGGTGCCGGTGGTAGAACAGGATTTGCAAGTGTGATTACAGCAATCTGCTTCGCATTCTGTCTGTTCTTAAGCCCACTTGCAAGTGTGATCCCAAGCTGTGCAACTGCACCAGCTCTGATCTATGTAGGTGTTCTTATGGCTAAGAACTTCGCAAAGGTAGATATGGACGATATGCTTTCAGCAGTTCCTGCTTTCCTTGCACTGATCATGATGCCGCTCACATACTCTATCTCAAATGGTATCGGTATCGGCGCAATCGCTTATGTTGTAATCGCACTGTTCACAGGCAATTACAAGAAGAAGGATATCGTGATTACAGTTATCGCTGCATTGTTCGTATGTAAGTTTATCTTCGTCACGATGTAGTGGAATTGTAAAGATAATAATATAGAAACAAATGAGGATCGTACTTGCGGGGTACGGTCCTTTTCTAATGTAAGAATACATGAAATTTCATATGCATCAATCCGATGGATGATTGCGCATTATACAATGTTCACAATTTGAATTGTGCAAAATGACGAATAACAGAAAGAAAAACGATTAAAATATTGGATAGTATTGCTTGTTGACTAATTTGCTATATGTGTTATACTTCAACTAGAACAGAAAAAGAGATACAGATCCGGAAGGGAGTTGAGAAGTATGGATGCTGAAAAGTTTACAAAGAAGTCATTAGAGGTAATAGAAAGTTGTGAGAAGCTTGCGTATGAGTATAACAATCAGGAACTGACGCAGGCACATTTGATGTATGCGCTCGTAACGATAGAGGATAGTCTCGTTGCAAAGTTGCTTACAAATATGGGAATCAACATGGATGCCTTTACCGGCGAGTGTGAGAAGCTGGTTGCAAACCGCCCGAAGGTGTCAGGTGGACAGCTTTTTACAAGCCCGGAATTTTCCAAGGCGTTGATTCAGGCAGAAAAAGAAGCGAAGCAGATGGGCGATGACTATATTTCGGTTGAGCACATTTTCTTAGGACTGCTGGAGAAAGCAGATAAGGATATCAAACGTGTGATAAATGCGTATGGTATCACAAGAGGCAAGTTCCTGCAGGTGCTGGCAAATGTCCGTGGTAACCGGAAGGTAGAAAGTGATAATCCGGAGGATACTTACGATGCACTGAACAAATACGGATACAATCTGGTAGAACGTGCGCGGGAGCAGAAGCTCGATCCGGTCATCGGACGTGACAATGAGATTCGGAATATCATCCGAATCCTGTCCCGTAAGACAAAAAACAATCCGGTCTTAATCGGTGAACCTGGTGTTGGTAAGACTGCCGCAATCGAAGGATTAGCACAGCGAATCGTGCGTGGCGATGTCCCGGATTCGCTGAAGGATAAAGATATTTTTGCTTTGGATATGGGTGCACTGTTAGCGGGTGCCAAGTATCGTGGTGAGTTCGAGGAACGTCTGAAGGCAGTCCTTGACGAGGTGAAGAATTCCGAAGGTCATCTGATCTTATTTATTGATGAGATTCATACGATCGTTGGCGCTGGTAAGACGGAAGGTTCTATGGATGCAGGTAATATGTTAAAACCTATGCTTGCGCGTGGTGAGTTGCATTGTATTGGTGCGACAACACTGGATGAATACCGGAAATATATCGAGAAGGATGCAGCGTTGGAGCGTCGTTTCCAGCCGGTTATGGTAAATGAGCCGACTGTAGAAGATACAATTTCCATCCTGCGAGGCATCAAGAACCGGTATGAAGTGTTTCACGGTGTCAAGATCAGCGATGGTGCGCTGGTTAGCGCAGCAACACTTTCAAACCGGTATATCACAGACCGTTTCCTGCCAGATAAGGCAATCGATCTGGTCGATGAGGCGTGTGCGATGATCAAGACGGAGCTTGATTCTATGCCGACTGAGCTGGATGAAATCTCCAGAAAAATCATGCAGCGGGAGATTGAGGAAGCAGCACTTAAGAATGAAACAGATCATCTGAGTCAGGATCGTCTGCAGGTACTCCGGAAGGAATTGGAGGATCTGCGTGAACAGTCTAAACAGATGAAGGCAACATGGGAACATGAGAAGCAGGATGTCGAACGTGTACGGAAGCTTAGAGAAGAGTTAGAAGATGTGAACAATCAGATTCAGGTCGCACAGCGGGAATACAATCTGGAGAAGGCAGCGGAACTGCAATACGGAAAACTGCCGCAGATCAAGCAGGAGTTGGAGCGTCTGGAAGCACAGGTTAGTGAGAAGGACAGAAGTCTGGTACATGAGTGTGTTACAGAGGAAGAGATTGCGAAGATTGTTGCGAAATGGACAGGAATTCCGGTTGCGAAGCTGACAGAGAGTGAGCGTAATAAGACCTTGCATCTCGGCGATGAACTGCACAAGCGTGTCGTCGGGCAGGATGTGGCAGTACAGTTAGTCAGCGATTCTATCATTCGTTCCAAGGCAGGCATCAAGGATCCGACAAAACCGATTGGTTCGTTCTTATTCCTTGGACCAACTGGTGTAGGTAAGACAGAACTGGCGAAGTCACTTGCCGCCGCGCTGTTTGATAATGAAGCGAATATGGTGCGTATTGATATGAGTGAGTACATGGAGAAGCACAGTGTGGCTCGACTGATCGGAGCGCCTCCGGGATATGTTGGATACGATGAAGGCGGACAGCTCACAGAGGCAGTCAGACGGAAGCCGTATTCAGTTGTCCTCTTTGATGAGGTAGAAAAGGCACATCCGGATGTATTCAATGTGCTGTTACAGGTGCTTGATGATGGACGTATCACAGACTCGAAGGGTAAGACCGTCGATTTCAAGAATACGATCCTGATCATGACATCAAACATTGGTTCCGAGTATCTGCTCGAAGGTATCGATGAGAATGGTGAGATCAAGCCGGAGGCATCGGCACAGGTTATGACAGGCCTGAAGAATCATTTCCGTCCGGAGTTTTTGAACCGTCTGGATGAGATCATCATGTTCAAGCCGCTTGACAAAGCATCAATCAGCGGCATTGTCAATCTGTTGCTGGAAGATCTGAACAAGCGTATTGCGGATAAGGAGTTGACACTGAAACTTACCGATGCAGCGATGGATCATGTGATTGAAGCTGGTTACGATCCGCATTATGGCGCACGACCACTCAAGCGTTATCTGCAGAAGAATGTGGAGACACTGGTTGCGAAGAGCATCCTGTCGAATGAGCTTCGTGCAGGTGATACGATCACACTTGACTATAATGGTAGTGAACTGTATATCAAGAAGTAAGCAGATTGGTGAAAATAAATGGATTGATACCGCAAGTAGAAGTCCATGCTGTTGAAATGAAATTTATGAATACCGTCAATATGGGAGCAATCCTGTATTGGCGGTATTTTTTCTTTCCATAGCTTCAGACTATAACAAACATACATTTATATATATTTTTCAATATATGCCCTCTTGGATATAATGAAGAAAATTCATTCTGTAAGAAAAGGGATATAAAAAGGAGGATGTTATGCAGACAGCGGTAATTGGTTTTCCAAGAATTGGTACACTGAGAGAATTGAAATTTGCCTCAGAAAAATATTTCAGAAAAGAAATTGGGGCAGAGGAATTGCAGCAGACGGCGAAGGCATTGCGCAAGACGCATTGGACAACACAGAAACAGGCTGGAATCGATTATATCACCAGCAATGATTTTTCATTTTATGATATGGTGTTAGATACAGCCGTGCTGCTCGGAATTGTTCCAAAGCGGTATCAGGAATTGCATGTATCCGGGCTGGATACCTATTTTGCTATGGCGCGTGGATATCAGGGTGCATCTGGGGATGTCCGTGCGCTGGCGATGAAGAAGTGGTTTAATACGAATTATCATTATATTGTTCCTGAGGTGGAGGACGATACACAGATCCAGATATCCAGTCAAAAGCTCTGGGATGAGTATGCGGAGGCAAAAGCACTTGGCGTAGAGACGAAGCCGGTTGTGATTGGCGCTTATACAATGTTGAAGCTCTGCAAATACACAGGGAAGAAGGATGCGTCTGATTATGTGGATGCGATTACAGCCGCTTATCAGGAGCTTTTGAAGAAATGTGAGGCAGCAGATATTGCATGGGTACAGATTGACGAGCCTGCACTTGTACAGGATATGGAAGCAGAAGATATCGCGTTATTCCATAAAATCTATGATGCGGTGTTATCCAGCAAGAAGAAAAGCAAGATTCTGCTTCAGACTTATTTCGGTGATGTGCGGGATATCTATCGCGATCTGATTGAGATGCCGTTTGATGGAATCGGACTGGACTTTATAGAAGGAAGAGAAACGGAGCAGTTGATCGAACAATATGGATTCCCACAGGAGAAGCTTTTATTTGCCGGATTGGTAAATGGAAAGAACATCTGGAGAAATCATTATGAGAAGACACTGGAGAAATTAAACGGACTGAAAAACAAAAATATCCAGACAGTGCTGTCTACCTCATGCTCGTTATTGCATGTGCCTTATACATTAAAACACGAGACAAAGCTTTCTTCCTACGCTGCACATTTTGCCTATGCAGAGGAGAAGCTGGAGGAGTTAAAAGAACTTGGTGCATTAGCAGACCAGCCGGATTATATTTGTGATGCGGGATATAAAGCGAATCAGGCGCTTTTTGCACAGCGTAGAGACTGCGAGAATGCAGAAGTGACGAAACGGCTGTCACAGGTGACGGATGATGATTATGTGCGTCTGCCAAAACGAAGCGAACGTCAGGCACTGCAGAAAAAAGTGCTGAACCTGCCGGAGCTGCCGACGACAACGATTGGTTCCTTCCCACAGACAAGGGATGTAAAGGCAAACCGCTCTGCTTACCGTAAGGGAGAAATCTCTGAGGAGACTTATGTTGAATTTAATAAAAACAAGATTGCAGAATGCGTGAAGTGGCAGGAAGAAATTGGGTTGGATGTGCTTGTGCATGGAGAATATGAAAGAAATGATATGGTAGAGTATTTCGGTGAAGCACTGGGCGGATTCCTTTTCACGGAAAAAGCATGGGTGCAGTCATATGGAACCCGCTGTGTGAAGCCGCCGATTATCTGGGGCGATGTGTACCGTAAAAATCCGATTACAGTTTCATGGTCTGTATATGCACAGTCATTAACAAAAAAGCCTATGAAAGGTATGCTTACAGGACCGGTAACAATTTTGAACTGGTCATTCCCACGGGAGGATATTTCCATAAAAGAATCTATCTCGCAGATTGCATTGGCAATCCGTGACGAGGTGCTTGATCTGGAGGCAAATGGAATTAAGATTATCCAGATCGACGAGGCTGCGCTGCGGGAGAAGCTTCCACTTCGGAAGTCCGACTGGTATACAGATTATCTGGATTTTGCGATTCCAGCGTTCCGTCTGACACACAGTGGTGTAAAGCCAGAGACACAGATTCATACACATATGTGTTATAGCGAGTTTACGGATATTATACCAGCCATCGACAATATGGACGCAGATGTGATTACCTTCGAGGCATCCCGTTCCAATTTACAGATACTGGATTATCTGCGCGAGAATCATTTTGAGACAGAGACAGGACCGGGTGTGTATGATATCCATTCCCCACGAATCCCTTCTGTGGAGGAAATTGTGCGTGCACTCCGAATCATGCTTACAAAAGTCGAGAAGACAAAATTGTGGGTAAACCCGGATTGCGGACTGAAGACAAGAGATGTGCCGGAGACAGATGCAAGTCTTAGAAATATGGTAGAAGCTGCAAAGCAGGTAAGAAGTGAATTGAATTAAAACTAAGAGCCGGAATTACTGAAAAAGTAGTTGCGGCTTTTTAACTGTGGTATAATGAAGCACACTGATATGTGCGCAGGTCATCATGCTATTGAGTGGTGGCGTATGATATAATATCTGTAAACAGGAGGAAACCGGCATGAATTTAGAAGAACAGAGACAATTTATATTAGATGGAAATATGTACAACGATCTGACAGAAGAACTGGTGAAAGCGCGGGAGAATACGGTATTTCTCACAAATAAATATAACGCGAGCTTTGGCAGACCTTCGGAAGAGCGAGAAGCGATACTTCGAAAGCTGCTCAAGTCGATCGGAACGGATGTTTATTTTGAACCAAATTTCCGGTGCGAGTTTGGCTATAACATTTCCATCGGAGATCATTTCTATGCGAATTTTGACTGTGTGATGTTAGATGGTGGCGGTATCGAGATCGGCGACCATGTGTTGTTTGGACCACGTGTCGGTATCTACACTTCCAACCATGCAGTGGATGCGTGGGAACGTGTCAATGGTGCCTGCTATGCCAGACCGGTAAAGATCGGCAATCATGTGTGGGTTGGCGCAGGCGTCCATATTAATCCGGGCGTTACGATCGGGGACAATACGATCATCGGATCAGGCAGTGTTATCACGAAGGACATCCCTGCGAATGTCATTGCCGCAGGCGTGCCATGTAAGGTGATTCGTGAAATCACAGAAGCAGACAAGACTGGATACCGCTCATAGGGCAGTCACCTGCAGAGTGGAAGTAATAAAGGTTGTGGAGAAAGTATGATTATACAGACAGGAATGCGGACGGACATTCCGGCATTTTATGCAGAATGGTTATACAATCGAATCAGGGAAGGCTATGTGCTCGTGCGCAATCCATACAATGAGCGTCAGGTGACAAAATACAGCTTGTCGCCTGACGTTGTTGATTTGATTGCGTTTTGTACGAAAAATCCGGCACCAATGTTTCCGTATATGGATGTATTAAAACTGTATGGGCAATATTGGTTCGTGACAATCACACCATATGGAACCGAGGTGGAACCACGTGTCCCGCCGAAAGAAATGGTCATGGAAGATTTCAAGAAACTATCTGAAATAGTAGGCGTGGATTCTGTTGGTTGGAGGTATGATCCGATCTTCGTGGATGAAGCACATTCCGTAGAGTGGCATATCGCGGAATTCGAGAAGATGGCAAAGGCGCTTGCCGGTTATACGCAGACATGCGTGATCAGGAAGGTGACTGGCTGGCAAAGTACGGAGCCCACTGTAGCGGATGCATGACTGTGCACACATTCGAGACAGCCCTGCACGCAAACCTGAATGTACCAAAGCAAAAAAACAACCAGCGAAACGGATCATGCGCCTGCCTGCTTGGTGTCGATATCGGAGCCTATGACACATGCGGACACTTGTGTAAATATTGTTACGCAAATACGAATCCAAGTCTTGTGAAACAAAACATGAAGATGCACGATCCTCAATCCCCATTCCCCATCGGACACCTCCACCCGGACGACAACATCCATGAAGCAAAACAGGAAAGCTGGCTCGACAACCAACTGCGTCTGGACATATAAAAAGGTTGTTCGGTATACAAAAAAATGGTAAAATAGGGAAGGCAAAAGTGATGGGAGTTGCACATGAACAAGCCAGAAGGGCGAGGTTTGTGCAGCAATTTGTGAAAGTCGATATCGTATGGGAGTTGTGCAGAAATACCAATTCGTAAGCAGACCATTGGAGCATGTCGGCACTTAATGAGCTGGAACAGCGAATTTAGTACCGCTACATGCGGAAGTGAGCGAGAGCGCGTCTGCGTGGAATTGCGTATTCTGCATAACTCCTGTACAAAATGTAGATATACACAAATTGCGGGAAAACTCCGCGAAAGGAGACAAAACTATGTGGGCAAACGAAAGCGTGTTTTATCAGATTTATCCGCTTGGCTTCTGTGGCGCACCATTTGAAAACGATGGAAAACTGGTGTCACGAATCAAGAAGGTGGAGGACTGGATTCCTCACATCCAGAAGCTTGGTGCAAATGCAATATATTTTTCGCCGGTGTTCGAGAGTGATACACACGGCTACAACACAAGAGATTACACGAAAATCGATTGCCGTCTTGGCACGAACGAGGATTTCAAAGAGGTTGTCGATAAGCTGCATGCAGCAGGAATCAAGGTTGTCTTAGATGGTGTATTCAACCATGTGGGACGAGGCTTCTGGGCATTTCAGGATGTGCTGAAAAACCGCTGGGATTCTCCATACAAGGACTGGTTCCATATCAGCTTCGATGGCAATTCCAACTATAACGACGGACTCTGGTACGAAGGCTGGGAAGGAAATTTTGACCTTGTCAAATTAAATCTTCGGAACGAGGAAGTGATCCAGCACATCTTGTCTTGTGTCAAGGGCTGGATCGATGAGTTCGATATTGACGGACTCCGTCTGGATGTGGCATATTGCTTAGATCACGATTTTGTTCGCAGACTGCGTGCACACTGTGACGGACTGAAGCAGGATTTCTTCTTATTAGGAGAATTGCTGCACGGCGATTACAATGTATTTGTAAATGATGGCATGCTGCACAGTGCGACAAACTATATGTGCTATAAGGGACTTTACTCAAGCTTCAACTGCATGAACATGTTTGAGATCATTCACAGTCTCCTGCAGCAGTTTGGACCGGAAGAATGGACGCGATACAAAGGAAAGCATTTCCTGTCCTTCGTGGATAATCACGACGTGACAAGAGTTGCAAGCATCCTGACAAATAAGAATCATCTGCCTCTCATCTATGCACTTGCGTTTGGTATGCCGGGTATTCCTTGTGTATACTATGGAAGCGAGTGGGGCGCAGAAGGCAGAAAAGAAGAGGGTGATCCGTTCTTGAGATTAAGCTATGAGAAGCCGGAATGGAACGAGCTGACAGACTGGATCAGTAAGCTGGCGGAAGCGAAGAAGCATAGCGAGGCATTGAACTACGGCGGATTCCGTTCGGTCGTACTCACGAATCATCAGTGTATCTTCGAGAGACGTTCGGAGCATGAACGTGTGCTTGTCGCAATCAATGCAAGCGACCAGCCATATACCGCGCATTTTGATGCCGGATGTGGAACGGCGCAGGATCTGATTACCGGACAGCCGCATGACTTCGGCGGCGGTTCTGAACTGCCTCCATATTCCGCAGCATTCTGGAAGATGGAGCACTAATCATCAACAAATAAAAAGTCTCGCATAAACTATACAGAAAGTGTATGTTTGCGAGGCTTTTTTTATGGCAGTGAAAATCGTGATCGACGCGGGGCATGGAGGATATGACGCCGGCGCTACGTATAATGGAAGAAGAGAGAAAGATGATACGCTGGCACTGGCGCTTGCGGTCGGCGAGATATTGGAAGCACAGGGATACGATGTAGTATACACACGGACAGACGATGTCTACGATTCCCCAGTGCAGAAAGCGCGGATCGGAAATGAGAGCGGTGCGGATTTCTTTGTGTCTATTCACCGGAATTCCTCCCCGACACCGAATCAGTACAATGGCGTGCAGACGCTGATCTATAACAACGCCGGACTCAAGGCGACGATGGCAGAAAATGTGAACAAAGAGCTTGAACAGGTTGGCTACCGGAACATCAATGTGGTGGAACGACCAGATCTTGCGGTGCTCCGGCGTACGAGGATGCCGGCGATTTTGGTAGAAGCAGGATTTATCAACAGCGATGTGGACAACAATCTTTTCGATACAAAATTTTCTGAGACAGCGGAGGCAATCGCACGCGGCATTGATGAGACAATTCGGGATGCCGGGTATACCGTTGCGCAGAGTGAGACACGGAGCGAAATGGTGCAGGTAAATGCTCTGGTGTCGGATGAAACGCATCTCGTACAGGAAAATGAATCCGGTACGCAGATGGTAAATGAATATTATGGAATATCACGGACGGTTCCGGTATTTGCGGAAGAAACGTCGCAGCAACCAATGCCGCAGGAACCAACCGGCTACCAGATTCTGGTTGGCATTTACCGGGCGTTTGGAACGGCGTCGTATCAGGCGAACCGGTTTATCAATGCGGGATATGACGCAATGGTATATGAGGACGATGGATTGTATCAGGTGCGTGTTGGAAATTATGATACGATCGAAGATGCGATTATAGCACAGCGGGAACTGCGCGACCGCGGATATGATACATTGATTGTGCGTGCATAAAAAATGCATAAAAAATGCATAAAAAATTAAAAATGGTATTGACAACAAAACAAATCCATGTTATATTGGCAAACGATGAACTGCCGTAGACAGTAGGTGCCGCAAGGCATAAGCAGATAAACGCCTACCGAGGAAGAATCGTGGTGAACGAATTTTAACTCTCATACTGCGGTGTGGGAGTTTTTCTTTTAAGTGCAGTTTCCGTTAATATTATAAGGAGGTGCAAGACTTTGGCTAAGATCGAGTTAAAACAGCCTGTCGTTGAGGAAATCAAAGAGAATATTAAGGACGCTAAGTCAGTAGTATTGGTTGATTACCGTGGACTTACAGTTGAGCAGGATACACAGCTTCGTAAGTCAATGAGAGAGGCAGATGTCATTTACAAGGTATACAAGAATACCATGGTAAAGCTTGCTATCGCTGGTACAGAGTTCGAGTCTTTGAAGGACGAGCTCGAAGGACCTACAGCCGTTGTTATCTCTAAGACAGATGCAACAGCTCCTGCAAGATTGGCAGCTAATTTCGCTAAGGCGAACCCAGCGCTTGAGCTTAAGAGCGGTGTTGTTGAGGGTACTCACTACGACACAGAAGGCATTAAGACAATCGCTACAATTCCTTCCAGAGACGAACTTATCTCTAAGTTCCTTGGAAGCATCCAGTCACCAATTACAAACTTTGCTCGTGTTATTAAGCAGATCGCTGAGAGCAAGGAAGCTTAATTGGAATTATTGAGATTGGAAATCACAAAACAAATTTAAATTATAATGGAGGATTATTATTATGACAACTCAGGAAATTATTGAAGTTATCAAAGGTTTATCAGTATTAGAGTTAAATGACCTTGTAAAGGCATGTGAGGAAGAGTTCGGCGTATCTGCAGCAGCAGGCGTTGTAGTTGCAGCAGCAGGCGGAGACGGTGCTGGCGCAGCTGAGGAGAAGGATTCCTTCGACGTAGAGCTTACAGAAGTAGGTCCTAACAAGGTTAAGGTTATCAAGGTTGTTCGTGACTGTACAGGTCTTGGACTTAAGGAAGCTAAGGACGTTGTTGATGGCGCTCCTAAGGTTCTTAAGGAAGGTGCTTCTAAGGAAGAGGCTAACGAGATCAAGGAGAAGCTTGAGGCTGAAGGCGCTAAGGTTACTCTTAAGTAATTTCGACTTAAACAATAAATGTCCGGTTTGGCAGATGCCAAGCCGGATTTTTTATCTAAGAAACGATACAAAAAAATCTTTTTTATTTTTCTGCAATTTTTTCTGCAATTTTTTTCAAAAAGTGTGTTGACACAAATTTCCAACCATGATAGTATAGTAAAATGTCATTACTATGGATATGTGTGCTATAAATTCGGATAGTAAAGAAAAAACCAAATAAATTCAAGGGGTGAATGCGTCGATGAAAAAGTACAGAATGCGTCCTGTGAAATCGGGAAGAGGTATGCGAATGAGTTTTTCAACTGAGAAGAGAGTTTTGGACATGCCAAACCTCATCGAAGTGCAGAAGAATTCATATCAGTGGTTCCTTGACGAAGGTTTGAGAGAAGTGTTTAAGGATATTTCTCCAATCGTCGATTACACAGGCAATTTGAGTTTGGAACTGGTTGATTATCAGTTGTGTAAGGAAGACATCAAGTATTCTATCGAAGAATGCAAGGAACGTGATGCAACTTATGCAGCTCCAATCAAGGTCAATGTGCATCTTCGTAATGAAGAGACGGGTGAAATTGCACAGCATGATATCTTCATGGGTGATCTTCCACTTATGACAGAGACAGGTACATTCGTAATCAATGGTGCAGAGCGAGTTATCGTCAGCCAGTTGGTTCGTTCTCCTGGTATCTACTATGCGATCGATCACGATAAATTTGGTAAGACCTTGTACTCATCCACTGTGATTCCAAACCGTGGTGCATGGCTGGAGTATGAGACGGATTCCAATGATGTATTTTACGTACATGTTGATAGAAATAGAAAGGTGCCAATCACAGTTCTGATTCGTGCACTTGGCTTTGGAACAAACCAGGAGATCATTGATCTGTTTGGTGAGGAGCCAAAGATCATGGCGAGCTTGGAGAAGGATGTTTCAAACAGTTTTGAGACAGGTGTCATCGAGCTTTATAAGCGACTTCGTCCGGGTGAACCAGAGGAAGTAGAAAATGCGACAAATCTCTTCATGGGTATGTTCTTCGATGCAAGAAGATATGATCTGGCAAAGGTTGGTCGTTATAAGTATAATAAGAAGCTTGCATTAAAGAATCGTATTGCAGGTCATGTTTTGGCAGAGGATGTCATTGATCCAAGTACTGGTGAAGTTTTGTTTGCAGCAGGTACCACTCTTACAAGAGAGGATGCAACTGCAATCCAGAACGCAGCAGTTCCTTTTGTATACATTCAGACAGAAGAGAAGAATGTAAAGGTTCTGTCAAACCTGATGGTAGATCTTTCTGAATATGTAGGTTTCGATCCGAAGGAAGTTGGCATACATGAAGCGGTTTATTATCCGGTATTAGAGAAGCTCTTACAGGAGTACGATGATGAGGACGAGTTAAAGGCAGCCATCGAAGCATCTGTAAGTGAGCTTGTACCAAAGCATATTACAAAGGAAGATATCATTGCTTCCATTAACTATAACATTCATCTGGAGTATGGTATCGGTAACGACGATGATATCGACCACTTGGGCAACCGTCGTATCCGTGCAGTCGGTGAACTGCTCCAGAACCAGTACAGAATTGGTCTTTCCCGTATGGAGAGAGTGGTTCGTGAGCGAATGACAACACAGGATAAGGATACTGTTACCCCGCAGTCTCTGATCAACATCAAGCCTGTTACAGCAGCAGTGAAGGAGTTCTTCGGAAGCTCACAGTTGTCACAGTTCATGGATCAGAACAACCCACTTTCTGAGCTGACACATAAGAGACGTCTGTCAGCCCTTGGTCCGGGTGGTTTGTCAAGAGATCGTGCCGGATTCGAGGTTCGAGATGTACACTACACACATTATGGTAGAATGTGTCCAATCGAGACACCTGAAGGTCCGAATATCGGTTTGATCAACTCACTTGCTACGTATGCAAGAATCAATGAGTATGGTTTCGTTGAGGCACCATACAGAAAATTGGATAAGTCAGATCCTGCTAATCCGGTTGTCACAGATGAGGTTGTATATCTGACAGCGGACGAAGAGGATAATTATATCGTTGCACAGGCGAATGAGCCATTGGATGAGGAAGGACACTTCAAGAAGAACAACGTATCTGGTCGTTTCAGAGAAGAGACATCCGAGTTCCCGAAGGCAAACGTTGACCTGATGGACGTATCACCAAAGATGGTATTCTCTGTTGCTACATCCATGATTCCTTTCCTGGAGAACGATGATGCAAACCGTGCCCTCATGGGATCCAACATGCAGCGTCAGGCAGTGCCACTTCTTCGTACAGAAGCTCCAGTTGTCGGAACCGGTATGGAGGCAAAGGCAGCCGTTGACTCTGGTGTATGTATTGTTGCAAAGCATGACGGTGTTGTCGAGATGTCATCCAGCGAGAAGATTATTGTCAAGTGCGATGACGGTACATTGGATGAGTATCATGTAATCAAGTTCGCCCGAAGCAACCAGGGTAACTGTATGAACCAGCGCCCAATCGTAAAGAAGGGTGACCGTGTAACAAAGGGAATGGTAATCGCAGATGGTGCATCTACATCAAACGGTGAGATCGCACTTGGTAAGAACCCATTGATCGGATTCATGACATGGGAAGGTTACAACTACGAGGATGCTGTTCTTCTGAGTGAGAGACTGGTAAAAGAAGATGTTTATACATCTGTTCATATTGAAGAGTACGAGACAGAAGCAAGAGATACAAAGCTCGGACCAGAAGAGATCACAAAGGAAGTTTCCGGAAACGGTGACAATGCCCTGAAGGATCTGGACGAGAATGGTGTTATCCGTATCGGTGCCGAGGTTCGTGCCGGTGATATCTTAGTTGGTAAGGTAACTCCAAAGGGAGAGACCGAGGCAACAGCCGAGGAGAGACTGCTCCGCGCAATCTTCGGTGAGAAAGCAAAAGAGACAAGAGATACATCACTGAAGGTGCCACATGGTGCGTACGGTGTTGTTATGGATACAAAGATCTTTACGAGAGAAAATGGCGATGAACTGCCACCAGGAGTAAACAAATCTGTTCGTGTATACATTGCACAGAAGAGAAAGATCTCTGTTGGTGATAAGATGGCTGGTCGTCATGGTAACAAGGGTGTTATCTCGCGTATCCTTCCAGTTGAGGATATGCCATTCCTGCCAAATGGACGTCCACTCGATATCGTGTTGAACCCATTGGGCGTACCTTCCCGTATGAACATCGGACAGGTGCTTGAGATTCACCTGAGTCTTGCTGCAAAGGTACTTGGATTTAATGTATCTACACCAGTCTTCGATGGTGCAAACGAGCATGATATCATGGATGCTCTGGAGATGGCAAATGATTATGCAAACTCCGATTGGGAGACATTCTATGAGAAGTATAAAGATGATACAGAGAAGGAAGTTATGGATTATCTGTATGAGCACCGTGACCACCGTGAAGAGTGGAAGGGTGTTCCAATCAACCGTACAGGTAAGGTAAAGGTACGTGATGGTAGAACCGGTGAGGAATTTGATTCACCAGTTACAATCGGATTCATGCATTACCTGAAGCTGCACCATCTGGTTGATGATAAGATCCATGCACGTTCTACAGGTCCTTACGGAATGGTTACACAGCAGCCACTTGGTGGTAAGGCACAGTTCGGTGGACAGCGTTTTGGTGAGATGGAGGTTTGGGCTCTTGAGGCTTACGGTGCATCTCATACATTGCAGGAGATCCTGACTGTGAAGTCCGATGATGTAACAGGACGTCTGAAGACTTACGAAGCAATCATCAAGGGTGATAATATCCCGGCTCCTGGTATTCCAGAATCCTTCAAGGTATTGCTCAAGGAATTCCAGTCACTTGGTCTGGATGTTGGAGTTCTCGATGAGAACGGCGAAGAGGTAGAACTCGGAGAGTCTATGGACACTGGAAATGAGAACGTGAAGAAGTACATGGGCGAAGATTCAGATGACTTCAACGAGGATCTTGGAGAGAACGGATACAGCGGAATTAACGAGGATAACGAATTGGAGTCTTTGAATGATGATTATCTGGACGATGATTTCGGCGGTAATTTCGATGATGATGAATTTTAAGGAAGGAGATTTGTAAGAGATGTTAGCGATGAATAACGAGAAAAATCAAGAGCAGCCTATAAATTTTGATGCCATCAAAATTGGACTTGCATCTCCTGAAAAGATAAGAGAATGGTCTCATGGCGAGGTTACAAAGCCAGAGACAATCAATTATAGAACTTTGAAGCCAGAAAAAGATGGTCTTTTCTGTGAGAGAATCTTTGGACCAAGCAAGGACTGGGAATGTCATTGTGGTAAGTACAAGAAGATTCGTTTTAAGGGCGTTGTCTGTGACCGTTGTGGTGTAGAGGTTACAAAAGCTTCCGTACGTCGTGAGCGTATGGGACATATCGAGCTTGCTGCACCAGTGTCACATATCTGGTACTTCAAGGGTATCCCAAGCCGTATCGGATTGATGCTGGACATTTCTCCAAAGCTTTTGGAGAAGGTGCTTTACTTTGCATCTTACATTGTAATTGATCCGGGAGAGACGAATCTGGAATACAGACAGGTGCTCTCTGAGGCAGAATACAGAAAGGCAGAAGAAGATTTCGGCGGAAAGTTCCGTGTAGGAATGGGCGCTGAGGCAATCAAGGAGCTTCTTCAGGCCGTTGATCTGGACAAGGAAGCAGAGGAGCTGACAGAGGAACTGCAGACAGCAACCGGACAGAAGCGTGCGCGTGTCATTAAGCGTCTGGAGGTTGTAGAAGCCTTCCGTAATTCACACAATAAGCCTGAGTGGATGATTCTGGATGCAATTCCAGTTATCCCACCAGATATCCGTCCAATGGTGCAGTTGGATGGTGGTAGATTCGCAACTTCCGATCTGAATGATCTGTATCGTCGAATCATTAACCGAAACAACCGTTTGAAGAGACTGTTGGATCTGAAGGCACCTGACATCATCGTTCGTAACGAGAAGCGTATGTTGCAGGAAGCTGTTGATGCATTGATTGATAATGGTAGAAGAGGACGTGCGGTAACTGGTCCTGGTAACCGTGCATTGAAGTCTCTTTCTGATATGTTAAAGGGTAAGCAGGGACGTTTCCGTCAGAACCTTCTTGGTAAACGTGTTGACTATTCTGGACGTTCCGTTATCGTAGTTGGTCCGGAGCTGAAGATTTATCAGTGTGGACTTCCTAAGGAAATGGCAATCGAGCTGTTCAAGCCTTTCGTAATGAAAGAACTGACAGCACGTGGTATTGCTACAAACGTAAAGGCAGCAAAGAAGAAAGTTGAGTCTTTGGAGCCAGAAGTATGGGATGTTTTGGAGGATGTAATCAAAGAGCACCCAGTTATGCTGAACCGTGCCCCGACACTTCACAGACTTGGTATTCAGGCATTTGAGCCAATTCTGGTAGAAGGTAAGGCAATCAAGCTTCATCCATTGGTATGTACCGCGTTCAACGCCGACTTCGATGGAGACCAGATGGCTGTGCACCTTCCACTTTCTGTAGAGGCACAGTCTGAGTGTAGATTCCTGCTTCTGTCACCAAACAACCTGTTGAAGCCTTCGGATGGTGGTCCGGTAGCTGTTCCTTCACAGGATATGGTACTTGGTATCTACTATCTGACTATGGAGCGTTATGCAAGTATTTCTGACGAAGAAGCTGCAAATGTAGAGATTAAGAAAGAATATCTTGCTGATGATGAGAAGGGCAATCTGGAGCAGCTGCACACAGATTGTTATGCAGGCGAGTTAGATGCAGATGATTATATCAGAGTTCGTGTCGTTGCAAAGAAGACAAAGACAGAGACATTCTACAAGAATATTGTAGGAACTGTCAGAAACTTCATGAAGCCGAAGTTCAGCAGCGAGAACCTTGCAATGCTCGCATATGAGAACAAAGAGATTACATTACATCAGAAGATTGAAGTTGTTCGTACCGTTACAACTCTGGATGGCGAGGAGCATACAGGATTTGTTGAGTGTACACTGGGACGTCTGATCTTCAACGAGATCATTCCACAGGATCTGGGCTTTGTAGATCGTAGCAAGCCGGAGAATGTACTGGAGCCAGAAATCAACTTCCATGTAGATAAGAAGCAGTTGAAGAAGATCCTTGACAAGTGTATCAATACACACGGTGTTACAAAGACCGCAGAGGTATTGGACGATATCAAGGCAATGGGTTATAAGTACTCAACAAGAGGTGCGATTTCAGTATCTATTTCTGATATGACAGTACCTGCATCCAAGAAGGATATTCTGGAGCATGCACAGGAAATCGTAGATAAAGAAAATATGCTCTACGGTCGTGGATATCTGACTGATGAAGAGCGTTATCACGCAGTCGTTAAGACATGGCAGGATGCCGATGACAAGCTGACAAAGGCTCTGCTGGATGGTCTTGATAAGTACAACAACATTTACATGATGGCAGACTCTGGTGCCCGTGGTAGTGATAAGCAGATCAAGCAGCTGGCTGGTATGCGTGGATTGATGGCAGATACATCAGGACGTACCATTGAGCTCCCAATCAAGTCAAACTTCCGTGAAGGTCTTGATGTATTGGAGTACTTCATCTCAGCACATGGTGCTCGTAAGGGACTTTCTGATACAGCCCTTCGTACAGCCGATTCCGGATACCTGACACGTCGTCTGGTAGATGTATCACAGGATCTGATCATCCGTGATGTAGATTGTAGTGCCGACCGCGATGAGAAGCCGGGCATGTATGTTGAAGTATTTATGGAAGGTGATCGAGTAGTCGAGAGCCTGAAGGATCGTATCACAGGTCGATATGCAGCTGAAAGCATTTACGATAAAGATGGTAACATGCTTGTAAAGGTAAATCATATGATCACTCCAAAGCGTGCAGAGAACGTTTTGAAGAATGGTGTAGATAAGGACGGTGTTCCATTCACACTTGAAGGCGAATCAGAGCCAAGAAGAGATGCGAAGATCAAGATTCGTACAATCCTCACATGTCGTTCACACCTTGGTGTATGTTCGAAGTGTTATGGTTCAAACATGGCAACCGGACAGGCAGTTCAGGTTGGTGAGGCAGTTGGTATCATCGCTGCGCAGTCAATCGGTGAGCCTGGTACACAGCTTACAATGAGAACATTCCATACAGGTGGTGTGGCCGGTGGAGATATTACACAGGGTCTTCCTAGAGTTGAGGAGTTGTTCGAGGCAAGAAAGCCAAAGGGACTTGCAATCATCACAGAACTTGGTGGTGTAGTTGAGATCCGTGAGACAAAGAGAAAGCGTGAAGTAGTCATTACAAATCAGGAGACAGGCGAAGCAAAGGCTTACCTCATTCCTTATGGCTCACGTTTGAAGGTACAGGATGGACAGGTACTTGAAGCTGGTGATGAGCTGACAGAGGGTTCTGTAAATCCACATGATATCCTGAAGATCAAGGGTGTACGTGCTGTACAGGATTACATGATCCAGGAAGTACAGAAGGTATATCGTCTGCAGGGTGTTGAAATCAACGATAAGCATATCGAGGTTATCGTTCGTCAGATGCTGAAGAAGATTCGTGTTGAGGAAAGCGGAGACAGCGATTACTTACCAGGAATCAACGTAGATGCACTTGAGTTTGCAGAGCTCAATGAGAAGCTGGAAGCAGAAGGCAAGGAGCCGGCAAAGGGAACACAGATTATGCTTGGTATCACCAAGGCTTCTCTTGCTACAAATTCCTTCTTATCAGCAGCATCCTTCCAGGAGACAACCAAGGTATTGACCGATGCCGCTATCAAGGGCAAGGTTGATCCATTGATCGGTCTGAAGGAGAACGTTCTGATCGGTAAGCTGATTCCTGCTGGTACAGGTATGAAGCGTTATCGTTCTGTAAAGCTTGACACAGGCGATGGAAACATCGACATGTCTGAGGTAACAGGCGAAGAGAACGGTGATCTTGAGGAAGCAGATGCAACCGTAGAAGAAACTGTTAACACAGAAGAGTAATAAAATAAACACGCATGGTTGGTGACAGCCATGTGTGTTTTCTTATAAATGACTTTATTTTCTAAAAAAATGAAATTTTTTCTTATATTTTGCGGGTTTCCCTGTTGACATCCGACGATTTGAATAATATAATAGTCAAGCATGCGTTTAAGGCATGTAATTTGTGTGCATACTTGTGTATGCATGGTGTAAAATATTTTGAATGGAGGTGAAAACATGCCAACTTTTAACCAGTTAGTTAGAAAGGGAAGACAGACTGTAGAGAAGAAGTCTACTGCACCAGCGCTCTTAAGAAGTTATAACTCACTTAAGAAAAAGCCTACTGATACAGCTTCACCACAGAAGAGAGGTGTTTGTACAGCAGTTAAGACAGCTACTCCTAAGAAGCCTAACTCAGCTCTTAGAAAGATCGCCAGAGTTCGTTTGTCAAACGGAATCGAGGTTACATCTTACATCCCAGGAGAAGGTCACAACCTTCAGGAGCACAGCGTTGTTCTGATCCGTGGTGGTAGAGTAAAGGACTTACCTGGTACAAGATACCATATCATCAGAGGTACTCTTGATACAGCAGGTGTTGCTAAGAGACGTCAGGCACGTTCTAAGTACGGTGCTAAGAGACCGAAGGATGCAAAATAAATCGGTAGATTAGTATTGTAACAGTTCGTATTTCAAGAACTAAAAAGTGCGAAAGTGGGTTATGTTTTCCGTATTATATATTTATAGAAGGAAAGATAGCAATTTCCGCACGAACACATTTCCACAATACTCAAGTACAGCAGGTAACGGTTTGCTGTATCTCTATTGAGGGGGATGTGAGTACCGTTGAATTAATTCGGATTGAAAAATCCAAAAATAATTAAGGAGGGAAGAACCGTGCCACGTAAAGGACATATTGCAAAAAGAGACGTATTAGCGGATCCAATTTACAACAATAAGATCGTTACAAAGCTTATCAACAACATCATGCTTGATGGTAAGAAGGGTGTTGCTCAGAAGATCGTTTACGGTGCTTTTGATCGTATCGCAAACGAGACTGGTAAGGAGGCTTTAGAGGTTTTCGATGCTGCTATGAATAATATCATGCCATCACTCGAAGTTAAGGCCAGACGTATCGGTGGTGCAACATACCAGGTTCCAATCGAAGTAAGACCTGACAGAAGACAGGCTTTAGCACTTCGTTGGCTGACAACTTACTCACGTGCAAGAAGTGAGAAGACAATGGAAGAAAGACTTGCAAAAGAGCTTATGGATGCAGCAAACAATACAGGCGCATCTGTTAAGAGAAAAGAAGACATGCACAAGATGGCAGAGGCAAACAAGGCATTTGCTCATTACAGATTCTAGTTTTCGGGTGCATTTATACTAAAATAAGGAGGAAAAAACCTTGGCTGGAAGAGAATATCCACTTGATAGAACAAGAAACATCGGTATCATGGCACATATTGATGCTGGTAAGACAACTCTTACAGAGAGAATTCTTTACTATACTGGTGTAAACTATAAGATTGGTGAGACTCATGATGGCGCTTCTACCATGGACTGGATGGAGCAGGAGAAAGAGCGTGGTATCACAATCACATCTGCTGCTACAACATGTCACTGGACATTAGAGGATCATCATAAGAAGAAGCCAGGTGCTTTAGAGCACCGTATCAACATCATCGATACTCCGGGACACGTAGACTTTACTGTTGAGGTAGAGCGTTCACTTCGTGTATTGGACGGAGCTGTTGGTGTATTTGATGCAAAGGCTGGTGTTGAGCCACAGTCAGAGAACGTATGGCGTCAGGCTGACACATACAATGTTCCACGTATGGCATTCATCAATAAGATGGATAAGATGGGTGCAGACTTCTTCATGTCTGTACAGACAATCATTGACCGTCTTGGCAAGAATGCAATTCCTGTACAGATTCCAATCGGACAGGAAGATGATTTCATCGGACTGATCGATCTGTTCGAAATGGATGCATACTATTATAAGAACGATGAGGGTACAGATATTGAGATCACAGAGATCCCTGCAGATTTGAAGGAGCTTGCTGATAAGTGGCATGAGAATCTGGTAGAGAAGTGTTGTGAGCTTGATGATGACCTTATGATGCAGTATCTTGAGGGTGAGGAGCCATCTGTCGCAGATATGAAGGCTGCACTCCGTAAGGGTACAATCGCAAACGAGGCAGTTCCAGTATTCTGTGGTTCTGCTTACAAGAATAAGGGTGTTCAGAAGATGCTTGATGGCGTTATCGAGTACATGCCTGCTCCTACAGATATCCCTGATATCACAGGTACAGACGAAGATGGTAACGAGGTAACTCGTCCTTCATCTGATGATGCTCCATTCTCAGCACTCGCATTTAAGATTATGACTGATCCTTTCGTAGGAAAGTTAGCATTCTTTAGAGTATATTCTGGTACATTGAACTCAGGTTCTTATGTACTGAACGCAACAAAGGGTAAGAAGGAGCGTGTTGGACGTATCGTTCAGATGCACGCAAACTCCCGTACAGAGATCGACAAGGTTTACTCTGGTGATATCGCTGCAGCAGTTGGTTTCAAGGTTACAACAACTGGTGATACAATCTGTGATGAGCAGCATCCAGTAATCCTTGAGTCTATGGAATTCCCTGAGCCGGTTATTGAGCTTGCTATCGAGCCAAAGACAAAGAATGATCAGGGTAAGATGGGTGAGGCTTTGGCAAAGCTTGCTGAAGAAGATCCTACATTCCGTGCACATACAGATTCAGAGACAGGTCAGACAATCATCGCAGGTATGGGCGAGCTTCACTTGGAAGTTATCGTTGATCGTCTTCTCCGTGAGTTCAAGGTTGAGGCAAACGTTGGTGCACCTCAGGTTGCTTACAAGGAGACATTTACGAAGGCTGTTGATGTAGATAGCAAGTACGCTAAGCAGTCTGGTGGTCGTGGTCAGTATGGTCACTGTAAGGTTAAGTTCGAGCCTATGGATCCAAACGGCGAAGAGCAGTTTATTTTCGAGTCAACTGTTGTCGGTGGTGCTATTCCTAAGGAATACATCCCAGCTGTTGGTGAAGGTATCGAGGAAGCAGCAAAGGCTGGTATCCTTGGCGGATATCCGGTACTTGGTGTTAAGGCAAATGTTTATGATGGTTCTTACCATGAAGTCGATTCTTCAGAGATGGCATTCCACATCGCTGGTTCTATGGCATTCAAGGATGCTATGGCAAAGGGTGGAGCAGTGCTTCTTGAGCCTATCATGAAGGTTGAGGTTACAATGCCTGAGGAATACCTTGGCGATGTAATCGGTAGCTTGAATGCAAAGCGTGGACAGATCCAGAGTATGGACGATATCGGTGGTGGAAAGATTGTTAAGGCATTGGTTCCACTTGCTGAGATGTTCGGTTACTCTACAGAGCTTCGTTCTTCTACACAGGGACGTGGTAACTACTCTATGTTCTTCGAGAAGTATGAGCAGTGTCCAAAGAACATTCAGGAGAAGGTTCTTGCAAACAAGAACTCTTAATTCTGCAAAGTATATATTTGTAGGACAATTTTAAAAAATTGCTTGAAAATATCGCTATATTTTAATATAATGATTTTTAGCCGAGTAAACGCCCGGAAAGGGCAAATAAATTGCCCGGAGGGGCTATATTAAGGAGGAAATTATAATGGCAAAGGAAAAGTTTAACAGATCAAAGCCACATTGTAACATTGGTACAATCGGACACGTTGACCACGGTAAAACTACTTTAACAGCTGCAATTACAAAGGTATTGGCTGCTAGAGTTGCTGGTAACACAGCTACAGATTTCGAGAACATCGATAAGGCTCCAGAAGAGAGAGAAAGAGGTATCACTATCTCTACAGCTCACGTTGAGTACGAGACAGAGAAGAGACATTACGCACACGTTGACTGTCCGGGCCATGCTGACTATGTAAAGAACATGATCACTGGTGCTGCACAGATGGATGGTGCTATCCTCGTTGTTGCTGCAACTGATGGTGTTATGGCTCAGACAAAGGAGCACATCCTTCTTTCTCGTCAGGTAGGTGTACCTTATATCGTAGTATTCTTGAACAAGTGCGATATGGTTGACGATGAGGAGCTTCTTGAGCTCGTTGAGATGGAAGTTACAGAGCAGCTTGAAGAGTATGAGTTCACAGATTGCCCAATCGTTAAGGGTTCTGCTCTTAAGGCTCTTGAAGATCCAATGGGTCCTTGGGGCGACAAGATCATGGAACTTATGGATACAGTAGATTCTTACATTCCAGATCCTCAGAGAGATACAGATAAGGACTTCATCATGCCTGTTGAGGACGTATTCACAATCACAGGTCGTGGTACTGTTGCAACTGGTAGAGTTGAGGCTGGTGTTATCCACCTTAACGATGAAGTTGAAATCGTTGGTATTAAGCCAGAGAAGCAGAAGACAACTGTAACAGGTATCGAGATGTTCCGTAAGCTCCTTGACGAAGGTCAGGCAGGTGATAACATCGGTGCTCTTCTTCGTGGTATCAAGAGAGAGGATATCGTACGTGGACAGGTTCTTTGTAAGCCAGGTTCAATCACATGTCATACAAAGTTCACAGCTCAGGTTTACGTTCTGACAAAGGACGAGGGTGGTCGTCATACACCATTCTTCAACAACTATCGTCCACAGTTCTACTTCAGAACAACTGATGTAACTGGTGTATGTAACCTTCCAGCTGGTACAGAGATGTGTATGCCTGGTGATAACGTAGAGATGACAATCGAGCTCATCCACCCAATCGCTATGAGCCAGGGTCTTACATTCGCTATCCGTGAGGGTGGACGTACTGTAGGATCAGGACGTGTTGCTACAATCATCGAGTAATACAATCTGAATATAGATTTGTTATCGCAAGATAACGTTGTGTCCAAACGTAAGATACCCCAGAAACCTTGTGTTTCTGGGGTTTTTCTGTACTCTAAGAAAAGAATTGTTCGTAAATTTATCAGATTAGAAACAGTGTGACATTTATCAGCAAGATGAAATACGGATAAGTTTAAAATTGAAAAATAAGGCTTGCGGTGCCAAAACGGTGCCAAAAAGAAACTCCTGCGAATATTTGCTATTCACAGGAGTAATTTTTTTACCAGCCTTTGATCTGTTTGATCTGTTCAGCACGTTCCGGATCACGATGATATTGCAGTTTCAGACGGATCGTTTCCACAACTTCCTGTCTGGCTTCATCATCAAGCTGATAGAACGATGTAAGCAGATTATCTACATCAGGCATACTGTTCTTACCGAAAAGATACATCAGCGGGTACATAGAATTTTTTAAGTAAGTCTTTACACGGCTTGCATCTAATGCTCCGTTCAAACCGTCTGGAAGCGTAGGGTAAATCTCTTCTTCCTTAATTGTGCCAGAAAATGGACTGGCAGAACATATCTCATTCACATCAATTTGCAATTCATTTGCAAGTCTTAAAGCAAAATCAAATCGAATATTGGAATCTTTTTGAATAATTGAATATAAAGTTGTGGCACTGATTCCGGTTGCCTTAGCAATTTTGCGGACATTTGTGCCTTTTTCATCAAGATATTTTTTTAAATTTTTACCGTCACCCATAGAATCCTCCTTTTTCATATATTCCAAAATTACGAAAACCATAAATCTATAAAATATCATATCACAGACCAGGAAGAAAATAAAGAAAAAATAATATACGAATATCGTAAAAATGCGTTTACGAAATATTGACAATGGTATAAATACATGATATTATCAATTTACGAAAATCGTACAGATGAAAAGTGTAGTAAACGTATTTAAAGTCTGACGAGGAAAGGAGGAGGCAAAATGGCAAGTTACAATTATATGATGAGTGCTGATGAAGTGGCACAGGAATTGAACTGCTCAAAATCTCATGCCTATAAACTGGTGAAAGCTATGAATAAGGAACTGGCTGCACAGGGATATATTACGATGGCTGGAAGAATACCAAAGGCGTTTTGGGCAAAAAAGATGTATGGCTATGAAATAGCAGGAAATTAAGGAGGATCAATATGGCTTACAGAGAAAAAGACACAAAAAAATGGACAGCCCAGTGGTTTGAGACAAATGTTATGGG
>CAVGQQ010000031.1:32837-38034 GCA_963631525.1 bacterium
GTTATGGGCGAGAAGAAAAAACGCAGAAAGCGTGGATTTGAAACAAAGCGAGAAGCATTGGAGTTTGAACGAAATAAAAAGTTGAGCAGTGAGCGAAGTATGGATATGAGACTGAACGATTTTATTGAGATTTATTTTTCAGACAAACAGAATGAACTGAAAGATCGAACAATCAAAAATAAAAGATATATGATGCAACAGCATATAGTTCCATACTTTGGAAATCAGATGATGAGTGAGATCAAAGCTTCGCAGATTATTCAGTGGCAGAATGAAATTCAGAAGAAAGGATATTCAGATTCTTATCTGAGAATGATTCAGAATCAGCTGACCAGTCTGTTTACACATGCAGCTAAAATCTATGATTTGCCGGTTAACCCATGCAAGAAAGTGAAACGAATGGGAAATTCAGATTCGAGAAGTTTGAATTTCTGGACACTGGACGAGTACAAACAGTTCATACAGACAATGGAGCCTGGAACAAGGTATTATCTTATGTTTGAGATGCTGTTCTGGACTGGATGCAGGATCGGGGAGCTGCTTGCGATTACAAAAGCTGACATCAATTTTGAAAAGAATCAGCTTAGTATCAATAAGACTTATTACCGGACAGGAATGCAGGATATTATTACAGAACCGAAAACAAAACAGTCCTTTCGGACAATCGAAATTCCAGAATTTCTGAAAGAGGAAATTAAGGAATTTGTAGATATGCATTATGGAATGCCGGATACAGAAAGATTATTTCCGGTCGTTCAGGAAGCGGTACAGCATAAGATGAAACGACAGATTGAACTGGCAGGAGTAAAGAAAATCCGGGTGCATGATCTCAGACACAGTCATGTGGCTTATCTCATTGAGAAGGGCGTGGAACCATTACTGATCCGGGACAGATTAGGGCATAAAGATATTCGTATCACATTGAACACTTATGGACATCTTTATCCAAATCAGCAGAGGAAGATTGCAAATCTGCTGGATAATGAAAATGCTGTTACCGGATTGGGAGAAGAAAGAGATGAATGTTGAAAAGGCAAAAGAAAAAGCAAAAGAAAAAGCAAAAGAAAAAGCCCAGATAAATAATCTGAGCAAGTTCTCTGATAATCAGATTCACTGATATACCATCTTGGCAGATTCAGTATATCACGAATCGGGAAATACGACAATTCCCGAATATCTGTTCATCAGAGACTTGCCCGGAAGGGCAGGAGGAGATGATGAAATGAATATGAATGAAAAAAATAAAATTGAGAATTGCAGAACAGAACCAAAACTGAAACTGATCAATATGGATTCAGTAGAGGTAGAACAGATAGAATGGCTGCTTTATCCGTTTATTCCTTATGGAAAAGTGACCATTATACAAGGGGATCCCGGAGAAGGTAAGACAACGATGGTACTTCAGATTATTGCAAAACTGACCAGAGGAGAGCCGATTCTTCCTGTTACTGATGCAACGAAAACAAAAGAAAAACAAAGTGACGAAGTCGATAGTGGGAATGATGATTTAGACGGCGAAGACAATATGCAGGAACAGCCTTCTGTGTCACCAGTAAATGTGATTTATCAGACAGCAGAAGATGGTCTTGGAGATACCATCAAACCCAGATTACTTGCTGCAGGTGCCGATTGTTCAAAGGTGCTGGTGATTGATGACAGCGATCAGCCACTGACGATGGCAGATGTTCGATTAGAGGAAGCAATCGTGCAGACAAAAGCAAAAATGGTTGTTCTTGATCCGATACAAGGATTCCTGGGAGCAGACGTGGATATGCACAGGGCAAATGAGATCAGACCATTGATGAAGCGTGTCGCAGTGCTGGCAGAAAAATATCGCTGTGCAGTCATTCTGATCGGTCATATGAACAAAAACAGCAACGGCAAATCTTCTTATCGTGGACTTGGATCCATTGATTTTCAGGCTGCTGCAAGAAGTGTCCTGATTGTCGGGCGAGTGAAAGATGAACCGGAAATAAGAGTGGTATGTCATACGAAGAGTTCTCTTGCACCGGAAGGAACTTCCATTGCGTTCAGACTGGATAAGAATAATGGGTTTGAATGGATTGGAGAATATGCCATCAGTGCTGATGAACTTCTTAATGGAGAAGGCAGAGGACAGAAAAGCCGGAAAGCGAAAGAATTTCTCCTTGAGGTACTGGCAAACGGAGGAATGACTCAAAAGAAAATTGCAGAAGAAGCAGAAGCCAGAGGAATCAAAAGTAAAACGCTATGGAATGCCAAACGGGAACTTGAAATTGATTCTGTAAAACGTGGAAACCAATGGTATTGGATGCTGCCAGAATAAAAATGGAAGATGGCAAGATTACCATTTCTTAAGAAGAGGGAATCTTGCCACCTTGAAAGGAGAACAGATGCAAAATAAAAGTGTACAGATTCCATATGAGTTATTTTTTCAACTCCTGCAATATTTTTTGATGGATAACTACGATGGTGAAGAAAAAATTCGGTTGGGGTTGGAGAAGAAACTGGATGCAATGGTGAATCGTGAAGTGTACAGCAAATCCAAAACAGCACCAACGGAAGAAGAACGGGAAAAGTTCCGGCAGGAATATCTGGACAGACGTGGAATACCGGAGAACTTTCGTTGGTAAAGATTCTTTCTGACCACTCTATTACAGGAGCGTGACACGCACCTGTAGATAGCAGACAAGGAGAATGGCGGTAAAGTGTAGTCGGGAGTTGGCTGGCGAAGAAAAGAATTTTCAAAAGGGAGCCCTGATTCAGGGCGTCCTTGCGGAAACGATAAATGAAAGGAGAAAGATACAATGAAACAGGGAAGATTAGGATATAACAGCAGTAATGACAGATATGGCTTATTATCATCAGATTTATGGATTGATACAGGATTTCACTGCGGAGAATGCTTGGAAGTGTTGATTGATGATGAGTGGGTTCAGACCAGAATGGAAATGAATCCTGCAAGAGAATGGTATCTCGTAGGAACACCGTATTGTGGTGACCTGGAATATATCCGGGCAAGGATACCGGGATAATTCAGCCATACAAGTAACGCAGGAGTGAACCGACCAACGGAAGGAATAACCCCCGGTAGGGCGCAAGGGTACTTTTGATGGACGGTACGGCTGTCGAAAGTGCTTTTGCGTTACTTTTGACAAAAGTAACAAAACCGCCGTATCCGGCGAAAGTTTCTTAATATCGCTATTACTGGCGTGAATAAAAATTATGTGCCATATCGGACACTTGATCAGAGAAGAGGTGAGAAAACTTATGATAAAACGAACAATTAGTGGTATGATCGGGACAGGTTCTCTGGCTCATAACAGACGGGAATTTATAGCAGAAAATGTTGATCCAGACAGAGTGCAACTAAATATTTGTTATCAGAATGAGAATTTGAAAGAAGTCTATAAAGAACTGTTTGATGAAGCTGTAGAACGATATAATATCGGGAAAAGAAAAGACCGGCAGATTACAAATTATTATGAAAAAATTCGGCAGGGAAAACAGGAAAAGTTGTTCCATGAAGTGATTTTTCAGATTGGAAACCGGGAAGATATGGCTGTTGGAACAGAAGAAGGAGATTTGGCTGTAAGGGTACTGGATGAGTATGTAAAAGATTTCCGGAAACGGAATCCGACACTTCGGGTATTTAGCTGCTATCTGCATCAGGATGAAGCTACTCCACATCTTCATATTGACTTTATTCCTTATGTGACGGGCTGGAAAGGAAAAGGAATGGATACCAGAGTTTCGCTGAAACAGGCATTGAAAAGTCTTGGATTTCAAGGTGGAAATAAGCATGATACAGAACTGAATCAGTGGATAAATCATGAAAAAGAAGTCCTGGCAGAGATTGCAAAGCAGCATGGAATTGAATGGGAACAGAAAGGTACTCATGAGGAACATCTGGATGTCTATAACTTCAAGAAAAAAGAACGAAAAAAGGAAGTACAGAAATTAGAGCAGGAGAAAGAGTCTCTAACTGCTGAAAAAGAAGAATTAACAGCACAAATTGCAGAATCTAGGGCAGATATCCAGACTTTAAAAGACGATAAGGAACAGGCAATCAAGGCGAAGCAAGAAGCAGAACAAAAGGCAGGAAACGCAGAAAAAGAACTAAAAAGCCTGGAAAATCGCAGAGAACAGCTACAGCCGATTATGGATAATGTGAGCAAAGAAATCAAAGAATATGGAACTGTTAAAACCTTACTGCCGGAAGCAGGCACGTTGGAACGGGCAGCAACCTATCGGGACAAAAAAATTAAACCGTTGTTTCTTCAACTAAAAAATAAAGTTGCTGCAATGGCAGCTCAGGTTAAAGAACTTACGAAAGAGGTGGAAAATTGGAAGGGAAAATATCAAAAGCTGAAACAGAAATATAATGGTATTCAGAGAGAATTGAATGATATGCGTAAAGACAATCAGAAATTATCAGAAGAGAAGATTATATTGCAAGGTGTTTCTGATAGGTACGATCGTGTTGTGCGTGTTCTGGGAATAGAAACTGTAGATGCAGCAGTGCAACAGGATATTCAAAACGAGAAAGCTCTGGAAGAAAAGCGACGGATGGAGCAAATGCCGAAGGGAAATATTCACGAAAGATTAGCCTGGGGAATGAAAAAAAGCGAGATGGAGAATCAGCAGCGTAAGAAAAATAGAACAAAAAATAGGGAAATGGAGAGATAAAAGAATGGAAAAACACATTTATGATGAAAAGAACGGATTAAGCTATACACTGTGTGGAAATTATTATTTGCCGGATCTGGTATTGAATGAAGAAAAACCGACATATGGGAAATATGGAATGTTGCGAAAACAGTTTCTGAAAGAACACAGACCAGCAAGATATCAATACTTGTTATTGTGTGGAAAGCTGACGGAACACCTGAATCAGATTGATCAGGAAGCCAGAGAGAAGGTAGAAATGCTTACAGAACAGATGTTAAAAAAACAGGGTGTGAATGATAACTTAAAGAGACAAGATCAGATGATGTGGGTCAGATTGATGAATAATATAAAATTCAGTGCAGAAGAAATTGTATTGAAAAATATGGTATATGCGTAAGTATGAAAGGGCGATAAGATCGTTCATTTACACTTTTGTATATATTGGAATAGCACTTTAGAAAACACTATGGTAAAATAAAGTGAAGAAAAAACCGGAATTTGAGGAGAAAATATGGCATCAAGCAAGGAATACTTAGAATTTATTTTA
>CAVGQQ010000032.1:0-37114 GCA_963631525.1 bacterium
ATCCCACGCCAATTCAAATTTGAATCCTACCAAACTACTGTCTAAGATTTTCCGTCTAAATGCATCTGAGACAAATGGACTTCTCAATGGTTCATCTTTTATTTTAAAGATATGTACATTTTCAATCTTGTCCTCAATAAATGCATATTTGGTAAATCTCATAATTCTTATACCATCTCTGAATGTTTTATATTCAGATACCTGATAATCAATGCAATCTAACACTCTAGTCACATTTATAATAAAAAATTCTTTATCTTCACAGAAAATTGGTAAAATTTCAGCATTTCCAATTAGATAATCTTTCATCGTATCAACTGCATTTTAATCAAAAACAGGGATGTGTGCTGAAAGTCCAGGCGTATTGCTAAATTCAGCCTCATTACTCATTCTCTTAAGATGTAATGGAAGCCAATTTTTCTCTTTAGAAACACCATTAAAAGATTGAATATAGTTTAAATTTATATCGTGTTCATCGTTTCCCCATGCTAAACTTTCATAGTTATCTACATCGCGTCCTAATTTCCATATTCTCAACTTACTCGCCTCCTCAATTGAATGTGCCTTTTTGCAACTGTTCTGCAATATCACTCAAGATTTCTATTACATCTTCTTTTGACTGTGCAGATGATAACAATTCCGTAACCTTTTCATACGTTTCAATCCTTTTCGTATGCGGGGTACGGGTTCCCTCGCTCTGGCTATCGTTCAGGCAGTTTAGCTTTGTACCTCATACACAGATTTTTATTCTTACGCATTTGGACGCACAGGATTATTGTCCTCTTACGCAGGCTGCCATAAATTCTTATGACAGCAACGACATGCTACACTCCCCTTCGGGTTTCCCCTCTCGGATAAGTCGTAGAATAATAGGTTGCTTCTGCTTGTTGTGAGCCTCCTTTTCTCCATTTATTTGCAGATAGCTTGATACTTTTACCTACCGCTTGCTAAAGGCGGTATCCTGTAGTTACCACGCCGCCAATTTATAATGCGCTGGCGGCTTCTGGGCGCACGCAGTTACCCTCGATCGTCTCTGCGTTATCCTTGTAAATTGACTTTAACTGAGCCTTAGACTGTAGGATAATGGAAGCCGATATCTCTCTGCTTCGTATGGTTGCAATTAACTTGTCAAACTTCGGAATCTGTCCGATGTTTGCAAACTCGTCCAGGATACATCTAACATGTATCGGGAGCTTGACAATGCTTATTATAGCGTAGATAAAGCATTTCTGCACAAAAAAGTATCTATTAAGGCTTCTTCAACTGTAGTTCGTATTTATTCTCTTTCCGGAGAGTTGCTTTGTGAGTGGCTCAGAGCGACCCGTAAAGGGCAGTGGTCAACCAATCCTGAACACCTGCCAGATAACTATAAAGGATTCAACCAGTGGAACGGTCCTTACTTTATCCAGAAAGCGCAACTCATTGGTAAGAATACAGAGATTGTTATCCGGGCGATCCTCAAATCCAGACCTTACGAAGTACAGACCTATCGTATGTGCCTGAGTATCCTGAACTTTACAAAGAAGTACAGCAATAAGACTCTGGAAGAGTGCTGTAAGCAGGCGATTGCTCTAAATAAGCAGAAATATACCTTTATCAAGAATACGATATCTGTTGTAGCAGATGATCTCGGAGAGCCAGGCTATCGTCATTCCACATCGGCAAAGAAAGAACCGGTACGAGGAGGATATGTAATGCCGCCGGAAGCTTCCAGTATTGACACTCTTTTATCACGCAGCAAGGCTCTTGCTGATCAGATGCGAGAGGAGGTCGATGAATAATGCTTGCTATTACCTTACACATACCGTTGTACCTCCATTCCTATCGAATCACCATGCCACTTCCTACATAGTGACATTTTTCTTCTACCTGCATAACGTTACTTGGTTTCTTACCAGAATCCTTTTTCTTTCTTGATACTTCTGCATACACACGTTTATATTTATCTGTTCCAACATTATCGAAAAAAGTCGAAACATTGTTCACTTCAAATCGTTTATCTCTCTGAAACAAACGTACAAGCCAGCGTATATCATTTTTTGTCCCCTGAAGCCTTATCTTTAACATATTGACACCTCCTTGAATAGAAAAATAAAAGGCAGGGATATTCAATATTTGTAATTAAATATCCCTGCCAAATTGGCTATTTTATTCACTTTTATTCATCAAAGAATATTGTGTCCCTCGTGTCGACTCTATAGCCGACAACGACATGAATTCTGTCCACTATCTGCTTTTTATGCCTTTTCACATCGGTTCTGCCGAAATTGAAAAAGCTGCAAAAGTGCGTAAATTCAAGGATTTTCACGAATCTGTACGACGTAGTCCTATTATAGTCTCCACATGATTTGTTCTAGGAAATTGATCGACACAAGAAACCTTATCCACACGGTATCCGCGACGGATAATCGTCTCCAGATCACGTGCCAATGAGGTTGGCTTGCAACTGATATAGACGATCTCGTCCACACCAAATGCAAGGATTTTTTCCAGCGCTTTCGGATGAATCCCATCCCGCGGTGGATCGACAATGATAAGATCCGGTTTATCTTCCACAAGGTCGATTGCCTTTAACACGTCCCCGGCGATGAATTCACAGTTGGAAAGTCCATTTGCTTTCGCATTTTCCTTTGCTGCCTCGACCGCTTCCTCCACGATTTCGATTCCGATCACTTTATTAGAAACTGCTGCCATCATCTGTGCGATCGTGCCGGTTCCACTATATAGATCGAACACGGTCTTGTCGCCATCAAGCTTCACGCTGCCCTGCATGATATAATCGCGTGCCTTCTGATACAGCACCTCACAGCCACCTGTGTTTGTCTGGAAAAATGAGAACGGCGAGATCTTGAACGTAAGTCCAAGGATTTCTTCCTCGATGTAATCCTGTCCGTACAGAAGCTCCATCCGGTCACTCTGCACCACATCACCCAAAGCGTCATTTTCCGTGTACAGAATACCTGCTATACTTCCCTCAAATGCATCGGATTTCTCCAATTCCAGCAGCATTTCCACGAACTCCTGAAGCAGCTGTTTCACATCGAATCCATATGCGTCCCATTGTGTCGATGTAACTAGGTTAATCAGGAACTGCCCATTTGCCCGCGACTGGCGCACAACCAGATTCCGCAGGATTCCCTCATGGCGCATCCGATGAAAGAATGGTACATTTCGCTCCGAAAAAAAAGCGAGTGTCGCCGTAAGTATGCGGCTCCAATCCGCGCCAATGATCTCACATCCATCAACCGTCAGGATATCATAGAAACTTCCTTTCTGATGCAGTCCAAGCGCCAACGGACCGTCCTTGTAGGCATCACCAAATGTAAATTCCATTTTGTTCCGGTACGCGGTCTGACTCGGCGAACCAAGGATTCCCTCCCACTCATAATCCTTTGAATTGGAATCATCCGCCAGAAGCACACGGTCAAGCAACGCTTTCACCATGTCCGCTTTCAGCTTCAACTGATTGTCATACGACATCGTCTGGTAGGCGCATCCACCACACGCACCAAAATAAGGGCAGGTCGGCTCTACGTCCTCCAGTGGACTCCGCTCCAAGACTTCCAGCACCTTGCCCTCTGCCATGCCGCTTTTCTTCTTTGTTACCATGTATTTCACTTTCTGTCCCGGCAGGGCACCCTTGATCGTCACCTTGCGCTCGTCCACCTGAAAGCTTCCTTTGTTCGGGAAATCATAACGCTCGATGATTCCCTCGCATACATCACCTTTTTTCACTCGACTGTCTCCTCATTTTCGTTTATTCTCATATGATTGCGGAATGCGTAACACAAAATGTATATCTCAGGATTGATTCATTCCATATACAATGTATTGAAACTAAGAATTTCTAAATGTTCTGATTTACATATTCTATATAATACGCCACCGTCGTCAATTCGCCATCCGTGGCTCAATGACGACTTGTTTGAACATCGTGTTCAAACATGGCTACCTGCATTACAGAACATTAAGAACTTCTAAGTCTCAAACATATCGTATATATCCATAAATCAATCCTGAAATACACATTTTTGTATTATATGCATTCCGCCATCATCATTCGACATACCTTAATTCGTATGTCACTTCATCTTCATCGTCGATTTCCATCACCATATATGTGTAACGACGATCCGCCTGCCGCGGCTTCGAAATGCTTCCCGGATTCAAGATCGTTACATCATCTGGATCTTCGTCCAGATATGGCACATGCGTGTGTCCATACATCGCGATATCGCAATCATTTTCCAATGCCGCAAACCGCAGCAGATCCAATCGTATGTCCACCTGATACAGATGCCCGTGCGTTGCGAAAATGCGATGCCCGCCAGCTTCGATCACATTTGCATTCAGAAGCTTCGCATCATAGTCTGTGTTTCCGCGCACTATGTAGCAGGGCACACCTGCCAGCGACTCAATTTCGCGTGCATCGCCGACATCGCCCAGATGAATCAACATCTGGAATTCACCGATTTCTTCCCGCACCTGCGCGATCGCAAGCTCCACGTTTTCATTTCGCCCATGCGAATCACTCATTACCAAAATCCGTAGCATAATTTCCTCCTTCGAATCCTATACTATAATACCTCGCGAATCTTTTCCAAAGCACGTCCACGATGGCTGATCTTGTTCTTATCTTCTGGTGCCAGCTCCGCAGTTGTCTTTCCATACTCCGGCAGGAAGAAGATCGGATCATAGCCAAATCCATTTTCCCCTGCAGGCTGATGCGCAATCATACCCTCGATCACGCCCCGGCGTGTCGTCACCGTACCATCTGGAAATGCAGCCGCAATCGCACATACGAAACGCGCTGTCCTCTCTTCCTCTTTTGCATCTGCAAGCGCGTCAATAATCATCTGGTTCTTGATGCTGTATGGTGTATCCTCGCCCTGCCATCTTGCAGAGTAAATGCCCGGCGCGCCATCCATGTAATCAACCTCCAGACCACTATCGTCGGCGAGAACCACACAGCCCTCGGCTTCCTTTGTCTTGCTGATGGCTGTCGCTTTGATGATCGCGTTCTCCTCAAATGTCTTGCCATCCTCCACGATATCAATGTCGATGCCTGCTTCCTTCATGGACACAATCTCGTACCCACAATCCGCCAAGATCATGCGCACCTCCACCATCTTATTCGCATTACCAGTTGCAAAAATAATCTTTTTCATCTGCCTGTATCTCCTTTTTCTTACTTTTCTTCTTTAATTTATCTCTAATTGGAGCCAATCGCCATTTTCAACCCGCTTTACTCCAACTCCATCTCCCCAAGCACACCTTGAAGGTCACGAACAACAAAGCCTGCAACCAACATTCATGCAAACCACAGAAATATGTAGATGCATGTATTTGTAAATGTTTTCACTAAATATATGATATGTTTGCAGCTTAGATATACTTGGTATTCTGTTCAGTTCCAGAAATGTCCAAACACGGATGTTTGGACAAGCCGCCGTTGAGACATGGATGTCGAATCGGCGGCGGTTTCGTCCGCAACCAGAATATACATCAGAATACCTAGTATATCTTAGTTGCAATACATTATATATGTGTGAAAACATTTACAAATACATGCCCTTCACATTCTCTGTGATTTGCATGCCCGTTACTCCCTCTTGTTCGTAAACGCCTTCAAGCACACATTGCATTTCTCACTCGTCTCCGCCCGGTGCCACATCTCCCCATACAAACTGATGTAGCCCTCGCCGTCACTGATATCAAAGCTCGCCGTCCGCTCATCCGCATTGTACTCAATTGCGATCGGGTGCACCGCGCCAGGCGTCTTGATCTTCACCACAACCGCGTAACGCTCATTGTCATCAAGTTCAATTTCCTCCGGGAAATCCACCGTGTAATACCCGGCATACTGCATGCTGCCGGACGTCACAAACTCCCGGTCTTTGAACGAATCCACTCCATCGAAATGCCGCACGACATACACTTCAAACTCCGTATCCTTGTCCGTCGCATAGAAAGAGACGGCTGCCAGATTCTCATTTTTTCCAGCCTCATAGACATTGGAAAAATACGCATCCTCCTTGGAAAAACCAAGCTGTCCAACCCAGCCAAGCTTATCCGTCTGGTAGATCTTATCATAATTATCCTTGTCGCCAACCCGCGTGTAAACGACCGATTTCCGGCAGATCTTCGTATCATAATAGGACACGTAGAAATATCCATCATCGCCGAATTCCTCGCCCCAGCTGTTCTTGCAGATAAAGGCGCCATCGCCCTCCGGCTGAATCGTGAAATTCTCTTTCGGGAAATTATCATCCCAGCCAACAACAACGACATCATGGTTCGCCGTCTCATCGCCATCGTAATAATACGCTGCATACTCACTCGAATAATACATGGAATAACTGTCCACATATTCCAGCGCCGAATAAATCGATGTCTCGATCGCGCCATACCGGAAAATCGCACTCTTGATTGTCTCATCCTCACGCCCATTGATGATCAGTGCCTCTTCCAGATGCTTCTCCGCAGTAAGATTCGGATCACTCATGCCATCGCCATACGGATCATCCTTCTCTAGCACCGGTCCCTGCCAAGCCGCCAGATACGCGATACTCATTGTGTGCTCACCACCGCTGTTCACATCCAACGCATAACTGTTGCACATGGACATATGATCGACCGAGAAAATATCCTCCTCCATCGGAAGCAGCGTTGTCTCCAGCGCGCCAAGCGATGCAAATGCCCAGCATGTACCATATCGTCCCTGATCACGCACCGGTGACACACGCCCATAATCACGCATATCGTATTTCTCCGGCAATGGCGTCTCATCCGGCAGCCGCGCCAGATCGACCCATTTCTGATCGACATAATAATCAACCTTGTAGCTCAAATACTCTGCGATCTTATCAATCGGCACCATCAGCTTGTCCTCTGCCTCGTCCACATAGACAGTATCGCCCAGCTCCACCTCGGTTTTCTTATTGACCATCGCCTTGTCCGAACCCACGGCAAGCGAAATGCTGTTATCGCCCTTCATAATCAGGACAGTTCCATCCGGGTATCGCTGCACGGAGCACAAAAGCAGGCTGCGCAGAAACTCGCCTTCCACCATCAGGTGCATGTTGTCACTCACATAAAATGTGTAGCCAAACTCCTCCGTGCTTCCGCCGCCAACCGTGATGATTACGTCGTCCCCATTCATACGGGAACGGATATTTGCTGCAAATGCATCACTGCACGTCGCAAGCGCATCCGACTCATCAATTGTCTTGACCGGATTTCTTCCTAAAAAAAATGTAATTGTCACCAGCACTGCAACCAGCACTGGAAATATCCAAAATCGTTTCAATGCTTAACGCTCTTTTCTACTGTTCTTTCGGCTCCTTATTTTTCGGCGGCTTCGGTCCCATAAACTGATAGAAATAGGACTTGATCATGCCATTGTAGATCTTACGGTTCCGATCTGCCTTTCTTCCGATATATTTCTCCGCATCCTCATAGGATGTAATCAGATACATCGACCAGTCTGGAAGGTTCGCGAAGCTCTCCCCGATCGTCTTGTACAGTGCCGGTAACGCTTCCTTTTCCTCCAACCGCTCGCCATATGGCGGATTCGTAATGATAAATCCATAATGCTTCGGATGGCGCAGATCCTTCACGTCACGCGCCTGAAAATGAATATAATCTCCGACACCTGCTGCCTTCGCATTCGCCATCGCACATTTCACGATCTCCGGGTCTAAATCATAACCCTGAATATTCATCTGCACATCACGGCGGATCATATCCTCCGCCTCATCGTACGCGTTGTACCACACCTTCTTTGGCACGACCTTGCCCCAGCAATCGGCAGTGAACTCGCGCATCATGCCCGGCGCGATATTGGCACCGATCATTGCCGCCTCGATTGGAAATGTACCGCTGCCGCAGAATGGATCGACCAGCACACGATCCTTGTTCCACGGTGTCAACATCAGAAGTGCCGCTGCCAGAGTCTCCGAAATCGGCGCCTTTCCGACAAGCGTACGATATCCACGTTTATGCAGGGACGTTCCCGATGTATCCAGACCAATCGACACCTGATCCTTGAAAATAAACACACGGATCGGATACTCGTCCCCATCTTCCTCGAACCGCTCCACGCGGTATGTCTGCTTCATGCGCTCCACAATCGCCTTCTTCACGATAGACTGAATCGCACTTGCAGAAAAAAGCACACTCTTATTCGTTGTCGCCTTTGTCACCCAGAACTTTGCATCCCGCGGAAGAAACTCCTCCCACGGAATTGCCTTTGTCCCTTCAAACAGTTCATCAAAATCCGTAGCCCGGAAGCTACCCATCTTCAGCAGAATACGCTCTGCTGTCCGGATAAATATATTCGCACGGGCAATCGCGGTCACGTCCCCACGGAATGTGATTCTTCCGTCCTCCACGGTGACAATCTCATAGCCCAGATCCAATATCTCACGCTTCAGCACCGACTCCAGTCCAAAATGACACGGTGCAATCAATTCATACATATTTTCCATGCTTGTATTTCTGCCCTTTCTTCCCCTGTTCCGATTTTTGAACATACTTAGTTGTATTGTA
Organism: bacterium; assembly: GCA_963631525.1. Classification (GTDB taxonomy): domain Bacteria; phylum Bacillota; class Clostridia; order Lachnospirales; family Lachnospiraceae; genus Coprococcus_C. The sequence continues at coordinate 8,551 of CAVGQQ010000032.1, forward strand.
AATTTATCTTTGTACGAAGTCAACAAAATCGAACAATTTATTCTTACATTTTGCACATGAAAATTTTAACAATTAACGCTAATGTCTGGTTTTTGTCAGTGCCCCACGATACCCGGAAATTCCCCCAACCGTGTTGATGACCTTATACCCTTTCTCTGTCAATATTTTTGCAGCCAGCGTGCTGCCTCCCCCGTTTGCGCAATAAACCAATATCACTTTCCCTTTCGGAAGAGAAATATTGCCTGCCTGTATTTCTTCCAGAGGCAGATTTATCGCCATCGGAATGTGACTTTTCGCAAATTCTTCGCTCGTTCGAACGTCAACGATGATTCCTCCATAGTTAAGAGCCTCACTCAGGATGTTCCGAATATTTATATTATGAAATCGCATCGCTCCGCCTCCTTTCTTCTTACTAATAGGATATGCGAAGCGTGCGGATTTGTGTCTATATAAAAAAGAGCTTCCAATATGGAAGCCCTCCGCTCAATCCAATGTTATATTATTTTCCAATGCAACCTGGCAAGTATAATATGGTATACAAATAATTCCATGATTATTTTTACTGATATCTTTCGTTGTCAGTATTTTCTTTCGATTCCCAAAATCAAACTTTGTAAAATGTGTTTCCTGAAGCGATTTATTTCGTATCGATATTTCCATTGCAAACATATCATTAAAATAATCTACTTCTGCCACAGCTGCACCATGTTCATTATACTTCTGCGCTGCATGCAACGGCTGTCCATACCGGATTGCTAACTGTCCTTTCAGTGTACATTCTACCAGAGCACCCAGCAACGCTCCAAAAAATACATCCTTTTTATCAATATCAAGATTTTCACATATATCTTTCATGATCCCGACAAAGAAATGCGGATATGCAAACGTAACCAAATACTCTGAGAAAAACGCATCTGCATTATTCCATTTCTCATATATGCCATTAAAAAAAGAATCCAGCCGGCTTTCTGATTCTGGGTTATACACTATAATATTTACCAATTTGCACTGATAGAGAAATCTTACACAATCCAGCAACTTCTCCTTAGACATTCGATTGTCCAGTTTGTAATTCTTCAGAACAGATGCATTTACAGCGGCATCAAAATCCTCTTTCCGGATCTTGGAAACAGCCTCCTTGCTTATCGCCCTTTGATTATAATATGTTCGGACTTTCTTCAATAAAAATGGATACTCCGCAATCTGTTTTGCAGATATCTGATCTATCAGATTCACAATGATTGTATATGCAACTGCTTTCAAATTCTGCATATTAATTTCATCAACCTGCACTGCATTATTTTTGAAGAAAGAGTTCGAATGCGACTGAATTGTTTCATCCAGACAGCTTTTCAAATACACCTCCACACCATCGCCCATGCAGTTAAACACACTGTTGTTAAATAAATAATCCAAATAATCATCTTCCGATATCCGCGAATTTATTTCACTTATTGTCGACTGTGCAAGAGATGTTCCATGAACATAATCATAATATTCCGTGAATGAAATAAAATCCATTCTCGCCATGCCTGCCCGCGCACCAAAAGCAATACTCATTGCATTTTCGATATATACCTGCTGTGATCCGGTAATCACGATGTGATATTCTGCCGATCCCATTGTGAGTGTCGCAGCTTCTGCGATTGAAGCTAAACAATGTTCAAAATCATCCAGATACGTTATCTCATCCAAATAAATATTTACTTTTTCATTATCCCTGACAACGGTATATATTCTATCCAATACATCATCGGATTTGTCCGTCGACATTGTCTTGAAATTATAATATTCCCCTCCGAAATTCTTCTGGAGCTGCTTCATCGCAAAAGTCTTTCCAACCTGCCGCGGACCGGTTAATGATACAATCGCTTTTTTGTTCATTTTATCACAGACATCATAATATGCTTTTCTATAAAACTCTTTTTTACTATCCATTCCAACACCTCCGATCTGCTAATTTATGTATCTTGGTAAAATCATATCTTTGAAACCTTCTAATGTCAATCTTTTCTAAAATATCTTTCTACCTCAGCATGTGTACGATTTCTGCCTGACAGCTTATTGCACAAAGAAAGAGGACCGCGATGCGGTCCTCTCGGAGGGGGTTTTTAGTAACAGTCTGTACTGTTACTTGAATAGTTTTTCTGGCTGTTCTTCTGACTATTCTTCATCTTGCTGTTTGAAACTGTTTCCTTGTTTGTCTGATTGCTTCCTGTATAATTTGTCTGCTTGTTCTTTTGCTCGTTTGACTGATAATTTTTTTCTGCCATAACTGATCTCCTTTTTGTTCGCAAGTTTCCTTGCCCATGTAATTTGTTACATAGAGAAGTATACCCACACCACAGAATTTCATTCAGCCAAAATCAAAAAACAAACAAAAAGTTCGCAAGTTCCCCGAATTGCAATCCCTATCACAAACACAGGATTGCATCTATACAAACGTAAATCGGGTTGCGGATAATATTGATTTTTTTCACAGACTATTTGAACGCCAAGACAAGAATAATTGCATAACTGATTCGCATTCAACCAACGTAAATAGAGATGTCTATTGATATCAATTTATGCACAGACCGTTGAAGCACGCTGGCACTTAATGAGCGACGGTTCTCCGTCGCGAATTTAGTACCATTGCGTGCTGAACCGAGCGAAAGCGCGTCTGAGCATGAATTGAATATCATAGACATCTCTTTACCACTGTGTTCCCTATGCGAATCACATTTATTGCAATTCATTCAAACTTGCAAACCGATACCCCTCTGCCTTCAGGTTTGCAATCACCTTTTCCAGCGCCCCAGCATTCGATGACGATACGTTGTGCATCAGAATGATTGCCCCGCTGTGATGATATTTATTGAAATGGTCGATCACGAAATCAACACCCGGCTGGTTGTTCACATCGAAATCCATATATGCCATGCTCCAAAAAATAGTTTTGAAACCAAGGTCCTGGGTGATTGCCAGTGTCCATGCGCTATACTCACCGCATGGCGGCCTTAAGTACGGGTCCATCGCATATCCCGTTGCCTCTTTCATATAATCCGCGCATCCATTGACCTCCTGCACAATCTCCTCATAGGACTTATCTGGCATGCATATATGGTAGATGGTATGATTTCCCACCTGATGTCCTTCCTCCTTCATTCGTTTCGCTATGGCAACATTATCCCGGATGTACGTCTGTGTCACGAAAAAGCACGCCGGGACATCTTCCTTTTTCAAGATATCCAGAATCTGCTCAGTATATCCATTCTCATACCCGCAGTCAAATGTCAGATAGACGACTTTTTCATTCTTCTTTGAAGCATTCTGATCCAAATAGTACGCGTCATATTCGGAGATATCGATCGTGTCATCACACCCGCTTGGCCCGTGGTTCATATCCCGTCGGAACCACCAGGAAAGCTTGGTGTTATTAAGGCTTTGATAAGCCTCCTTTTCCTTCAAATGATTTTCAGTCGGGTATGTCTGATACCGGCAGAAAACCTTCCTGCACTGTTCAAACATACTTTGAATCGGTCGTTCGCCGTCCTCCGCGGAATCCGCCGACTCTGATTTGCTTCCACCCATTTCCTCCGTGGAAGCTCCATATGTAACAACACAAAAACTGCCAACTACCAGAGAAATCAGAATCCCTGCAAGGCAAACCACTCCTTTCCACCTGCTACCCAAAACACCAAAACGCCTTGAAGCCATTTCTGTTTCATTTCCTACACAATATTTTTTCATTAAGAAAAGAATTCTTCCAAAAAACGATTGAGCGTCTCCTCACTGGCGGCACTTTCTTTTTCCTGCATCGTCCCGCCTGCTGCAGCTTCCGCAGATTCGCCTGTCTGCGGTGCTCCATCCTTGTCGGCAGATTCTCCTTCCGCCGCCGGCATTTCCTGCCTGATTACAAAGGGACGTACCGTAGCCGTTGTCTGCTCCCGCGGTTTTGGAATCCGTTCGAGATACCCGCGGATATTCGCTTTCAGAATTTCCACCTTATTATTTATTACCAATATATGATCAAGTACGAGCAAACATGCACATACCAAAATACTGTTCGCCAAGAAAAACTGCATGTCCGGACTGCCTCTCCAGCTTGGATCGTAATAGAGGTACGCCCCCGCCATCGTGCCACAGACAACAAGCGACAGCACGGTTCCGCTCCGGTTCCAGAATTCCATTGGCCGCGTCAGGAATTTTAACCCCCGCACAAAGCTTTCTGCATACGCCTCCTCATCACCTCCGCACAGCCCGAATCCTTTTTTGTTCTCATATTGCCGGCACATGTTGCGAAGCTTCTTTCGTTTTGTATCTCCCAGATTTCCCGATGCACGCACCATTTTACTCATGTAAGCATTTGCCAGTATCTTCATAAGCACACCCAGCACTCCTAACCCCCACAGTATGTAGACTCCGGTTGAAACTTCCATGATTTTTTGCAGCATACAAAATCCCTCCATTAAGATTTTTTGGAACGACAGCCTTTCTTCTCCTCACTGTCTGATGGCGATTATAGAGAAGGTGAACTTCAGAATGCAACCCCTGTTCGGTCGTAAAAATCCTTGTAAATATGACAGAAAATATGGGTTTAAGGAACTTTATATTTATGCTATAATAGGTAAGCTAATCGTATAATATTTATTATGCTGTTATTACACACGAGAAAGGATGATACACAATGACATATAAGACAAAAGGAACCTGCTCCCAGATGATAGAGTTTGACATCACAGATGGCAAGGTGCATAATGTGAAATTCACGGGCGGCTGCAATGGTAACTTAAAGGGCATCGGACAGCTTGTGGAGGGCATGGATGCAGAGGAAGTTATCAAGCGACTGGAAGGCACAACGTGCGGATTCAAGAGCACATCCTGCCCGGATCAGCTTGCACAGGCATTAAAGCAGGCTCTTCACGCATAGGTTAAAGGTATAAGTAGGAGGATTAACCATTCATGAAGCGTATTATATTAACCGGTGGCGGAACCGCTGGTCATGTAACACCCAATATGGCTCTCGTTCCAACCTTAAAGGAGCGCGGATATGATATTCAGTATATCGGCTCTTATGACGGAATGGAGAAAAAACTGATTGAAGATATGGGCATTCCATATCACGGAATTGCAACCGGAAAGCTGCGCCGCTATTTTGATCTGCGCAACTTCTCTGATCCATTTCGCGTAATCAAAGGCTTCAACGAAGCGAAAAAACTGATGAAGGAGTTAAAGCCGGATGTTGTATTTTCCAAAGGCGGCTTTGTCTCTGTCCCTGTTGTTCTCGCCGCAAGCGCGAAGAAGATTCCATGCATTATCCATGAATCCGATATGACACCGGGACTTGCAAACAAGATCAGTATTCCAAAGGCATCCAAGGTGTGCTGCAACTTTGCAGAGACAATGGAGAATCTTCCTGCAGGAAAAGCGGTTGTGACTGGTACCCCGATCCGTCAGGAATTATTTGCGGGCGATGCTGTAAAGGCGATGACCTTCTGTGGATTTACAGAGGTGCGTCCAACCCTTCTGGTAATCGGTGGAAGCTCTGGCAGCGTGCGTGTCAATGAAGCGATCCGTTCCTGTCTTCCTGAACTGACAAAGAAATATAACGTCATTCACCTCTGCGGAAAAGGAAATATCGACGAAAGCTATAACGGAACTGCGCATTATGTCCAGTTCGATTACATTAAGCAGGAGCTTGCTGACTTACTCGCATTAGCGGACATCGTTGTCTCCCGTGCCGGTGCCAATGCAATCTGCGAACTTCTGGCACTCCGCAAACCAAGCGTTCTGATTCCTCTGTCACTTGCCGCAAGCCGTGGTGACCAGATTCTGAACGCACAATCCTTCGAAAAACACGGTTACGCGAAGATGCTGCAGGAAGAAGATCTGTCGAACGACACATTACTTGCAGCGATCAATGAAGTCTACAACAACCACGATCATTACATCAAGGCAATGGAGCTTTCTACGAAGTCCGATGCCATCACAATGATCTGCGATATGATTGATGAATTAGCAACCAAATAAAAACGAAAATCCCCTGAACCACACTCTGATTGTAACAGGTCAGCATTGTCGTTCAGGGGATTTATTTTTCTTATTCTTATGCCGGCGTTTTTGAGAAACGCTCCTTTATCTTCTCGATTCCATCTAACACCAGACGATTTCGGAACAATATCATAATCGCAAAATATCCGATCGCACCGATCACAACCGTCAACGCAATCGTCAGAATATCCGAATACTGGCTATGCGCACACCAGTTGTAGCAGCACACGATTGGAATACAAGCAATCAAACTTTGACCGAGCTGCCAGCCAAGCTTTGTAACCGGGTACATATGCCGGGCTTTGATGCTTGCATAAATGAAGATTGCCAGTTCCGCTACAACCGTGCTGGCTGCCGCACCGAATTTTCCATATACCGGAATAGTCAACGCATTTAAACAGACATTTGTGACTGCACCAATCACAACACCTGTGGACGCCCACCGATCCTTCCGGTGTATGATAAACAACTGATTGATCAGAAAACTGTTAAAGGTTGCAACGATAACATTCAACATTAACACCTGCATGGTAGATGTAACACCCAGATATTTGCTGCCCGCAAACCAATGCAGCACCTGCCGGCTCAGACAGAACATGCCAATCGCCATCGGAATATTAAAGAGCAATATGAGCCGCGCGGTCAGATCATTCAGATTCTCCGCCTGTTCCTCATCGCGCTCCATCATGTACGCGACGCGTGGACGAATTACCGCATATAACGCACTGAAGAACGACGTTAACACAGATGCAATCTTGATCGCCGCTGCGTAAAGTCCGACCTCTGTATCATCACCTGTCATATAACCAAGCATGGACCGATCCATAACCAGATACACCGCCGACGCAACATCCAACAGGAAAATATACGACATTGGCTTCAAATGTATCCGCAGCTTCTTGCTAATCCGCAGCTTGAACTTCACGTATTTTCTTGCCCGGATAAAGTTCATTACATTTGAGCCTACACTGGAAATCACAAGAGTCAATGCATAAATCATATAATCTTCTTCGGATTTCACACATGTAAAAAGTAGCACAACTGATACGATCTGCATGACAAACGAACGAATCGTAATATACTGATACTCCTCATAGATCGTGAAGAGCCATTCCACACCAAGCGCAGATAAGATGATCGTCGTAGAAAAAAGCAGCATCAATGTCCGATATCCTGCGAGCTTCGGAATTGCAAGTGCCGCAAAGAAAAGCACATACGCAAGTGCGGAAGTCAGCAGATTGATGGAGAGCATATCACTCGCAAATTCATCCATCTTTTTCCGGTCGTCCCGGATACGGGCACCCTCCCGGATTGCATAGCCGCCAATGCCAAACGCCTGCAGCAACGTGAAGTATGTCATGTTCGCCTGCGCATAATCGACCTTACCGAGTGCCTCCGGTCCTAAAACTCTGGAAGAATATGGAAATGTAATGAGCGGTATGATCACCCCCATCATCGTCCGCATCATATTAAATATAAAATTAACACCTAAGGATCGCTTCTTTTCCAACGTTATATTTCCTCTATCATCAATCTCTATAAAAAAGAAAAGCTGTCACAATAACGTAACAGCTTTTTTAAAATAATTCCTTTTCCAACTGGAAGATGAAACTGTCAAGCAGTTGCATACGCTTCGTATATTCTGCTCTGGCTGCATCTGTCTTGCATCTTCGAATCTTCGGTTTGTTGTTTCTATAATAATTCTTAATCCGGTAATAGGCTTTCTTATAGCTTGCCTCATCCTCACATGCCGTTGCCATCGAATCCCACAGAACACTGATTGCTCCAACTTCATCGAGCAGATCGGCATCCATCACAATTTTACATTCCAATGACAGATCAGCATCCGAATCCTTGTCCTCGTGAATCATAATAATCTCTCCCACACGTCGGATTGTCTCCGGATCAATACCTATGCTATCCATATATTCTACAGCAAGCTCTGCACCAACTTCTCCATGTGGACGCTCATCATCCCATCCAATATCATGCAGCAGAGCTGCAAGTACGATCACATCCAGATCTCCACCAAGCTTTGACTGTAGCTTGATCGCCCATCGATACACACGCATCGTGTGCTCAAACCGGCTGCGGAATGGATAGTTCGAAGGCCTGCCGTTCTCAGAAGTCATCTTCTTTACATATTCAATTACTTCTGCATAATTTACACTCATGCCGTTGTTTTTGCCACCCGATTCTTTTGTTCTTCCCAAAGCTAGGTATCATTTACCTATCTCTAAAATGATACCATTTTTTTACCAAAAATACCACATGTATTTTATATTTTTTTACCGTGCGGCTGGTGTTGTGAAGCTCTCATGAGCGTTACCACGGCAGTTAACTCAGTCCCGGCTGCCTCGCGGCGCACAGAAGGTTCTACTTAGTGCTGCTTCGTTCCCGACCTGACACGGTTCATAGATTCCTGTCGCGCAAGACCAAAACATCAACGCCACTTACCGTGGGCAGCCTCACAAGAAGACAACCCGAAACCAGCCATCACCCCCTCTGTAGCGGATTGAGGGTACAGGGCACCGCTATCTCCCCGGCTGCACGGAAATTTTATAACAAGTCCACGCATATCCATCGAAAAATCTGGAACCTATAAATCCCATATCGACAGATACTTCTTTAGTATATAAAAATAATTATGTAAAGTCAAGACATCCCATTATTTTCTTTTGCCGCGGCTGCCTTCTTTTTGGCACGCAGCTCCGCGAAAAAACCAGACATCATCACTGAACATTCTGTTTCCATGATTCCACGTGTTACTTCCACCTGATGATTAAACTGTTTCATATCAAGCAGATTTAAGATGGAACCGGCACATCCTGCCTTCGGATTCATACACCCGATCACGACCTTCGGAATCCGCGCCTGCACGATCGCCCCGGCACACATCTGGCAAGGCTCCAATGTCACGTACATCGTGCAATCCTCCAGCCGCCAGTCACCCAGCACCTTGGACGCTTTTTTGATTGCCATGATTTCTGCATGCGCAAGTGTCGTCTTGTCCACATTCCGCCGGTTGTAGCCACGTGCGATTACCTTTCCTTCATAGACGATCACACATCCGATCGGCACATCACCGTTTGCTGCCGCCTTCTTCGCAAGCGTGATTGCCTGCCGCATATATCGCTCATCCTCACTCAATTTCCTCATATTGTACCTCATTTCTGTATCCTTTTATTGTGTGTTCCCATAAAATGTACTATACTGACCTCATGGCTGCATGATACAAGAATCGTTCCTGTATTCCACAGTCACAAACGCCAGAAAGGAGACGCTCATGGGACCACTGATAAAATATACAAACCGCTTAATCCTGCGCGTGGAAAATGAATCAAAAGCCAAACAGGTCTTAGATCTCTATCTCCGCAACCGTCTCCCATTCGAGCAGTACGAGCCAACGCGTCCGGCCTCCTTTTACACTCAGGACTACCACTGGTCTTCCCTGCACCGCGAATACATCGCTTACACGATGGGAACCTTCCTGCGTTATTACATCTATTTAAAAGACCGCCCGGATAAGATCATCGGCGCTATCAATTTCAATATTTTTCGCACCTTCCGCGAACCATACGCGGAGATCGGCTACAAAATTGACGCCCTCTATCAGAACCACGGCATCGCATATGAAGCCTGCGAAGCGGCGCTCTATGTACTTGAACATGACTACCAGATTCATCGCGTCGATGCGCGCATCCACCCGGAAAATATTGCGTCCATCACACTCGCGACCAAGCTTGGCTTCCGTCCATTACAGTTTGAGCCGCAAAGTGCAAACATCTTAGGACACTACGTTGACCTGATGCGGTACACGAAGCTTCTCTGATTCTACAATTTCAGATACCCAATAACCAAAATTCCCGGTCAGGATCTTCGTTTTCCGCACCGGAATAAACACACGGAATCCAAACATATTCGCCAGATACCGTTCTTTGTTCGTGAAGATTCCCGGCACTCCGATCACATGCAATTCTGCCTTATTCATCTTCACCTTTCCAAGCATCAGATACTGATATTTGTAATACCCATGTGCAAGAAAACTGTTCACGCCCAGCTTCCAGTTCGCCATATCCAGCTTCCCGATATCCTGCGGTGCGATCTTCACGCCATCGACAATCTGACTTCCTGCAAAAAGCGGTAACTTTGGATATGTCGTAAGCATTTCCTGATACCCATTTGCCATGTCTGAAGGAAGTGGGATCTGCGGGATTTCCTCGACGGGTTTCTCCTGTGGCTTTGTCCCGGCACCTGCATATTCCAGCACCGGTTCTTCCTCCTCCGCAAGCTCGTCCTGCCTGTCCGCTACCTGCACCTGCCGCAGATCATATCGTTCCGGCGCCCAGATGCCAGCTAAGATCTCGCCATCATCGCACACGAAATACACGCCCTCATATTCCGGAAATGCCACGCCATCGCCAAGCGGATTGCTCCACGGAAGCTCCACGCTTGTCAGGATTGTATCGCGCTCTCCCGCAGCAAACTGCACCGCTGTAAATGGTTTCGCCTGTCCATGCCACAGCAGATACGCATAACACGTACATGCATATTCCTTGTACATTTTCATCCCCATTCGTATTCTTGTCACATCCGTATCTTTGTTGCTGATTCTCTGTACCTTGATGAATCCGGCAATCTCGCATCGCACGTACTCGCGATACCGGTAAATATAAGACACCCATCTCCTCTGCTGCATCACAGACCACGCTCCCCCTTCATGCATTAATACGTACTATATATGTATGCAGAGAGTTGTCTGTTTATCACAAAAATATTATGACATAATATACAATTATCCGACATCACGAGTCTACATCTTGCCATCTCAGATACCGCTATCGCTGCTATCCTTCCTACTCACACAACAAATCCGAAAGCTCTGCGAACTGCGCAAGTGTCAGTGCCTCTCCACGGATACTCTCGGAAAGTCCCATCTTCCGGAGCGCTTCCACAACCGCGTCCTTTCCGATCGATAATTCGGCGGAATTGTTGATGCCGTTTTGCAGTGTTTTCCGGCGCTGGTTGAACGATGCACGAATCAACTTGAACATGAATTTCTCATCCTTCACGACGATCTTCGGCTCCGTATGTCTCGTCAGACGAATCACCGCAGAACCAACATTTGGGCGCGGCATGAAACAGTTTGGCGGTACATTTGCCACGATATATGGCTCCGCATAATACTGCACCGCAAGCGACAAAGCGCCATAGTCCTTGCCACCCGGACCTGCCTGCATCCGCTCAGCGACCTCCTTTTGCACCATGACCGTGATTGAAGTTGCCGGAATATGATTCTCAAACAATCCCATGATAATCGGCGTCGTAATGTAATACGGAAGATTCGCCACGACCTTCACCGGTCTGCCGCCGGTCAATCCCGCGATATCCACCTTCAGGATATCCTCATTTACGACTGTCACGTTGTCATACTCCGCAAGTGTCTCGGCGAGGATTGGAAGCAGATTCTTGTCGATCTCCACCGCGAACACTTCTCCCGCCGCCTCTGCTAAATACTGTGTCATCGTGCCGATACCCGGACCGATCTCCAGCACAACATCGTCCTTTGTAATTTCTGCTGCCCGAATGATCTTCTCGATCACATGCCCATCGATCAGGAAATTCTGACCGAACCGCTTCTGGAACGCGAAATTATATTTCTGTATGATTTCAATTGTAACCTTTGGATTGCTAAGCTTTTCCATTCTATCTCCATTTCTCTACATCTGAATTTTATACATCTGGTGCGCATTTTTCCAGGTTGCCGCATACACCTCGTCCACCGGAATCTGCTTGATATCCGCAATTGCCTGTGCGACATAGACAAGCTTCGACGAGTCATTGCGCTTACCGCGGAATGGCTCCGGTGTGAGGTATGGTGCGTCTGTTTCAAGCACAATGTTTGACAGTGGAATATATGCAACCGCTTCCTTTAATTTCTTCGCATTCTTAAATGTCACAACACCGCCGATGCCGAAGTAAAATCCCATATTCAGGAAGTCCCGTGCGCTCTCCTTCGAATACGAATAACAGTGGATCACGCCGCCGATCTCCTCTGCATGGGAAGCCCGCATGATCTGGATCGTATCCTGTGCCGCATCCCGGCTGTGGATCGCGATTGGAAGCTTCAACTCGCGCGCAATATCCATCTGTCCGGCAAACCATTTGTGCTGCAATGCCTTGTCTGTTTCTTCATAATGATAGTCAAGTCCAATCTCGCCGATCGCTACGATCTTATCGTGCCTTGCAAGCTCTTTCAGCCGCGTTACATTGTCCGGATTCTCCAGTTCGGCAACTTCAGAAGGGAAGATGCCGACCACACCGTACAGGTTCTCGTATTTTTCTGTCATCCGAACGGTCTCTTCACTCGCCTCGATATTCGTTCCGATGTTCGTTACCGCATGTACGCCCTGCGCCGGAAATCCCGCCAGAAGCTGCTCACGATCCACATCAAAGCTTTCATCATCATAATGTGCATGTGTATCAAATATCTGAATCATTTTCGTTCATCCTTGTCTTACCTTGTTGATTGCGTTTATTTTACCCTACACCAGATGTTCGTGCAACCCCAGTCGTAAATATCTGCGCATCCGCGATCCCTCCTGCATAAATTCACCATAATAATCGTGAATTTCTTTGGTTCGACTATTGAAATCCCTCTGTAAATTCGGTAAAATGGACATTAAGTATATGTTACGTACAAGGAGGAGCAATTTATGACTATAAATGATTATTTAGATATGGAAGCACTCGATAATATTCTGGTACAGTGGGCAGCTGCAACACACATGATCGCCGTTGTTCTGGATGATGAAGGTAACTTCCTTTCCAACAAGCTCGGATTTTCCAGAAATAATGTAGAAGCATTTGGCGAGAGCATCGAAGTCGATGACGTTGAAGTTGCAACGGTCGTTGGTGGTCCTTTGGATGAGGATACAGACGAAGAAGTTGTCGAAGCTGCTGCTGCCATTCTGGTTGCCGCTATCCAGAATCTCTTGGAGGCTGGTTACCGCAAAAAGAAATACGAGGAGTCCATCGCTTCTTTTAATGAAGAGATTGCGAGCGCTGCTGCTCTGATCAAGGAGCTTGCCGGAAAATCACAAGGGTTAAAGAAGATTGAAAATAAGCAGAATATCCTTGCACTGAACGCTTCGATCGAGGCTGCACGTGCAGGCGAAGCCGGACGCGGATTCACCGTTGTTGCGCATGAGTTTGGTAAGATGGCACATGAATCAGGTGTTATCAACGACTCCATTCAGAAGACATTACAGAAGCTTGATGCATCCATCAAGAACTATGACGCTGAATAAACAGCAGGGATTTGAGGATGTGAAAACTTTTTCACAAATAGAACATATTTTAGACACAATTTATTGCTATAGTATGCATTGTAAGAGCTTTTCATATATTTGAATCCTCTCTCCCCTCAAACAAGTGGCGAATTAATTCCCTCCCCGGTTTTTCTCGCCACTTGTTTTCTGTTTATCACGATTCAAGTACATTTCGCAAATTAACAAAAAGAAAGGAAAATAAATCCATGATTAACGAATTCTACAAGGATATGACAGGAAAAGGTTCTATCATTCGCCAATTTTTTGATTATGCCAACAAAAAAGGAGCCGAAATTGGAATGGAGAATATCTACAATTTCTCCATCGGAAACCCATCTGTTCCTGTACCTCAGGCATTTACGGATCGTATGATTGAATTACTTCAAACAGAAAATCCGGTGAAACTTCACAGTTACAGCCCATCGCTTGGACTTCCATCTACAAGACAGGCGGTTGCTGATTCTTTGAATCAGCGTTTTGGCATGAACTACACGATGGATCACATTTTTATGACAAGTGCCGCAGCCAGCGCACTGGCACATGCGCTTCGCTGTGTGACAAAGGACGGCGACGAGGTTATTACCTTTGCGCCTTACTTCCCGGAATATGTTCCATATGTGACAGGTACGGGCGCAAAACTTACCGTGATTCCTGCTGATATCACTACGTTCCAGATCAATTTTGAAGAGTTTGAGAAAGCCCTGAACCCGAATGTACAGGCAATCCTCATCAACTCTCCAAATAACCCATCTGGTATCGTTTATTCAACTGCCACGATCACGAAGCTGGCAGATATCCTGCGTGCAAAGGAAAAGGAATACGGACATCCGATCTGCCTGATCTCCGATGAACCTTACCGTGAGATCGTATTTGCAGGTGTGGACGCACCATTTATCTCCAAGTTATACGAGAATACGATCTGCTGTTATTCGTTCAGTAAGTCCGTGTCTCTGCCTGGTGAGCGTATCGGTTACATGGCAGTGAACCCAGCCTGCGAGGATGCAAAGCTTCTGGTTCTTATGGCTGGTCAGATCTCCAGATTCACCGGACATAACTGTCCACCTTCCATCATTCAGATGGCTGTGGAGTCTGTGCTGGATCAGACAAGCGACCTTTCAATCTATGAGACAAACAAAAACATTTTATATAAAGAACTGACGCGCATTGGCTACGAGATGGTGGAACCGGGCGGAACCTTCTACATGTTCCCTCGTGCCCTGACCGAGGATGCAAATGAGTTCTGCTGGCGCGCAGCCAAAGAGCTGAATCTGATCATCGTACCGGGTGACAGCTTCTTATGTCCAGGACATTTCCGAATCTCTTACTGTGTGACATCGGATATGGTCGAAAAAGCCATTCCTTTGTTTGAAAAACTTTACAAATTATATAGATAATTTCCCGGTTTTTCGGTATAATGAAGTTTGGTTTATTAGGAGATACATAATTAGGAGGACAAAAATATTATGGCAGAAGAAGTTGGCGCAAGCAAAAAGCCAAAGAAATACACGGGGATACTGCTTCATCCAACCTCACTTCCGGGGCCTTACGGCATCGGTGAGCTGGGTGCAAGCGCATACAGATTTGTTGATTTTCTGGAGCGTTCGGGATTAAATACATGGCAGGTACTGCCTCTCGGACATACCGGATTTGGAGATTCTCCATATCAGCCGTTTTCCGCATTTGCGGGACAGCCACTTATTATCAGTCTGGATCACCTGAAAGAGTTACATCTTCTTTACGATGAAGACTTCCGAAATATGCCGGCATGGAATCCGGAGCAGATCAACTATGGCGAGTTGATCGAGTTTAAGACAGGTTTATTGAAACTTGCTTACTCCCGCTTCCACGACGAATCTTTATCCGATGGCATCCATGACAATCCGGAAATGAAGCAGGCATATGATAATTTCTGTGAGACATCTGTCTGGCTGGAGGACTACGCACTGTTCATGGCTGGCAAGGACTATCATCAGGGTATGCCTTGGTACATGTGGGAGGACAACCTGAAAAAGCCAACCAAGAAGCAGAAGGAAACATGGGTGAAAAAACTCGATACAGAAATGGGCTACTACAAGTTCATCCAGTTCCTCTTCTATTACGAATGGACAAACCTGAAGAAATACGCAAATGACAATGGCATTTCCATTGTGGGCGATATCCCGATCTTTATGGCATGGGACAGCGTAGATGTATGGGCAAACCAGAGCCTGTTCCAGCTTGATTCCAAGGGTTATCCAACCGTTGTTGCCGGAGTTCCACCAGATTATTTCTCAGCAACCGGACAGTTGTGGGGCAATCCACTTTACAACTGGAAGAAGCACACAGAGACTGGTTATGAGTGGTGGCTGAACCGTATCCGTCACCAGTTAACGCTCTCCGATTTCCTGCGTATCGACCACTTCCGTGGATTCGATAAGTACTGGGCCGTTCCTTACGGTGAGTCAACTGCAATCAACGGAAAATGGGTAGAGGCACCGGGCGTAAACTTCTTCACACAGTTGGAGGCAACGCTTGGTTATCATCTTCCAATTATCGCCGAGGATCTTGGTGAGATTGATGATTCCGTCATTGAACTGCGTGACAAGTTCGGTCTGCCAGGCATGAAGGTATTGCAGTTCGCATTTGAGAATCCAGAGGAAAATGATTTTCTTCCACACAACTTTGTTCGTAACTGTGTATGCTATACGGGTACACATGACAACGATACAACCCTTGGCTGGTACAAGCACGCATACGAAGCTTCCAAAGATAAGCTCCGCCGCTACTTCTCTACCGATGGCTATGACATCTGCTGGATCATGATCCGTGCATGCTTTGGCTCTGTTGCCAACATGGCAATCGTACCAATGCAGGATGTATTATGTCTGGATTCCTGGGCTCGTATGAATACACCTGGCGTTGCAGAAGGAAACTGGGCTTGGAGATACAAGGAAGAGGCACTGACACACGAATTCGAAGCAAGATTATATGAAACCTGTAAAATGTTTGGACGATAAGAGGTGTATCTATGAAAACATTGGGAGTTGGAATCGTATTGATGGTAGCATTGTTTTTCTGTCTGCCATACCATCTCTACATGAAACAATTATGGAAAAAAAATCCTGAGAAATCATGGGAAAAAGCACGCAAGTTTGTATCTGGCTTCTTCCGTCTGGAATTAAAGCTGTCTGGATGCAAGGTGAACGTCATCGGAAAAGAAAATATACCGCAGGATGGACCGGTGTTATTCATCGGCAATCACCGCAGTTATTTCGACATTCTGATCTATCATGAAGCAATCGGCAAGCCACTTGGCTTCCTTGCGAAAAAAGAAATGGAAAAGCTTCCGCTTCTCCCACTGTATATGCGGGATATCGGATGTCTGTTCTTGGACAGAGAAGATATCAAGCAGGGCTTATCCGTGATCAAGCAGGGAACGGAGTACATGAAGCAGGGACATTCGATGGTCGTATTCCCAGAGGGAACCAGAAATCAGACTGACACGCTTCTGCCATTCCGTGAGGGCGGCTATAAAATGGCGGAGAAGTCGAAATCCCCGATTGTTCCGGTATCAATCTGCCGTTCGGATCTGATGCTTGAATCCGCACCGAAGAGACGGATTCACAGTCACAAAGTAACGATTGAATTTGGAAAGCCAATCTATCCTTGTGAGCTTCCACCAAAGGAACGCAAGGAGCGATATGCAGAGTTTCCACAGCTTATACAGGATATGTATGATAAAAATAACATTTAGAGGAGGATTTGAACCATGCCTTGGTGGTTAATCATGATTATTGTCATCGTGGTAGCACTTGCACTTATGTTCGTGTTATACAGAGTCGGTGACAAATTACAGAAGAAACAAAGCGCACAGAAAGAACAGATGGTAGAGGCGGCACAGCCGATGAATATGTTGATCATCGACAAAAAAATGCTGCCGATGAAAGATGCCGGACTTCCAAAAATGGTGATGGAACAGACACCAAAGCGTTACCAGAAGGCAAAGCTTCCAATCGCAAAGGTCAAGGTTGGTCCACAGATTATGAACATGATCTGTGACGATGCGATCTTCGACGAGCTTCCAACCAGAGGCGAAGTAAAAGCGATGGTCAGCGGTATTTACATCATCAGCGTGAAGAGTGTCCGCGGCAAGAAGGCAACTCAGGAAGAAGAAACTGGCAAGAAGAAAAAGGGCAACTGGCGTACACGTATGCGGAAACGTCAAGTTGAGATGCAGAAGCAGTTGAACGCAGAAATGCTCGAAAAAGCAAAATCCAAGGGCAAAGACAAACCTGTTGAGAAGTCCAAGGAAGAGCTTCGTCGAGAGAAAGAAAGAGCGAAGAAGATCAGTGACAAGATGTAAAAATCAACCGGCAAAATTGAAAGATATTATCGGTTCCTTTACACCGTTTCTGATTGCCGTATTGGCGCAGTATGTATTGAATTTCATCGATGTTGCAATTCTTTTCTTCAAGAATATGCGTTCCGATGAGAAATCAAACAGCGAAAATACGATTGGCAAGATCTTACGAATGGATTATAACCAGCCTATGAATCAGGCGTACCTTGTGCTTGCACAGCACATCGTATTTCTGATTTGTTTCGGGGTCTGGTATTACCGCATATTTTATCGGGAAAATATTGTTTCCGAAGATAATGAAAAAGGACGCATGAAAAATATTTTTTCATGCGTCTGTTCTATACGAACTCCATTTTTATTGCTTGCCGGTATTGCAATCCAGATCATGGTGGACGGAATCCTGAGTCTGGTAAGCCCCCTCTTCCCGGATACCTTTGCAGCTTACTATGAGCTTGTATCCAAAGCAGTTGGTGTAAACCGGGCAGTTCCAACGATCATCGCGACCTTTGTGATCGCCCCGATCGGCGAAGAGTTATTCTTCCGCGGTGTGATCATGGGCTATGCGAAGCGCTACATGCCAGCGGCTTTTGCAATCCTGTTTCAGGGCGTGCTTTTCGGACTGTATCACGGCAACATCGTACAGGGTATCTACGCATGCATCTTAGGATGTCTGCTTGGATTTGTGGCTTACAAAGCGAACACGCTCCTCGCAAGCATGATCCTGCATTTCAGCATCAACCTGAGTGTGCTGTTCATTCCATCCGTATGGTTTGAGGAAACCGTGCGATGCAGTATCATCACAGCTGGCGCGTTAGTACTTACAGTGCTGTTGGTATGGCTGGCGATGAGAAAGAAGAAAGAAAAGAAAAATACAGAAAAATAAAAAAACCGGATGGAATTACATAGTTGTCGTAAATCCATCCGGTTTTTTATTCTTGCTTAATCATCTGTATGTCATACTTAATCCGCTAAATTATGTACATGCACCTTCATCTTCCGCTCCATCGGCGACTCATTTCCCATCTCCATCGTATATTGCAGTGCAAGGCGCAAGGAAAATTCCTCTGCCAAAACGGCAGCCTCATAATCGATGCCCTCTGCCGTATGCAAAAAATGCTTCGTCTGCAAGGTCACCGGAATTGAACCATAGCCGGTTGCATACTTCGTATGATGCGTTAACCCATGTTCATACACGAAGTCCGAATTCAATTCGCCACTCCGCGTCACGCGGAACCGATTGTCGGAAAACAGCATCGTACAGCGTGTCTTGTGTCCATCCCCGGACACATCCTCCACATAGGTAAGCTTCATGCCATTTTCGGTCATGCTTGCCAGCGCAGTTGCCTGCGAGCGCATCACTTCGCCAGTCTCCACATCTACATTTTCAAACTCAATGATTGCTTTCATTATGGACGTTCCTTTGCCATCTCGATCAAAGTCTCTACCAGACTTTCAATCGAATATCCCTTATCCTTCCAGAGCATTGGATACATACTGATGGAAGTAAAACCAGGTAATGTGTTGATCTCGTTAAATACAACCTCGTTCGTGTCCTTCTCTAAGAAGAAGTCTACACGGGAAAGACCGAAGCCATCCAGCGCATTGAAGATTGCAACCGCATCCTTCTGCACTTCTGCCTCTTTTCCGTCAGGAAGGTCAGCACCGATTACCGTTTTCGACTCTGCATTGTTGTATTTGGCATCGAAATCATAGAATTCTGCTGCCGCAAGAATCTCACCCACACGGGAAGCCTTTGTATTTTTACCATAGCCAAGCACGGCACACTCAATCTCACGACCGACGATCGTCTCCTCAACCAGAATCTTGTAATCATGCTTTGCAGCTTCCTTCAAAGCGACAACCAATGCTGCACGGTCATCTGCCTTGGAAACACCCTTGGATGAACCTGCCTTTGAAGGCTTTACGAACACTGGATAAGAAAGCCTTGCTTCGACGCGGTCTGTCACCTCATCGATGTTGTCCAACTGTTCTGCCAGCACTGGCACATAAACAGCCTGACGGATTCCAAGTGTATCGACAACCAGCTTTGTATAGAACTTATCCATAGAAGCAGCGGAAGCGAACACGCCACATCCAACATATGGAATATCTGCCATCTCGAACAATCCCTGAATCGTTCCATCCTCACCATACATGCCATGCAGTACCGGGAAGATCACATCGATCGGCTGCACCTTCATCATATCGTCCTGCGAAATGATAAGTCCACCCTTTGTATCCGGGGAAATAATTGCAGAAACAGGACTTTCCTTCCAGCTTCCGTCCTCGATGCTTGCGATATCTTCTACAAGCTTCCACTCACCGTCTTTTGTAATTCCGATCAGGAACATGTTGTATTTTTCAAGATTTACTGCTTTGGCAATTGTAACAACTGACACGCAGGATACTTCATGCTCGGATGAGCGGCCGCCAAATATAACTGCTAGATTCTTTTTCATGGTTTTTGCCTTTCATAGGAAATAATTTATTTCCCATATTATAGCAACTTAGAAGGTATCCTGCAACCATTCAAGAATCTTTAACTTGACTTTGACATCACCGGGCTTCGTGTCTCGTTTCACAAATAATTTCTCGTAGCTTTCCTCATCAAGTGCCTGTGCAAGCTTCTCTGCATCTGCCGAATCGACAACTGCCCCCGCGTCCATCGTATAGCACATCATCGGGTACAACATGCACCAGAAGTTCTCGCCCTTTGCCTCACCGATATCTATACGCAGTGCCCGGTACGTTCCTGCCGGAAGCACCAGCTCCCCATATTCCCGGATTGGGAATTCCTCTCTCGTAATATATGCTTTTACATCGTAATGATAGCCTGCCTCCTCGACAACTGCACGCGCAGTGTTGCGGATCTCCGATAAATTCTGCGCCAGATACAGAATTGCTTCGCTGTCATTTTCCGCTTTCTGCAGATCTTCCGCAAGCAGGGCAAGCACGGCATCCCTCACCTCATATTTCAAAGCAAGATCGATCTCACTGTCACTGTTTGCACGCACATGGAACCGCACCACGACATCTTCCGGGCTTTTCAGCGCATCCTCATAGACATCCGCGCAGATACCACTTTTTCCTGCAACAGCATCCACATCGCCTGACAGACTCTCCGCTTCACCGATATCTCCAAACACAGCTTCAAGATCTGCCTGATCTTCATCGCTAATTTTCTGACCTGCAAATAGCATTTTCATATTCCCCTCACGGAACAGACTGACAACATCACGGACACTCCCACCTCCGGCAATGTGCAGCACACTTGTAAGTAAAATCCCGCCACATACACCGAGCAGGATTCCGACCATCGCTCCTTTTAGAACCTTATACCCCATAACGAACTCCTCCATCGAAAGTTGATTTCGTTACAAGTTTTCCCTTCCGTAAGCAGCTTTAATCATTTCCCGCAAAATATATTTCGCCCCATCCGCTTCCATCACAACCGGAACCGATTTGGAGATCCCCGGTCGGTGTCCAAGCTCCAGCAAGAGCGGATGTATCTCCTGTCCTGTCATATCTGCCGCGATCTGCTTCATATGTCCAAAATCCAACTGCCGTTCGTTCTCTTTCCGGTACAGATCTGCTGCCATCTCCAGATTCTCTGCCTGCACATGGTAGAGCGTCTGCTTGATGCTGTTTTCCCCTTCGTACCCGGCAATATCTGCAATCACAAATGTGAACTGATATCCGTTCTTCGCAGTTTCCACCTGCATTTCCTGCACATAATCCCGGTGTTCCAAGGTTTCCTTTTTCTGCTCTATCGCAGTGAAATCATTCTGTATGAATTGTCTGCCAAGCTTTTCATCCCCGATCAATACACTGCCGATTGCAGCTAACACAGTCAGACAGACAAATCCGATTCCCCATTTTACGCGTTTCTTCGTCTTTACCCACATGACTATCAACGGAAATACAATGCCGATCGCAAGGTCTGCATACAGGAAATACCGCATGCCATATTTCACGACCGATTCAAACTGCATTCCATACGCAAACAGACACGCAAATGCAAACATCACCACAAATGTCACAACGCACCCACATTTATGCTTCACTTCGCACAGCGAATACAGGAAGTCCCTCGTCTGATGCAGATAGCCGCTCACAACCGCAAACACACCGATGATCCAGAACGCCATTACCGGATAGTCAAGGCGCGCCACGGCACCGCCTGGAAAGGACGCCGCTTCCATCACATTGAACGATGCCGTTGTGTCGCTTGCCGTCCAGCCATAGCCAAGGATTGCCACGATAAACAGATACGCAAATACAATGGTAAATAAGATCCAGACAAGCAGCCAGATTCCTCCGGTCCGGTCTTTCTCCTTCACACATGGACGGCTGTAGAGCTGCAATTCCAACGGTGACAATGCCAGAAGGATTGCATACGCGCCCTTGAACACGCCCGATACCTCCGACTGTGATGTGATTCCCTGCATGATTGCACCGACATCGATATTTGATACCGAGAATACAACGATCAATATGAGTGGCACGACCATCCACCCAAACAAAAATTCAAACATCCGTCCGCGTCCTTCCATCGACTTTGACGCACCATACAATGTAATTCCGAGAAATGGCAGGAAGATCCACCACACGGAGAAGCTTTGCAGCAGATACCGTTGCAAAATCATGGAGAAAAAGACAGCTATGAGTGTCGCACGCAACAGATACCGCAGAGCATACAATACATCCAATATTCCGGCTGTCCATCCCATATGATTCCGAATCGCATTGATATAACCACACGGAACAAAGTCCGCAAGATACAGCATCAACGCGCCATAGAACACAACAAATGCAAGCCCCACCACCAGTGCCAGCACATGATATTTTCCCGCAAGTGACAGCGTGATATAGGGAATCATCATCATACTGATCGTGACACATTCGAGATAACTCATGCGGAACCATTGCCGTTTGGAGATTTTACCGTCCGCCAGATTCATGATTTTCTTCCTCCTCTCCTGTTGACTTCGTCACATTGGGTTTCAACCTCGTCCGTTCCTCCTCGCGCGCAAAGATTGGGCGTTTCCGCATCCACGAAATCGGTGCCCGCAGTACAAAATCCTGATTCGCATAGGCGCGCTTGCCATTTCCGGCAACAATCGGATACATATACGGGATTCCGAAGCTCATCAGTCCCGACAGATGCACCGCAATCACCAGAAGCGCCAGAATGTATCCGTACAAGCCCCAGATGGCAGACGGAATAATCACGAAAAATTTAAGCAGGCGGAATACCGATGCGAACTCTTCATTTGGAATCGCAAAGCTTGCAATCGCAGTCAATGCTACAACGATCACTACCATCGTGCTCACAATGCCCGCCTCCACCGCCGACTGTCCAACAATCAAACCGCCGACGATGCCGATCGTGTTGCCAAGCGGTCCCGGCAGACGTATCCCAGCTTCGCGCAAAAGCTCAAACAAAAACTCCATCAGCAACACTTCCACGACCACAGGAAATGTCACCATGCTCCGCGCTGACGCAATCGCATACAAGAGCTTTGTCGGGAGAATATCACTGTGATACACGGTAATCGCGATATACAGTCCGGGCAGGGACACCGCCAGAAATGCCGCGATATACCGGATGATCCGTGCAAATGTCCCAACCGCCCAGCGATTGTAATAATCATCGGACGTCTGCAGCAGCATGTTCAAATTACACGGTGCCAGAATCACCTCCGGCGAATTGTCAAATACGATTGCCACTCTGCCTTCCGTAATCCCTGCCGCCACCTTATCCGGTCTGGTTGTCGACTGAAATGTCGGAAACGGAGAATACCAATTTTCCATCAGGTGCTGCGCCATCCCACTATCATAGATGGCATCAATATCATAGCGGTGCATGTCCTCCCGCACCCGCTTAACCAGCTCCTCCGACGCTACATCTGCCAGATACACAAGCGCGTAGTCCGTCCGTGTACGCTCCCCAATCGTATCCTGCTCCACGCGTAATTTTGCATCCTTGATCCGCCGCCGGATCAACGCGGTACTCTGCCGGAATCCCTCATTAAAGCTGTCCTTCGGTCCGCGCATGCCCGCTTCCGTATCATTTTCAGAAATTCCTCTAAGTGGTAATTTCTTCGACGATACGATCATCGCCCTTGCATAACCATCAATAAAAATCGCCGTATCGCCCTTCAGAATCGAGCCGACTGTTTTATCAAAAGAGGTTTCCTCCTTGATATCCGCGGTCTGAACCTCCTGATATAAGATGCTGTCCCAGACATCCTTCGCCGAGTTTCCGCGCCATTCATACGAAAGCGGCTTCAGTATCGTCTCCTCGATCATGCCATTATCCGTCAGCCCATCAATATACACTACGTGCATGTACACCATGCCCTCTGCCCGCTCCATCGCAAAAGACTTCTGTACTACGTCGCCGCAGTTTTCAAACAGGATGCCAAGCACCTTTTTATTTTCAGCTAAACTCCGCCGCAGAGGCACCTTGAGCTTATTGTTATCATCATACAGATCTTTCCAGTCCATAAAAAACCTCCAAACTATACATAAGCTAGTATGTATGGTTTAGAGGTTTTTATGCAGAACCGCATGTGCAGTTGCTGTTTGTCTCTCAAAGGAAAGTTCAAACTCTCCATCATATTTTTGCACGATTTTATGTATATTATGTAGTCCAAATCCATGCCAATCCGGATTCTTCTCTGTCTCAGTAGACGATTCCTCATCTGGCAAAATCGTATTTACACAGTCAAAAAAGATCAGCTTCTTGTATGTTCCAATCGTAAGATGAATCTTCCGTTCTCCAATATCCAGAGGTATTTTCTCAACGGCTTCCTTTGCATTTTCCAGCATATTGGACAGGAAAAAGCACAAATCCAGATCATCAATCCCAAGCTCCTGTGGCAACCGCCCCTGATATGTAAACAGAATCTTCTCCTTTGAAATCGCTGCTCCAAGCACGCCTGAAATCACGGCATCCACAAGTCGGTTTTGTGAATATATACATGTCGGTTGTTCTGCTTCCATATGATTCCAGCTTTCAACCATTGCAGTTGCCCGTGCAATCTCTCCCTTTTTGAGCAGATCCTGCACCGTCTGCATCATATGCCGGAATTCATGCTGTCGGGCGCGTGTCTCCTCATTTTTCTCATACAACTGTACATAATAATCTCTGGTCAGCTTCTGTTCCCGCTCAAACATCCGTATCTGCTCCGCCTGCCGGTCGCCCTTTGTTTTCAGCTTTCCAATGTAGATCAGATATGCACATACGATGACCGCTGAGCCAAATACCATCATGAGTACGATATAAGTCTCGCTTGTCACATTCCTGACCGCTCCATCCCCTACGATATAGGTCAGAAATAAAACCTGAACTGCAGCAAGCATGCCTCCCGCGAGCAGCACCCAGAAATTACGGTTTACAAGTGTCCATACATGGGATTTATTTTTCTGCATTTTATAGAGCATCAACCACAAAACAAGTCCCGGCAGCGAACAGATTCCGTCTAAAATCTGATCAGAAAATCCAATGTCATTGACACTCACATGTGCCAAAAGCGCAATACATACATATAGAATCGAATCTACAACCTCCACAACCATATAAGACAGAACATATGCTTTTATGGATTCCCGTATAGATTTCCGTTTCCAGATACAAAATGCAACTCCATTTAAAATCGGAAATAGCACATTCGTGTTCTCGTGTAGAAGCTCCATTTCTACGAATGTCCCCAGCAACACCAAACCACCTGCCCATGCTACCGCACGCAGATGCAGCTTTTGATCCTGCTTCTTCCTATAATAGCCAAACACACACGCAGAAACCGTCGTCACCTTCATCAGCTTTATGCAATTGATCAAAAAATATAATCCCAACATCCCTATAAGATTCTTTCATGTTCCCGTGCATATGTAATATATTCCTGCCGCAGCTTCCGCACCTTTCCGTTTGGTATGACAAAACGCGTACCATCCTCCATAAACAATGACATTTTCTGGATGTCCTCCACATACGCATAATTCACGATCACAAATCTCGATATCCTGCAAAATCCCTGTTCCTGCAGAATCTGCTCCCACTCTTTCATTGTATACGTTTGCAGTGCCTGCACGACTTCCCCGCGCAGATAAAAGGTTATCTGACTATAATTATCCGCAGATTGTATATATAGTATCTGTGATACATCAATCTGCCATACTTTTTTCTTCCATGTTACGTCGATCAGTCGTTGATGCTCTCTCTGAAAGTTCTGCAATACCTCTGTCAGCTTGTCCCAATTTCCTGTTTTTCTGACAAACGCGATCACATTTCGCCCAAATGCCGCTTCCATCATTTCTTCATGCGACGTTACATAGATAATATCTGTCATGCGCAGCTTCGAAGCCATTTGCTCACGCAGCTCCAACCCGGAAAGCTCCGGCATCTCAATATCCAAAAGCATAAGCGCTGGCTGCACCGTATGCGCCTGCAGAGATTCCGCTAACATTTTGGCATCGGAAAATCCTCGTACTTCAGTTCCTTTCACCATCACATCACGACAGACATTTATCATCTCATTTAAATTCTCAATATCATCATCACAGACTATGACCTGCATCGTGCCCTACCCTTTTATCCATAATTTTCTCTAGCTATTATATATCACTTTCCTTATTTCTGCTACAATACGTTAAAAAAGGAGTTTTTTATGAAATCTACAAATGATACATCCCTGATTCAGACCTATTTAGACTACTGCAAATACAACAAACGCTTGGACGAAAAAACCGTCAAAGCCTATGCAATCGATCTCCAGCATTTTTATATGGCATTCCCGAATCAGCCTCTCATTTCCCGTACTCCTCAGGCAATCGAAGCCTATATTTCCTCGTTACATGCATTATTCAAACCCAGAACGGTCAAACGAAAAATCGCTTCTATAAAAGCATTTTATCATCATTTGGAATACCGCGATATCATCTCAATCACACCATTTGCCAAGCTGCAAACCAGATTCCGTGAACCTCTGATTCTGCCGAAAACGATTCCCCTCCACACGATTGAACAGCTTCTCACAGAAATATACATGCAGCATTCCAACGCCAGCACGCCCTATCAGCAAATGCACACACTGCGTGACGCCGCAATCATAGAATTACTCTTCATGACAGGAATCCGAATATCTGAGCTATGTTCTCTGCGCAATAATAGTATCAACCTACATACCGGAACAATCTTGGTCTACGGAAAAGGAGATAAGGAACGGCGCCTGCAAATCACAAACCCAAACGTTCTTTCCATACTAAGCAAATACAAATCCAGTGTGCCTTTCTGCCCTGATCCGTATGCTCCTTTCTTCGTGAACCAGAATGGGACTCCCGTATCCGACCAGTCGATCCGCCGTATGATCCGTAAATACTGCAAACTTGCAAACATTAACCTGCATATCACCCCTCATATGTTCCGGCATACGTTTGCAACCAGCCTCTTAGATGCCGACGTCGACATCCGGTACATTCAGGAAATGCTGGGGCACAGCTCTATTACAACGACGGAAATCTACACGCATGTCTCCACGGCAAAACAGACAGATATTCTCACAAATAAACATCCACGGAAAGATTTTCGGTTGGTTTGATGGAAATGATTGATAATTTTTAGTTATCTGTCAGTTTGTAGGAAATAGTTAATGGAGGTTCATTAGATGCTTGATTATTATAATTTGATTATGGGAACAAATGACTCATGTTTTGTAACTATATTTAATAAACTTTGGAAGAGGGAAATTGAATCTCAGAATTTACCCTATACTAATGCAATACAAATTGAAAACGGAAATCGATTGAGACCTATTTTAATGGCATGGGGATATTATGCAAATTATAGTCATGAAAACAACTCATATATTGCGGATTACGCAATCTCTATTGAATTATTACATAAAGCCTCCATTTTACTTGATGACCTGATTGATAAAGATATAGCCAGACACGAACGTAAAACATTTCATGTTCAATATTCTAAATCCGAAGCATTACTATATGCGATATATATATTAAACCGAAGTATAACACTGATACATGAAAAGGATTTAAATGATGAAAAATTATATACATCTACATTACTAAAAATTGTAGATAATATGGCAAGAGGTGGAATTAAGGAAATTAGTTCTACAAACAATACTTTCGATCTGAAAGATGCAAAAGAGATTATTGAATTAGAAACTGTTTCTTTGATTCAAAATAGTTTTACTTTAGGCTATAAATTATCAAATCCGACTTTTTTGAATGTCCCGGACGCTATAATAAATATAGGACACTCTTGTGGATATTGTTTCCAAGTTTTAAATGATATGGAACCGTTTTCTGCTCCCCATATTAATCAAAAGTATAAAGGTAACATAAATTACGACTTTGAAAAACACAGAAAAAACATAGTTATTTCTTATTTATATGGTTGCTGCACGCAACGTGAGCGAAAACAACTTGCGACTACATATGATTTTGAGTATTTATGCAGATTGGTAAAAAAATATAATGTATTAGCAACTCTATTAAATGAATTGGAATTGGAAATAATTGAAATCATGCAACAATGTCTATATTTTAATAATAATTTGCAATTTTATAATGATTTCAAAAAATTTCTGATGGTAATGTTTAATATATGTTATAAAAAATGTGAGTTACCCCTAAAAAATGAATTGTTCAATAACTGATGTAAATGAACTTACTAGTGTTAATGATGCTAAGCAAACTGTATAAATTCTGTCAAAAACAGTATGCTTATAATTTAGTGGATAATCTTCTGAAAGCGATATATCTTTTATAAGTGATAATTTTGTTTGAAGAATCTTTAAATCCTTTTCCGAAGTGTCCATTGATAATATAGCAA
>CAVGQQ010000033.1:0-36418 GCA_963631525.1 bacterium
CGGAACCGTACGCACGGTGGTGTGAGAGGTCGGGGAAATTTATTTAATTTTCCCTCCTACTCGATTGTTTGAAAATGACATTGTTCGGAAAAAACAAAAATATTCGGAATAATGTCCAAAATATTCAGAACAAAATCAAATACGAATTGATATTGTTCTGAAAAATGTGTATAATAACTATAACAAAGTACGACTAGCGGAAGGTGAGATTGGTGAAAACTTGTAAAGAAATGGCAGCTCTCTGGAATGTTACAGAAAGAAATATTGCAAAATTTTGTAAAGATGGGAAAATTCCAGGGGCGTTCAAGGAAGGAAAAGCCTGGAAGATTCCAGATGATGCGAAGAAGCCGATTGATAGCAGGGTTACATCAGGAAAATATGTCAGGAAACCCGTTCGGACAGATAGAAAATCATTGCCGATCGGAATCTCTGACTATGTGCGTGCGCAGTCGGAATACTATTATGTTGATAAAACGATGTTGATCAAAGACTTCTTGGATCAGAAGCCTTTTGTATCGTTGTTCACAAGACCAAGACGTTTCGGTAAGACATTAAATATGGATATGCTCAGGGTATTCTTTGAGATATCAGATATGGATACTTCACAATATTTTAAGGACAAAGATATCTGGAGGTGCGGGGAAGCCTATCGCGCGCATCAGGGTAAATATCCGGTTATTTTTCTTACATTCAAGGATGTGAGGTTTGATACTTGGGAAGCAACGCTTGCCAAGGTCAGAGAACTTCTGCAGGAAGAGTATGGCAGACATCAGGAGCTTCAGACAAGTGATAAGCTTTCTAAGTATGAGAAAGTGTATTTTGAGAAAATGCTTAATGGCTCTGCAAATGAAGTAGAGCTTGCTTCATCTCTTGAAAAGCTTTCGAAGATGCTGGCGGTTCATTACAGCAAGGCACCGATTATCATTATTGATGAATATGATACGCCGATTCAGGAAGGCTATTCGAAGGATTTTTACGAGGAAATTATTGGGTTCATGAGGAACTTCTTCTCCGGTGCTTTTAAGGATAACAGGAATCTTTCCTATGGATTTCTTACGGGTATTCTGCGTATAGCACAGGAAAGCATTTTCAGTGGATTAAATAATCTGACGGTCAATTCAGTAATGGATGAGGAGTACGATCAGTATTTTGGATTTACTGGGGATGAAGTCAGACAAATGCTGGAATATTACGGCGTGTCAGATAAGGAAGAAGAATTAAAAGACTGGTATGACGGATATTTGTTTGGCAGTATAGAAATATATAATCCGTGGTCAGTGATTAACTATATTTCCAAAGGGTGTGTTCCTCAGGCGTATTGGGTGCATACGGGAAAAAATGAGATTCTGGAGGATGTCCTGAAGGTCGCTACAGACGATATTACAGAGAGACTGTATTCGCTGTTACAAGGAGAAAGGGTCATTGCAAGAATTGATCAAAATGTTGTATACAGATCACTTACGGAGGATCCTGCGAATATCTATAGTCTGTTGCTGGTAGCGGGGTATCTGAAAATACCGAAGAAAGAACTACAGCCAGATGGCTCCTATCTGTGTGAGGTATCGATTCCGAACAGGGAGATTGCAGCTGTATATAAGAGCGAGATTTTGGCGCATTTATTGCAGATTGGTGCGATTACCAGGACAACGGCAGATAAAATTGCGGAAAGCTTGTATGCAAATGATTATAAGAAGTTAGAGAAAGCGATTGCAGACTATATGGATAAGTCCATCAGCTTCTATGATGCCGGAGCAGAAGGCTTTTATCATGGATTGATACTGGGGTTGATCGCGTTGCTGGATAATCAGTATAAGATAAAATCTAACCGCGAATCCGGAGATGGCAGATATGATATCGGCTTGATTCCAAGAGGAAACAAATATCCGGGAATTATCATGGAACTAAAATGGAAGAAGGATTTGAAGGAAGAAGGTCTTAGCAGACTTGCAGAAGAGGCACTCGTTCAAATCGATGAAATGCGGTATGATGCAGAATTAAAGGAAGAAGGAGTTTTTGATGTGTTAAAGTTGGGAATTGCATTTTCGGGAAAGAATGTTTGTGTAAAGACAATTCACGAAATTAAATAAACTAAAAGAGCCGATACAACTAAAGTGTATCGGCTCTTTCGTTCTCTTTAAGGGGAGGGCGTTTCGATTTATGTTAATCCTCGTCCTCGACATCTCTACGCAGATAAATCAGTTTTCGGAACGCCGGTACGATCTGTGCGGCAACGACCGCCTTTACAAGATCAAGTGCAATAAAAGGAAGAAAACCGGCTACAAAAGCAGCCTTGATACTGCAATGTGAGGCGATCATAATCCAGAGAGAACCGACTGCGTCAACGAGAACAGCGGATAACATAGCGACGATAGTATAACGAATACGATTGTACTTCTTTCCGCGGAAGATCGGAATCAAAATGGCGATGAAGATAAAGGCGAAGGAAAAACCGCCGTAAGTGCCAAATAAGTATCCCGGACCTGCCTGTCCACCAACGAAAACAGGAACACCGACCAATCCGAGTAACATCCAGATCAGACCGATGAAGAATGATTCTGTCAGTGGGAATACAAGTGCAATCAGAGTGATTACAAAATTCAGAAGTGTGATGTGCGTTCCGTTTGGCAGCGGGATGCTGATATAAGCTGATACACACAGGATGGCTGCGAAAAGTGCCATCATGACAATTGAGTAGGTTGAAAATTTGCTTTTTGCTTTTGTGTCCATTTCTTTTTCTCCATAGTTTCTGTTATAATAGCCATGCTATTGTTGAATCCATAGCAGGTACATCATGTAGAATAGCAGATGCAAATAAGAATGTCAACCAAAAACAAATAGAAAAGTTGACATTGTAAACTTTGCGAAATATAATAGGAAACATTGAGTGAGAAAATGAAGAACAAATTTGAAAAAATATTTGAACAATTGGCGGATTTTCATACGCTTGCCGGGTACGATGGCTGGATGATCGGAGCATGTGTGTATGAGCAGCAGGTAGAGGCAGGAGAACGCGTATCAAGCATAGAATTTGGCTGTGAGAATGATCTGACAGTAGTTCAAAATCAGAAAATCAAAAATCAAAATTCCTGTAAGTCCGAGATCGCGAAGAAAACTTCAAGCTTTGCGGTTATGCGTAATCAATTGGAGCTGCAGGGGATGCATTATCAACTGGAGCTGCATGTAGTGAAACCGGAAGCGCAGGAGATAGATACAAGCAGACAAGCCGGGATTGAAGAAAATGTGATTACGAATAATATAGAGAAAATGGAAATGCAACGGATAGATGCATGCGAACAAAACAAAATGGCGAAAAATACGGACACAGGTGTGGAAGAGTTGATCACATTTACGCATCCCGATATCCTTCGGTTTGTGGATGCCGTT
This sequence comes from bacterium, assembly GCA_963631525.1. Taxonomy (GTDB): domain Bacteria; phylum Bacillota; class Clostridia; order Lachnospirales; family Lachnospiraceae; genus Coprococcus_C. The sequence goes on from CAVGQQ010000033.1 coordinate 3,385, forward strand.
GGTGATACGAATTCGATTCATCGGACGGCGCATGCCGTTGTGCCAGGACTTTTGATGGTGGAGTGGATGCTTGACGTGTGGATGAAAAAACAAGCAGAGACGCAGGCAGGAGTACAGACGGAAATCAAAAATGAGACGCAGACAGATATGCAGAATAGCAGGGAATTTAAGTGCAGATTCCGTTTCGAGAAGCCGGTATTTGTAGATGAGAAGCTGCAGGTGCAGGCAAGAACGGAACGTGGAAAACAGATCTATGAATGTAAACGAGAGGATAAAGAAATCGTATGGAACATGCGTATATTATAGACGGACGCCGCAGTTATATCGGTGTTGAAAATGGAATGTATAAACATCTGCCAGCCGAGGTGCTTGCGGCGGAGGTACTCTGTGCGTTAGTACCGGAAGATGCGCGTCAGACTGTCGATGAAGTGATCGTCGGAAATGGCGTTGGAGCGAGTGGAAATATTGGCAGACTGGCAACGCTTACGGCACATTTTCCACAGGAGGTTCCTGCGTACACGGTAGATATGCAGTGCGGATCGGGATTGGAAGCACTGACGATCGCCGTGGCGAAGATCCGAAGCGGACAGGCAGATCTGATCGTGGCAGGTGGTGTGGATAGTTCGTCGACGGCACCACGCCGGGCGTACAATCGGAATCATCCGGACTATGAACGCTATGGAGGCGAGGAGTCTTTTTATTCCGTTGCAAAATTTGCACCGGGTGAGCATGATCCGTATGCGATGATCCGCGGTGCAGAAAACGTTGCAGTAGATGCGCAGATGACCAGACGGGAATTGAATAAATGGGTATTGCGTTCGCATACGCTTGCAAAACAGGCAAGAGAAGCCGGTGTGCTTGAACCATATCTGGTTGGCGTGCAGGGGGCGACTGCAGATGCGGGTATCCGGGATCGCATGAGTGAACGATTCTTAGATAAATTACCACCGCTTTTGCCGGACGGAGCGATACTGACAGCCGGAAATACATGCTTGATGCATGACGGTGCAGCATTTTTGATGGTGGCATCGGAGCGGTATGTAAAGGAACATAATCTGACACCGCTTGCAGAAATCGTCGATTCTGTAACGGTTGGCGGTAACCCGGAGAAAAGCCCGGAGACAGCAATTCTTGCCATTCAGAAATTATTTGCTAAGACGGGACATACGGCGGAAGATATCGCAGTATTTGAATGTAATGAGGCATTCGCGGTAATTGATGCGCTTTTTGCGCGTGCCTATCCAGAAGCAATTGACCGTTACAACCAGTATGGCGGGGCACTCGCTTATGGACATCCATATGGAGCATCGGGAGGTATCATTACGATACATGCATGCCGGGCGTTGCAGGAGACACCAGGCTATGCAGTATGCAGCATTGCGGCAGCGGGAGGCATCGGACATGCGCTGTTGCTGCGGTCGGGAGGAATGTGACATGCAGTATATTGATTATCTGACAAAACAACCATCAGACAAAGACGCAATCATTATCAACGGTGATTGCTATACATATGGAAAGCTTTATGCGCTTGTGCAGGATGCACGCGAGAATTTGCCACAGATCGCAGAAAAACATCTGTATCCGATTCGCGAGACAGGAATTTTGAAACAGTTGATTTTATTTCTAGCGTGTGCGGGAACGAATCAGGTACCGGTGATCGTGCCAGCAGACAGCAAACTGGAAATGACAGATCCGCTGTTTGATACGCCTGTGCCGGAGCGTGCGGTGATGGCAGTGATGACATCTGGAACAACCGGGATTCCGAAGATTTTGTTCCGAAGCTTTGAGAGCTGGGCGGATTTCTTCCCAATTCAGAATGAAGTGTTTGGCGTGGATGCGGACAGCCGCCTGTTCGTACAGGGAAGTCTTGCATTTACCGGAAATCTGAATCTGTATATGGGACAGCTTGCGGCAGGTGGCACGCTGATTGCAGAGGATGTATTTCTGCCGGGTAAATGGGAGCAGGTGATGGAGCGTGAACGGGCAAATGGCATTTACCTGATTCCGTCCAAGTTACTTATGCTGCCTCGTGTATTTAAGGGTGTAAATCCGAATATCCGTACGATCATTTCGGGCTCACAGAGCCTTGGAAGAAACGATGCGGATGTGTTGAAAAAGATATTTCCGAATACGGAGATTACATTATATTATGGCGCGAGCGAGTTGAATTATATCACGTACGTGAAATCCGCGGACATGACGGAAGAGCGGAACCTGATTGGCAAACCATTTCCGGAGGTGCGGGTGTTCATACAGGATGATGAAATGTACGTGGACAATGTATTTCACGTGGAGAATATTACGGTGCCGTATTCGCTGAAGGACAGCGGACGGATGGATGCGCAGGGGAATTTCTATTTCCTTGGACGGACAGACGACATCATCGGTGTGCGCGGGCGCAAGGTGTCGATGATGAAGATTGAAAATGCGTTGGAGGAAGTCGCAGGTATCACAGAGGCGGCGGTTGTTCTGCTTCCGAAGGAGAAGGAGGCAGATATGCCGGCGGAGATCGTAAGTGCATTTGTGACAGTGGAAGGCACGGATGTGCCGGAGAATCTGCGGCAGCAGTTGAAGGAAAAGTTGGCGGATTTTGAGATTCCGAAGCGGGTAATTGTGCTGGAGGCGTTGCCGAAGAACACAAGCGGGAAAGTGGACAAGGCGCAGTTGAAGAAGATGTGGATGGAGCAAGAACCACAATAAATTTATTTCACAGTATGGAGGACCGGACGGTGATACGGGCAGAACAGGTAAGGTTTCAATATAAAAAGCGGGATGTCGATGGAAATGTGATCGCGACGGAGGAAATCTTAAAGGGTGTAGATCTTACAATTAAAAAAGGTGAATTCATTGCGTTGCTTGGTAGAAATGGTTCCGGCAAGACGACTTTCTCCAAGCAGTTAAATGCAATTCTGCGTCCGTCGGAAGGTACGGTAACCGTAGACGAGATGGGAACAAAGGACGCGGATAAGCTGTACGAGATCCGACAGCGCGTCGGTATGGTGTTCCAGAATCCAGACAATCAGATGGTGGCTGCAAGTGTGGAGGAAGAAGTTGCATTTGGCCCGGAGAATCTGGGAATGGAGTCGGATACGATCGTGGCACGTGTGAAGCAGGCACTCGAACAGGTGCGGATGTGGAAGCGGAGAAAGACGGCTCCGAATCATCTGTCGGGCGGGCAGAAACAGCGGATTGCAATTGCAGGAATTCTTGCGATGCATCCGGATTATATCGTCTTAGACGAGCCGACTGCGATGCTTGATCCGAAAGGGCGGAAAGAAGTGATGGAAGCGTTACAGCGTTTGAATCAGGAACAGGAAATGACTGTGATTCTGATCACGCATGATATGGAAGAGGCGGCACTTGCAAGCCGGGTGATTCTGCTTGCGGACGGACAGGTAAGATTCGATGGAACGCCAGAGAATTTCTTCGGAGCGGATGCGTTGCTTGCGGAGATGGGCATGGAAGCACCGCTTTCTTACCGGGTGCAGAAATTAGTAGAGTGTAAGGAATGTGAAAATACAGAAGAAGCAAACATCACAGAATCAGGCGAAAATGTTTATGGGCAGGTAGATGATGTATGTCTAGAAGATGAGTCAAGAAGCGGATGTGTAGAAGTGGAGGATTTTGAAGGAAAGAAAAAACGTCATATTTTGAAAAACACAGGAAAAAAGACAGATCATCTGATTGATGTACCAAAAGACCAAGACCTCATTTCCCTGCAACATGTAAGCTATATTTACAGTCCGGGAACCGCGTACGAGAAAGTCGCTTTGGACGACGTGAGTCTGTCGCTTGGAAAAGGGGAGATTGTCGGGCTTGCCGGACATACCGGTTCTGGTAAATCCACCATGATCCAGCTCCTGAACGGGCTGCTGAAACCGACCAGCGGAACAGTTACATTTGAGGGAAAGGATATTCATGCAAAGGGATATTCCGGAAATTATCTGCGCAGTAAGGTAGGTATGGTGTTCCAATATCCAGAACATCAGATGATCTGCGATACCGTGTGGGAGGATGTCGCATTTGGACCAAGTAAGCAGGGCTTGACAGAGGAAGAATGCAACGCGCGCGTGGAGGACGCGCTTCGGTTTGTTGACCTGCCGGAGAAATATTATACAGCATCGCCATTGCAGTTATCGGGCGGACAGAAGCGACGTGTGGCGATTGCAGGTGTGCTTGCAATGCAGCCGGAGTATATCATATTGGATGAACCGGCAGCGGGATTAGACGCAGAAGGAAAACGCGAAATATTCGATCGTATCCGGCGGATGAGCCGGGAACAGGGAATCGGCGTTCTGCTTGTTTCACATAGTATGGAGGATCTGGCGGAATACGCAGACCGGATCATCGTATTGGATGATGGAAAGAAGATATTGGATGACCGACCGGCAGAAGTATTTGCCAAGCGGGAGACGCTTGTGGACTGTGGACTGGATGTACCAGAAACCGTGAAGCTGGCAGACAAATTGCGAGCAAGTGGATATGCGATTCCACAGAATGTGATTCGTGAGACAGAGCTGCTTGATTGTCTTGGCAATTGCAAAAAGAGTGTTGCAGGAAGAGAAAACGTTGATACTGAGAACAGATTGGATGAAAGGAAGCAAGGAGATAATTTATGATTCGAGACATTACAATTGGACAATATTATCCTTCGGATTCTCCGATTCATCATCTGGACCCGCGCGTGAAGCTATTCGCGACGCTGCTTTATATCATAGGGCTGTTTCTCAGCAAAAGTCTGATCGTATTTGCGGTGGCAGGCGTAGTATTGATTGCATGTATCGTGATATCCAAGGTGCCATTTCGGTATATGATCAAGGGGTTAAAGCCAGTCTGGATATTGCTGGTGTTTATTTGTATCGTAAATGTGTTCTTCGGAAAAGGGGAAGAGTTGTATTTCCATTGGAAGTTTATCCACATTTACCGGGAAGGTGTCATGCAGGCAGTTGTCCGTGTCGTGCGGTTGATGGAGCTGATTTTAGGTTCGTCGCTTATGACATATACAACAACGCCGACCGAGTTGACAGACGGCTTGGAGAAAGCATTTCATCCACTTACGAAGATTCATGTACCGGTGCATGAGATTGCACTCATGATGTCAATTACGCTCCGGTTCATTCCAATTCTGATCGAAGAGTTAGACAGGATCATGAAGGCACAGACGGCACGCGGCGTGGATTTCGAGGCAGGAAATGTATTCCAGAAAGTGAAACGTACTGGACGGATTTTAATGCCACTTTTTGCATCCGCAGTTGGACGGGCAGGCGATCTGGCACTCGCGATGGAGGCGCGTTGTTATCAGGCGGGCAGACCGAGAACGAAGATGCATCCGCTTCGATATGCATGTGCGGATGGCGTTGTGTATATACTGGCGATTGTGTATCTGGCAGGGATGATCGTGTTGAAAGTGATGGTTGGATAATTCAAATATAATAAGATTTTTTTACGAAAGCAGGTTTAAAAGGAACCTGCTTTTTTGATGCTCAAAAATATTCGCGAAAATTACATGGCCTTTTAGGAAACAAAAAGACATGCATTTCCAAAAAGGGTATTGCTATCACGTTAACGTGATGGTTTACGCTCGAATTATGGAGAAAGGTAGGCCATGATGAGCAAAATTAGCGAAGTGAGTAAACGAACTGGACTTAGTAAGAGAACACTCCAATATTACGATGATGAAGGTTTGTTACATGTTCCCCGCTCCCCGGATAATTACCGAATGTATAATGGAGAGACGATGCAGGAAATATGGGAAATTCTCGTGTACAAAGAAATGGGATTCAAATTGTCTGAAATCAAATGTATCACTACACTTTCAGAATCTGAAAAAATAGAATATATGAAAGAATATACAAAAAGGCTGAAAGAAAAGAAACAGACAATGGAGGAGCAGATAGAACTTATTACATCTATTCAGAAGCAGCATATGTTCCCAAAAATGCCAGCGGATGGAGTAAAAGGAACTTACGTAGAATTAGCGTCTAGGTTACGGAAGAAAGAACACAGGGAGGATTAAAAATATTATGAAGAAATTATGGAAATTTATGAAAGCGGTTGTATTTGTTGTTATTATATTTGTGGTTCTGATATGTGCAATTGGTATGAAACAGAAGCATCGTAAGCAGAAAAACAGTACATATATTTGGCCGGATAATGCGTTGACAGCGATGCTTCCGAAACCGGAATCTAAAAAAGGAGAAATTACCTTTGAGACGGAAGATACCTTTTCCATTGATGTGTATAAAACATCAAAAAAAGAATATAACAGTTATGTAGATAATTGTAAGAAAAAGGGATTTACAGAGAATTATTATGGAACAGATGACCATTACAGTGCAGATCACGCAGATGGATTTTCGTTGAGACTAAGTTATAATTCCGCAGATAAGGAAATGAGCATACGAATATCTAAGAAAATGGAAACTACAACAGTAAATTCGACGGATACGGAGGAATCTGCTATAGAGGATGTAGAAGCTGATAATTCGGATAAAACCGAGGCAGAAGAAACAACCGATAACACAACAGAAGAATCAAAACAAGAAGGTGTTACTCCAGATTTCAAGGAATTAATGGATAGCTATGAGGCGTTTTTTGATAGCTATGTAGATTTTATGAATAAATATAATGAAGCATCTTCTGATGATCAGGCAGGCATGTTAGCGGATTATGCCGATTTTATGACCAAGTATGCCGATTATATGAAGAAGTTAGATGATATTGATGAGAATAATTTATCAGCGGCGGATTATGCATATTATATTGAAGTGCAGGCGCGAATTACAAAGAAATTATCTGAAGTAAAAATGTAGTTGATTAAGCGGGAACCCGGATAAGTCTGGGTTCCTTTTATGGTGTGCCTTGCGGCGCACGTTTCTAATGGGTTTATTTTTAAAAATTATTGATAATATTAGTAAATTGACATATAATAATACTAACAAATTTAACGATATATTTATTAGTATTATTATAGATGAAAATGGAGGGCTGATTATGGTTTTAGATACACTTATTCCAATATCTCAATTCAATAAAGGTCAGGCAGCAAAAATTTTTGATGAATTAACAACAAAAAAAGAGATGGTTGTATTGAAAAATAATCAACCATCGGCAGTTCTTCTTTCACCAGACGAATATAAACGGCTGATGGAAATCGAAGAAGATTATAATTTGCTGCTTGAAGCAAACACAAGATTATTATCTAATCAAAAATTACATTCTGAGGATGAGGTAATGAAGAAATTTAACATAACCCAGGAAGAGCTTAATGAAATGGAGGATGTTGAAATCGAATAATGTGGAAGGTATCATATTTTGATGAGGCGCTGGAAGATCTGAAAAAAATGGATAATTCGCAGCGCAAACAGGTATTAAAGGCAATAGATAAGGTTAAAACCAATCCATTGCCGCAAAATGAAGGTGGATATGGGAAGCCGCTTGGAAATAAAAGAGGCATTAACCTAACTAATCTTTATAAAATCAAATTAAAAAAATCAGGGATCAGAGTCGTATATCAGATCATTCGTGTTAAAGATACTATGGAAATAATTATAGTTTCGATGCGGGAAGATGAAAAGGTATATGAGGATGCTCAAAAGAGAATCAATAACAAATAAATTGCAATTTTTCAGCCGTTCAATGAACGGATTCAGACTGTAGACAAAGTCCATGGCATGTTCCATGGACTTTGTCTTTTTTATCCCAACCCTATTGACAAATAAAATAACGCTGTTATAATAACGGTGTTATGAAAAATAAAACAAATAAAACAAATAAAATAACAGCAATAAACAAACGAAGAGAAGGAGTAGCTCATGCGACGTGAGACAGTCGGTGTGACGGAATCCCTGCTTCAGGCAGCGAAGGAAGAATTTCTTACCTATGGATTCCACGATGCCAGCATGCGGCGGATATCGGCGGCATGCGGAGTCAGTACCAATTCCATATATACCCGGTTTGGCGATAAGAGCGGGCTATTTACCGCCATTGTACAGGAAGCGGCAGATGGTCTGATGGAAATGTATGTGCAGAGCATACAGAAAGCAACCGAGTGCCCGGACATGGATCATGCCATCGAGGAAGGCAACGAGGGAACCAATCAGGTATTGGCATATATCTACCAGTATAAGGAAGAATTTCAGCTTCTGTTCTGCCATTCGGCGGGGACAGAATATGAAGATTATTTTGATAAGCTCGCGGCAATCGAGGAGCAGTATTACAACATATTTGCGAAGCAGTATGCGAATGAGAATGCGACCGCGGATGAATTTTTCATCCACGTATTTTGCAGAACCGGTTGGCAGTATATCTACGAGGTGCTGACACACGACAAGCCATACGAAGAGGCGGAAGCATTTATGAAGAGCGTGCGGAGCTTCAATTTCGCAGGCTGGAAAGCAGTTTTTGGATTGAAATAACAGGCAGTGCATAGCGATGTGCACTGCCAAAAAAATCAAACACAGGTTAGCAAAAGCTAACTTGAAATAAACGTTCAAGGAGGTTTTTGTCATGAAGGCAAAAAAGCAAAGTGCATTGTCAAGACTTATGAAAATTGCCGGAACGCATAAGTATTTTTCCTATGCATCCTGCGTCTTGGCAGCGATCAGTGCATGGGTTGCGCTGATTCCGTTTTATGATGTGTGGCGCATCATAAAAGAGGTCTTAGAAGTAAGACCGGACTATTCCAAAGCAACACATATCACAGCATATGGATGGCAGGCAGTTGGATTTGCCCTGCTTGCAATGGTGCTTTATATCGGAGCTTTGATGTGTTCCCACAAGGCAGCATTCCACGTGCAGGCAAATATGCGTACCGAAATGATGAATCACATTATGCGGCTTCCACTTGGTTACGTGGAGGCAGAAGGAACCGGAAAGATCCGAAAGATCGTTATGGATTCTTCCGCAGCAACAGAGACGTTTCTGGCACACAACCTGCCAGATAAGGTCGTATCAAGAGCAACACCAATCGGTCTGCTCGTGCTGATGGCAAGCTTTGACTGGCGTCTTGGTCTGATCAGCCTGATTCCTGTCGTATTCGCATTCCTCATCATGGGTACGATGATGATGGGACCGAAGATGGCAGAGGATATGAAGCAGTATCAGAACTCGCTGGAGACAATGTCCTCCGAAGCGGTAGAGTATGTGCGAGGCGTTCCTGTCTTAAAGACATTTGGTCAGACGATCTTCTCGTTCAAGCGGTTCAAGGCGGCCATCGATGAGTATGAGAAATGGACGATCGATTATACCAAATCCATGATGATTCCGATGATCGGCTTCACCGTATTTTGTAACGGTATTTTTGCAGCGTTGATCGTAGCAGCCTATGCATTAGGTGGAAATACAGTCACAGACAAATTCGTATTGAACCTGATCTTCTACATATTGGTGACTTCGGTACTCACGACAACGTTGATGAAGGTTGCGTATGCAGGCGAATCACAGATGCTTGTCGAGGATGCATTGAACCGAATGGACGAGGTATTAAATGCGAAGGAGCTTCCGGAGGCAGCAAATAAGCAGACACCGAAGGATGCATCCATTGCGTTGAAGGACGTGACATTTGCTTATGATGAGGCAAAGGCAAATGCCATCGACGGCATCACGCTTTCTGTCAAGGCGGGTTCCCATATCGCATTTGTTGGTCCGTCTGGTGGTGGTAAGACGACGTTGGCATCACTTATCGCAAGATTCTGGGACGTCAAGAGTGGCAGCATCGAGATCGGCGGTGTGGATGTGAAGAACATCGACAGCAAGGAGCTGATGAATCAGGTGTCGTATGTATTTCAGGATAGTAAGCTGCTGAAGACCTCGATTCTGGAAAATGTCCGTATGGGAAGACCGGATGCGACGGACGCAGAAGTAATGGTAGCGTTGGAGAAGGCACAGTGCAGCGACATCATCGACAAGCTTCCAGAGGGCGTGAACACAGTGATCGGCTCGAAGGGAACGTATGTATCCGGTGGTGAGATGCAGCGTCTGTCGATCGCGCGGGCATTCCTGAAGAATGCGCCGATCCTGATCTTAGATGAGGCAACCGCATTTGCCGATCCGGATAACGAGAGACAGGTACAGCGTGCATTTGAGAATCTGTCCAAGGATAAGACGGTGATCATGATTGCCCACCGTCTGTCGACTGTGACAAATGCAGATCAGATCTATGTATTGAAGGACGGAAAGATTGCAGAGTCTGGTACACATGACGCGCTGGTAGCCAAGGATGGTATCTACACACACATGTGGAATGAATATAACAAGTCTGTGAACTGGCAGGTAGGAAAGGCAGGTGCAACCGCATGATCGAGAAATTGAAACATAAATACGCACTGTCCGAAAACGGTGCAAAGAACATGATAAAAGCGTTTGTGGCAGTCACAATCGCGAACCTTGTGCTGATGCTGCCGGTTGGACTTCTGTATCAGCTTGCCTCGTATCTGCTCGATGGCAAGGTGCCAAAGGATAAGCTCGGATTCTTCATCGGTGGAATCGTCGTAGTATTTTTACTTGTAGCAGTTACAACCCTGTTTCAGTATAAGGCAACCTTCTTTTCAACCTATGTCGAAAGTGGTGTGCGTAGACGTGCGCTTGCCGAGAAGCTTCGCCGCCTTCCGCTTTCCTTCTTCGGTAAGAAGGATCTGTCCGATTTGACGAATACGATCATGTCAGACTGTGCATTGCTGGAGACTGGAAGCTCTCACTGGATTCCAGAGCTGATCGGTTCGATGATCTCGACAACGATCATTGTGATCGGCTTGCTGTTCTTCAACTGGAAGATGGCACTTGCCGCTGTATGGGTGATGCCAATCGCATTTATCATTGTGCTGACTTCGAGAAAGGGTTTGAAGTCTGTACAGAAGAAGACGATGACATATAAGCTTTCCTGTCTCGATGGAATTCAGGAGGGATTGGAGACGATCCGTGACCTGCGTTCCAACAACATGACAGAGACATACATGGAAGGCTTGAACAAGAAGATCAAAGCCGTAGAGAAAAATGCAATCGTGCTGGAGTTCAAGAATGCAGCCTATGTATGTTCGGCACAGATGATTCTGAAGCTTGGCATTGGAACGGTTGCTCTGGTAGGAAGTATCCTGCTTGTAAAAGGCGAGATCAATGTATTGACATTGTTTGTATTCCTGCTTGTTGTAACAAGAATGTATGAGCCTTTGCAGATCGCCTTGCAGAACCTGTCAGCCCTGATCAGTCTGGAGCCGAGCTGTGAGCGTATGGATGAAATCCTGTCACACGAAGAGCAGACTGGTGCAGAGACACTGACGAACAAGGGATATGATATCGTATTTGACCACGTGGCATTTGCCTATGACAGTGGGGAGCAGGTGCTCTCCGATGTCAGCTTCACAGCAAAGCAGGGGCAGGTAACAGCCCTGATCGGGCCATCCGGTGGTGGTAAGACAACTGTATCAAGACTGGCAGCAAGATTCTGGGATATCCAGAAAGGTACTGTCACAGTCGGCGGTATGGATGTATCGAAGATTGAGCCGGAGAAATTACTTTCCCTGTATTCCATTGTGTTCCAGGATGTGACACTCTTTAACAACACGGTTATGGAGAACATCCGGATCGGGCGGAAGGATGCAACAGACGAAGAAGTTATGGCGGCTGCCAAGCTTGCAAACTGTACTGACTTTATCGAGAAATTACCAGACAAATGGAATACCATGATCGGTGAAAATGGTTCCGAATTATCCGGTGGTGAGCGTCAGAGAATCTCTATCGCACGGGCATTCCTGAAGGACGCACCAATCATCCTGATGGATGAGGCAACGGCTTCTCTGGATGTGGATAATGAGTCTGTGATTCAGGAGTCCATCTCCAAGCTGATCCAGAACAAGACCGTTCTGATTATTGCTCACCGTATGCGTACAGTCGATGGGGTTGACCAGATCGTCGTATTAAAGGATGGCGTAGTCGCTGAGCAGGGAACACCGTCAGCGTTGAAGGAGAAGAATGGTATCTATAAGCATATGGTTGATGTGCAGTTAGAGAGTGAACAGTGGAAATATAACTAGATATAAAACTATGTAGAGGAAGCCCGCAGCGTGGTCGGAAAGAATCGCGTTGCGGGCTTTTGCTATCGTTGTAAAAGTGTGCTAAAATGAGCATTGCGACGGCTGCGCTTGCGCAAGCCGGCATAATGCGAAAATACACATGGAGCCGACAGGCGACATGCTAAAATGAGCATTGCGACGGCTGCGCTTGCGCAAGCCAGCATAATGCGAAAAACACAGGAAGAGGAGATAAATACCGGAGATGGAAGTTGTATCAAAAGGCGAATTTAACACATGGGAACGTGAGAAACAGGTACAGTACATAAAAGACGTGATTGGAGAAGAATGTGTATTTGAGCAGGAGACAGATGGACAGAAAAAACTGTTACTCTATGGAAAAGTAAAGATTGAGGAATGGGCGAGCGAGATGGGAACACGTAGAAGTGTACGAATATATCCGTATTCACCATCGAAGGATAAGGTGATCACGCGTGCGCTACTTGAGGGGATGGAAGGTATCGCTTATCTGGGAAGTACGATAAAAGGAAAAGCTATCCGGTTAGAAGATTCTACAATTTATATATTTGAACTTTGCCTGGAGCATGTCGAAGATGAGGATCGGAGATGGCCAGTCATTTGTCGGTTCTATGATGATTTTGGAAATCTTGAGGCGTTGAACGACCAGATCAGCAAGCTTCGTGCGCAGATTGCGGATGCGGAAACGAAGAGCCATGAACTCAAAGCAAAGTTACAAGAGCAGCAAACGAATTTCCAGAAGATTGAGGCTGCGATGGAAAAAAGACGGCACGATCTGGATCTGGAATATGAGCAGAAGAAAGCGGAAGCACAGGGCAACTATGAGAAGCTTGCAGCATCTCTGGAACAAAAGGTTCAGGCGATACAGCGGATCGCCAGAAAGTATGGTCTGCCAATGGAGGAAATATTGCCAGAGGAGACAGAGAAAGAAGCGGTAGCCAGCATGGGAGCGAAAGAACTTACTGATTATGTCTGGAACTATCTGTGGCGGAGAAAGAGACTGCAGTATGACCGGTCTGTGGTTGCACGGTTGCTTGACAGCCTGCACACGGAACAGCTTACGATTCTTTGGGGAGAACCCGGCTCCGGAAAAACGTCTCTTCCACAGGCAGTTGCGGAGGCAATTGGTGCAGAATGCAGACCAGTTGCAGTGCAGCCTAGCTGGTCGGATAACCATGATCTGTTAGGGTATTACAATGCGCTGGAAGACCGGTATATTTCGACACCATTTCTGGAGAGTCTGGTTGAGGCGAACCAGCATCCCGACAAATTGTATCTTGTTGTTTTGGATGAAATGAATCTTGCGCATGTGGAGTACTATTTCTCAGAAGTGTTAAGCGCGATGACGCGGGATGACCGGACACTGACCTTGTATGGACAGACACAGAATGCGAACCTTATGCGTCTGCTGGAGCTTGATGCGCAGGGCATTACAGCCGAAAACTGCAAAGAGGCGAAGGACATCTGCATGAAACAGTTATATCCGGGTAAGTTTCGGATTCCAGATAATGTGCGCTTTATTGGAACCATCAATATGGATGAGACAACCAAGAGTTTGAGCCCAAAGGTGGTAGACAGAAGCTATGCGATTCGTGTAGGCGTATTGCAGAATCAGGAAAAAGAAGAATTGCAGGCTGTAGTGGATGCACTTCCGAAACAGGAAACATATACAATTTCTGTAGATAGTTTCCTGCCTCTGAATCCAATTTCTTTGTCAGAGGACGAGGAACAGGCAATTGTGGCAAAGAGAAAGGAAGTTCAGGAAATCATTGACTTGTTTCAGGATATCTGTACGATATCCAATCGGTTTTATCATTATATGGATCAGATTCTTTGTTGGAATCCGGATGTGGATATCGACTGGCTGATCTTCGACAAGATATTATCCGCGGTTCGGATTGACAGGAACAATGTGAAGGAAGCCGAGAAACTGGTAGTGGAGCTTGAGACACGGGAATATCCGTCTGCGAAGGAAAAACTTCTTGCGATGATTGCAGATGTAAATGGCGAGCTGGTTGAAGAAAGCTATTACTGGAGATAAGACATGATAGAAATCAAACTTGGAAATGCACAATATAATTTTCGCGCAATGGATAAGAAAGGTATCGCGCCGATCCGTCAGGTACGATTTTCAGAGTTCAATGAAAAACAGAAGACTGCATTAGAGGAGCTTGGCGTGCAGCTTGGACCATTTCAGCCAGGTGAGGAGACGAAGGTTGTTTTGTGTTCTCATCTGCGCACAAAGAAGCGGGATGGTGAGAATGCAGAATGGCTTTATGAGAATGCAGATCTTATTATATGTGTGACGAAGGAAGATCGGGAACGTGTGTCTGCGGTAATGCTTGGCGAGGAGACGGCATACCAGAAATTTGAGGATAAAGAGGCGGATTATTATGTCCCTCCAAGACATTGGAAGTCCGTAAGAGGCAGATATCAGGATGTAGACAGCAGCCATTATACCGTTGCTGGAACAGAGCGGGTTTATGTCTGTTACAAGGATGGTAAGAGGGATACAATCATGGTCAAAAGTTTGCCATCGATTGAGGAGCAGGATTATCAGGCGATGATCAATGAGCTGTATGCGATATCAAGTGAATTGCTGATGGATACCGGGTCACATACCAGAGTTTCTATTGAAAATGTTCAGCATAATCAGCTTCGGAACATGCAGAATCTTGTCTCTCAGATTGAGACTACATGGAGGCGGCTGCATGGAAATATGGAGAAAGATCTGACTACGGAATATGTGAAGATGCCGGTTCACCGGATTAAGAATATGACGGTCAAAAGTCTGCTCGAATACCGGTTTACCGGGAATCCGGATGTGCATGCTGTCAAATATAAGGAAACACATAATATCTATGAAAACCGGATGATCGTCCAGTTTTTTCATCGGATAGAATCCTATCTGAGACGGCAGAAAGCAAGTGCGTTGCAGAGTATTATGCATGCAGAATTTGGGTATCTGGATGATTTTCAAGAGGAAGACAGCATTTCGGATAAAGAGACGCTGAAGAAAATTAAGAAGGCAATGCGCATTTGGCAGTTTGACACGGTAAAGAGGGAACTGCTCACGAATACGGTCAATGATACGGAGCGGTATCCGATGCAAAATGGCGAGGAAGTCGTTCAAAAAGATAATTTTTTATTTTCACTTGTATGGTGGAAACATCAGCAGGCGCCGGCGTGGAATGTATATCACAAGAACTTTGCGGATACATCTGCTGTTCATGACATAGATGGGCAATCGGTATGTCTGACAGATCTCGCTCTGAATAAATATGATATTGCATCCCAGTATGCGGTATATAGTGCATTGACCCGGAATCAGGATGAATTCCAGCGAACGGACATCCGGGTGCGGATGAAGAATTATAAGCTGCTCCGATTTTTATACTATGTTGTATCTGAGGCGCGTCGCGATGCGGCAAGCAGAAATTTAAAGAATGGCAGCGACTGGGTACGTTTTGATATAAGCGGAAGTGTGGAATTGGTAGATTCTGTCAAATCAGCGAGGATGGACAAACATGAATTACACATATATATTTCCAAGATCAACACGATTACAGTCAGGGAGAAAAATGTAAGGGAAACGATGAGATTTACCTACTCCGAGCAGGAGGATTATCTCGAATACGGATCAGAGATTTCGAAGATGCTGCTAAGGAATCTTGCACAGAAGGAAAGCGGCTGGGGAGCGAATGCTTTATCGATTGGACAAATGGTACTTGCGATCGAGGAAGGGGAGAAGCGGCAACACCGACAGGAACAGTCCACGGAACTTATGAAACAGGTGGAACAGGAGTGGGATGCACTGATTCAACGGATGAAGAGACTTTGCAGAGCGAAAGAGATTTCTCATATTCCGGGTACCCGGGAGAGCCTGCGATGTACAAATATCTTTGCCTCAAATCCGAAGTATCATGCCATGTATCAGTTGATGAAACAAGCGAGTGAATTTGATCAGGAAATTTATTACAATGAAACCGATGATATTCCAATTCTGAAATTAGAGCAGTTGTATGAGCGCTGGTGTCTGGTGAAGCTGGTGCATATCTTTGTGGTTGATTATGGATTTGAATTTTTGGATGATGAGGGGAAAGGGTATGGAGATTCCTCTCAAAAACAATTGCATAAATATATCAATCAACTGTTGGAAAAAGGAGATTTCAAGGATTCCGTGTTCTATCTGAAAGGACATTTGTATGATGCATCCAGAAATATAGAAGCCGATGAGATGCAGGTAGATATCTACTATAACCATGAATTTATTCTTGGCGATACTGTGGACTGGCAGGAAGAGGTTATCCCGGAAGGCGGAAGACCAAAGCAGAAGCTGGCACCGGATTTTTATGTGGAAATGACCTACCGCGGGCAGACAAAGCATTTCTGCCTTGACGCAAAATACCGATCACGGAATAGCTTAACTGAAGAGGATGGAACGAGACGCTGGTATTCGGATCTTATGACAGTTGCTTTGCAGAAATACATTGTGGAACTGTCACAGGTACAGCCAATCGATGGTTCATTTATCCTCCATAGCAATGCATATAGTTGTACCGATAAATGGGAGTATCAGGATCGAAATCCACACGCCTATTGCGGACAGAGTCTGGAATCCTTATGGCAGGAATACAATGCATATCTGAAAGGCAGCCCTGTTGATGACAGGGATTTGCTGATATCAGAGCGTGCACGGAAGTTTTTCATGGAAAATGCGCAGAAAAATCCAGATCAGCAGGCTGCAGACTCACGGAAAGAAGAATATCACTATGTGAATGATAACCGAATCGGGTCTTATTATCTTCTGCCGGGAAAGGATATTTATCTGCGTGTCTGGATCACGATGATCATGGAGCATTATTTTGGAATCTATGATGCTATGTGCTGGGATTGTGGACATAAAGTAAAAGTGGAGAATATTGAGACGATGGTTTCTGGAGGCGCGAATATGGATCATTATGTAGTGACCTGCCCGGCGTGTGGAACGGCATGGGTGCGGAATTTCTGTTCCAATGAAACCTGCCGGAGACCAATCGGAAAACATATTATCAATTATTATGGAATGGCAGCAGGAAATAATAAATGGAATCGAGTGTGCCCGGAATGCCATGCAGGGTGGAGATTGATCACGCGATAATTTGTTTAAGGAAAGGAACCTGTTATGCGTTATTATATTGCAGATTTACATTTCTGCCATGAAAATTTGAATACCCGTATGGATTGCCGTGGCTTTGAGAGCGGCGAAGCCATGAATGAGTACATGATCGCACAGTGGAATTCGCGTGTGCGTAAACGTGATGAGGTTGTAATCTTAGGGGATTTCTGCATTTCGAAAAAGGGAGAAGTTGCAAATGCCATTCTGGATAGGTTGAATGGCAGGAAGTATCTGATCATCGGAAATCACGACCATTTTATAGCAAACAAGCAATTTGATCCATCGCATTTTGAATGGATCACACATTACAGAGAAATCAATGATAACAACCGAAAGGTGATCCTGTGTCATTATCCGGTTATGTGCTACAACGGACAGTATCGTCGGAATGCACAGGGAGAACCGAAGACGTACATGCTGTATGGACATGTGCATAATACATACGACGAGTACCTGATTGATGAGTTTCAGCGCCAGACGCGTGCATCTACGCGCCCGGTGCTTGGAAAGGATGGCACCGAAGAGGTTGTCTCTATTCCCTGCCAGATGATAAACTGCTTTTGTATGTTTTCCGATTATGTCCCGCTCACGCTCGATGAATGGATCGAAGTGGATCGGAAGCGGCGGGCAACAATGAAGCGGGAAGATGATTGTTAAGAATTCTTTTTTGGCTCTGACCCAATCCGGCTGTACCGAAAGTCACAGTAGGATGCACCTTCTGCAATCGTCTGTGTCCGAACCAGACGCATGTGCATCATGTCGGCAAGTACATAGTCCATGCGGCAGAGATATTTGGCGAGCTCGAAACAGCCCTCATCCCGGCACAGACTGCAGACGCCACATGTATGATAATCGTAGCCAAGCTCGAAATCATCATTTGCGCCGCCTTCTAAGATGTCAACCACCCAGTCGTTTTCATATTTCCGCTTATGGGAGTCGGCAGACCATTGCTTCCGGGCTGGAAGCTTCTTCGCATCGAGATAGCTGTCTGCATTTCCCACGACCTTGTGGAACAACTGATTTGCGGAAAGACCGTCCTTATACAGGGCATAACATTCCTCCGGGGATAAGGTTGTGTTCCGGTTTAATGCGATGAAATATGCGCCCATGCAGTAGGAACTCATCAGCCGGGATTTGCCGATATCCTTGGCGCGCGTCAGGATGGCACGGTATTCCTGTTTGATTGCCTTGCTGTCGATCTGTAAATGCTGTTTTTTTGCCTGCTTCATGCAGGAGCTGTGATAAAAATATCCAAATAATTTCTGTGAGAATCCGTACTTCAACTAAATCATCCTTTCCTGGCAAAATCTATCTCAATGACCTGACACATCCTGGACTTATCCAGATGCCGGAACACCATGTTCGTTATGAATCCGAAACGCTTATCGAGCGGGCGGTAGCCTTCCAGATAGCCGTTACTCTGTGCGGAGGCTATATGACTGCTCCAGCCTTTCAACACAATTACATCGTCAACGCTGAAATAGACACTGATGTCTTTCATCTCGAAGCCTTTTAGCCATACCTTCAACATGCTCTTTAATCCCTTTTTCTTTGTTGCGTCGAAGACGAGTTTCCCACCTGGGAAACGTTCCGCCATCGCTGAGAAAAGCCACTTCACATCGTCAGTCTTGAAATAATAAAATACACCGGACGCAAAAAATACAATGCCATCCTCCGGGCGGAAATCAATCTGTTCAAACCACGAAAGATCATTCAGATCGCAGGCGATGTTCGTCTCGCGTTCGCGGTCTCCAAGCAGTTCATTGCGGGCGGCAATCGCATCCGGAAAATCCAGATTATAGGCGCGCGCCTGTCCGTTATCTACTTGTCGGAATGTTGTATCGAGTCCGCATCCAAGATTTACGACGCAGGCTTTCGGATGGTCTTTTAAGTATGTGCGGCATACGCTTGCCATATCAAATTGCCGTGTGGCACCCATGATCGAACCGATCTTTCCAATCTTGCCACTCATCTGGTCTGATACCTGAAAGTCGACGTGGGAGAAAATTTCCTGACAATCGTAATCCATGAAGATATCAGGGTATCGGTCCATCGCCTGTTTTCTTCCATAAAGTGGAATTAAGAGTGTCTCCTGTACGGTGCCGGGTTGAATTTTTATCTTTTCCATAGGTTCCTCCTTGTAATCCAAGTGCCGCTTCAATGCCGTGCATCAGCACATCCATCGCCTCTAAAAATGCCTGCTTCATTTCCTCGGTGAAGCCGTCCTTGCAGGTATCATCGGCGATCATCTCGCAGATCATCGAGAACTCAGACAACGACAGCATGTAACATGTTTTCTCAGATAGCTGATTTTTCGCAAGTCCACGCACATATAATTCATGATAAAAGCGCGTTGCGAATTCGTTGCATCGCGCGATATAAACTTTGCGGAAGTTTCGGATATAGGTGCCGGAATCGTTCTTCAACAGCATGTGGAAGAGCTGCATATCATCTTCTAACAGCTCGAAGGTACGGATGGATATGCGGGAATAGAATACCTGCAGAAGCTGCTCGTCGGACATCGCCGAAAAGTCAATATCCAGCATGGACACACTCAGTGCCATCAGCTTATTTCCACTCTCTGCGAATATCTCGCCGAACATTTCTTCCTTTCCTGAAAAATGCTTGTATATTGCACCGGGGGTAATGCCCGCCCGCGCAGCAATCTTTCGCATGGACGCTTCCTGATAGCCACATTCCAAGAAAATCTCTTTCGCACTTTGTAAAATTGTCGCTCTGGTCGCTTTTGTGCTCTCGCGCATAATTGTACTCCTTTTGGTAAACACTGTTTACTTTATAGCACAGGAAACGGGGAAATGCAAGGGGGAAATGTTGATGTGTGGGAAAATACAACCTCAGGTAGAGTGACAATTGGAAGAGATGTGGCTATAATAAAAAACAGGAAAAGGAAAGAGAGGAATAAAGGTATGAAAGTAATAACATTTCACAATCCGGATGAAGAGAATGGCTACTTAAGTAATTGGTATCTGTCCGATTTTACAGTTGGTGATGTAAAATATACTTCTATGGAGCAGTATATGATGCACCAGAAAGCTGTTGTATTTGGGGACAATGAAATCGCAAAGCAGATTCTTGCAACAGAGGATGTTGCATATATTAAGGAACTGGGACGAAAGGTGTCAGGTTATATAGATAATGCATGGAATGGCGTTCGCCAGATTATCATTTTTGAAGGACTTATGGCAAAATACTCACAGAATCCGGAGTTAGGAGAGAAGCTGAAAGCAACTGGAAATGCGATCCTTGCAGAGGCAGCAGTGAATGACAGAATCTGGGGAATCGGATTGTCAATGAAAGATCCAAAAAGATTGGAACCAAAACAATGGAATGGACAAAATCTTATGGGATATGCAACAATGTTGGTACGAGAAAGAATTTAATTTTCAGGGAACTTTTGTAGAAATTTGCAAAAAGTTCCCTTTTTAATTATATCAAATTGATTTAATTTTATCATAAAAGAAAAAATGATAAGATTAATCTTGTCTTTTATGAAATTAAACAATATACTCAAACTATGTTAACAGAATATTATTGAGGTGATGTAATGAGACAATATGACTATCGAGAGAAGTGGAAAAAACTTTTAACACCGGAGATAGTGTCTTATATTGCACAAATTCATGAGTTTAAGGGGGAACAAAAGCTTTTTGTAGAAGCAAAGGCAGACGCACTAACACAATTGTGGGAGATAGCTAAGATTCAAAGTACGGAAGCGTCAAACAAAATAGAAGGTATTTATACATCTGATGAACGATTGAGGGCTCTTGTAAATGAAAAGACAAGGCCGCAGACAAGAAATGAGAAGGAAATTGCAGGATATAGAGATGTACTAAATACGATTCATGACAGTCACGATCATATTCCGGTAAAACCATCTATAATATTGCAATTGCATAGGGATATGTACAAATTTGAGGGCTATGATTATGGAGGAAAGTATAAAATAGCGGATAACGTAATTGAAGAAGAAAATGAGCATGGAGAAAAAAGTGTACGTTTCAAGCCTGTGCCTGCATGGGAGACAGCAGAGGCAATGGAAAGATTATGTGAGGCATTTGATGTTGCAATGGCAACACAGCAGATTGATCCGATTATATTGATTCCAATGTTTGTACTTGACTTCTTGTGTATCCATCCATTTAAGGATGGGAATGGAAGAATGAGCAGACTTTTGACGTTGCTTTTGCTATATAGAGCAGGATATATCGTTGGAAAGTATATTAGTATTGAAAAATTGATATCAGATACAAAGGAACTTTATTATGATAGTTTACAGAGAAGTTCGTATGGATGGTATGAGGAAGAAAATGATTATGAACCATTTACGAAGTACATGCTGGGAATTGTAGCTGCTGCATATAGGGATTTTTCATCAAGAGTAGCAATTTTATCAAGAGAGGGAATTTCAAAACCAGATCGTATACGCGAAATTATCAAAAGTACGATTGGAACGATCACGAAGACAGAAATTATGCATAAATGTCCAGATATTAGTCAGGTGACAGTGCAAAGAGCTCTAGCGGAGCTTGTTGAGAAGGGTGAAGTATTGAAGCTAGGTGGCGGAAGATATACAAAATATACATGGAATAATGAATCATAGGATAGGAGAAATAAGTGGATGATTACAGGCGAGTTGAAAAACAAAATAGATGGTTTGTGGGATATATTTGCGGCCGGAGGATTGGTAAATCCGTTGGAGGTGATTGAGCAGATTACGTATCTCATGTTTATCCATGATTTGGATGAAGTAGATAATACACGAGCAAAAGAAAGTGCTATGCTCGGATTACCATTTCAAAGTATCTTTGCAGAGGAAGTAAAGATTGGCGAAAGAACGATAGATGGAACACAATTAAAGTGGTCTGTATTCCATGATTTTCCGGCAGATAGGATGTATTCAATCATGCAGGAATGGGTATTTCCTTTTATAAAAACTTTGCATAGTGATAAGAACAGTGCATATTCCAAGTATATGGATGATGCAATATTTAAGTTGCCGACGCCATTGGTATTGTCAAAGGTTGTAGATTCATTGGATGAAATCTATAGCATGATGAATGAGATTCAGACAGCAGATGTTCGGGGAGATGTATACGAATATTTGTTGTCAAAGATTGCACAATCCGGCAGAAATGGGCAGTTTCGAACACCGAGACATATTATTCGGATGATGGTGGAAATGATGAATCCAACCGCGGATGAAGTAATATGTGATCCAGCATGTGGTACATCGGGATTCTTGGTTGCGGCAGGTGAATATTTGAAAGAAAATCGAAGAGATGAAATCTTCTTTGATAAAAAGAAAAAAGAACATTATATGAATCAGATGTTTCATGGGTATGATATGGACCGGACGATGCTTCGTATTGGTGCAATGAATATGATGACGCATGGAATTGACAATCCGTTCATTGAATATCGAGATAGTTTATCTGATCAAAATTCGGATAAGAATATGTATTCGCTTGTATTGGCGAATCCACCATTCAAGGGAAGTTTGGATGCAGAGTCAGTATCAGGTGATCTCTTGAAAGTGTGCAAGACGAAAAAAACGGAATTGTTGTTCCTTGCATTATTCTTACGAATTATGAAGATTGGGGGAAGATGCGCATGTATCGTACCAGATGGCGTTTTATTTGGTGGATCTACGGCACACAAGTCAATACGGAAAGAAATCGTAGAAAATCAGAGACTGGAAGCAGTGATCTCTATGCCTTCAGGGGTATTTAAGCCATATGCGGGAGTATCAACGGCTATTTTGATTTTTACAAAGACTGAACATGGTGGGACAGATCAGGTATGGTTCTATGATATGACAGCAGATGGATTCAGTCTGGATGACAAACGTGCACCGGTTGCAGAAAATGATATTCCGGATATTATTGAACGGTTTAGAAATCTGGATAAAGAGGCAGATAGAAAGCGTACAGATAAATCGTTTATGGTATCGAAAAAAGATATTGTAGATAATTCTTATGACTTGAGTATTAATAAATACAAGGAAGTTGAGTATGTACCAGTAGAATATCCGCTGACATCGGAGATTATGGAGAATATTCGCGGTATAGAGGAAGAAATACGCAAGGAAATGGACGAGTTGGAGAAGTTGTTGAAGGAGTAGAGAAAACAAAAAGCCAACCCCAGGAGCAAAGGATTCTAAGCATATATAAATATGCCTGCTCCCATTCGGGAACCCAGCTTTTGTCCATCACAAGTTGGCTAGGGTAAATATAACATATGAATAGTATATGTCAAGATTTTTGAATTATACTGTTTATGATTTGTAAAAAAGGAAAGGAAACCACAAATTCGGATTTGGTGGGATGATGGAGATGAGACAATTAGTAAAATTAAAAGATATAGCAAATTATTCAAAAGGTTCGCAGATTAATGGAGACGAACTTATTGAAGGGGCAGAATTTGATTATCTTAATGGTGGAATCAATCCTTCTGGCAAATGGAATGAGGCTAATTGTGTAGCTAATACTATTACAGTAAGTGAAGGCGGTAATTCATGCGGGTATGTAAATTATATGAAGAAGCCATTTTGGTGTGGAGCACATTGTTATTACTTATACGACACTGTAGAAAATACCCATTATTTATATTATGCATTAAAGAGTCAGCAAGATAGGCTTATGAAGCTACGATCAGGTGCGTGTATGCCTAATATAAAAAAGGGAGATTTGGGTAATTTTGAATTCTATTTTGATAACGATGTAGATGAGCAAAAGAATAGTGTTCAAGTACTTAGTAAGTTAGAGCATATTATTGAATCAAGGAAACGGGAATTGTCAGCTTTAGATAATCTCATCAAAGCCCGATTTGTCAAGATGTTTGGTGATCCAGTATCAAACTCTAATGGGTTACCTGAATCAACATTACCTGAACTTGGTGAATTTGGACGTGGTATATCAAAACATAGACCTAGAAATGATCCTAAATTATTAGGCGGCGATTATCCTTTGATTCAAACGGGGGATGTTGCAAATGCAGGCTTGTATATTACATCATATAGCAGTACATATTCTGAACTAGGATTGAAACAGAGTAAGATGTGGGATAAAGGCACTCTTTGCATTACGATTGCTGCCAATATTGCAAAAACTTCAATACTGAAATTTGATGCTTGTTTTCCAGATAGTATTGTTGGATTTAATGCTAATGAAAAGACGAACAATATATTTATTCATTATTGGTTTTCGTTTTTTCAGGCAATACTTGAATCGCAAGCTCCTGAGTCGGCACAGAAAAATATTAACCTTAAAACACTTAGTGAATTAAAGGTTATTGTGCCGGTAAAAGATAAGCAGGATAAATTCGTTGAGTTTATTAACCAAGTCGACAAATCAAAATTGAAAGAGCATGTATTGATACAGATAACATTATAAAAAATGGATGGTGAATAACATGAATGAAAGCAAAATTGTAACTAAAAAATCCAATTCTATAATTAATCAGGAAACTTATACTGCCGTTAGAGGATATGTTATTGCGGCGCAGAATCAAATTTACTCGTCTGTGAACTCGGCAATGGTCAGTGCGTATTGGAATATTGGTAAACAAATATATGAAGCGTGTGGAGAAAATGAACGAGCAGCTTATGGTAAGCAACTTTTGCAATATTTATCAGAGAAATTGACAAAAGAATTTGGAAAGGGATTTAATGAGCGAAATCTTAGAAATATGAGACAATTTTATGTCACATTTCCAATTCGGAACTCACTGCGTTCCGAATTGAGCTGGACTCATTATAGATTACTGATGAAGGTTAAAGAAGAGACTGCGCGTAATTTCTATTTGGAAGAAGCTGTTAAATCGGGATGGAGTTCTAGACAATTGGATCGTCAGATTAATTCTTTTTATTATCAAAGAATACTCGCGAGCAAAGATAAAAAAAGTGTGTCTTCCGAAATTGATACGTTAGAACCTAAGCACGAATATGAGAAAATTATTAAAGATCCATACGTTTTAGAGTTCCTTGACCTCCCAGCTAATGAACATTTTTACGAATCGGAACTGGAACAGGCACTGATAGATCACTTGCAGAAATTTTTACTTGAGTTAGGAAGGGGATATTCTTTCGTTGCAAGGCAAAAGCATTTTAATGTAGATGGGCGTCATTTTTACATTGATCTGGTATTCTACAACTATATTTTGAAGTGTTTTGTTTTGATTGACCTGAAGATTGGAGATTTGACACATCAGGATATTGGGCAAATGCAGATGTATGTAAACTACTACACTCGTCAGATGATGAATGAGGGAGACAATCCACCAATTGGTATTGTTCTTTGTGCAGATAAAAGCGATACATTAGTTGAGTATACGCTTCCTGAAGACAATCGACAGATATTTGCTGCAAAATATCTTCCTTACATGCCAACGAAAGAAGAATTAAAACGTGAACTGAATTTGGAAGAATTTGAAAAGCTTGAGTAAGAACATGATTAATGTTTTTGGGAGAATATCAAAAGTTGTTGAGATAATAAATTGAAAATCATGTATCAAATAACCATACACTTGAAAGGGGGCTGTTGTATGATTACAAACTTTGACTATTTGAAAAAAGAATCAAAATTTTCTGCATTTGCGGATGTGGCTATTACAGCAGAGAAGATCATTCTGATGGATCCGGAATCCAGCATTATCAATAGCCGTCGTGCGATGGAATTCGCCATAAAATGGATGTATTCCGTGGATAAGGATTTGGAGATGCCATATCAGGATAATTTGCAAAGTTTGATGAATGCGGAAGATTTCAGACAGTTGGTAAGCGCAGATTTGTTGAAACGTATGGATTATATTCGCAGGTCGGGGAATAATGTGGCACATAGTAACAAAAAACTTGGCAGAGATGAAGCAATGCTATGTCTTGAGAATTTGTTTATTTTCCTGGATTATGTAGCTTGTTGTTATGCAGATGAATATAAGGAACGCACATTTGATAAAGGTATAATTACAGCCAGAATTGAAAAGATAAAGGCATCTAAGGAAGCAGAGAAAAAAGAAAAATCAGAGCGGGAAGAGATAGCTCTGCGAGAAGTTGATTTGAAGAAATTAATTGCGGAGAATGCCTCTTTGAAAGAAGAATTGTCGAAGCGAAGACAGGAAAATCAACCGACATATGTACCGAAACCGCTGGATTTGTCAGAGTATAAAACGAGAAAGCTTTACATTGATTCCATGCTTGTAGATGCTGGTTGGAGAGAGGGAGAAGACTGGATAAATGAAGTGAAACTTACTGGAATGCCGAGTAAGTCAGGAAATGGTCGTGCAGATTATGTCCTTTACGATGATATGCAGCGACCGCTAGCTATAATTGAGGCAAAACGTACATGTGTAGATGTTTCCAAGGGCAGACAACAGGCAAAATTATATGCGGATATTTTGGAAAAACAATATCATCGCAGACCGGTTATTTTTCTGACGAACGGGTTTGAAACACATATTATCGATGGACAATATCCGGAACGAAAGTGTTCCATGATTTATTCGAAGCGTGATTTGGAAAAGTGGTTTAATTTACTTGCTATGCGTACAAAATTGAACCATATAACTGTGGATAAAAACATTGCAGGACGTTATTATCAGGAGGCGGCGGTGAAAGCTGTCTGCAATAGTTTTGACGAGAAGAATCGTAGAAAGGCGTTGCTTGTAATGGCAACGGGATCTGGAAAAACAAGAACTATCATTGCGCTTTGTAAGGTGTTACTGGATCATGGATGGGTCAAAAATATTTTGTTCCTGGCAGATAGAAATTCACTTGTTACACAAGCAAAGCGTAATTTCGTGAATCTGCTTCCTAATCTTTCTTGTACGAATCTTGTGGAGGAAAAGGATAATTATAATGCACATTGTGTATTCTCAACGTATCAAACCATGATGAATTGTATTGATACAGTGAATGACGATCAAGGGAAATTATTTACATGCGGACATTTTGATCTGGTAATTTGTGATGAGGTGCATCGTTCAATCTATAACAAGTATCAGAATATATTTACGTATTTTGATGCTCCTTTAGTTGGATTAACTGCAACACCGAAGGATGAGATTGATAAGAACACATATGGAATATTTGAATTAGAAAATGGTGTGCCAACCTATGGATATGATTTAGCGCAAGCAGTGAAGGATGGTTATCTGGTCGATTATGTATCGGTTGAATCACAGTTGAAATTCATCACTCAGGGGATTGTATATGATGAATTATCAGAAGAAGATAAGGAGGCTTATGAGGCAACTTTCGAAGACGAAAATGGAGAAATTCCGGAATCAATAGGTGCAGCAGCATTAAACGAATGGATCTTTAATGAGGATACAATTAAGCAGGTGCTTAATATTTTAATGACAAATGGATTAAAAATTGATTATGGTCAGAAGATTGGAAAGACAATTATTTTTGCGAAAAATCATTATCATGCAGAACGGATATTGGAAGTGTTTCATAGGGAATATCCACATTTGCCCGATTATGCGAAGGTTATCGACAATTATATGACATATGCACAGAGTGCAATTGATGAGTTCTCGGATCCAAAGAAAATGCCTCAGATTGCGATTTCGGTAGATATGCTGGATACCGGTATCGACGTTCCAGAGGTGTTGAATCTGGTGTTCTTCAAAAAGGTTATGAGTAAGGCAAAGTTCTGGCAGATGATTGGACGAGGAACGCGATTATGTCCAGGGTTGTTGGATGGAGAAGATAAGCAGAAGTTTTATATTTTTGACTTCTGTGGTAATTTTGAGTTTTTTAGATTGCATAAAGGAAAAGCAACAGCAAACATGCTTGCATTGCAAGGAGCAATATTCAATTTGCAATTTGACATGGCATATAAATTACAGGATATAGTATATCAGGCAGATCATTTGCAGGTGTTCCGAGAATCTCTGGTTCGACAAATGAGTGAGAAAGTGCAGGAATTGCCGCGCGATAATTTTGCTGTACGTCAGCATCTGAAGTATGTTGACCTGTATTCTTCTGAAAAGAGTTATCAAGCACTTTCATACGAAGATACATTACTTGTTCGAGAGGAAGTTGCCCCGTTGATACAGCCAGATGGAGATGAAGCAAGTGCTGTTCGGTTTGATGCCCTGATGTATGGAATTGAACTCGCTTATTTAGCGGGAAAGAAATATTCAAAAGCCAGAAGTGACTTGTTTAAGCGTGTGGAGCGTGTGGCAAGTATAGCCAATATTCCGGAGATTCAGGCGCAGGAGGTATTGATAAATAAAATCTTACATACAGATTATGTGGAGAATGGTGGAATTAATGAGTTTGAAGAAATCCGCAAGAAGTTGCGTGGATTGATGAAATATATTCCAAATGATAATGTCGTAAGATATATAACAAATTTTACGGATGAATTGTTGTCAATGGATTGGAATGATGCAGAACTTGACAATGATGAATTGAAAAATTATAAAGCAAAAGCGGAGTATTATGTACGTAACCATCAAGATAATATAGCGATTGCAAAACTTAAAACGAATCAGCCATTGACGAGTGTAGATGTTCAGAGTTTGGAAGAAATTTTGTGGAAAGAAGTTGGAACAAAGCAAGATTACGAGTACGAATATGGAACGAAACCGCTCGGTGAGTTTGTGCGTGAAATTGTAGGATTGGATATGAATGCGGCAAAGGAGGCATTTTCTGAATATCTTACAGATACGAGTCTGGATGAAAGGCAGATTTATTTTGTGAATCAGATTGTTGAGTATATTGTACATAATGGAATGATGAAAGATATGTCGGTACTACAAGAATCTCCATTTACGGATAAAGGAAGTGTAGTAGAGATATTCACAGACTTAAATGTATGGGTGGGGATACGGAAGGTGATTGACGAAATTAATGCGAACGCGGCAGCATAAGAAAAGGCATAATATGAAACTACATGAAAAAACAACCAAATCAAATGCGATGCTGCATGTCACACTCGCCTGTGTCTTGGTGCTTGCCATTGTGATATTCTTATTTGCAAAAGGCTATGTGGCAGACAAGCTGACATTTAACATTGTACGATACATGAGCCAGAGAAAAATCTTGTTATTATATCTGGGTATCATCAATCTAGTAACGTTTATCCTGTTTGGTGTCGACAAGTATGCGGCAATCAAGGAAAAATGGAGAATCCCGGTGGCAACTTTGTTAGGATTTTCATTTGTGGGCGGTGCGATTGGTGGTATAATTGCGATGTACTTATTTCATCACAAGACACAGAAGAATTATTTTGCGGTGGGACTGCCGATGATGGTTGTGACACAGATCGTGGCGCTGTTTTATTGTATGAATGCGCCGTGGTAAATCTGGAAGTACAACGCGAGAATAATTTGCATAGTGTAAAAACAAGTTGAATAGAACAGAACAAGGAATAAAAATACTAGGGGAGAAGATAAAACATGGGTATACTTGGAAATATTTTATGGTTTATATTTGGCGGTTTTGCAGCCGGGCTTTCGTGGGTGATCGCGGGAATCGGATGGTGCATTACGATCATAGGAATTCCGATTGGCTTGCAGTGCTTTAAATTCGCTGGGCTTGCTTTTTTTCCATTTGGCAAGGAAGTTACATATGGTGGCGGGGCGATGAGCCTCATCGCGAATATATTCTGGCTGCTCCTGACGGGTATTCCGATGGCGATTGCAGATGCAGTCTGGGGATGTATCCTATGCATCACGATTATTGGTATTCCATTTGGAAAGCAATTTTTCAAGCTGGCAAAATTATCGCTGATGCCATTTGGGGCTACGGTTGCATAGTAAGAGGAAATAGATCATGCAAATATTTGTAGATGCTGATGCCTGCCCGGTCGTTCGAATCGTGGAGGAAGTCGCAGAAAAATATCATATCCAGACGACGTTACTGTGCGACACGAATCATGTCCTGAACTCTGATTACAGCGAGGTGATCGTGGTTGGTGCCGGAGCGGATGCAGTGGATTACAAACTGATCAGTCTCTGCCATAAGGGTGATATCGTTGTGTCGCAGGATTATGGTGTGGCGGCAATGGCACTTGGGAAAGGTGCATATGCCATCCATCAGTCCGGGAAATGGTACACAGATGCGAATATTGATCAGATGCTGATGGAGCGGCATTTGAACAAGAAAGCAAGGCGGAGTTCGGGGAAGAATCATTTGAAAGGTCCTAGAAAGCGGACCGAGGAAGATGATATAAGATTTGCAGAATCATTCGAGAAGCTGGTGTTGAAAGGAGGAACCTTGGAATGAAAAGTATACTTATCAAAGATACGACGCGGGAGGAGAGAATCCGGAGCATGAGATGGAGAAAGTGCTGTTCGCGTGAGGTGATCGGGCGCGGGGCCACGCAGCTTGGCTGGGAGTTAGAGAAGCTTCTGACGATGACCTTACAGGCGATGGCAGCAACCGAGGATGAGATTCAGGCAGAGATGGAAGCCTATTCTGCTTAAATAATCGACAAATCAATCACAACAGACGTAAAATAATAAAGCCGCAGAGCGGACTTCTGCGACTTTATTTGTTTCTGACCTCATAATATTTACTTTGAAGCGATATAGTGCTACCCTTACCATCGTTTAGAACAAACATATTTACAAGGGAGGCAACAGATTATGACAGAAACAACTCGTTTAGAATCAGACTCAATTGGAACAATGCAGGTACCAGTGGATGCGTATTATGGTGTCCAGAGTTTGAGAGCGCAGCAGAATTTCCCGATCACAGGCACGAAGATGAATCCGGTATTTATCCAGAATCTGGCAACAATCAAGAAGGCAGCGGCACTTACGAACTGTCAGGCGGGACGGCTTTCACGTGAGGTTGCCGATGCAATCGTGGAGGCATGTGAGGAAGTGTGTGCCGGACAATTCGAGGATCAGTTTATTGTGGATGCGATTCAGGGCGGCGCAGGAACGAGTGCAAATATGAATATGAATGAGGTTGTTGCGAACCGCGCAAATGAGCTGCTCGGCGGCAAGCGTGGTGCTTACGATCATGTGCATCCGAACGATCATGTCAATATGTCACAGTCGACAAACGATGTGATTCCAACCGCTGGTAAGCTTACGGTTCTTGATCTCCTGCAGCCTCTGATAAAGGAATATAAGAAGCTCCGCAAGGCATTGCTTGCGAAATCTGTAGAATTCGATGATGTGATCAAGATGGGACGAACGCAGCTGCAGGATGCTGTACCAATGCGGCTGGGACAGACATTTCACAGTTATGCGTCCATGGTTGATCGAGATTTGAAGCGACTGGAGTATGTGCAGAAGGAAATGTATACGATCAATCTCGGAGCAACAGCAATCGGAACGGCAATCAATGTTTCAGAATATTATCTGGATGGTATTGCAAAATGCCTTGGCTCGCTCAAGAAGTATCCGCTTGTACAGGCTGCGGATCTGTTCGACGCGACAGAGAATCTGGATGGATTTGTTACCGTATCATCGACGATAAAAACCTGTGCGATGGATCTCTCGAAGATGTGTAACGACCTGCGCCTGCTTTCTTCTGGACCGAAGACTGGACTTGCAGAAATTAATCTTCCGGCGAGACAGAATGGCAGCTCGATTATGCCGGGAAAGGTCAATCCGGTCATTCCAGAGGTAGTCAATCAGGTAGCGTTTAACATTGCTGGAAACGACACGACCGTTTTGATGGCAGCAGAGGCAGGACAGATGGAGTTGAATGCATTTGAGCCGGTTGTATTCTATAATGTGTTTGAATCGATTGAGACGCTGACAGCGGCTGTTGATACGCTGGTTGCAAATTGTATTCAGGGAATTACTGCGAACAAGGAACACTGCAAGGCATTGATGGAGAGCAGTGCAGGTATTGCTACCGCGCTGTGTCCGAAGCTTGGTTATGTGAAGTCGGCGGAGCTTGCGAAGAAATCCGTCAAGACAGGTAGAAATGTGCGGGCGCTTGTGTTAGAGGAAGGGTTATTAACAGAAGAGGAATTGGATGTGCTGTTTGATCCGTATACTCTGACGAATCCGGTCCATGCGAGGGCAGCAGCAATGTAGCACTATGCACAGCGTGCGAAACGCATAGAGCTGCATCTATATAAAACACAAAAAGATGTCGGTTCAATCATTTTTTTACTGACATCTTTTTTATGACATGATATAATCAAAGGAAATACAGCAAAGGATAGTGTCTTATATGAATGAATATTTCAAAAGTATCATAGATCAGGAACGTGCATCGGTCGTAATCTGTAACTTGAAGCATGAGATTATCTATATGAATCCCGCGGCAATTAAAAACTATGCAAAACGTGGTGGAGAGGCATTGATTGGAAAAAGCCTGTTCAACTGTCACAACCCGGAATCGAACAAGAAGATCCAGCAGGTGATCGACTGGTTTGCAGCAGATGTGAGCCATAATATTGTATATACCAGTTACAATGCAAAGCAGAATAAGGATGTATATATGGTAGCTCTGCGGGATAGCAATCAGAAGCTGATCGGCTATTACGAGAAGCACGAATACCGTGACCGGGAGACGATGAAGTTCTACGATATGCAGTAGCATGCAGTGAAATATGGAAGACCGGGTGGCTATATCAAGTTCAATACAAGGCTGCTCTCGTTTGATGAACAGACGGCGAAAGTCGTGAAAAGTCGTGAAAAGTTAAAATTTTTCTTGACAAATATCGATTAATCTGTATAATGGAACATGTGTCTTATGGACATATCCATTATAGGGGATTGGTCAAATGGTATGATAGGGGTCTCCAAAACCTTTGGCGGGAGTTCGATTCTCTCATCCCCTGCTTGTGAAAAAGCCTTGAAAACCTTGTATTTACTGGGTTTTGAGGCTTTT
>CAVGQQ010000034.1:0-34303 GCA_963631525.1 bacterium
CGGAACCGTACGCACGGTGGTGTGAGAGGTCGGGGAAATTTATTTAATTTTCCCTCCTACTCGATTGACAAAAACATATGGCTATCGTAGTGTATATTTAATTGGAAATGTAGCTTCTGTCACAAGGAGGAAAAACAATGATTGAAATACGCGAAGCAAAAGAGGCAGATGCAGCCGCGCTGCTTGCCATTTATGCACCATATGTGGAACATACAGCAATTACATTTGAATATGAAGTACCGACGCTGGAGGAATTCACAGAGCGAATCCGGCAGACGAAAATGAAGTATCCGTATCTTGCTGCACAACAGGATGGAAAAGTGCTTGGGTACGCGTATGCCGGGCAGTTTCATGCCAGAGAAGCGTATGCATGGGCGGTTGAGACATCTATCTATGTAGATGAAAGCTGCAAGCATATGGGAATCGGTGGAAAGTTGCATGCGGCACTGGAAGAAGCATTGAGAGAACAGGGATTTTTGAACATGAACGCCTGTATTGCCTATGCACCGAAGGAGGACGAATACCTGACGAACAACAGCGTGGAATTCCATGCACACCTTGGCTATCGTATGGTCGGACAGTTCTATCAGTGCGGATATAAGTTCGGACGCTGGTACGATATGGTCTGGATGGAGAAGTTGATTGGAGCGCATGGAGCGAATCCGAAGAGACCATTTTAAGAAAGAGGCGATAGTATGAAAGTTGTAATTACGGCAAGAGATTTTGTGACAGAGGATACGCGGGCGATTGATCTGCTGCGGGCACAGGGGTATGACGTTGTAGATTACAGTCGTGAAAGTATTGGAAATGGAATCAGCGAGGAAGCGCTTGCTGCATATGTCGGAGATGCGGATGTTATGATCGGTGGATTGGAACCGGTAGGACAGGAATTACTCAAGCGATGTCCGAATCTGAAGCTTCTATCCAGACGATCCATTGGATATGATACAGTCGATATCGATGCCTGCAAGGCACATGGAGTATCCGTTGTGCGCGCAACCGGGATGGTGGAAGCAGCGGTTGCAGAACATGTAATGGCGTATATCCTATATTTTGCACGGGAGCTGGATAAGCAGAATCAGGCGATGCATGAAGGAAAATGGGAACGGGTTCTGACATATGGTGCGAAGAACCGGGTGCTTGGTCTGGTCGGTTTTGGCGGCATAGGCAAGGAGATTGCGAAGCGGGCGGAAGTATTCGGCATGGAGATCTT
Organism: bacterium; assembly: GCA_963631525.1. Taxonomy (GTDB): domain Bacteria; phylum Bacillota; class Clostridia; order Lachnospirales; family Lachnospiraceae; genus Coprococcus_C. Next base: position 1,214 of record CAVGQQ010000034.1, read on the forward strand.
ATATTATTGCAGACACCCAAAGCCGGAATGGGAAGCACAATATCATGTGCGTGCCTGCAGTCTCGACGAACTGCTTGCACAGAGTGATTATATCTCAGTCAATGTGCCGCTTACGGAAGCAACGCGGCATATGTTTGGCACAGAAGAATTTACGAAAATGAAGAAAAAATGTGTATTTATCAATATTGCGCGAGGACCGGTCGTGGATGCGGAGGCGCTTGCGCAGGCACTGCGGGATGGACAGATCCGCGGGGCGGGAGTTGATGTATATGATCAGGAGCCGTGTACAGATTCGCCTTTGCGGGACTGTGCAAACGCTGTACTGACACCGCATACTGCACCTTATACGAGCGAAAACTTCAATGTGCTGAATCTGAAGGCGGCTGAAAATGTGATTGCATTTTACAATCATACATTGGAAGAAAAATACCGGTTGGTATAAATTTGTTGAAACCATAAAACAAAAAGTAAATTGACATAGCCGTACGGCTTATATTATACTAACAACAGTAAAATTAAGTCGAACGGCTTATTTTTATAGATGAATTTTTAAATTATGCCGTACGGCGAAGAGGAATGGTAAATATGAAGATAAGAAGTGTAGAAGAATTAGGCGAAGCGATTCGTATGCGAAGAAAAGAACTGCATTACACACAGGCGTTTCTTGCGGAATTTACAGGGTTCAGTGTCAGCTTTATTTCAGATGTTGAACGTGGGAAAGCGACGGCGGAGATTGGAAAGACATTACAGCTTCTGATGATATTGGGGTTGGATCTGTCGGTGGAAAGGAGAGCATGAGTTGCGGCGATTAGAGGTATACATAGAAGAATATGGGGATTTTGTGCTGGCTGGACAGATACAGGGCGAGACTTGGGAAGATGCGACATTTCAATACGAGGAGTCTTATCTGGAAAATCAAAGTCATCGACCAATTTCAATTAGTTTGCCTTTTCAGGAAGATGCTTTTTCACCTTTTGAGACACGATGCTATTTTGAAGGGTTACTGCCGGAAGGATATACGAGAAGGTGTGTGGCAGGATGGATGCATGTTGCAGAAGAAGACTATTTGTCTGTACTTGCTGGACTTGGAAATGAGTGTCTGGGAGCTGTTCGGATTTGTGAGCCGGGTGCAGGTGGATGCAGTCCGTCGTATAAAAAAATTTCAAGGGAGGAACTGCTGGAATTTGCAAAAGAAGGAGCTTCAAAATCAGCCCAGTTTTTGGCAAAGGCACATCTTTCATTGACTGGTGCGTCCGGAAAAACAGGTTTATATTATGATAAAGATGGATGGTATATGCCGCTTGGGACGGCACCAAGTACACATATTGTAAAGCAAAGTCATGTTCGGCTGAGCGGAATCGTTGCAAATGAACAGTTATGTCTGCGTACAGCAAAGATATTGGGAATAGATGTGCCGGAAAGCTTTATTATACCAATTGGAACGGGAGAGCATATATTGTTTGCAACAAAACGTTTTGACCGGCTGATGCAGGAAGATAGCCGGGAAATAGATGGTAAAAAAATTCCATTCCGATTGCAACAGGAAGATTTTGCGCAGGCACTCGGTGTTCCAGCTTCTCAGAAATATGAGAAGATAGGGGACTCTTATTTAAAGCGAGTGTTTACATTATTAAGGCAGTATTCAGACAATCCGGTGGAAGATCAATTGAAGTTATGGGATATATGTATCTTTAATTATTTAATTGGAAACACGGATAATCATATTAAGAATATTGGATTGCTATATGGTAAGGATCGAAAAAAAATTCGGCTCGCTCCGGCATATGACATTGTCTCAACGATGATTTACGAGGAAAGTACAGAACAAATGGCAATGGCAATTGACGGAGAACTGGATATCCGCAAGATTACAAAAGAATCATTTCAGGCAGAGGCAAGGCATATTGGACTCGGAGAGAGAATCGCAATGCGCAGATTTGAGCAAATGCAGAATTCTTTTGAAAATGCACTTGCACAGGCGAAGGAAGAAATACAGGATGAGGGATATCCGGGCGTTGAGGAAATCTATGAGAAGATTTTGAGGAAAACCCAACCAAATCACCACTTACATCGTCTATAAGATGAAAGACCATACAAAACTTACAGGCGAGAAAGGAAACAATACATATGGAAAACATTCAGGATTTAGTAACGCGGGTGATAAGCGGGGACATGCAGGCGTTTGAAGCGATCTATCAGGCGACGTACCGGCAGGTGTATTATACCTGTCTGAGCTTCCTGCGAAATGAGCAGAACACGCTGGATATGATGCAGGAAACATATATCACGGCACTTACCCATTTGCAGCAATTGGAGGAGCCGGAGCGGATCACCGCATGGTTAAACCGGATTGCGGTCAACAAATGTAAGGATTTTCTGACGAAGAAGATGCCGGTGCTGATGGACGATGACAGCATCATTGACCAACCGGTATTAGAGGAAAATGATAACTTCCTGCCGGAAAGCTATGTATTAAATGCAGAGAAACGGAAGATCATCCTCACAATCATGCAGGAGGAATTAACGGCAATCCAGTATCAGACGATTTTACTTTATTATTTCGATGGAATGAGCGTGCCGGAGATCGCGGCATGTATGGAGTGCCCGGAAGGCACGGTAAAATATCGTCTGTCCGCAGCGCGAGGCAAGATCAAGCAGGGCGTGCAGGATTACGAGAATACAAATGGAATCAAGCTGTACTCATCTGGCAGTGTGGCATTGCTTACTGCAATCTTTATGGCGGAGTCCCAGTCGCTTGTGATTCCGAACGTACTCAGCAATATATTTGCCGGGGCAGCAGGGCTGGCGGGGACAGCGACCGGTGTAGCAGGAGTTGTTACGGGAACTGCCACAGGTAGTGCTGTAGGAGCAACCGCCACGGCATCCGCAGGTACCGGAGCAGCAGTTGCGGGCACGAAAGCAGCAGGTGCCGCAGCCGGCAAGGCGGCAGGCAAGGCAGGGATTAAGGGTCTCTTCCAGACACTCAAGGCGAAGATCGTTGCGGGTGTTGCGGCAACGGCAGTGGTAGCCGGTGGAGTCGCGGCAGGTGTCGCGCTGCACAACAAGCCGGATACCGGGAAACATTACAAGGACTATGATATCGTTATATGTGACAATGAGTATATGACGCTCACGATTGACCGCGTGTATGAGCAGGGCTATATTCCGGATCAGGAGGAAGTCGAATATCCGATCAAAGAAGATCTCTGGAATACGGAGAGCAATGTTGTACGCTACACAGTTAAGAATAATCTACATAAGCAGATTTTTTATGAGTTCCGTTTCTTAAGCGCAAATGGAGAATGGATCGATGATGACCGGGAGACGGAGACGACATGGTATCTGGATGCTGACTATGAGATGACAATTTGCATGAACAATCCCAATCGGTGGATTGGGAGTACGGGAAGGGATTCGCTCACATGGGCAAAGACCGAGCTGTATGTGTGGATGATGAATGACGAGGGCGTTGCAGAACAGCTTGACTATGAAATACAGGATGTGTATTTTACGGATAAGGACAAGATTGCGCCGAACTACGAACGGAAACCGAAAGAAGGGGACGAGGTAGTCGTGGATAATGATCAGGTACGGATCACATACATTGGTTCCTATATCATTGACGAACTTGACAAAAATGCATTTTCCAATGATCCATATTTCTATGTGGAAAATAAGACGGATCATGACTTAAAGATAGAAGTGGAAGGAACTGCTACACTGGATGGGAAGACAGCAAAACTGGATCAGGTGTATGATAAATTCCCGGTATTGGCGGGGTGTAACGGTTATATAACGGGTGTGTGGACAAGGACCAGTGAAACAGGGGACAGGGACGACAAAGAAGCGACGGCGGAGATTATCCGGGCGCAGACACCATTTGATGTGACGTTCAAGGTGTATGACTACACGGAAAGCTATGGGGGATATATCAATGATAATGTGTATGGTACCGCCCGTGGTAATTCAATAAAAGAGATTTTAGATCCAACCATGAAGCAGTACGACGCGCAGATTGTAATGAGAAATATAAATGATTAAAAATGGGAATAATAGAATTATCTCTTGCTATATTGCGGAAAAGTGTATAAAATACAAACTATCAAAATACTAAACAAAAAGGATATATGGAAGATTATGAAGAAAGTTGTAAAATTCGGTGGTAGTTCATTAGCAAGTGCGGAACAGTTCAAGAAGGTTGGAGCAATCATTGCAGCCGATGAGAGTCGTGTCTATGTTGTTCCTTCTGCCCCTGGAAAGAGATTTCCGGAAGATACCAAGGTAACAGATATGCTTCTCCATGTGTATGAGACGGCAAAAGCAGGAGAAGATATTACAGAAGAGATCAAGGCAATCAAAGCCAGATATGATGAGATTATTACAGGTCTTGAACTGAAGGATTTCTCACTGGATAAGGATTTTGAAGAGATCACAAAGAAGCTGGTTGAAAATCCTCTGTCTGATTATGCTGCATCACGAGGCGAATTCCTGAATGGTAAGGTTATGGCTGCATATCTTGGTATTGAATTTATTGATGCCGCAGAGGTTATCTTCTTCAATTCTGAGGGAAATCTCAATAGCTACAAGACAGAGAAGGTGCTTAGCGAAAGACTGTCGAAGGCACCACGTGCAGTTGTCCCTGGATTTTACGGACTTGGCAAAGATGGAAATGTTAAGACATTTTCCCGTGGCGGTTCCGATGTGACAGGTTCGATTGTGGCTCAGGCAAGCCGGGCAGATGTCTATGAAAACTGGACAGACGTATCTGGTTTCCTTGTAGCTGATCCACGTATCGTTCCGAATCCAAAGCCAATTAAATATATCACTTACAGAGAACTTCGTGAGCTTTCTTATATGGGTGCATCCGTTCTTCATGAAGATGCGATCTTCCCTGTTCGTAATTGTGGTATTCCAATTAATATCCGGAATACAAATGCACCGGAAGATCCGGGTACATGGATTGTTGAAAGCACATGCCAGAAGCAGGATTATGTTGTTACAGGTATCGCAGGTAAGAAGGATTTCTGTACAATCTTTATCTCAAAGGCTATGATGAATTCTGAAATCGGTTTTGGTAGAAAAGTGCTTCAGGCATTTGAAGAAAATGAAATCTCGTTTGAGCATATGCCATCTGGTATTGATACCATGACAATCGTGGTTCATGAGGACGAATTCATGCACAAGGAGCAGAGAGTGGTATCTGCCATTCATCGTCTTGCAGAACCGGATTCCGTTGAGATCGAATCAGGACTTGCGCTGATCGCAGTTGTTGGTCGTGGTATGAAGTCTGCAAGTGGTACAGCAGGTAAGTTATTCAGTGCACTTGCAAAGGAAGGAATCAATATCAAGATGATTGATCAGGGATCTTCTGAGCTGAATATTATCATTGGAGTCAGAAACAAAGACTTCGAGCCAGCAATCAAGGCAATTTATGATACATTTATTGTAGATAAAGACAAGAAGAATAAATAGTTCTAAAGATTCATAGATATTAGATTTTAACGAGCAGGCTGGGAATGCCTGCTCGTTGTTGTATATAACTTGGGAGACAAAAAATATGACAGAGTTACAACAGCGATTGTTTGAATTGCAGGACAAAAAGTATCAGGCATTTCACTCAAAATTGATACCGAATATTGAACCGGAGCATGTGATCGGAATCCGAACACCGGTATTGCGGAAATTTGCAAAAAATTTTGCAAAAGAGGATGGCGTAGAAGCATTTTTGCAGGAACTGCCGCATACCTACTATGAAGAAAATAATCTGCACATGATGTTGATCGGTGGCATCAAGGACTATGCGCAGTGCTTATATGAGGTAAAGCACATGCTACCATATATTGACAACTGGGCGACATGCGATCTGCCAATTCCGAAATGTTTTGCGAAGCATAAGGAAGAACTGCTCCCAGAGATCCGGACATTTCTGGCATCCGGGGAGACTTATACGATCCGGTATGGCATGGGGCTTTTGATGCGGTTATACTTGGATGATGATTTCCAGCCGGAATATCCCGCGATGGTTGCGGCGGTTACATCGGAAGAATATTATGTGAATATGATGATCGCGTGGTATTTTGCAACTGCACTTGCCAAGCAGTGGGAGACGTGCATCCCATATATCGAAGAGCGAAGATTATCTCCGTGGGTACATAGAAAGACGATTCAGAAGTCGGTGGAAAGCTACCGAATCACGGATGAGCAAAAAGCGTACTTGAAGACCTTACGTTAAAAGTATACTATAAGAAGATAGAAACTATGGAGGCAGGGAAAATGCGGATAAGAGAAGAAGCCTTAGCATATGCGCTGTCGTTCCCGGATACATATCAGGATGCGCCGTTTCGCGATGATAACTGGCAGTTGGTGCGTGTGAAGGGCAGCAAGAAAGCGTTTTTGTGGACATATGAACGGAATGGATATATGAATCTGAATGTCAAGGTAGATCCGGAGTGGCGTGATTACTGGCGGGATGCGTTCGCGTCTGTCGTGCCGGGCTGGCATCAGAACCGGGAGCATTGGAATACGATTATCTTAGATGGAAGTGTGCCGGACGATGCGGTGCGGGAAATGATCACGGAGAGCTACCGGCTTGTCACCGACAGCCCGTCGAAGCGGATTTATGAGGCTGTCAAGAAGATTCCACGTGGAAAGGTAGCAACGTATGGACAGGTCGCAGAGCTTGCAGGGGATAAGAAGATGGCGCGTGCGGTAGGAAATGCACTGCACAGAAATCCGGATCCGAAACATATTCCGTGTTATCGTGTGGTCAATGCGAAGGGCGAGCTTGCCGGAGCGTTCGCATTTGGCGGCGCCCATGTACAGGCAGACCGGCTGGAAGCAGACGGAATTCCAGTCGTGGATAATAGGGTTGATCTTGCGAAGTATCAGATGAAATATTCAGATATTCAAAGGAGTGAAACAGTTTGAAGAAAAAGATAAAGAAGATAATAGTGATGTTGCTGGCATTTACAGTAGGATGTGTAAGCCTGACTGGCTGTAATGTGCGGCGGGATACGATCCGGTTTGGCGCGGCAGGTGTCGGAGGCGGATCTTGCGACTGCCACATATTATGGAACGGATGAAAACGGGGAATCGGAATCCGGAACCGAACGGAACGCATTGCAGATCCTGCAGGTGAGCGGACTTGCATCACCGATTACAGAGACCGTCAATCTGACTTATATTGAGGCAGCAGAGAAGTTAAAGAGTGGCGAGATCGATGCGAAGACAGTGGATAAACTGAAGCTTGCATATTCATCCTATGAAGCCTGTGAGATTCCGGCAAATACTTACAACGGACAGACAGAGAAGGTAGCGACGGTCGGTGTCAAGGCACTGCTGCTTGCGAGTGAGAAGATGTCAGACAAGACAGCGGAAGAACTTACAAAACAGCTTTTCGCACATGCAACGGAGATTCAGTATGCGACTTCGTTAAAGGAGATTTTTGATGCAAATGCGGCTGTGGATGGCGTGCAGATTCCATTCCATCCGGGTGCAAAAGCATATTATGCATCGCAGGGAATCACAGTGGATGCACAGGAAAACTAACAGATAGGAGAACCATTTTACATGGAAATACAAATTGATATGTATCAGACATTGGCACTTTCGGTTGTGGTGCTGATGCTTGGACAGTTTTTGAAACAGAAAATAAATTTCTTGGAGAAGTTCTGTATCCCGGCGCCAGTCGTCGGTGGTTTGATCTTCTCGGTACTTACCTGCATTTTGTATAGTGCAGGCGTGGTGGAGTTTACATTTGATGATACCCTTCGGGAAGTGTGAATGGTATTCTTCTTCACATCGGTTGGATTCCAGGCGAATCTGAAGGTGTTAAAGAGCGGCGGAAAGGCGCTTGCCATCTTCCTTGGATTGATAATTGCCTTGATTTTCATGCAGAATTTACTTGCGGTCGGTGTATCGCATCTGATTGGACTGGATTCTCTGGTCGGACTTTGTACCGGTTCGATTCCGATGGTCGGCGGACACGGAACCGCAGGTGCATTTGGACCAGTGCTGGAGGACTTCAATGTAACGGGCGCGACAACCATCTGTACGGCAGCGGCAACCTTCGGATTGGTAGCAGGAAGCTTGATCGGTGGACCGATCGGAAAGCGTCTGATCGAGAAGAATCATCTGCTTGACACGATCGTGACAGAGGATGACAGCTTGTTGGTCGAGGAAGAGAAGACATGAGAGACATACGAATATGTATGCTGCCGCTGTGTTTCAGTTGATTCTGGCTGTTGGACTCGGTACGATCATTTCCGAGCTTCTGACGAAGATAGGACTTACATTCCCAATCTATATTGGAGCCATGATTGTTGCTGCGATCATTCGAAATGTCGGCGAGTATTCCGGGAAATTCGACATCTACATGGGCGAGATCAACAACCTTGGTGGTATCTGTCTGTCGCTCTTCCTTGGAATCGCGATGATCACATTGAAGCTGTGGCAGCTTGCGGAGCTTGCATTACCGCTTATGATATTGCTTGGTGCACAGCTTTTACTTATATTCCTGTACACATATTCGTTGTATTCCGTGTGATGGGAAAGGACTACGACGCGGCAGTGCTTGCGGCAGGGACATGTGGATTCGGTATGGGTGCGACACCAAATGCGATGGCGAACATGCAGGTGCTCTGTGACCGCTATGCGCCATCGGTCAAAGCATATCTGCTTGTACCGTTGATTGGAAGTTTATTTGCGGATTTCATTAACAGTCTGGTGATTACGTTATTTATCAATATTATATAGTGCAGTGTGACGAGTATTTGGAATGAATCATTATCTTGAAATGGAGATAAAGGTTGGAGGAATATCATGAAGGATAGGAAAGAGAAGAAGGAACAAACGAAATTCAATCTTGCGTTTGACAATCTGGCGATCCCGGAAGTGCATATTCATGGACGGAAGGAAGCAGAGCACGAGGACGTGACAGAGGCGGATGATGAAGTGGTGACCTTTGACGATGTGGCAATCCCGGAGGTACATATACAGCGGAGAAAAGAAATGTATGAGCTTCTGGTGCAACTTCGGAAAAAGCTGCACGAGATACCGGAAGCATCGATGCATGAAGAGAAGACGAAGCACACATTGATCGGGTTTCTGCATAAATACACAGCACTCACAGTTGTTGACCGGGATGCGTGGTTCTATGTTGTTCGGAAGGCTGACAAGCCGGATGGGACACCGCCGATTGCATTCCGGGCGGATATGGATGCTGTCAGTGGCGCAGATGGTGTTGGTCATTTCTGCGGGCATGACGGACACAGTACAATCCTTTGTGGGGTGGCACTCTATCTGTCAAAGCGAGAACAGCCGCTTACCAGAGATGTGTATCTGATCTTCCAGCCGGGCGAGGAGATTGGCGCAGGTGCGAAGATCTGCAAGGAATTACTTGCGGAAAAGCAGATCGGGGAGATTTACGGATTGCATAACATTCCGGGCTATCCGAAGGATCAGGTATTGCTTCGCAAGGGAACCTTTGCGTGTGCATCGACGGGACTTTCGATTCATATGACTGGAACACCAAGCCATGCGGCATATCCGGAAGCTGGAAGAAATCCAGCCATTCCGATGGCGAAGCTTCTGCTTGAGATCGAGCGGATCACGAAGGAAATGCAGACGCGAGGGGATTTTGTGCGTATGACTGTAATAGGAGCAGACGTTGGAAGTGCAAACTATGGCGTATCTGCGTTTGAAGGTACGTTGCGTCTCACGGTGCGTGCAGAGAGAGAAGATGCATTTGACGCGTATGTGAATGAGATTAAATCTCTGACTGCAACACTTGCAGAGGAAGATCAGCTTACTATATCTATAGAGGAAATTGAACGGTTTCCGGCAACGGAGAATCACGATGCATATGTAGATAAGCTGCGCGCGTGCGCGGAGAAATTACAATTCCCTGTGACGGAGCTTGCAGAACCAATGCGCTGGTCGGAGGATTTTGGATATTATCTACAGGAAGTGCCGGGGGCATTCTTCGGCGTGGGCGATGGCGAGGAGCATGCACAGCTTCATACAGCGTGCTATGAGTTCCCGGATGAGATTATGAAAACTGCAGTTGCAATGTTTGCAGGGCTGATATGGAGGCAGGGAAAATGCGGACAAGAGAAGAAGCCTTAGCATATGCGTTGTCGTTCCCGGATACATATCAGGATGCGCCGTTTCGCGATGATAACTGGCAGCTGGTGCGTGTGAAGGGGAGCTTGCCGGAGCGTTCGTATTTGGCGGCGCCCATGTACAGGCAGACCGGCTGGAAGCAGATGGAATTCCGGTCGTGGATAATAGGGTAGATCTCACGAAATACCAGATGAAAATTCCGTAGAGACAGAGGTAATCGGGAATATAAAAATGTATGATGTCGGATAAAAATTGATTTAAAGTTAATAATACACCTTAAATTAAAAAAAATAATTTTAAAAGATAAAAAAATTAAATAAAACTCAAATTTATAGGATTGACTTTTTGCACACAGGCTGATAAAATAGCCGTTGATACGAATAACGTCATGAAAATATAGTTAAATTGTGATATATTACATGAGGAGGATGGATTATGATTTTAACACCAAGAGAGAAAAAGCATAGTGCAGGGAAAAGGATTCTAAAGCGCGTGTTTGCGGCGATGATGACAGCAGTATTGATGACTGGTATGGCAGCAACATCAGATGTGAAGGCAGCTGGGATTACATATACGGTCTCATCAGATAGCAGTAATCTGGTTAATATAATGCAAAAATATGGATTTGTGACATTTGGGTCTTTTTCGAGCGGTGTTCATATTCATGCACCGATTATGGTCAAAAAGTTGACATCAACTCCGTCAAATGAGTATTGCCTGCGAGCGAACTATAACATGCCTACTACGAGCTATATTCAGGAATTTGAACAGCTGTCGAATCCGGTTAAGGTTGGTTACAGCAGGGATACACTGGTTGTCGGAGAGACATATACTGTTACGGGAAGTGCGGAAAAGTTTTTGGCAAAGACAGAAACTCCTGATGACAAGTATAAGGTTGAAAGCGCTGGAACCGTAACTGCAGATACTGCTACGGAAAAGTATATCGACCTTTCAAATCTTCAGAACAGCTTTATTGCATATAACAAACAATTGAGTGAAGCAACTGCTTCGACAGAAGGAATTGCATATTCCGGAGATACATTGACAGTCAATGCGATGAGCGGAGTACTGTATTATAATATGGATGCGGATACAATCAACGCTTTAAATGCAGATGCAAAGATTTCTTTTCCAGCAGATTCAACCGCTGCGGTTGTTTTGAATATAGATATGAAGGGAACAAGCTGGTCACGTAAGCCATTGGATTTGTTGACCGGAGGAACAGAGGCATCAGCAGGCGAAAATAATTGTGAATTAACAAATAACAGAGTCTATTATAATTTTTATGATTCATCAAAGACAGATAAGCAGTATACGAGAACAATAAATATGAATGGTGTGAAGGGTTGGGGAACAATCATTGCACCTAAGGCAAGCGTTGAAGGATTGTCTAACTGGAATGGTGTAGTTGTTTCAGAGAACGTAGCAAGTACGGGTGAAAATCATTTTGCACCTGCGCAAAATCCGGTCACTCCTACTGGCGGCACAACACCGACTCCGTCGGTTACTGTGGAAGATATCAAGCTGATAAAGACAGTGGATGCAGATGGAACAGCAGGTGATGTAACAACGGCAGTATTTGGATTATATTCAGACGAAGCATGTACAAATATTGTAGCCACAGGAAGCCCGGTGCTCTCGGGAGAAAACTATGTTGTGACCTTTGCCGGAAATGGATTATCCATAGATACTACGTATTATTTAAAGGAAAAGTCAGCACCCTTAGGATACGATAAGAGCAATACGGTATTTAAGTGTAAGGTAAATACGGATGGAACAGTTACATACTCTGTAGCCGGAAGTGCGTCAGGAAATGATAAGATAGATAATGTGACCGGATTCCCTGTTTGCGAAAACAAGAAGACCGGTGGAAGACCGGTTGTTACACAGAAAGCAGATATTTCATTTAAGAAGGTAATTACCGGCTCGAATGTTGCACTTGAGGGTGCAAAGTTTGGACTATACAGTGATGCGGCATGTACGACAGCGGTTCAAAGGGACGCAAAGGCTTATACATTTACGTCTGATGCACAGGGGGTTGTAAAATTTAAAGATTTAGAGGCAGGCACATATTTCTTTAAGGAGCTTTCGGCACCAGCCGGCTATGAGATAAATACGAAAATTTACAGTGTAACCATTACATTCTCAGGAGAGACTGCAAGTGTTGTTTTTTCTGACGGTACGAACAATAATCTTACCGAATTATCGGTATCCAATGATCCGATTACGCCGGATGCGGAAGAAAAGGGAAATCTTGTAATAACTGTCGTTGATGAAAAGACAGGAGCAGTGATCCCAAAGGCAAAGGTAGAAGTTTCTAAGCCGGACGGAACAAAGCAGGAGTATGAGACAAATGAAAATGGTCAGATTACGCTGAATAACACACCGGTTGGAGGATATAGCGTTACAGTTACTGAGGTTCCGGATGGATATTCTGTTGTAACGGGAAAAGAGATTAAGGTAACTGTCGAGGAAGGTAAAACGACTTACAAGGAGGCTAAGCTTGCTACAACGACGGTAACGACAGAAACAACGGCAGTGACGACAGAAACAACAGCAGAAACAACAGATTCAACAGCAGTGACGACAGAAACAACAAAGACCTCTAACAATAATAGTGTAAAGACGGGTGATTCCATGAATGTTGTGCTGTTTGTGCTACTTGCCGTTGCATCAGTGGCATGTGCTGCAGGTGTATGGAGATTGCGGAAGCGTTCACGCTAGAATATATTATATAATGGACATTGCAGGTAATGCAGTAGCAGTGTTATGATGGAATAGGTTTATGCATAAAAAAGAGCTGTCGCACTAGGTAGTAAGTGTTGACAGCTCTTTTTAGTGATAAAGTATTAGGCAGAAAACTTGATCGTTGATAGGAACTCTATATAGAGTGTGTGGTATCTGCGGGTAGTGCATGTAGCATTTCATCTACAGGTGTGATCAGACAGCCACAGAAGCCCTTTATTGGCTGGAAGCACTGGATAAACAGATCCTTCTCTATTTCCGTACTGAAATCTCGGATACAACGATAAGAGCCGTTGATTGCAACATCGGTATAGGTTACAAGCCATTTTTTGTCAGCATTCGGAAATACCGTATAAAAAGAATGATTGACCATTTCGTCTATTTTTTTCCCTTCTACATATTCCATTTGCTTGTTGCAATAGCGAAATACAAAATCTACCCCAAGACCATCCTTGTTAAAGACGAGCTCGATAACACAAAATGCAATTGGGATATTGTCCAACATAGAAAACATTGTCTGTATATCAGAGAAAGAAGGAACCTCACTGGTTATTTTTTTATGAAGACTTGCGTTCAGACGCTTGTGTGCGGAGGCATTTTTTTTCCTTCCTCGGAAGGATGCACCGTCCATCATGTAGTAGATGCCATCCTTGATGTAACTGATTTGTTTTTTGGAGACAACAGTTCCTTTGTTGATGCAGATAAAATCATATGATTCCATGGATGCAAGAAAATCCTTTACCGTGATATACGTTTCCGATATTCGGTTATCAATCATATGTATGCATGTTTTGCCATCCTTGCGTGTCAGATATTTGATGTCATTTATCTGGATGGAATGACGTTTAAAATAATTCAGAACCTTCTCGTTCATAAGACAGTTACTCCTTAATATATAATCTGTCACCGCAAGAAGTGCGATGACTTGTGCATGTATCCGCATTCTTTATTTATAACGATAAAAGCATAACAAAAAATGAGTACAAATGCAATTAAAAGTAATTATCATACGATAGCTAAAATTGAATTTACAATATTATACGTGTAGGCTATAATTTAACAGCAGGGCGGTATACTCTGGAACTCGCAAAGGAGTGTGGATTATTGTATGAGAGGTAAACCGGATGGGAAATAGTAATTGGACAAAAATATGTTATGGGTTAGGGATTTTTTTCCTGTTGATGCCGGGGCTTTTGCGGATTGGCGAGAAATATTGGAGGCTTCTTCGGGATTTGGTTAGTATTTTGTCATTCTTCTTCATTGTGCTGGCTCTTTTTATATGGAGCGGAATAATAAAAAAGCGTATTATTCAGCTGGAGGAAAAAAAGTATATTTTGGGAATTGCTGCTATGCTTGTATTTATGATGCTGATACGCACAATTAAGTACCTGTTTTTTACGCATTTGTATACAGCGGCTCGTTATGTGTGGTATTTGTATTATATTCCGTTGATTATTGCGCCCTTGTGGCTTTTATTTGCTGTTTTGCACATTGGCATGGGGCAGCAAAGCTCGATTGACAGAAGGTGGAAAATGCTGTATTTTCCGGCTGGTGTTCTTCTCGTTCTTGTTTTGTTCAATGATTTTCATCAGGGAGTATTTCGCTTTCAAGTCTCTGATCCAAGTCAATATGAGAAAGCATATACATATGGTATTATTTACTATATGATTGTGTTGTGGATAGCCTTTTGCGGACTGGCAACACTGGCTATAGTGGTGTACCGGTGCAGGGTGGATGTATATATGCGGAGATTATGGCTGCCGATGCTTCCATTCCTGGGTGAAGTTATATATACCATAATGTATATCAGATTTCCAGGTTGTATGCTTGTACGTTTGTTTGAGATGGCAGAGATGGTATGCTTTTTGTTTCCTGCATATGTTGAGTGCCTGATTGTGGCAGGACTTTTTCCGGTAAATGATAATTATGAATTGTTTTGGAACGCTTCGAGATTATGCGGTGGCATCATGGATAACGAAGGAAATATTTGTTTTCAATCCAGTCGATGTGTGGATATTACAAAGGCTCAGGTGCTGCAGGCGTGTGAACAGAAGGTACTGCTTGATGATGGTAATGGAATATTGAAAAGTCATCGGATAGAAGGAGGTTATGGATATTGGGTGAAGGATGTGCGGGAGCTGCATGTAATCAATGAGGCTTTGCGGGAACTCGGAAATGTACAGGAGGAGGAAAATGAGATACTGACGACAGAGAGAATGCTGCAGCTGGAGCGTGCAGGAATGGAAGAAAAAAAACATATTTACCGAACACTTGCCGACGAGGTATTGATTCAGAGAAAAAAGCTAAGGGACATTCTTCAGAAAAATTATATATCGGAACAGGAGTTTGAACATAACATGGCATATGCAGCTGTGTTGTATGCGTATGTCAAGAGATATTCCAACCTGTTGATGCTGAGTACCCAACAGAGGGAACTGCCGGAGGAGGAGCTTTTGCCTGCTTTTAGAGAAAGCATAAAATATTTGCAGCTTGCCGGAATTGAAGTATATATGGATGAAAAGATACAGGACCTTTCATTCAAAATGGAGTCTGATCAGCTGGTAATGATATATCATATGTTTGAAGATTGTATAGAGGCTATGATTCCGACGATAGATACCTTATTTGTCCGGATATGGAACGAGGATGGGCTATGTGTACATATGGAAGCAAATTGCCCATCAGGATTGCCGCAGACACGGCAATATAAGAATATAAGCATGAAGACCCTGATAGAGGATGCTACGGGATTTGTAGATATCAGATATATACGGAAGGAGGCATAGTGTGACAGGATATTTGTGGTTACCTGAACAGATAAGGATTTTGATGGGCATATATATACTTATACTTTTTCTGATATGCTGTTACATATGTGTGAATGGCTATATGTATTATGGAAAGAAGAAATACGGAGTGTATATGGGAATTCCTATCATATTTGATGTTTTGTTCCTGCAAATGGGCATACGGAGCTTAAATGGAGTACCTCAATCGTGGTGTGGGGAGCTGTTGGGAAATCTTCCGTATTTTGTGTTGCTTGTGGTTACGGCTCTGATTACGGTTGGGACAATTGTAACTATCGTACAGATGCTTCGGTTTGGCAGGCAGATTCCCACGCCAAATTCAATTAAACAAAGCCTGGATGCAATGCAGGATGGAGTATGTTTTTTTTCGGATGCCGGAATGCCTTTGCTTGTGAATACACAGATGGAATGGCTGTATGACAAGCTTGTTGGCGGAAGAATACTAAATGTATGGGAATTCATGGATACGATAAAGCATGGGAAATGTGTAGCAGGTGTATCAACCATACCGGAGAACTCGGGAATTATGGTGTTGCTTCCGGATCAGACTGCATGGAATTTTAAACTGTCAAAGCTGCAGGGAGGAGAGGCCCGGGAGCTGATAGCTTATGATGTCACAGAGGAATATCATTTAAATATGGAGCATAAATTACGTAATGAACAGCTTCTCCGGATTGGGAAGAGGCTTAGACAGTTGAATGAGGAAATTATGGTATATACAAGAGAAAAGGAAATATTTGCAGCGAAAGAAAGAATACATAATGATTTTGGAAATGCACTTCTGATGCTGTGTGCCTATATTGAAATGCCGGTGGAAAAAAGAAACCGGAAGGCGCTGATTGCAGCCTGGAAATATTATCTGATGATGTTTGAGGCGGAACCCGGAACAGATATCCGGGAGGATATGGAGCATTTGCTGTACGATGCAGAGGCAATGGGAGTATCGGTGTCAATTAATACGGACTTCCCGCAAGAGGATGAAATCAGGCGAGTGCTGCTGCTGGGGCTTCGGCAGACGATTAGTAACACTGCAAAGCATACGGATGAAAAAAAGCTACGGGTTGTAATCGACTATCATGAGTCATATATAGAGGTCGAATATGAAAATGAAGAAGCTAATGTAAAAAAGGAAGTGCAGGAGAGTGGAGGTTTGCGGCTGCTAAGAGAAGCAGTAGAAAAAAACGGTGGTATGATGAAGGTGATAAGCAACCCGCGATTTGCGGTGCGGATCAGGCTGGAAAGGGAGAACCATGAAGAAAACAAGAGTGTTGATTGTAGATGACCAGTTTCTTGTCAGAAATTTATTTGAACTGTATCTGATGGACAGTGAGGCTTATGAAGTGATAGGAAAACTGGAATCGGCAGCATATGCATTGGAATTTGTACGTTTGCATGCTACAGATCTGGTTATTATGGATATTTTGATGAACGATCGGAGTAATGGGCTTGCTGCCGCAGGAGAGATAAAAAGACTGTATCCAAGAGTGAAAATATTGATGGTTACTTCCCTTGCAGAAGTTTCATGGATAAAGAAATCGCAGGAGATGGGAATTGACAGCTTTTGCTATAAGGATATGGAAAAGGAGAAGCTGATAGAAATTTTGGAAAGAACTATGAGGGGAGAAGCTGTTTATCCAGATGCACCACCGCAGATTCGACTTGGCATGATTGAGAGTAGTGGATTTACAGAACGGGAACTGGATGTGCTGCGATGCATGACAATGGGGTTATCAAATGCGGAGATTGCGGAAAGGCTCGGAATTAGGGAAAATACAGTGAAAACACATATAAAAAGTATGCTTGGAAAAACCGGATATGCAAATCGTACACGGCTGGCAATAGAGGCAAGGCTGAGCGGAGTGGTTGTGAGTTTGAATTCAGAGAATCAATGAGAATCGGCAATCAGTAGTTTGTAATTCGAAAAAATCCGTATCTACTACTTTCGGATGATGAAAAAAACCGAAAAAGAAGATAAAATGAAACATAGCTGTAAAAAGGACAAAGGGCCGAAAGGGCAGAAGGGAGAAGCTATGGGTTTATTACGGGCAGCAATAGGTGCAGTTGGTGGTACATTTGCAGATCAATGGAAGGAGTTTTTTTATTGCGAGGCATTGCCTAAGGAGGTGCTTGTTACAAAGGGAGTCAAGCAGACAGGTAAAAGATCCTCGAATACAAAGGGAAGTGATAACATTATTTCCAATGGCTCCGGTATCGCAGTGGCTGACGGACAGTGTATGATTATTGTAGAGCAGGGAAAGATTGTCGAGCTTTGTGCAGAACCGGGTGAATATACATATGACATGTCAAGTGAACCAAGTATCTTCTCCGGAAATCTGGGGGAGAGTATTCTGAAGACCTTTCAGACGATGGGAAAACGATTCACATACGGTGGAGATACCGGAAAAGATCAGAGAGTGTATTATTTTAATACAAAGGAAATACTGGAAAATCGGTTTGGGACAGCGAACCCGGTTCCGTTCCGTGTCGTGGATACTAAGATAGGTCTGGATATAGATGTGGCAATCCGATGTTCTGGAGTTTATTCCTATAGGATTGTTGATCCTATTTTGTTCTATACCAATGTGTGTGGAAATGTAAGTCAGGAATATACACGTGAGGAGCTTGACGGGCAACTTAAGCAAGAGTTTATCAGTGCTCTGCAGCCGGCATTTGGACGATTATCGGAGATGGAGCTTCGACCGAATCAGATTGTGATGCATAATACAGAGCTTGAGGATGCGATGAATACAGCACTTTCTGCAAAATGGGGAGAGCTTCGCGGAATTAAAGTTATAAGCATAGCACTTGGGTCTGTTACATTGCCGGAAGAGGATGCTGAGCTTATTAAACAAGCACAGAGAACAGCCATTATGCGGGATCCTACAATGGCAGCAGCTACATTAGTTGGAGCACAGGCAGATGCTATGAAATCAGCAGCTACGAATGAAGCAGGAGCGATGACCGGTTTTATGGGAATGGGCATGGCTATGAATTCCGGGGGTATGAATGCACAGAATCTGTTCGCAATGGGACAGCAGCAGATGCAGCAGCCACAGACCCAGATGCAGCAGCCACAGACCCAGATGCAGCAGCCACCGGCTTCAGACACATGGAAGTGTGCCTGCGGGGCAACAGCTTCCGGAAAATTCTGTCCGGAATGTGGTTCGCCAAGACCTGCCGCAGATGAGGGATGGACATGTGGCTGTGGAATGGTAAACAAGGGGAAATTCTGTTCAAATTGCGGAGCGAAGAAGCCGGCGGGAGCATTATTATATCGTTGTGATAAATGCGGTTGGGAACCGGAGGATCCTGCACATCCGCCGAAATTCTGTCCGGAGTGCGGTGATCCGTTTGATGAGAACGATGTGCGCTAGAAAGGAGCCGGCATATGACAAATTTACAAGAGTATAAGTGTCCGTGCTGTGGAGGCGCAATTGCTTTTGATGCAAAAGTGCAGAAGATGAAATGTCCATATTGTGATACGGAGTTTGATATGGAGGCGCTCCAGGGCTACGATGCTGAACTGAAATATGATCAACCGGATGATATGAACTGGGAAAAGCAGGCTGGCGGAGAATGGCAGAACGGAGAGGCAGATGGTCTTCGGACATATGTGTGTAAATCCTGTGGTGGTGAAATTGTGACAGATGCAAATACTGCTGCAACAGCCTGTCCGTATTGTGACAACCAGATTACGATTACGGGACAGTTTACGGGAACTCTTCGACCTGATTTTGTTATTCCGTTTAAATTGGATAAGAAGGCTGCAAAGGAGGGATTGACGAAGCATTTATCGGGTAAATATCTTCTTCCGCGTGTGTTTAAGGATCAGAACCATATTGATGAGGTTAAAGGGCTTTATGTGCCATTCTGGCTTTTTGATTCTGATGTGGGAGCGCGTGTGCGCTATCGTGCAATGAAGGAAAAGGTCTGGAGTGACAGTGATTATGATTATAAGCAGACGGATTATTATATGGTACACAGAGGTGGGACTATCGGATTTTCCCATGTACCGGTGGATGGATCGTCCAAGATGCCGGATGAGCTTATGGAGTCAATAGAGCCGTATGATTTTTCGGAGGCTGTGGATTTTCATACCGCATATCTTGCCGGATATCTGGCAGATAAATATGATGTGACGGCGGAAGAAAGCATTGGCCGTGCAAATGAACGGATAAAACGATCTACGGAGGAAGCGTTTGCTGCAACTGTAGAGGGATATACTCAGGTAACGACAGAAAACAGCAATATAAAGCTTTATAACGGACAGTCAAAATATGCACTTTATCCGGTCTGGATATTGAATACGACATGGAATGGGCAGAAATACACCTTCGCTATGAATGGACAGACAGGAAAATTTGTTGGTGATCTGCCGGTGGATAAGGGCAGAGCGATGAAGCTGCGTTTCCTGCTTTCAGCTGTCTGCAGTGCGGCATGTTATGGTCTTGTATGGCTGTTGTGGCTTGCGAGAATTCTATAGGAGGACGCGAAATGAGAAGAAAAATAAAAGGTGTACTGTTGCTGCTTGCGATTTGCCTGTGCTCCTGTATGACGATCTTTGCAGCGGATGGAGACGGGTTTCCGGGGAAAAACGATTGTCTGATTGATGATGCCGGGGTACTGAATGAAACAAAGGAAGCTTCGCTTAGGGAAAAGCTAAACGAAATCAGTGTGCGGCAGAACATGGAGGTTGCGGCTATCGTAGTTGATACTCTGGGTGGTCAGAGTGCACAGGCTGTTGCTGACGATAGCTTCGACTATATGAACTATGGATATGGTGATGCGAGAGATGGGGTACTGTTGCTGATCAGCGTAGGGGATGGAGAGTACCATATATCTACGCATGGATATGGCATTACTGTGTTTACAGATGATGGAATTGATTATATCTGTAATAAACTGGAGGCTTGTTTAAAAAATAAAGATTTTGCCGGTGCTATTGAGGAATATGCGGAGCTGAGTGATGATTTCATTACACAGGCAAGAACCGGAAAGCCTTATACAGACAGAAATCTACCGAGAAAACCACTTGGGACAATGTGGATATTCATATCGGTCGGAGCGGGTGTTTTAATCGGCTGTATTGTTGTGGCATGCATGGTAGGACAGCTCAAGAGTGTAGAAAAACAGGAACTTGCAAATTATTATGTGCGTTCGGACAGTATGAAAATTACAGAGCAAAAAGATATGTTTTTGTATCATACACTTACTCGTAAGCCACGTCCTAAGGAGACAGATGGAGGAAGCAGCAGTACGCATACATCGTCTTCGGGAAGCACGCATGGCGGCGGTGGAGGCAAATTTTAGTCAAGTCTGTTATAGCATGAAAAGGAGAGTTTAATGGTGAGAAGAAGAAAAGGAATTATGCTTTGTGCATTATGCATAAGTTCAGTTTTAGTAGTAGCGGGCTGTGGAAAGGAAAAGAAAAAACAGAAGCTGAATCTGACAAGTGGGGAAGAGGTAACAACAGAGGCTGTAACACCGACCGATGCCGGAACGGAGCAGGAGATAGATACAGAGGGCTATGTAACTATGAATTTCTGGACTGCTGATATTCCTGAAGGCTTGATTGAGGATACAGATTCTACATATAATGAGGAGTCTTACGGATATTATTATTTTAGGACTGCTGATGAGGAGGAGAGCCTGACAATATCTGTTTCAAATGAAGATGCCCTTGATTTCAGAAAGGATCTGATTACAGAGGGGATTGATTTGCAGGCATATGCAAATGGAAATGTACAAATGCAGAGTATAGGAGGCTTGGATTTTGCTGTGGCAGAGAGCGATTCGTGGGGGACAACACGTACGATTTATATGGCAAGAGACGAAAAAAGCCAATTTTCTGTGCAGATAACGATTTCCGGTGATGCACAGAGCGAGGACATGCAGACGGTACTCGATACTATCATATTTACGCTTCCGGAAGGCAGCGAGGTGGATGCACCATATCCGTGGGATGGTGAACCGCTTGTTACACAGACAGGAAGTGCTTCGGTTGGCAGTTATACGGTTTCGGCAACGCAGATTGTAGCAGATCAAAGTATTCTTATTAATGATATTTTTGAAAATCAGCTACAGGTTTCAGGACAGTATATCTATGCACTTGGAGATGACACCTTATATATCTATAGCATGGAGGGCGATTCGGCAGTTCTGCAGGATACAATTGTACCTGAAAATGATGAGGATTACGGAATTTTATCAATGGATGATAATGGTGTCGTTTACATGAGTGGATTCTATGAGTCGACACTTGAGTTTTCAGATGGATTGCAGTCGGGGGCGCTGGATACACAGGAACAGATGGCTGTCAGTCCGGACGGAACATTCGGAATTACATATTTTGTGCAGGCATCAGATTTGGAAAAGGTGAATATTACGAGTACAAGTACATTTGAAACTGAGGAGTTTGCACTGAGTGAGGAGCCGATGTCCGTAGTAAGTTATCTGACGATTACTCAGGATTATATTCTGATCAGTGGAAGTGCCGCGGATGATAGTGGACACAAGGTGTTTGTATTTGATCATAGCGGTAATTATATCCGGACACTTGCAGATGAGGATGGTTCCGGACTTGGCTCAATCACAGGCATGGTTCAGACTGCAAACGGCATTCTGGCATTGGATGGAAACATGCGTGAGCTTGTCATGTGGGATAATGATGGAAACTGGATTGGCAGCGTAAAGGATTCAGATATTTTTGGCACAAGATATCCGTGGATAGGGGGTATCTCGAAGGCGGCAGATGGAAGCATTTATGTATCTCTTGTAGAGGAACGCACAGATATGTCATGGGACGAAATGGTTATCTATCGTTTGGATACGGACTTTTAGTATATGAGAGCCAAAGGCATTTTCTGTAATCATTAAGATGGATACTATTATAAGATTCGGTTGTGGATTGTTCTGTCAGGAACAGTTTATAACCGAATCTTTTTTTGTGTTTACAGGACAAAATAGAGTATAATATAATAACAAATATAACTTATAATCGAGGAAGAATATGAAAGACAAGAAGGAAATGTATGAGCTTCTGATAAAGCTCCGGAAAAAACTGCATGAGATACCAGAGGTATCCATGCAGGAAGAAAAGACAAAGCATGCGTTGATTGAATTTTCGGCGTGGGCGATGGTGAGGAGCATGCACAGCTTCATACAGCGTGCTATGAGTTCCCGGATGAGATTATGAAAACTGCAGTTGCAATGTTTGCAGGGCTGATATAGGAAAGAAGGATAAAATCATGAATATCGAAGTAAGAGCATATACAGACAAGGACATCGAGGCAATGGTGACGATCTGGAATCAGGTTGTCGAGGATGGCGTGGCATTTCCGCAGGAGGAATGTCTGACACTGGAGACAGGAGCTGTATTTTTCGCGGAACAGACATATTGCGGAGTTGCAGAGGATACGGACACAGGCAGAATCTACGGCATGTATATCCTGCATCCAAACAATGTCGGACGATGCAGACACATCTGCAATGCAAGCTATGCGGTTGACCGGAAATCCAGAGGATTACATATTGGCGAGAAGCTGGTGTCTGATTGTCTGGTGCAGGGCAAGGCACATGGCTACCGCGTCTTACAGTTCAATGCGGTTGTTGCAAGCAATGTACATGCACGGCATCTGTATGAGCGGCTTGGATTCAAACAGCTTGGTACGATACCGGGCGGATTCCGCATGGTTGACGGAAGCTATGAGGATATCTGCCCATATTATCATGAGCTGTAAAATTGTTAAAAGTTTGTAAACTCGGTTGACGAACCGGGGAAAATGGGGTAGACTACAACCCGGATCGAGGAAGAACCATGGCGAAATATGGTTCGGTCAGATCCGCCAGTGATAAATCTGCAATAAGAATAAAAAAATTTGGAGGTGAGACTATGGACAGTTGCGATAGTACGAGTCGAGTGAAACGCGGTGGCGGACATATGGATATACGAACGCAGTTGGGACATAGTCTCATTTTTATAACAAGATAACTGCGTTTAGTTCTCTGTTGTCTGAACCACCGTACACAAACGGTGGTATTTTTATGCCCCGGAATAAGGAGGTAGAAGACAATGAAGAAATGGATGAAAAGAAAGAATTACGCAGCACAGTCAAAGAAGCATTTGCAGGATAAGAACCTGCAGGAGGCAGCAAAGGTACTCTCGCTGATGGAGGTTGACGATGCGGTCGATGTCTTAGACGAAGTCGATGATGCAACGAAAAAACAGGTCGTTGACATGCTTCCGGAGGATACCGGAAATGATATCCAGATGATCCTCTCCTATGAGGAAGACGAGATGGGTAGTCGTATGACGACGAACTATATCGCGATTCGCAGAGACATAGATATTAGACAGGCGATGCGCGAGCTGGTTTCACAGGCAGGTGAAAATGATAATATCGGAACGGTCTATGTATTAGATGAGGCAGATAAATATTACGGTGCGATCGACTTGAAGGATCTGATTGTAGCAAGAGAAAATGATGCGCTGGAATCCATCATCAATACGACGTACCCATTTGTGACCGATCATGAGAAGATCGAAGATTGTATTGACGAACTGGTAGATTACGCAGAGGATTCGATTCCTGTTTTGTCTGACACGAAGGAATTACTTGGTGTTATCACAGCACAGGATGTTGTAGAGGCTGTCGATGATGAGATGGGCGAGGACTACGCAAAGCTCGCTGGTTTGACGGACGAAGAGGATTTGAGAGAAACTACAAAGGAAAGCATGAAGAAGCGTTTGCCGTGGCTGATTATCTTATTGTTCCTTGGCATGGGTGTGTCTTCCGTTGTAGGAGCTTTTGAAGCGGTTGTCGCTGTGCTGCCGATCGTGATGTGCTTCCAGTCACTGATTCTGGATATGGCAGGAAATGTTGGAACGCAGTCGCTGGCGGTTACCATCCGTGTGCTGATGGATGAGAAACTGACAGGCAAGCAGAAGCTGCATCTCGTATGGAAGGAGATGAAGGTTGGTTTTGTAAATGGCTTATTGCTTGGTTCGCTTTCATTTGTATTTATCGGAATCTACATTGTCTGCTTCAAGCACAATGCATGGTTGCATGCATTTCTGATCTCAGGATGTGTTGGCGTATCACTGATGGTTGCAATGGTGATCTCAAGCTTAGTCGGAACCTTGATTCCGATGCTCTTCTACAAGATTAAGATAGATCCGGCAGTTGCATCCGGTCCGCTGATCACGACAGTCAACGATCTTGTAGCCGTAGTTACTTACTATGGATTGGCATGGCTGTTCCTGATCCAGATGCTGCATATTGTGTCGTAGGGGGACGTGCTTCAATCACGAGACGTCAAATAAATGATAAAAATAAAAAATGAATTACTTGAAAAATATATAATGCGTGTTAAAATATAGTTCGGTTATGAATTGTTTGACTACGAACAATTCATAACCGAACTTTTTGCTTGTTAAGAATAAAATGATATGAATATTATTTGGAAAAGGAGGAAATTCATGGACGATTGGAAACATGATCATCTGGGAAATCAGATCATCATATTATCAAATCAGGTAAAGCATTATCTGCATCAGGCAGCGGAAGTGGAAGGCGTCAGTGGTTCACAGAGCCGGATTCTGCATTACATTTCCGAGTTTAGCAAGAAGACAGAAGTATATCAGAAGG
Source organism: bacterium (assembly GCA_963631525.1). Classification (GTDB taxonomy): domain Bacteria; phylum Bacillota; class Clostridia; order Lachnospirales; family Lachnospiraceae; genus Coprococcus_C. Next base: position 26,535 of record CAVGQQ010000034.1, read on the forward strand.
ATGTGGAGGAGTTCTTCTATCTGCGCCGGTCTACCGTTACACAGACGTTGCAGACGATGGAGAAGAACGGACTTATCCAGCGTTCCAGCGTTGCCAGAGATGCACGCCTGAAGAAACTGGAACTGACCGAAGCAGGACAAGCACTCGAAGCACAGATACATACACGTGTGATGCAAATGGAGCATCGATTGAGTGACTGCTTATCGGAGAAAGAAATCACACAGTTTTTATCGATTACAGATAAGCTGGGGGAAGAAATGACCAAGCTGGGTGTCCCAGAAGCATAAGAAAGGAGACAACATGTTAAAGACGTTAGGAAAACAAATCAAAGAATTCAAAGCCGCGTCCATCGCAACGCCATTGTTTATGCTGTTGGAAGTTCTGATGGAAACGCTCGTCCCATTCCTGATGTCATCAATCATTGATGATGGCGTCAACGTGCCGGGCGGTGATATCCACCATATCTGTGTGGTCGGTGCATGGATGATCGTGGCAGCGGCAGTCGGGCTATTTGCAGGATTGATGGGAGGTCGTTACGGCGCGTATGCATCTGCCGGACTTGCGAAGAACCTGCGGCAGGCAATGTATTATAATATCCAGACATTTTCATTTACAAATATAGACAAGTACAGCACCGCCGGACTGGTGACTCGTATGACGACGGATGTAACAAATGTGCAGAACTCCTACATGATGATCCTGCGTATGGGTATGCGTGCCCCGGCGAGCATGATCTGCGCGATGGCAGCCGCATTTTTGATCAATGCGCGAATTGCAAGTATTTACCTGATCGCGGTGATTCTGCTGGCAATCGTGCTGCAGTTCATTATCCGGAAGGCAAATAAATATTTCAATATCGTATTCGAGAAGTACGACGACTTAAATGCGAGCGTGCAGGAAAATGTATCGGCAATCCGTGTAGTTAAGGCATATGTCCGTGAGGAGTATGAGACGAATAAATTTGCACAGGCAAGTGCGAAGCTGTACAACATGTTTGTAAAGGCAGAGAGCATCATCGCCTGCAACATGCCGGTCATGATGTTCACGGTATATAGCTGTATCCTGTTAATCAGCTGGGTTGGCGCGCATATGATCGTGAGCGATTCGCTTACGACAGGTAATCTGATGAGCCTGCTTGCATACTGCATGAATATCCTGATGAGCTTGATGATGCTTTCGATGGTATTCGTCATGATCAGTATGAGTATGGCGAGTGCGAGACGTATCGCAGAGGTTATCAACGAGGATACGACCTTGAAGAATCCGGAACAACCGGATATGGAAGTGCCGGATGGAAGCGTGGAGTTCGATCATGTATATTTCCGTTACAAGGAGACGGCGAAGGATTTCGTATTGAAGGATATCAATGTAGCGATCAAATCGGGTGAGACGATCGGTATCATCGGCGGAACCGGTAGTGCGAAGACGAGTCTTGTGAGCCTGATCAGCCGTCTGTATGATGTGTCGAAGGGCAGTGTCAAGGTTGGCGGCAAGGATGTCCGGGACTACGATATGGAGACACTTCGAAATGAAGTTGCCGTTGTATTGCAGAAGAATACCTTGTTCAGCGGAACGATCTATGAGAACCTCCGCTGGGGTGATAAGGATGCTACCGACGAGATGTGCAAACGTGCGTGTGAGCTTGCCTGCGCCGATGAATTTATCGAGAAGATGCCGGATGGCTACAACACGTATATCGAGCAGGGCGGTTCGAATGTGTCCGGTGGACAGAAGCAGCGTCTGTGTATTGCACGTGCACTTTTGAAGAATCCGAAGATTCTGATCTTAGATGATTCGACGAGTGCGGTTGATACAGCGACGGATGCGAAGATCCGTGCCGCATTTGCAACCGAGATTCCGAACACAACGAAGATTATCATTGCACAGCGTATCTCCAGTGTGGAGCATGCGGACCGTATCATCGTCATGCATGAGGGCGAGATCAACGGCATTGGAACGCACGAAGAACTGCTCGCTGGAAATGATATTTACCGTGAAGTATATGAATCACAAAATGGTGTCGGCGCCAATGCTGATTTTGATCAGGCGCCGATATCAAATGAGGAGGTGAGCCAGCATGCGTAATCAAAAAGGAAAAGGACCGGCGAATCCGGGCAAACTTCTCAAGCGATTGATGGGAATGCTGATGAAGCATTATGGCGCGGCGGTCATTATCGTGGCGATCTGTATCATCATCAACGTTCTTGCAAATGTACAGGGAACGATGTTCATGCAGCGGTTGATCGACGATTATATCACGCCGCTATTAAAGAGCGAGACGAAGAATTACACACCATTGCTTCATGCGATCGGACGTGTCGCATGCTTCTATGGAGTTGGAATTATTGCTTCTTATTCTTATAACCGGATCATGGTCAATGTCACACAGGGAATGCTGAAAACATTCCGTGATGAGATGTTCACGAAGATGGAGCAGCTACCAATCAAATATTTTGACACCCATGCACACGGCGATATCATGTCCATGTACACGAACGATACCGATACGCTGCGCCAGATGATCAGCCAGTCGATGCCACAGCTTTTCAACAGTGCGATTACGATTATCAGTACGACAGTCTGTATGTTTATGCTGAACATTCCGCTTACGGCGCTGACATTTTTCATGGTCGGAATCATGCTGGTGCTGACAAGAAAAATCGGTGGACTTTCTGCAAAGCATTTCATTGCGCAGCAGAAGGATATCGGTACAGTCAACGGCTACATCGAAGAGATGATGCAGGGACAGCGCGTGGTTAAGGTGTTCTGCCATGAGGAGGAGAGCAAGGAAGCATTTGACAAGCTGAATGATGCTTTGTGCGAGAGCTCCTACAAGGCAAATAACTACTCGAATATTTTAGGACCGATCAATGCACAGCTTGGAAATATCAGCTATGTGCTCTGTGCGATTGTCGGTGGTATGCTGGCGATTGGAAATGTCGGAGGATTCACGCTGGGCGGACTGGCGAGCTTCCTGACCTTCAACAAGAACTTCAACATGCCGATCAACCAGATCAGTATGCAGATCAATGCAATCGTAATGGCACTTGCCGGAGCAGAGCGAATCTTCAATCTGTTGGACGAAGAGCCGGAGGTGGATGAGGGTTATGTTGAGCTGGTAAATGCAAAGCGCGAAAATGGACAGCTTGTACCAAGTGAGAAGCGTACCGGACTCTGGGCGTGGGCGCACAAGCATACAAATGGAGATCCAACCACATATGTTGAGCTGAAGGGTGACGTCGTATTTGACGATGTGGACTTCGGATATACCGATGATAAGATCGTGCTGCACAATGTTTCGATGTTTGCACAGCCGGGACAGAAGCTTGCTTTTGTCGGTTCGACTGGCGCCGGAAAGACAACGATCACGAATCTGATCAACCGGTTCTACGATATTCAGGATGGAAAGATCCGGTATGATGGAATCAATATCAACAAGATTAAGAAAGCGGATCTGCGAAGATCACTTGGAATCGTATTGCAGGATACGCATTTGTTCAGTATGAGCGTGCGGGAAAATATCCGCTATGGACGGCTCGATGCAACGGACGAAGAGGTTGAGGCAGCCGCAAAGCTTGCAAATGCCGATGGATTTATCCGGCGTCTGCCACAGGGCTATGATACCGTTCTGACTGGCGACGGCGCAAACTTAAGTCAGGGACAGCGGCAGCTTCTTGCCATCGCGCGTGCAGCAATCGCCGATCCACCAGCACTGATCTTAGATGAAGCGACAAGCTCGATCGATACACGAACTGAGCGTCTGGTACAGGATGGCATGGATAAGCTGATGCACGGAAGAACAACATTTGTAATTGCGCACAGACTCTCCACGATCCGCAACAGCGACTGTATCATGGTACTCGAACAGGGACGCATCATTGAGCGTGGAACACACGAAGAACTGCTTGAGAAGAAGGGCAGATATTACCAGTTGTATACCGGAAATGCAGTGCTGGCGTAGGAGAAATAAGGGAGATAGAAGATGCCATTTAAGATAGTCAGAAATGATATAACGAAGATGCGGTGCGACGCGATCGTGAATACTGCAAATGCAAAGCCGGTCATTGGAAGTGGCTGCGATTATGTGGTCTATAAGGCAGCGGGAAAGCGGCGTTTGTCAGAGTACCGGGAGCGAAATATCGGTGAAGTCCCGGAGGGAGACGTATTCCTGACACCGGGATTCCGGCTGCCAGCACATTATATCATCCATGCGGTCAGCCCGCTTTATATTGATGGGGCACATGGTGAAGAGGAAAAGCTGCGGGACTGTTATCGGAAGAGTCTGTCGCTGGCATGGGAGCAGGGCTGCCGGTCCATTGCATTTCCTGTGATTTCTACTGGAAGCTTTGGTTATCCGAAGGAAGAAGGTATCCGCATTGCTGCGGATGAGATTCAGGCGTTTCTGCAGAATCATGAGATGCTTATCTATCTGGTTGTATTCGATGCGCAGGCAGCGCGATATGGGAAGCATTTCGACAAAGACCTGCAGGCGTATATTGACGAGAACTATGTTGAGGCAAGAAAGATCGAAGAATATAGCATGCCGACCATGTCACTGCGAAGCGTAATGGATGATGCAGTCTGCCAGTCCTGCGAAGATTATCTGGATGAGGAAGATTACGAAGACGATTCCGAGGAAGAAAATGAGTTCACGGAACTGCATGAGAGCAAGCTGGAGGAACGCATGAAGCATCTGACGGATTCATTCTCGGAATATCTGCTTTATCTGATCGAAGAGAAGGGCATGACAAATGCGGATGTCTACAAGCGGGCGCTCGTGGATAAGAAGACATTTTCGAAGATAAAAAATCATGCAGATTATCATCCGCAGAAAATGACCGCGATGTGCTTGTGCATGGGTGCAAAGCTGAACTTAGATGAGACGAGAGATCTGCTTGCGCGTGCAGGATATGCATTGAGCCCGTGCGATAAGACGGACATTATCTTCTCTTATTTTATAGAGAATCAAATCTACGATATGATTGAGCTGGATATCCAGTTAGAGGAGCATGGACTTCAGTGTCTGATCTGATATATTGACAGAGGAACAAGGACTTCTGGGACTGATCAGATATATTATATAAGGTCGCTTGTGTGGCGACCTTATTTTTTATGTGCTGTGATATGATTCCTTCAACAACAAACAAAACAACTGATAAAAACGATTGGCAGATATATGCATATAGGATTGAAAGCATGGATGTTGCACATCGAAATATCAGAAGGATGAAATGGAGGTAATCATTATGAAGAAGGATTTGACAGAGTTGGTATTTATCTTAGATAGAAGCGGATCAATGTGTGGGCTTGAGGCGGACACGATAGGCGGATTCAACAGTATGATCGAGAAGCAGAAGAAGGAAGCAGGCGAAGCAATTGTATCGGTCGTATTGTTTGACGACCGGACAGAGGTGATCTATGACCGGATGGACATCAAGCAGATTCAGCCGATGACAGACGAGCAGTATTTTGTGCGGGGTTGTACGGCATTGCTGGATGCAATGGGTGGTGCAATCAGTCATATCAAGAATGTGCGCAAGCGTATGCCGGAGTCAGAGCGTCCGGAGAAGACGATCTTCATTATCACAACCGATGGTATGGAAAATGCAAGCCATAGATATAATTACGCGAAAATAAAAGAAATGATCGAGAAATGTCAGAAGAAAAACTGGGAATTTATCTTTCTTGGGGCAAACATCGATGCAGTCACAGAAGCAGGACGCATGGGAATTAGAGCCGGTCGTGCCGTCAATTACCATTGTGATGCTACCGGAACAGCACTCAATTACAAGGTCTTGAATCAGACTGTAGCCATGATGCGTAGCTGTGAATCCGCACAGGATATGACTGATTTTCTAGATGAGGAAGATTGCTTCGAGGAGATTGAGGCGGATTATGCGCGGAGAAAATAATATGAAATATCTGTGAAAATACTTTCCATTTTTGTATTTTGCATGTTACAATGAACAAAAGATAGAAATAGGGAATTATTGATAATTTCTACTGTTGTAGATAGAAGTAATAGTAAAAAGAAAAAGTCTATTTGTACATGATATAGTAAAAGGATAAAAGAGATATAATATAATAAACAAAAGAGAAAATATAAACATGTAAGATTCAAAAGGAAAGGATATCGTATAAGGAGGGATTTGTATGGCAACTTCATCTATCACAAAGCAATTTGTAATCAAAGACGATGAAACTTGTAAAAAGTTGATTGATGCGCTGAATGAAGATGTTCCAAAGATTAAGCCCGATATAAGTGAATACGAGGAAGGTAAAAAATTATTAGTACAACTCTTTGGTCGCTAAAGGATTTGTGTAAATATGTACCTTTTTCGGATTTGGAAAAGGACTTAAACAGGTTCAGAAATACAAAAGATAATGATATCGAAGATTTTATCAGAAATAAAGCAATTTCGTATGAAAAGAGACATTGGTGTTCGGTATATTTACTTGTAAATACAGAGCAGTTGATACAGGAAAAAAGTATTTTTGTAGAAGGTTATTTTACATTATCGCATAAAGTATTTTTATTACAGGATAATGTGTCGAACAATGTACGGAAGAAACTTTTCAATGGAGTTATGAAAGACGATGATTATTTGCATACAGTATTAATAGGGCAGTTAGGAAAGTATATTGATCAGGGTAATTGTGAATGCAGTGATATTACAATGGGTGATTTGCTGGACAAGGCGATTAATATTATTACGTATGCAGATACATTGATTCCATGTCGATGTGTATTATTGGAATGCAGAGATTATCACGAAGAAGAGTCTGATTTTGAAGATCGGAAGAAATTACATAGCAAATACATAGATTATGGATTCAAAGCAATTCAGAAGTCAGAGGATTTAATTCAATATGTCAAGCGGATTTCCGCAGAATAGAGCACAAATATTAAAAAATGTTTGTGCTTTATTCTTAATGTGAATTGATGTATGATTACATTACTTCTCAAAAATATATTGATTTGACAAAATTAATGCGGTATACTTATTTCACAAAAAAGAAAAAACGGAGGAGAAACAAATGGGTAAAAATCAAAATTTTCGGGAATTTATTGGGGTATCACCACTTCAAAAGACTTTGCGGAACGAATTAATTCCTACGGAAACAACAAAGAAGAATATTGATCGGCTTGATCTTTTGACTGAGGATGAAATCCGTGCGCAAAATCGAGAGAAGCTGAAAGAGATGATGGATGACTACTACCGGGATGTGATTGATAGCACGTTACGGGGGGAATTATCGATTGATTGGAGTAATTTGTTTGCGTGTATGCGAAATCATTTAAAGGATAATTCTGAAGAAACAGAGCGGGAATTGGAACGAACACAGGATTCCATTCGGTCACAAATCCATGATAAGTTTGTTGAACGAACGGATTTTAAGGATATGTTTGCGGCACCGATCGTAACAAAGCTTCTTCCGACATATATAAAACAGAATCCAGAATATTCGGAGCAGTATGGCGAGAGTGTAAAAATTATGAAACTGTATGGAAAATTCACAACATCGTTGACTGATTACTTTGAGACAAGAAAGAATATCTTTTCTAAAGAGAAAATATCCTCTGCCGTTGGATATCGAATCGTAGAGGAAAATGCTGAGATTTACCTGCAGAATCAGAATGCTTACGACAGAATCTGTAAGATAGCGGGACTGGATTTACACGAATTGGATAATGAAATAACAGCATATGTTGATGGAAAAACATTAAAAGAAGTATGTTCGGATGAAGGATTTGCAAAGGTTATTAC
>CAVGQQ010000035.1:0-32641 GCA_963631525.1 bacterium
ATGCGCGAGTGGCTCAGCGGTGGAGCACCTCCTTGCCAAGGAGGGGGTCGCGGGTTCGATCCCCGTCTCGCGCTCTCATACATAAAAGAGGATATCTCGATGAGATATCCTCTTTTTTATATATTCGAGCACAACCGTGCTCGAAGGTTCGATCTTCTCGTCTACCGACTCGGTCGGTGCATAAGCGTGGCGTCCACTGGAAGCCATGCACCGTCTCGCACTCTTTTATATCATTCCTACAAAGAATCCACAAACCGCATAAACGCAGCCTGTCCCTCTTCTGTCCGCTTATATACGCCCGCACATTCAAGTACCTTTACGAATACCTTGCTAATCTCGTCATGCAGGATCTCTGTGATATTCTCCTCGGTAATGTCATAATTGCCAATCCAGGAATCTACCCAGTCCGCGTGCTTTTCAATCAGCGCATTCTTGCGGATATCCTCGCCGGCTAATATTGCCTTGGATAATTCTGCCATCTCGCCCTTCAAACGCGCTGGAAGTACTGCAAGTCCCATAACCTCGATCAGACCGATATTTTCCTTCTTGATATGATGCAGGTCTGCCGATGGATGATAGACACCCCACGGACATTCTTCGGTTGTGATATTGTTCCGGAGTACAAGATCCAATTCGAGCTTATCGCCGTGCATCCGCGCAATTGGTGTGATCGTATTGTGTGGGACACCGTCTGTCTCACTGAAGATAAATGCATCCGCATCCGTGTAGGCTCTCCAGCTTGTGAGGATATGATCGGCTGCTTTCGCCATCACTTCCATATCATCGCCCTGCAGACGAATCACTGACATCGGCCATTTCACGATACCGGCTGTAACACTCTCGAAGCCCGGAATCACAAACTTACGCTCATAATCTGCCTTTGCCATCGCGAACACATAGCCACCACCCTGAAAATGGTCATGGCTCAGGATCGAACCACCAACGATCGGAAGGTCTGCGTTAGAACCAGCCATATAATGTGGGTACTGTCTGACAAAATCCAAAAGCTTGCGGAACACCGCATAATCAATCTTCATTGGGATATGCTGCTCATTGAAGATAATGCAATGCTCGTTGTAATATACATAAGGAGAATACTGCAAATAATAGTTCTGTCCATCCAGCTTGATCGGGATCACACGGTGATTCTGTCTTGCCGGATGTGAGAAATGTCCTGCGTAGCCTTCATTTTCTTTGCAGAGCAGACAAGCCGGATATCCGGATTTCTTCGCCTGTCCTGCCTTTGCGATATCACGTGGATCTTTCTCTGGTTTGGACAGATTGATTGTGATGTCGATTGGTCCATATTCGGTGTCTGTCACCCATTTCTCATCCTTTGCGATACGGTCTTTCCGGATATAATTGGTTGCCTGACTAAACTGATAATAATAATCGGTTGCTTCCTTCGGGCTTTCCGCATAACGCTTCGCAAATTCGGCGCGTACCACGCTTGGTGGTGGCGTAATGCAGCCCATGATCTTCGTATCGAACAAATCCTTTGCAGTTATGGTATCTTCCTTCATGATGCCATGTTCGTGCGCATATGTCATCATGTCCTCCAGAATCTCACAGACAGCCCTTGGCTCTGTAATCTCCGGATTTTCCTCATATTCCATCACATCGAACAACTCCAGCAGGCAGTTCGTCGCGTATACCTCATCTGCCTCGCAGATCAGACCATTTTTCTTACCATATATCACCAATTCACGAATTAAATCTGTAATCATAGTGATTTCCTCCATTCTTCGTCTTCTAAAATAAAACTACGCCAGCACCTTCATACCGCCATACTTGCGGATTTTGAGTACCTTACAAGAATCTGCACCGAATAAGCGATCCATCTCTGTGCGGTATTTATCAACAGCATCATTCTTCACAAATGCCTGAATGGTTCCTGCGAATCCACCACCATGCACACGGGCAACACCAGCCCCACCTGCAAGAGCGATTTCACTGACTGCCAGCGCCAGTGACACATTCTGGTGCATCACATCATGGCTTGTGTAGACATTCTGCAGATACTTGAACGAAGAATCGCCGGATTCCTTTACCTTCTGCAAGAATGCATCGATATCGCCTGCCTTTAACGTATCTACTTCCTCTTCTACCCGCACATCCTCACATAAGAAATGCAGGGCACGCAGTACGGCACGATCACCAAACTTCTCACGCAGTTCCTGTGCGTGGCTTAAGATATCCTCGATTGTAAGACCAAGCAGAACCTCCTTGCCGAAATACGATGCTACCGCTTTCATCTCTGTTGGAATCGCTGCATAGTCAGCGGTCAGATCTGCATGGGACCCCTTCGTATCCGTGATACAAAGGCTGTATCCGTATGCGTTCATATCGAACTCTACCTTTTCTACCTTCGGGTTCTTCACATCTGCAAAATCAATATGCACAAGATTTCCGACGGAACATGCCATCTGATCCATCAGTCCGCAAGGCTTTCCGAAATACACATTTTCTGCATACTGTCCGATGATTGCGATTGTGATTGCATCAATACCACCGTCGTTATACAGATAAGAAAGAATCGTTCCGATTACCGTCTCAAACGCTGCAGATGAAGAAAGTCCGGCACCAATCAATACATCGCTTGTGATATATGCCTGAAATCCGCCAACCGCATAGCCGCGCTCCTTTGCGCCAGCAAGCACACCTTTGATCAGCGCTGTTGTTGATTCCTTCTCCTCTTCCTTTAATGTCAAGTCATTTCCGTCGATCACGATCTCATCGTAGCCATCCGATACCAGACGAATCTGCATGTCCGGAAGCTTCTTCACAATTGCGATTGCATCTAAGTTGATGGATGTCGCAAGTACCTCGCCATGCTGGTGATCGGTGTGGTTTCCTCCAACCTCGCTTCTGCCCGGCGCACTGTAGATCTCGACTGCATCCGCTCCGTATAATTTCTCATATGTCTCGATGGCAGCCACATAACGGTTCTTCTGATATGGGAGCACATCTGCATCTACATAAATATCAAGCAACACATCATCGTATGCACCTGCCTGTAAATTCTTCTTTAATTCTGCTGTCTGTATCATATCGTTCCTCCTTGTATTCTTTATTTATTACTCTGAATATACCACTTGTTTAGTAAATATGTCAATACATTTACTAAAGTTTACTGTAAGTATTTTCATAATAAATATAGACTTTGCCATGTAATATGTGGTATATTGTGTTTAGTAAACTTTTCGAAAGGAGATTTCTATGGCTACCATTCGTGATATAGCAAAAGAAGCTGGTGTATCGGCGGGCGCCGTATCCAGAATATTAAATAATGATGCTACTTTAAGTGTCGCTCCAGAGACGCGGGAACATGTACTTGCAATCGCTAAGAAATTAAACTATACCAAGTCCGCCCGTGCAAGGGCGATGGCAAAGCCTGCATTTACGATGGGGATTGTCCTCTGGTATACGGCAGAACAGGAATTAAAGGACAGCTACTATCTCCGCGTTAGACAGGGCGTGGAAGATTTCTGTATGAAGAATGCCATCCGCGTCGTGCGTATCTTCCCAAATGAACCGGATGGTCTGGCACAGCTTTCCTCCGTCAACGGATTGATCTGTCTTGGAAAATTCTCGAAAAAAGAGATTGATTCGTTTCTGGATATCTGCAGCAATATTGTATTTCTGGATATGCCAGTCGATGGATATGATATCACATCCCTGACACTTGATTTTGAACGTGCCGTCTACGATGTCATGGACTATCTGACCGGACTTGGTCACACGAAGATTGCCCTGCTTGCCGGTTGTGAATATGTCGGAGATGGTGAGCGGCTCATCGATGCAAGAACTGTTGCTTATAAGAAATATATGGAACATCGGGAAATGGACGCCGAGACCTATGTTCGGGAAGGAAGCTTCACCGCGCAATCCGGCTATGATATGATGATTGATCTGCTTGACAGTGGCAATCTGCCGACGGCTGTATTTGCAGCGAACGACGCGATTGCTCTCGGTGCGATGAAAGCAATCAAAGAAAGAGGTTATGAAATTCCTCAGGATATCTCCATCGTCGGATTCAACGATGAAGAGTCGAGTACATTCATAACCCCTCCACTTACGACCATTCATGCCCCATCGTATGATATGGGACAGCATGGTGCAAATCTTGTCTATGTTGCTTCGAATCTCAGCATCAAGACACCACTCAAAGCCAAGATTCCATGTCCGCTTGTCATCCGGGAATCATGTGCCCGTGTCAAAGCGAACGACGAATAATTATTGATTTATTCGGATAACAATATTTCTTTTGCCCGGCTGTACTTCTCTCTCCAATGCAGAATCTGCTTTTCGGAGCAGCCGGCCGCTTTCGAACGGATCTCATCCGAATTATGCGCGAGATCTGCCAGTTTTACCTTCTTCGCAACCGCATTCGGTTTCAGATTCCGGACATAATCATAATAATCAATGGATTTGTCGTGTGTCAGGAGACGCACGGCTTCCGTTACAGCTGGAGGAAACTCCTGTTCCAATTCTGCAAGCGTGACTTCCGTATCTTCCACGACATCATGGAGAAGTGCCACCGTACAGCTTACCTCCTCATCCATCTGTTCTGCCAGATGAATCGGATGGAAGATATACGGCACCCCGCTTCTGTCCACCTGTCCCTCATGTGCATGATAGGCAAGCTTCATTGCCTTGATTGTCATACTTGTATAAACCACGGATTTCCTCCCACTGTCACTGTCTGTGTGATTCTCTAATCATTTGCACCCGGCATCTCGTAGAATGCTTCGGTCTCGTCAATATCATTAACTGGTGGCTTCAAGCCTTCAATCGTGATGTTATGCTTCTGTGCATAATCCCAGAGTGCTGCATGAACGGCTTCCTCTGCAAGCAGAGAACAGTGTACCTTAACTGGTGGCAATCCGCCAAGTGCTTCCATAACTGCCTTGTTTGTAAGCTTCAATGCATCCTGAATGGATTTGCCCTTGATCATCTCGGTTGCCATACTACTTGTTGCAACAGCCGCACCACAGCCAAATGTCTTGAACTTGCAGTCGCGGATGATCTGGTTTTCATCGACATCGAGATAGATACGCATGATATCGCCACACTTCGCATTTCCGACTGTACCGACGCCACTGGCGTTCTCGATTTCTCCTACGTTTCTTGGGTTTGTGAAGTGTTCCATAACCTCTTCACTGTAATCTATAATCTGACTCATCGTCATTACCTCCTAATATAGTTAAGTATCCTGTGTATGGGCTTACTGCTTGTTCTTCTTTACGAAATCCTCATAAAGTGGTGACATGCTGCGCAGACGCTCTACAACCGTCTTGATTGCCTCTACGGTATAGTCGATTTCTTCCTTGGTTGTCTCATCGGACAATGTCAGACGCAGTGATCCGTGTGCGATCTCGTGTGGCAGGCCGATGGCAAGCAATACATGCGATGGATCAAGTGATCCGGATGTACATGCAGAACCACTGGATGCACAGATACCCTTCTGGTCAAGCATGATCAGAAGTGACTCACCCTCGATGAACTGGAAGCTGAAGTTTACGTTGTTTGGCAGACGCTTTACCTTGTCGCCATTTAACTTCGTATATGGAACCTCGTCTAATACACGCTTGATCAGATAATCACGCAGCTCGACTTCCTTCTTTGTACGCTCTTCCATCTTCTCTTTTGCGAGTGTTGTCGCACGACCAAAGCCTACGATACCCGGTGTATTGTGTGTACCGGCACGCTTACCACGCTCCTGTGCACCACCATGTACGAACGACTCGATCTTCACACCGTTTCTTACATATAAAATACCGATTCCCTTCGGTCCGTTGATCTTGTGACCGCTGGCTGACAGAAGGTCGATATGATATTCGTCTACGTTGATTGGCACATGTCCATAAGCCTGTACCGCATCTGTGTGGAACAGAATCTTATGCTTCTTCGCGATCTCACCGATTTCCTTGATTGGCTGGATGCTTCCGATCTCGTTATTTGCAAACATAACGGAAATCAGGATTGTGTCCTCACGGATTGCCTTCTCCAGCTCGTCAAGCTTCAGGATACCATTCTCATCCACACCGACATAAGTGATCTCGTAGCCAAGCTTCTCCAGATACTCGCATGTATGCAGGATTGCGTGATGCTCAATGGCTGATGTGATGATGTGCTTACCCTTGTTACGAAGAGAAAATGCAAGTCCTTTCAATGCCCAGTTATCTGACTCGCTTCCGCCGCCTGTGAAATAAATCTCATTTGGCTTGGCACCTAAGAACTCAGCGATATCGCCTCTTGCCTTCTCAACCGCTTTCTTGCTCTCTCCGGCAAAACGGTATACACTTGCCGCATTTCCATAATACTCTTGGAAATATGGATTCATTGCTTCATATACTTCCGGTGCAACTTTCGTTGTCGCCGCATTATCTAAATAAATTAACTCACTCATTGCTATGAATGCCTCCTTAATTCTTTACTTTTGTCCATGAAAAATTATAATCAGACATGTTTCAAAAGTCAACGAAACCGCCCGCATTTATAATGAGAATAAATTTCATTTGCAGCGTTTCTCGTACTGCTTTAAGATCTCAATATAGCGGCTTCCAAGATGGCTGAGCGGGATTCCCTTTCGTTTCAGATACCCGATCGTCATCGTCTCCTCACCTGCAAACGGCACCGCCGTATAACCATCACCGTTTAACTCCTCACAGATAATACCGGAGCATAGCGTATAGCCGTTTAATCCGGTCATCAGATTGAGCATCGTCGCACGATCGTCCGCCTTGATCGTCTGCTTGTATTCGAGGTTGCTCAAAACCTCCTCCGCAAAATAGAAGGAATTCTTGTTGCCCTGTTCAAACGACAGACACGGATATGGCTCTAAATCCGAGAAGGAAATGGACTCCTTCCCTGCAAGCGGATGTCCACTTGCGAGATACACGTAAACTGCGCAGTCAAACAACGGCTTAAATTCCAGCTCATTTGCATCAAATACCTTCTGCAGTGCTTTCTGGTTAAAGCTGTTCAGATACAGGATGCCAAGCTCACTTCGGAAGTTCTTGACATTCTCAATCACCTCACCGGTCTTCGTCTCGTGCACGGCAAGCTCGTACTCGTCAAGTGAGAAATTCCGTGCCAGCTTGATGAACGCCTCCACTGCAAATGAATAATGCTGCATGGATACGCTGAATTTCCGCTTATGTTCTGCGGCACCCAGATATTTTTCCTCCATCATCTGCTGCAGCTCCACCATCTGTCTGGCATAGCTTAAGAACTCTTCGCCCTCCGTCGTCACGACGATACCGCGGTTCGTCCGCAGAAAGATCTCTATCTGTAATTCTTCCTCTAAATCATGAATTGTATTCGATAATGCCGGCTGCGACACAAAAAGCTCGCTTGCCGCCTTATTCATCGACTTCATATCTGCAATTGTCACTGCATATCGTAGCTGCTGTAATGTCATACGCCACTCCTATTCTTTCCTTTTACTCACACCCTGAATCACCATCGCGATTCCAAATGTCACGACCTCTGTGATCGGGAATGCCATCCAGACACCGGTCACAGCAAAAAGCTTCGACAACACAAATGCCATCACACTGATCACAATGATTCCACGTGATACCGCAATCAGGGAAGATGCAAGTGCCTGTCCGGTCGCACTGAAAATTCCCGCCAACACGATATTTACCGCCGCCACTAAGAACCCTAAGAAATAAATCCGGAGTCCCGGCACGGCAAGCTTCGCTAACTCCGCCGACTGCGCACTGTTGAAGATGCCAACCAGTCCCTGTGCGAACACCCATACCGCAGACACAAGCACGAGTGACAAGATGACTGCAATCACAAGTGACTGCCGCAGAATTTTCTTGACATCCTCTTTGTCGCCATGTCCGTACGAGGTGCTCGCAAGTGGCTGTAAGCCCTGCGATACACCATTAAAGATCGCCGTTCCGACGAGTGCGATATTCGCGATCACGCCATATGCGGCAACTGCGTTATTTCCGGATAATGCAAGCAGAATAAAATTAAATACGAGCGTTGTGATACTGTTCGCGATCTCACCGACAAATGCCACTACACCAAGGCTTGCCGCGGAAGCAAGCAGCTTGAAGCTCGGCAGATGCCACTTGAACACGATCGTATTTTTCTTCGATAGATAATGGATCATGCAGATACCGATGCTGATGATCGGTGACACACCGGTTGCAAGTGCTGCACCGCGCATTCCCATGTGCATCGGAAACATAAATACATAATCAAACACAATATTGAACAGGCTGCTAAGTAACGTTGCCGCCATCGCGATGTTCGGCGCGTTATCATTTCTTACAAATGCGGTAAACGTATAGTTCGCAATAAAAAATGGCGAGAATAACATCGCAATCCGCAGATAATCCGTGCCAATCGACAGGATATCCGCATCCGCTCCCATCAGCTTCAGAATCTCTGCCGGGAAGAAGTTTCCAAGCAGCGTAAATACGATTCCGATCAGAACTGCAAACATCACAGAATTTGAGAAATACAGCTTTGATGTCTCATTGTCGGTCATCTTGCAGAGCGAATACCTCGTCGCAGAACCAATTCCGATTAAAGAACCAATGGCAAATAACAACCCATAGATTGGCAGTGTCAGATTCAGTGCTGCAATACCGAGGGTTCCATTTGCCACGGAGATAAAAAATGTATCTGCGAGGATATAGCACGACATGCCCATCATCGCAAATACATTTAAAAATATGAACTTTCTTAATTTCTTACCTGCGTTCATCTACTCGTTGTTATTTTCTGTGAAATAACCCTTTCTTCTCATAAGGCTTATGCTCGATCCCAAGTACCTTGTAGCCAAGCTTCTCGACTTCTTCTGTGAATTTTGCATCATCGAAGCCTTCCTCAGCTACGATCACAGTCTCCTTCTTCGCATGAGAAGAGCTGACTTTCTTCACCTTGAAATTATTTCTTACCATGTCGTTCATATGTGACTCGCACATACCACACATCATACCATCGATCTTTGCAATAATCTGTTCCATTTTGTTTTTCCTCCTTAAACTACATGAATTTATATAGAATGTCAACCTCTTCTATGCTGTCTCCCGCTTCTTCTTTCCGAATTTGAACAGATTCAGACGAAGCGCATTGGTAACAACACAGAAGCTTGACAGACTCATCGCTGCTGCACCGAACATCGGATTCAATGTCCAGCCAAATAAATGAACCCACGCACCTGCGGCAAGCGGGATTCCTATAATATTGTAAATAAATGCCCAGAAAAGATTCTCGTGGATATTCCGCAAAGTCGCACGGCTCAACCGGATTGCTGCCGGCACATCGGATAACCGGCTCTTCATCAGCACGACATCCGCCGCATCGATAGCGATATCCGTTCCAGCTCCGATGGCGATACCCATATCCGCACGTGTCAGTGCCGGAGCATCGTTCACACCATCGCCGACCATCGCAACCTTTCCTTTCTTCTGAAGATCCGCGATCACAGCTTCCTTTCCATCTGGAAGCACACCGGCGATCACTTCATCGACACCTGCCTGCTTACCGATTGCCTGAGCCGTCTGCTCGTTATCACCGGTCAGCATAACAACATGGATACCCATATTTTTGAGCTCTGCGATTGCTTCCGGGCTGTCCTCCTTCATCACATCGGCAACTGCCACCATACCAAGGATCTTGCCATCCTCCGCGAAGAACAACGGTGTCTTTCCTTCGGTCGCATAGACATCCGCCTGCTTTTGAAGCTCAGCTTCTTCCTCTTTTGCAATCCTGATCTGACTGGAAATATACTTCCAGTTTCCACCCTGCAGATGCTTTCCATTCCGGACGCCCGTCAGACCATTTCCGGAAACTGCCTGAAACTCCTCGACGCCTGCTTCTGTCTGGTTGTTCGCATCGCCCCATGCGATGATCGCCTTCGCAAGTGGATGCTCACTTTTCTGTTCCAGCGCATATGCGGCATGCATCAGATACGACTCCTCACAGCCAACCGGATAGATATCTGTCACACGTGGTTCGCCCTTTGTGATCGTACCCGTCTTATCGAGTGCAACGATCTGCACCTTTCCTGTTTCCTCCAGAGAAACGGCTGTCTTAAATAAGATTCCATGCTTCGCACCCACACCATTTCCTACCATGATAGCAACCGGAGTTGCAAGTCCGAGTGCACACGGACAGCTGATAACCAGAACCGAAATCGCTCTTGCAAGCGAATATCCAACTGGTCTTCCGACGAGCATCCAGATCACAAATGTCACGATTGCAATACTGATTACGATCGGTACAAATACACCGGATACTTTATCTGCCACCTTCGCGATCGGCGCTTTCGTTGCCGCTGCATCACTTACCATATGAATGATCTGTGACAGCGTCGTATCCTCACCAACACGGGTTGCCTCACAGAGCAGATATCCGGACTGATTGAGCGTCGCTGCAGAGACCGGATCGCCCGGATTCTTGTCAACCGGGATACTCTCTCCGGTCAGTGCGGATTCATTGACTGCACTGTTTCCTTCCTTAACAAATCCATCTACCGGAATATTCTCACCCGGACGGGCCGCAAACAGATCGCCGATATGAAGCTGTTCGATCGGCACGGTCTGCTCCACGCCATCCTTGACTAAAACTGCCGTCTTTGGTGCCAGCTTCATCAAGCCCTTTAATGCATCAGTCGTCTTGCCCTTCGACTTTGCTTCGAGCATCTTTCCGACCGTGATCAGTGTCAGTATCATTGCCGCGGATTCAAAGTAAAACTCATGCATATAATGCATCACCATATCGTTCTGCCCTTTGACAACTGCATCGGTCATCGCAAATAGCGCATATACACTGTAGATAAATGATGCTGCAGAACCAAGTGCCACGAGCGTGTCCATGTTCGGTGCCCGGTGTATGAGTCCCTTGAATCCATTTACGAAGAACTTCTGGTTTACAACCATAATTGCAATCGTGAACAGGAGCTGTACAAGTCCCATCGCTACGTGATTGCCCTCGAAGAACGGTGGCAACGGCCAGTTCCACATCATATGTCCCATCGACACATACATAAGAGGGATCAACAGAACCACCGATGCGATCAGACGTTTCCGCATCAACGGTGTCTCCGTATCTTTCAGTGCATCTTCCTCATCTGCCGCACCGCCGGACTGTTTTCCAGCCTTCATCTTTGATGCTTTATAACCGGCTTTTTCAACCGCCTGAATGATTGTCGCTGCATCTGCCGTTCCTTCCACGCTCATCGAATTGGTGAGCAGGCTCACGGTACAGGTTGTCACGCCATCCACCGCAGAGACTGCTTTCTCGACACGTGCGCTGCAGGCGGCGCAGCTCATACCCTTCACTTTATATTGTTCCATGTAATAAATTTCTCCTTTCCTAATTGTGAAATTGCAATTATATCTTTCTCATATATTTCCATATTGGTTCATGCCATATACAATGTATTGCACTTAGCAATTTCACAATTATTTCTGATTTGCTTATATTTACATCTTTACTTCATTAACTTTTGTAGAAGTGTTACTAACTCGTCGATCACTTCGTCATTTCCTTGGCGGATGTTGTCTGCCACACAGGTTTTTACATGGTTGGCAAGCAGTACCTTATTGAAGCTGTTGAGTGCCGATGTGACTGCTGAAACCTGAATCAATACATCCGTACAGTATGCATCCTTCTCCAGCATGTTCTCGATGCCACGCACCTGTCCCTCAATCCGCTTCAGCCGGTTCATCAAATCCTTTTTTTCTTTTTCCTGTCGTTCTTTATGTTTCCCAGAACAACAAGGACAATTCTTCTCTTCTTTATTTTCTTCCATAAATCAAATACCCCCTACGGGTATATAATCTATACCGGTAGGGGGTATTTGTCAATAGGTTTATTTGATACGATTTTTCAATTACTTCTCATTTACATAAGCTGGTGTTGCATTTCTTCCAAGCTTTGCGAGCATTTCCTTGTCACTTGCGATTGTTGCGCAGGCAACGGTTGTCAGCATATCGCCTGTGATCGTTGCAGATGCACCAGACTGGAACGCGATCTCGCCATCGTTTGTCAGAAGTGCACGTCCGGCTGCCAGACGGATATTTGCTTCCGGGTTGATATAACGGAAGAACGCGATTGTACGCAGGATATCATCCTCGGTCAGAGACTCACGATCTTCGAGCGGTGTTCCCTTGATTGGCATCAATGCATTGATCGGAATAGACTCCACGCCTGCTTCTGCCAGATCCACTGCCATGCTCAGACGATCCTCCCATGTCTCACCCATACCGATGATACCACCGGAGCAAGGACACATGCCCTCTGCCTTGACCGCCTTGAGTGTCTCAATCTTCTGATCGTAAGTATGTGTGGTACAGATATTCGGGAAGTTTCTTCTCGAAGTCTCGATATTATGATGGTAGCTTGTCACACCTGCCTCATGCAGTCGGTGCAGCTGCTCTGGTGTCAAAAATCCCATAGACGCACAAAGGTCGATCTTACATTCCTTGTGCATCCGCTCAAATGCGTGAATCGCTTTCTCGAACTCTTCTCCGGTCAGTGCACGACCACTTGTTACGATTGAGAACCGGTGTACTCCATGCGCCTCATTGAAACGACATGCCTCCATGATCTTCTCCTCGTCTAAGAAATCATACACCTCACAGTTTGTATGGTTGTGTGCAGACTGTGCACAGAACTTGCAATCCTCCGGGCATCTGCCGCTTCGACCGTTGATGATCGAGCACAGGTCTACATCCTCTCCGATAAAATATTCCCGGATCTTATCCGCGCCTGCACGCAGCTCGTCCAGATCACAGGTCAGGAATATAGACAGATCATCGTCCTTTGTGATTCTTCTTCCCTTTATGATTTCCTCTGCCAATTCCATCATTGTTGCCATTTTTCTCGTCTCCTTTTTCTCTTGTATTTTTACTCTTTATCGTAGTCATCTAAGAAATGATGCTTCACACCATTCTGCTTGTATGCGATCACCGTGCTTAGATTCACATTCTCCACACTCTTGAAGATGTTTCCTTCCACAAATGGATTCGTCTTCGCAAGCTCATGGATCAGCTTCTTCACTTCCAGACGTTTGGAATTGCTCTGTCCATCCTTATCACACGATGAGCATGTATCCGTGAATTTGCAGGCACACTGGATAAAATGCAGATGGTTCGCATCCCGCCATGCCTTGATGTCATCCTCACGCACGAGATACAGCGGACGGATCAGCTCCATGCCCTCGAAGTTTGTACTGTGAAGCTTCGGCATCATCGTCTGCACCTGCGCTCCATATAACATTCCCATCAGGATCGTCTCGATCACATCATCGTAGTGATGTCCAAGCGCGATCTTATTGCAGCCAAGTGCTTTCGCCTGACTGTACAGATGCCCACGCCGCATACGTGCACACAGATAACATGGCGATTTCTCCACATAAAAGACGGACTCGAATATATCCGATTCGAATATCGTGATCGGAATATTTAAGTTCTTTGCATTCGTCTCGATCACCTGTCGGTTCTCCGGACTGTAGCCCGGGTCCATCACAAGAAACTGCACTTCAAACGGAAACTTGTTGTGCCGCTTCAGCTCCTGAAAAAGCTTCGCCATCAGCATGGAATCCTTGCCTCCGGAGATACAGACCGCAATGTTATCGCCCGGCTTTACAAGCTCATATTCATTGATTGCCTTCGTGAACTTACACCAGATTTTCTTGCGGAACCGCTTCCGTATACTCTCTTCCACGTCCTTTGCAAAATCCATATCCGGTTGATCTGCCGGTTCCTGCATGGCAAGCATCAGCCACGCCATATAGCCGCCCTCTAAGTTATAGGCTTCCACGCCCTGTTCCCGCAGCATCAGCACCGCATCCGCGCTTGCCTCTCCTCGTTTACAGTAGATCAGTATCTTTCCGGCGTCTTTCCACTCATCAATATACGCAGTAAGCTCTGCCTGTGGCACAGAGATGGCTTCTGGCAAATGTCCGTATGCATACGACATACTATCCCGGATATCCACGATCGTATATGCCTTATAATCCTTTAATTCCTCTGGTGAAATATCGTACATGTCCTTATCCTCCGAGCTAAAATCCATGCAACACGCTCCAAACGGAAGCTGTTACACCACTAATGTCCGTGCTTTTGCAGTTATCTGCATCCGCCTCCCATAAATGTGAGAAATTCTACCACATCACCTTCCTGCAATCTGGTATCTGCGAATTGCTCGCGTTCCACAAAATCATCATTCACTGCCACCTTCACATGCTCCGGCGTCTCCAACTGCTCCTGTGCAATCAGCTCCGCCACCGTGATGCCGTCAGCAACCACTTTCTTTTTTCCGGATAATTCTATATTCATGCGGGGTTCCTCCTGTATAAAAATCATAGCTGTTTCCTGTTACCTTCTTACAGGTATACATCGTGGCATCTGCACGCTGGTATACCTTTTCAAACACATGCTCCCTGTCCGGCGCACAGAGTACGGCACCCAGACTGACACGATCTCCGTTTGCCAACGTGATCAGCTTCGTATGGCAGAGGACAAACACACGCTCATCATCGCCGCGCATAACGCATATCCATCAGCTTCGTCTCTGAATAAAGCGGTGCCACCATCAAACTATCCACGCCCTGTATTTTAAGCAGCCTGTACTCCTCTAAACTTTCATCCAGCTCTCCATCTCTGGAATTCAAGTACACACGATCTGCATCGTGAAATTCTGCTATGCTTTAAAGCAGATTCTGAATCGCATGATCCATATCGCTGCCAGCGCGAAGCGTATGGATACACTGCATCAAAGCTTCATCAAATTGTTCATGCTCCATTTTTTCATCCCCTTTTTATTTACAGCTTCAAATCTCTGTATGTGTTCACAAGCTCTGTGACCATATCTGCATCTTCTGATGCGGTTGCCTCAGAAAGTGCCTGTAAAAATTCCAGATTATCTCCATCATAGCCATAGCTTTTCAGGCGATCCAAGTACATTTGTACCTGTTCAAAATCCCCTGTCTTAGCAAATTCCGACATTCTATCAAGCACAGCGATTGAAATCACCGTCAGATCCTCTGGTATCTGTCCATCTTCGTCGGATTCTGCCTGTTCAGCATCTTCATTTTCCACGACAGCTTCCTTTTCACTTTGCTGCGCCATCTTTGCCACATACTCTTCATCCGTCATGCCAGATACCTCATCGACAAACCGCTCATAATCTTCCAAGATCAAAAGCAGATATACAAGTTCATCGGTAAATCCACGCAGATTCTGCCGCAACTGATCACGTTTTCCAACATTGATCGATGTCTCCATTCTTGCTGCATATCTTGCCAGCTCGTATGCGCCAATGCTATTCGACAACGTTCGAATCGAATGGATTTTCGTCTTAAATGCCCGGATATCCCGCGTTGATTTCTCTGCCAGTGTGTTTGCCACATTTTTATTCTGTGAATAAAATGCCTGTATCAGCTTATTATATACTTCGATGCTTCCACCGATACGCTGAATGGCCTCTTCCACATCCAATGATTCCTGCAGGCGAAGCAGTCCTTCCCGGAACCGCGAACCCTCGATCAAAAGCCGGATATCATCTGAACGCTCCTGCAACTTATCCTCTGGGAGACAATCCTTCAATATGGCTGCTACCCGTCGTGGTTCAATCGGTTTTACCATACTATCTGTAAAGCCAGCCGATATATGGCTGCCACGGTTTCCCTCGATAGCATCCGGATCAAGCGCGATAATTGGTAACATCGCATACTTGATATCATCCAGCTCCCGGATTTCCTTCATTGCATCAATACCATTCATGATTGGCATCGACAGATCCATGAATACAACATCATACTCATGATTCAATACCATATCGATTGCACTGAGTCCCGATGTCGCAACATCGAGCTTCATATCAAAGGATGTAAGCACCTTACGGCTGACCTCAATGCTGACCTCATCATCATCAACCAGCAGTGCGGATACCTCCGGCAGCCACAGCTTCTCCGCATCCTCCTTGGACACGGTATCCTCGATCTTCGATACGACCTGTCCACTGCTCAGCTTTACAGCTGGCTTCTGGTTCAGCGACAACACGAAAGTCGAACCAGCACCATACACACTTTCCACAGATAACTCCGCATCCAGAATATCCGCGTAGCCCTTCGCGATTGCAAGTCCAACGCCATGTCCCGGATGGGTACTGTTCTTCATACTGTCTCCGTTCTCATACAGATCAAATATATTATCCAGACGCTCTTCCTGAATTCCGATACCCGTATCCGCGATCGTGAATACGATATTAAGCATGTCCTGATGTGCATGATCGGTATACTCATAGCTGTCCACAGACAAGGTAATACTTCCCTGCTTCGTATAGCGGATCGCATTGTCCAGCAAGCGCACAAGAATATTCCGAATCTTATCGACATCACCAATCAGATTGTCCGTTACATTTTCGCCAAGCTCCACAAAGAACTTTACAGACTTATCCTTATCTGCCAGCTCCTGCAATGCAAGCTCCGACATATCCGCTACCAGATCAGAGATCGAGTAATTGCTCTCCTCCAGTTCAAAACGCCCAGATTCCAGCTTGGCAAGCAATATAATATCATCGACACTCGCCAGAATATCATTTCCGATATCATAGATGCCCCGGATGTCCTTTCGATATGGAGAATCCTTATCCACCATATGCAGAAGCTCATCTGCCTTCACCATCATCGCATGGATTGGTGTCTTGATCTCATTACTCATGTTTGCTAAGTAATCGTTCTTCGCGGTACTTGTCTTGACCGCTTCTTCATGCTCTCTGGACAACTGCTCCAACGCAGAAGTCTTGGATTTCAGCATCCGTCTGACACGAACCACCGTGAGCACCAGAAGCAAAAATACAATTACCAGACTGAAGATCAGGACAATACGCGCCATCGGACTTTCAAAGACGCTCTTCTCCTTTTCAAGCACAAACGAAAGTGGCTCTGCACACGCAGTTCCGTCGCCATTATACGCGTTCACAGTAAATGTGTAAACACCACCGTCCAGATTTGTGTAAACCGCCTGCAGCACATCGTCGCCGTGCAGTTCGGTCGGTTTGGATTCAAACCCCTCCAACCGGTATTCCACCTTGATATTTGACCGGTTCGTATAGGAAAAGACCGCAAAATCAATCGTTACCTTCGATGCGTCACTTTTGATTACAAGGCCATCGTTCAGATCATCAAACTCATAGGAGGTTCCGTCAATGTCAATCCGCGTCACCTTGATGATTGGCTGTACTTCGTTGTACCAGATATGTTCTGTATCTAAGACCGAAATACCCTCATTACAGCAGATATACAGTTTTCCTTTTGTATCAATACATGCATTTCCGGTCGTATTGATTGTCTTTGTCAAACCATCTCCGGTCGCAAAATACCGCCCGGAGATACCGTTACTTCCAAGCAGCTCATCTTCCGAAGACCGAAGCACACCCATCGAACCAATCAGCCATACAGACCCACGCGCAATCTCGATATCATACACACTGTTCGAATATTCTACGCTACTGATCATACGAAACGCTTCGTTGTAGAAGCACAAACCACTGTCTGTACCGATCCAGACGCCCTGCTCGCCCTGTGCAAAACAGGAGACAACATCCGAATTCAGACCATCCTCAGTGCTATAATGCAGCAATGTATCCTTTCCTGCTTCCAATTCATAGATTCCTTCACCATCGGTACCTGCCAGTATATCGCCCTCCTGCGTCTCAAACAGAGACAATATATTGACCTCGGCAAGCTCCTCTCCACTACGATAAACCTGTTCCACTTTTCCGGTTTCGTCCAGAATCGCAAGTCCTTCTGTCGTAGCAACCGCAAGCCTGCCATCCGACAACGGCAACGTACAATTCACCGCCATACCCGGCAATCCGTCTGATCTTCCATACACTGTGATTGTTCCGTCTGCCTGATATTTCACAACGCCATATTTTCGATTGGTCGATATCCACAGTGTACCGGAATCATCCGCCGTGATATGCCGTACACTGACATTCTTCAGTTGCTCTGTCAGATCATTGACTTCCTGCTCTTCCTTTGCATTGTAGATATAAAGTCCATCATCTGTTGCAATGTATTTTTTTCCACGATATTCATATACGGCATTTACCATGCTTTCAGCCATGCCACTCGCCATATTGTAATCAGAGAACTTGCTCTTCGTCAAAAGCAGCAGTCCCAGACGGGAAGATGCAATCCAGTAATTTCCTTCATAATCCTGAATCATATCCGAGATATATGTGTCAATCTGGCTGTCATTGATACAGACAAAATTCGACTGCTTGTCAAAATATCCATAGCCATTGTCTGCACACACCCACAGTCTGCCCTCTGCATCCTGCATGAAATTGTTAATGCCCTCAACACCAGCTGCCAGCGTCCGTTTACTTGTCGCTGTCCGGTAGGCGCGGACTTCCCTGCCGCTGCTTCCTACATAAACAGAATCCTGACAGGTCTGGATCGTGTTCCACTCTTCTCCTGATTCTTCCTGCTCTGTAATCTCGTGCAGTACACCTTCCTGATTAAATACATAGATCTTTCCACCTGTGGCAAGTCCCCAGATTTCATCCTCCTTTGCAGTCAGTCCACGAAATTCCATATTTGCAAGCACGGCATCTGAATACGCAGCAAGACAATATGCTGACGTATCCGAACGTTTATCCTGATCTGCCTGTGCGATCACGAACAAGCCACTTGTACATGCCACATAGATTGTCCCATCCTGTCCTTCCGTGATTGCCAGAATCGTCTTATTTCCATTGTAATATTCTTCCTGCAGGTGATGCGTCTGTCCATCCTCTATGTAAAACAATCCATAGTTGTCCGTGCCAATCCACATCCGTCCATCCTGATCCTGCATGATACAGTTGATCGAGTACAGATCCGTACGATCGGTATCCCACAGATCAATACTCTGAAATCCGGAACCATTGGAACGATAAAGTCCGCCATCCGTGCCTGCCCATATATAACCGGACGATGACTGATACAGACAGTTTACCTCATTGCTTCCGATACCGGATTTCTGGTTGTATACGGACTGCCTATATCCTGCCAGAAAAGAATCCTTTGCATACGTCATAATCGGATTCCAAAAAGAAAGTAGCAGAAAAAGGCATACCATAAGGAATGCCATACTTTCTGCTGCCAATTTATGATTGTTCCACTTATTCTTTATCATATTGGTATCAATCTTTATCTTTCATTTTTTTATGCTTCTTTTAAGAAGACTTTGTAGCACTTATATGCCTCATAGATATCTGCCTTAGATGTGATCTCCCAAGGTGCATGCATATTTAAGACAGCAACTCCACAGTCGATGACTTCCATGCCATACAATGACAGGATGTAAGCGATCGTTCCGCCACCACCGACATCAACCTTTCCAAGCTCTGCGGTCTGGAAGCAGACCTCATTTTTATCCATCATCTTACGGATACGAGCAATGTATTCTGCATTTGCATCGTTACTTCCAGACTTTCCTCTGGAACCGGTAAACTTGCTGAATACAACACCACGTCCGAAATAAGATGCATTGTTTTTCTCAAATGCATTTGCAAACAAAGGATCATACGCTGCATTTACATCAGAAGAAAGCATGCTCGAATTTGCCAGACATCTGCGCAGCGATAACTCGCTGAACTCTCCCATCGCATCCATCAGTTCTGCCACGGAATTCTCGAAGAAACGGGACTGCATACCTGTCGCACCGACACTTCCGATTTCCTCTTTGTCTGTAAGCAGACAGCAGGTTGTCTTTTCTATCTCATCGACTTCCAGCATCGCTGCCAGAGACGTATATGCACACACACGGTCATCCTGTCCATAAGACATGACCATACTGTGATCCAGACCTGCTTCCCGTGCATGTCCGGCTGGAACAACCTCGATCTCTGCGGACATGAAGTCCTCTTCTGTCATATCATACTTTTCTTTCAGAATCTCAAGGATACCCTCTTTGACTGCATCCTTTTCCTTTCCTTCCAAAGGCTTGCTGCCAACAAGGACATCTAAGTTTTCTCCCTCAATCACCTTGTTTGCCTTTTTCTCCATCTGCTCACCGGCGAGATGGATCAGCAGATCCGTCACACAGAATACCGGATCATTCTTGTCCTCACCGACATTGACTGTGATAACGGTACCATCTTTCTTCACTACGACACCATGCAAAGCCAGTGGCAATGTTACCCACTGATACTTCTTGATGCCGCCATAGTAATGGGTATCCAGATATGCAAACTCTTCACTCTCATACAACGGATTCTGCTTGACATCCATACGAGGCGAATCAATATGTGCACCTAAGATATTCATACCTTTTTCAAGCTTCTTCTTTCCGATCTGGAACAAAGCAACGGTCTTGTCCATGCAGACGCTATATACTTTATCGCCTGCCTTGAGTGACTTCTTGTCCTTTGTGATGTCTGCCAGATTCACATAGCCTTTTTCTTCTGCCTGCTTTACGATCTGCTTTACACACTCACGTTCCGTCTTTCCTTTATCCAAAAACTTCAGATAATTCTTACAAAGCTTCTCCAACTCGTCTAGCTGCTTTTTATTGTACGTTGTCCATGCATTTTTACGTCTCATTGTCATAGCCTCCTGTCAAAAACACTTTACCTTCATTATACCAACTTTGATACAACCTTATGTAAAATTGCAAATGCTTCATCACATTCTTTCTCTGTAATATTGAGTGGTGGAACCAGACGGATCACATTCGGTCTGACCGCTGTAATCAGCAAGCCTTCATCGGCTGACTGGTACTTCACGTCAGTCGCAATATCCTTGTTAAACTCTACACCGATCATAAGTCCACGTCCACGTACTTCTTTCACACATGGAAGCTTCAACAGCTCTTCACGGAAATACGCACCGATCTTGTCTGCATTTTCTGGAAGCTTCTGATCCATGATCTCTCCGATCTGCGCATAACTGGCTGCACACGCTACCGGATTTCCGGCATACGTGCTTCCGTGTGCACCCGGACCAAATGTAAGCGCAAGCTTTGCACTCGTACACATTGCTCCGATCGGCATACCGCCGCCCATTGCTTTCGCCATGCTGACACAATCTGGTTTCACGTCATATCCCATAAACGCCATCAGACTTCCGGTTCTTCCCCAGCCAGTCTGTACCTCATCAAACAGAAGCAGCATATTACGCTCATCACACAATTTGCGCAAGCCCTGTAAAAACTCCTTCGTTGCCGGAATGACACCGCCTTCACCCTGTACCGGCTCAACCATAATTGCAATCGTATCTTCCGTACAAGCATCGGCAAACGATTGTACATTGTTAAAATCTGCATACGAAAATCCAGGAATCATCGGATCATAGTTCTTCTGGATTGCTGTACCCGGCTGTCCGGTTGCTGCCAGTGTGGCAAGTGTCCGTCCATGAAAGCTGTTCTTGGCTGTTACAATATGATAACGGTTTGGTCCGAAATTATCCTTTCCATATTTTCTGGCAAGCTTGATCATAACCTCATTTGCCTCTGCACCGGAATTCTGGAAATAAATCTTCTCCATACCGATTGCATCACAGATGCGCTGTGCCAGCATAACCATCGGGATTGTATAGCAATAATTCGATGCGTGCATCATCTGATGTGCCTGCTCTGTGATTGCTTCCACTACTTTCTTATTACAGTGTCCGGCTGAGTTTACAGCGATACCTGCCATAAAATCAAGATATCGTTTTCCTGTCTCGTCGATCACATAATCATCCTCGCCCTTTTCTGCTATGAAATCAAAGCGCTGAAACGTCTCATAAAAATATTTATTATACATCTCTTTGATTTCTTCTTTTGTCTTTCCGGTACTCTTCAAGTCCATTTCTCTCACCTCATATGCTATAAATTTCAGATGCCGACAGGACAACCTGCCGGCATAATATTACTTATTTTGTTCCGTATATCTGACTTGCTACCAGATTATCCAGAATTCCAACCAACTGTCCGATTTCCGGCTTACTGATCTGTGCATCGGCACCAAGCAGATTACCCTTCCGCTTCATATCCTCGTTGATCAAAGATGAGAATATTACAATCGGAATCTGCTTTAATCCTTCCGTCTCACGGATCTTCTTGATCAGATGATGTCCATCCATCTGTGGCATCTCAATATCTGTGATCAGACACTTTGCGCCATATTCCACACCATTGTTCTTCTTAAGCTCGCACAGATAATCCCATGCTTCCTGTCCGTTGTTCTTGATCGTAAGCTTCGTATAACCTGCTCTGTGCAATGCATCCTCGATCAGCTTGCAGAGCATCATGGAATCCTCTGCGATCAGAATTGGAATGCTGTTACGCTCACGGTTTTCCAGCTCTGTCACCTGAGAGATCTTCAGACTTGTCTCCGGGCAGATACCTTCCACGATACGTTCAAAATCAAGGATAATCAACAGATTGTCTTCATTCTTGATAATACCTGTCGCGATTCCGGTTCCCGGACCACTGACCGTTGCATCCGGCTTCACAACATCCTTCCATGATACACGGTTGATACCAAGCACGGACTGTACATCAAATGCGATATTCAAGTTATTAAAATTCGTCACGATCAAAAAGTTATTCTGCTTGTCCGGATTTGGGAATCCCAATGTCTGGAACAGATCAATAACCGTAATGATATCCCCACGTGGCATGAAAATTCCTTCAATACATGGGTGTGAATTTGGAACCGGTGTGATCTCCTGATACGGAAGAATCTCCCGCACCTTCTCTACATTGATTCCATAATGATTTCCATTTATGATGAACTCAAGAACCTCAAGTTCATTTGTACCGCTCTCCAATAAAATGTTTGAATCCATATGTACCCTCCTTTATGCAAGCCCTCTATGTAAGACCGCTCTTACTGTTCAAGCTGTAACACAGCACTTGTTCCGCCATATTTTACCTGTAATTTCAAGTCCGTCCATTTGTTTGCCACAGAATCAGAAACCGTATACAAAAGCACGGCTTCCTCCCGGCTGCTCGCCTGAATCGTCTTGTCATAGGTATACAGATCATCTGCTAAGATCGTCAGCATCTGTTTCGTTGTCCGGCTGTTATCCACGACAATATTATAATTGACATCCTTGTTATACAGATCAACTGCCTGATCTTCGTTCGTCTTGTTTTCCACCTCGAACTTCAATACCAACAGCTTATATCCTTCCGGTGCCTGCACCTCGATATACATACCGTCCTGATCATACGATGGATAACTGTCCACCACCATGTAATATGCATACCGGACAGAGATCCGGCTCTCCCCGACAAATGCAGCGATATCAAAATCCGAATCCACAGTTGCTCCGATGTCTTCCTTAACCGCTTCGTCCGTCTCCGGCTGTGCCTGTGTCGTCTGTCCACCCGCAGGAACATCCTGCTCCGTCGTTGCTACCTCGGTTGTCGCTACCACTTCCGTCGTCGCCTCGGTCGTCGCATCGGTCGTTGCATCCGTCTCTGTCATAGTTTCCGTCGTATCCTCCAGCTCATCAGGATTGTAACGGGTATCATAATTCCGGTCATATTTTAACAACAGCTCCGCCGCATATTCCGCGATCAGATGATTCTCCTCATCCGTCAGGTCAATCACCTGTCCACAGCCGGTCGTCGCAAATACGCTGCATGCAATCAGCCCTGCCAGCAGCCGCCGTTTCCATATTTTTTTATTTGTGTGTTTTGCTTCCTGCTTTTTTCTCATACTCGATCTTCTCATATCATATGCACTGCCTGTTTCTTTACCCACAAGTATAAGATAATTTTACCACTTATTTCACTTATCGGCAAGCACATTAGCATCCAAATCAAAGTAAAAAAGCACACCGTCCGCTACATTTTCTACGCCATATTTCTTTCCATGCGCTTCCATCGTCGCCGCAACGATCGAAAGACCGATTCCATTGCCGCCGTACTCTCTTGTCCGAGCCTTATCTGCCTTATAGAATTTCTCAAACACACGTCCGATATCCTCCTCGGTGATCCAGTCACCCTGATTGTACACACAGATACGGATATCGTTGCCCATCGGTTTAAATGAAATACGGATCACTCCGTCTTTTCGTACATAATGGATTGCGTTTGTCAGATAATTCGTAAAGACCTCCTCGATCATATACTCATCCGCCCACACATATACCGGTGGTTCTTCCTCGAAGATAATCTCCGCACCTTTTTCTTCTGCTAAAATCTTGGTCGAAGCCAGAATCGAATTGACAAAGCCAACCAGTTCAAACCGCTCGATATTGAGCTTTGTGTCACCAAACTCGATCTCATTTAACGTAAGCAGACGTTTTACCATCGTATTCATCTTGTGTGACTCATCAATGATAACATCTGTATAGAAATCACGGCTTTCCTTGTCATCACACATATCATCCTTCAAGCCCTCTGCATAACCCTGGATCAGCGCGATCGGTGTCTTTAATTCATGCGATACATGAGACAGAAATTCTTTTCGCATATCGTCAATCTTACGACGCTCTGCAATATCCCGTTCCAGTTCAATATTGGCTGCCTTCAGCTCTGAAATCGTCTGTTCCAGTTTCTCGGACATCTCATTCATACTGTTGCCAAGCTCTCCGATCTCATCGTTGCTTGTTACTGGTATTTTTACATCAAAATCCAGCTCACTCATCCGTTTTGCAGCCTTGGACATCCGCTTGATTGGCGCCGCAAAAATATTACTGAACAACAGCATAAACGCCGTTCCAAATACCATAAGACCGATACAGATATAGATAAACAGATGTGTCATAACCTGCATAACCGACTCAACACGTGCAATCGGTGTACGAAGCAGCACCTCATATCCATTGTTCAGTCTTCCAATCAGATCATAATAATCTGCATTCGTTATCGTATCATGGTTTCTTCGGATGATGTATTCACCCGTGCCAAACCGACTTTCATTATCCTCACTGCGAATACTGTTCATGAGGCTGCGCATGCCCTCCATCATCTGACCTTCGTCATTGATAGATGTATATAATTTTCCATTATCTGAATCCACGATCATCACAACCGCATCCTGCGGATTCTTGATCTGTCCAAACAGATCGCCGTTTTCAAATGCATCTTCGCTCTCATCCTGAAACAGCTCATTGCAGGAATTATACGTTGCGATCAGGTTGTTTTTTATGCTGTAACGGAACACTCCGCCAAGTACATAACTGCAAAGCAGCCAGGATGCCGCAATTATAAATACCGAGAAAAAAACAACCATCATGGATATCTTGACCCGAATTGAATTACGGGTCTTAGCCTTCGAACTTATAGCCCATACCCCAGATCGTCTTGATGTAGTCACCCTTGCTTCCAAGCTTGCTACGAAGCTTCTTTACATGGGTATCGATTGTCCTGGCATCTCCAAAATAATCGTAGTTCCAGACATTGTTCAGGATCTTCTCTCTGGACAAAGCCACACCACGATTCTGTAAGAAATAATTCAACAGCTCAAATTCCTTATAGGAAAGTTCGATTGGTTCCCCATCCACCTTTACCTGATGAGCTGCAATATCCATCTCGATTCCGTCTACGCTGATCACATTTGCCTCTGCATCTGCCTGTGTTCTTCGAAGCACGGCTTCCACTCTTGCCACCAGAATTCTTGGAGAAAACGGCTTCGTGATATATTCATCAATTCCCAGATCAAATCCACGCAGCTCATCTCTCTCGTCACTTTTTGCCGTCAGCATGATAATCGGCACATCGGACATTTTCCGCACTTCCTCTGCAACACCATATCCATCCAGCTTCGGCATCATAACATCCAGAATAATCAATGAGATGTCCTTGTCCGACATAAAAACATCGACCGCTTCTTCACCGTCCGCAGCCTCCACAACTGAATATCCGTCTTTCATAAGGAAATCACGAACCAGTTTCCGCATACGACTCTCATCATCCACGACCAGTACTTTTAAATCATTCATCCCAGTTCCTCCTAACTACCATCTTAATCATTTATTATACCCGATTATAGCATGTATTTTTGTCAATTTTGTGTCTTTGCATCATTGATTTTTTCTGATTGCTCACTCAGTTCGTCTTCCCACTCCTGCAGTTCCTTCTCACGTACATCCAACTGTTCCTCCCAGTATGCATATTTATCCTGCACCTTCTGTTCGGCATGGAAATATCCAACATTTTTATTTGTCACTGCAATAAATATCATGCCTACCACAACCACCGCAAGCGCAACGACTGCAATCGTCAGACGGATACGAAGCAGATTCAGACGTTCCACTTCCTTCTCTGTCTGTTCCTGTTTCTCGCACAGTCGCTCATATTTTCTGCGCAAATGCGATTCCGCATGCGTCTCTGATACCTTTTGATTCGCCTGCGATTGCGGCATCGTATAGGCATCAATCTGGTAACCATTTTTCACCAGATAATCCCGCAGCTCCGCCAGAAACCCAAATCCCACATCTGTCCGGAAATAGCTTTTCTCTGTCAGCTTCTGATAGAGGTGATATAGTCCAGCGACATCCTCCGGATTCATATTCTTTTTTAGCTGTGTGATATATGCCTGTTCTTTCTTTTCACGTTCTGTCTGTTCCATACGCAAATTCCTCATATAACGCAGGAAAGCTGCCGGATGTTTCACCGACAGCTTTCTTACCATTACTGATTTACTACAATTCCCTGCTCATTCGCAATTGCCTGAAGTTTTGTCTGGTAGTCACTCCGAAGTGTAGCTGCCTCTGCAATCAGGCTGTCTGCCTGTGTCAGATAGTCTGCATTTTCTCCGTCAATTGCCGAAACAACCATCTTCATAGCTTCGCATTCTTTCTGCACACTCTGAAGATAAGAATCCTTTAATGCCTTTACTTCATCTGTCGCAACCTCAATATTGGAAATCATCGTGATACAATTTTCCATCGCCGGAATCGCGGTATCCTGCAAGGATGTCTTAAATGCATCAAGATCCCGGTCACTGCCACCTGCAAAATATGCATTGTAAATGCCGATCGCATTGTCATGATCTGCCTTTGCTGCCGGAAGTTCTTCATTTACAAACTCCACAACATCATCCTTCACGGAAACGGCTGCATCTGCGGACTTCTTTCCACATCCTGTAAACAGACTGGCAAGTGCCAGTGTAACAACTGCAATATATACTCTTTTTTTCATGGTTTTTCTCTCCCGTTTTTCTTTCGATATTATGAAAATTATATACCATTTTTCTCTGCAAGACAAGCGATAGTTATTCATTTGTCTGCATTTTTGCACGCTGTTCCCGGCGGAGACGTTTCCGCGCTCTCTCTTCCTTTTTCCGCCTGCGTTTTTCCAACTCTTCCCGGTGTGCCTCCACATAGGCTTCATACAGATCCGGACGACGTTCCTGCGTCCGCTGCATGGACTGCTCATACCGCCACTCTTCAATGTTCTTATGATGTCCGGAAAGCAGCACCTCCGGCACCTTCTTTCCCATAAACTCTTCCGGACGGGTGTACTGTGGATATTCCAACAATCCATCATAGAAGCTTTCATACACGGCACTTTCATCACTGCCAAGCACACCCGGCACAAGACGGCTTGTCGCATCGACGATCATCATCGCCGGGAGCTCGCCACCTGTCAGCACGAAATCACCGATCGATACATAATCGGTCACGATCATCTCCAGCACGCGCTCATCAATGCCCTCGTAATGTCCACACAAAAGTACAAGATCTTCTTCTTTCGCGTACTCTTCTGCCATGCACTGTTTAAATGGCTGTCCCTGTGGGGTCATATAAAGCACCCTCACCTTCTTGTCCTGTGCAGGCGTTCCATCCTTCGCCTTGCGCGCTGCAATCTGCGCAAGCACATGCTGATATGCGTCATACACCGGTCCCGGCTGCATCAGCATGCCCGCACCACCGCCATAGGTATAATCATCGACATGTCCATACCGGTTGCCTGCGAAATCACGGATATTTACCGCATTTACACTGATCAGTCCTTTTTCAATTGCCTTCCCGGTGATACTCTCATTTAAACCGCCAAGTACCATCTCCGGAAATAATGTCATAATATGAAAATTCATATCTGCCTCCGATAAATTATTCCAGCAATCCATTCAGCATGTGAACAACTACCTTTTTTTCCTCCGCATTGATATCCAGCACACAGTCTTTGATAACCGGAAGCAATACTTCCTTGCCATTCTCCATCTTCACGACAAATACATCGTTCGCGCCTGTCTGCATCACATCCACCAGCGTTCCAAGCTTTTTGCCATTGTCCTCGAACACTTCGGAATCAATCACATCCGCAATGTAAAACTCATCCTCTTCGAGTGGGACTGCATTTTCCCGTGTCACATACAGCTCGCAGCCCTTATATTTTTCTATCTCATTTATATCATTAAATTCCGAAAAAGAAAGAATCACCATATTCTTAAAGAATTTACATGATTTTTTCTCCACTGGTACATCGCCACTTTTTGTACGGATAAAGCAATTTTTCAGCTTCTTAAACCGTGCTGGATCATCAGTCGTCGGGAATACCTTGACCTCGCCCTTCAATCCATGTGTCGACGTGATTACGCCAATTCGAAACATATCTTCGTTCATAAATTCCTCCGATAAAGTAATAATTCCCGATGCCTTCTGGCACCGGGAACCCAAGAATTATTTGATGTCTACAATTACCTTTTTATCACCCTTTGATGCAGCCGCCTTCACAACAGTACGAATGGACTTAGCGATACGGCCCTGTTTGCCGATCACCTTACCCATATCATCTCCTGCAACGTTCAGTTCGATTGTTATGGTATCTCCATCGATTGTCTCTTTTACAACAACTTCATCCGGATAATCAACGAGGGATTTTGCAATCAGTTCTACTAATTCCTTCATAACCTGCACCTCCCTTGCACATCAGTCTTACTTCTCGATACCTGCCTGCTTCAAAAGCTTAGCAACTGTCTCAGTAGGCTGAGCACCATCTGCAAGCCACTTCTTAGCTGCATCAGAGTCGATCTTTACAGATGCTGGCTCCTGATTTGGATCATATGTTCCGATCTCATCGATGAATCTACCATCTCTTGGTGATCTGGAATCAGCTACTACAACTCTATAAAAAGGATGCTTCTTATATCCCATTCTTCTTAATCTGATTTTAACTGCCATGTCAAATTTCACCTCCTTAAAAATCTTTCGTCTATATATAATAGTTATACTATTATCAAAAATTAGAATCCAAACGGAAGCTTGAATCCGCCGCGGCGTTTGCCACCCATCATACCGGACATCTGCTTCATCATCTTCTTGGACTGTTCAAACTGCTTGATCAGTTTGTTTACCTCGCTGATCGGAACGCCTGCGCCATCTGCAATTCGCTTCTTGCGGCTCGGATTGATGATTTCCGGATGCGAGCGCTCCTGCTTCGTCATCGACAAGATAATTGCTTTTGGCATATTCATCGCATTGTCATCAATCTCCAGATTCTGGAGCTGTTTTTTATTTCCAAATCCAGGCAGCATCTTCAGGATATCATTCATGCCACCCATCTTTTCCATCTGTTCCATCTGGTCAAGGAAATCATTGAAATCAAAGGAAGCCTTCTTAAACTTCTCTTCCATCTCCTTGGCTTTTTCCTCATCGATTGCAGACTGTGCTTTCTCGATCAGACTTTCCACATCGCCCATACCGAGGATTCGGCTTGCCATACGATCCGGATAAAACTGCTCCAGATCCGTAAGCTTCTCACCCATACCAGCATACAGGATCGGCTTTCCAGTCACTGCCTTGATAGAAAGTGCGGCACCACCACGGGTATCGCCATCGAGCTTTGTCAGAATCACACCGTCAATTCCAATCTT
The DNA here is from genome assembly GCA_963631525.1 of bacterium. Taxonomy (GTDB): domain Bacteria; phylum Bacillota; class Clostridia; order Lachnospirales; family Lachnospiraceae; genus Coprococcus_C. Next base: position 29,794 of record CAVGQQ010000035.1, read on the forward strand.
ATCATTGAATGAGGTTGCTACATTGACCGCATCCTGACCGGTCATCGCATCGACCGTCAGAATCGTGTAAGTTACATCCAGATTTTCTTTAATCTCCGCCAGCTCATTCATCATGTCTTCATCGACATGCAGACGACCTGCGGTATCCAGAAATACAAGATTGATATCATTCTTTGCGGCATGCTCAATCGCAGCCTTCGCAATATTTACCGGCTTATGTCCGTCTCCCATCGAAAATACTGGAACACCGACCTTCTCACCGTTTATTTCCAACTGCTTGATTGCCGCCGGACGATATACGTCACAGGCAACTAACAGTGGCTTTTTACCCTTATTCTTAAACTTGCCTGCAAGCTTGGCAACGGTTGTTGTCTTACCTGCACCCTGCAGACCACACATCATCACGATTGTGATTTCATTTGATGGCAGAAGCTTCAGCTCTGTTGTCTCAGACCCCATCAGCTTGTCCATCTCTTCTTTTACGATCTTGATTACCATCTGTCCCGGATTTAATCCCCTTAAGACTTCCTCGCCGACCGCACGCTCACTGACGGAATTGATAAACTGTTTTACGACCTTGAAGTTTACATCCGCCTCCAACAGCGCACGCTTTACCTCTTTCATCGCTTCCTTTACATCTGCTTCCGTAATGGTTCCTTTGCTTCTCAGCTTTCGGAACACGTTTTGCAATTTGTCTGTTAAACTGTCAAACGCCATGCGTCTCCTCCCAAACAAAATCAAACATCCAACTGTTAAAAATCATCCAGCAGCCCGGTAAGATTCGTGTCAATATCCGCAAACGCTCCGTCCAGCGTCGGATTCTCATTGCGCTCCCGCAATGCCTGAATCTCAGTCTGTATCGTGGCTACCTTCTCTCTGGCATTCTCAAATTTTTCCACTAATTTCAGCTTTTTCTCAAAGTCCTCCAGTTTCTTATCACAGCGCTTCATCATATCAAACACGCCTTGTCTGGAGATTCCGTATTCCCTTGCCAGTTCCGAATAGGACAGGTCATTCATCACAACATCTTCGTATATACTTTTCTGTGTCTGCGTCAACAGCTCTCCATAAAAATCATAGAGCAATGACTGACGTACAAACTTCTCCATCTGAATCACCTGTAAAGTATTTTTCATTTACAAACCTTTTGCATAATACATGGTTTTTTCCTGCTTGTCAAGTGTTTTTTCTTAACATGCATAATTTTTTTATTTACATAATTCTCCACGCTTTTTCATATATTATATGGACGAAAAATCAAGGTATCTCATATGGATCAATATTCTAGTGATACAGGAAATCTAAATGTCATTGTCACAGGCACCGACAGCTACTCTCCGCTTTCTTCTGCCACCATCGAAATCGCAAACACCGGAGAACCGAACCGGATCTTAGAATCCGTCAACACAGACCGAAACGGGCAGACCGGAAATATCGAGCTTTCCGCCCCACCGCTCGAATACAGCATGGAGCCAACTGACAACCAGCCATATTCCGAGTACAATGTAAAAATCTCTGCCCCCGGCTATCAGGAAGAGATTGTCTCCGGTGTCCAGATCTTCTCTGGCGAAAATGGATTGCAGTCCATCATATTGCAGCCTTCCGAACAGACACCCGACTATGTCTATAACCCAATCGTCATCGGCGGACACACGCTCTGGGAATACTATCCACCGAAAATCGCCGAGCCGGAGATCAAGCCTTTATCCGAAAGTGGCGAGATCGTCCTCTCGCGCGTCGTCGTCCCGGAAACAATCGTCGTGCACGACGGTGTCCCCGGTGACTCCACTGCCACCGATTATTATGTTCCATACATCGACTACATCAAAAATGTTGCCTGCTGTGAGATCTACTCCACATGGCCAGAAAGTACAATTGAAGCAAACCTTCTGGCAATCATGTCCTTTACTTTGAACCGTGTATACACGGAATGGTACCGGAGCCACCATTCATTCAGGGTTGCAAAAATATGATATTTGATAATATAGAAATAAATCTTTCATAAACAAAACAATCCCTAAATCATTCAACTGATTTAGGGATTAAAAATATCTCTTCTCATACTTACTGTCTTATCACTTGCTCTTCTTTTTCTCGACTGATTCACTATGAATCCATTTTTCTTATAAAACTCTGGTGTATCCGGGTTGTATTCAATATCCGCATCAACCGTTACAAATCTGCAGGCAACACCATTTTCAAGCATTTCAAATGCATATGTATCTACTATATCTAACACAAATGAACCATAGCCTTTTCTCTTACTATCTTCACTTAGTCCTTTATTGATTGCAATTTTTCCAAGTTTAAGTGCCGGCAGAGACATAAAATCAACCGCTTCCATATCTGACTCTGCCTTTTCATCTAAAGTAAGCTTTACGGTATCTGCTGACAACGAAAAATATCCAATCAATTCCTTTGTTTTATTATGTATCATAACAAACGATTTCGTAACTGCTAAATTATCTAGCAAAATCGCCTTTTGCCTTAAAAAAGTTACATACTCATTTGCTTCTCCACAATCAAAAGAATACTGTGATATATCTCCTAATTCTGTTGAGGTAACCGGAAATATAGTCACAGTATTCAAAATATCTTCAAACTCTTCTGTTGATAAATAACTCATTTCTTCTCAATCCGTTTCCTTGCTTCAAGCATTTTTTTCTTTTTGTCAATGGATTCCGGTGAAGGAGTTCTCAATACCTGTCTAACAATATCAATTGCATCCTTACCAGAAAGAGTTGGGGTTGCCTGAATTGGTTTTACATAAGTACTCATATCATCATCCTCCTTTTCTTGTGTAATAATATTGTTACCTCTATACATATTATACCACCTTATGATCTAT
>CAVGQQ010000036.1:0-31158 GCA_963631525.1 bacterium
AGCATTTATGCGGTGGTAAAGAAATAGTGAAAGGGTTCAAATCCCCCTTCCGCTATTTTTTTATGCCTGAAATTCTATATAGAATTGATGCAATATGCAATCTCATGCCAGATCAGGCGTGAGATTTTTTATGTCTTTTTGTCGATGATTGGTTGTCGAATCCGTTCGGATGCTGTTCTAAAATATGTAAATTATGCAGGAAATGTGGTTAAATGTGACAAAAAATCGAAAAATGTTACAAAAATGTTTCAAATATTTCTAAAAAATTTCAAAAATGTATTGACAAGTTAACAAACATGATGTTAAATAGGGGAAGTTTGTTGCGAACAAACGGTTTTGGAAAAGGAGTGATTAGATGAGGTTAAACATCGACAAGCTAATGATAGGATTTGTGATGATCTTAGCGGTATGTTTATACGCACCAACATTATTGGAAGATTACAAAGCCAATAGCACAACAAATGAGAAGGTAACAGAGGTACTTGCGGAAGCTCCGGCACCAGCAATGACAACAGAGTCTATGGTGCTTGCAGCAGTTACAACGCAGGAGCGCATCGAGGAAGCTGTTCAGGCAGCGAAAGTTACAGAGAGTATTGGGAATGATATGACAAAGACTGTAACGACTGATGTAGCAAAACTCACACCGAAGTTTCAGGCAAATATGAATGTGACAAATATGATAGAAGAAACATCGGTTGCAGACAAAAGCATGCTTCAGACAATGATCGAAGCACAGACGAATCCGGTTTATTCGGAGTTCATCGCACATGTAAAGTCATTACCAGTTGAGATCAAGCCGTCCCTGATGGCGAGCGACGAGCGAGACAAGGTATTGGCAGTTCGCGACAATTATGATGAATTCTTAGCAACAGTAGAGGCATATTATGCAGAGAAGGAAGCTTTGAAAGCTTCACAGAATGCACAGACATATGTGACTACATATACAAATCAGACCGGTGACGGAAAGCTGACTGCATCCAAGGGTGTAAACTACGGACCAAGCGGAAAAGAAACATATTACAACTTGAATATGAACGGTGTCGTAGCAATTATGCAGGGAATGGGAATCCCAGGGCAGTATTGGGTTCGCGAGGATGGTGTAAAAATGTACGGTGATTATGTTATGGTTGCCGCAGATCTGAATACACATCCGAGAGGATCTCTCGTAGAGAGCAGCCTTGGTACAGCGATTGTAGTAGATACAGGCGGATTTGCAGCGTCAAATCCAAATCAGTTAGATATTGCAACTGCATGGTAAAAGAAAAGGGAATGTTTTCATGAATTACATGGAAACATTCCCTTTTTCTTATAAATTAAATTAGCAAATTTGGATTATCAGTTATGACTGATTATTATCCTGATTATCATATTTTGCCTTTAAATCATCCATTGGTGTGGAACCAAAGGTTTCAAGCGGTGTTTTTAATGTACGCTCTAAGTCTTCCTGCTCTTTGTTCTTCTGTGCCGTACGCTTCTTCCACCAGGAGAAGAGGATACATACAACAATGACAACCGTCGCTGCAATAATCAGTACCTTGAATACGCCGGCAGAATGATTCGTTGCCTTGGCGATGGTATGTGTCTTTACAAACATAACATAGAACTGGATTCCCGTTGCGTCGTAGAATTCCTGAGCACCGGTTACGACGTTGTTCTTTGTATCAATCCAGTTTAAATCATCCCGATAGCAGTGAGAGTCAAATGCCTTGTCGGATTTGATCTTTGAGATGCCATCCTGCTGCATGATCTCCAAAGTGTCTTCCATCATGCCTTTTAACTGGATACCAAGATCGTCGTTGTAGTTGTTCTGGTATGCAGAAATCATATCGTTGATATAATTATCCATGAGTGCGTTGGCTTTGACACCGTATTTGAACTGACCGTTGTCGTTTTCATCTACGACCAAGAGCAGTCCGTCCTCACGACCGCTGAATATTGTATTATATTGATCCTCTGCGTACTCAGAAATACGAGTGTCGCTGAGCTCACCACCTGTATAACCGCCATTAAACTGCATATAGCTGGAGAAAATGATCAGGATGATCATGAACAGAATGATTGTTGCAAAAGCACCGCCGCCACTGCTTCTGCGATCGCCGTTCGTATATACGTAAGTCGTTCTGCCTCCATAATATCTTCTTCTTGGTGGTGGAGGGGGTGGCATACCCGGACCTCCGTGATAGTGATGTGGTCCCGGACCATGAGGTCTTGGACCACCGCCAAAACCGCAGCCTCTCGGACCGCTGCTGAAACCGCCTCCGCGTGAACCACCGCCACTGTGGAAACTGCTTCCACCGCCGCTAAAACTTGCACCATGATGACTGCCGCCACCGTGACCGCCGCTGCTAAAGCCGCCGCCACCGCCGGATCTTCCCATAATAAACCCTCCTCATTATGTATAAATTTGTACAATACATTTTATTTTATGCCTATGGTAACATTTTACAATGAAATGGCGGATTCGTAAATATAGAAAAGCAAATTGTGACAATTCTTTCCATGGCAGAAGGAAACGTTTGCATATACGAGGTAAATATGATAGATTATAGTACGATACTTTGGTTTTGTTCGATATAAAGGAGCGTAGTGACCATGAGAGTTGGCATGGGGTATGATGTACATAAATTAGTAGAGGGACGACGCCTGATCTTAGGAGGCGTGGAGATTCCATATGAGAGAGGTTTGCTTGGACATTCGGATGCGGATGTGCTGGTGCATGCGATTATGGATGCACTGCTTGGGGCAGCTGCACTTGGAGATATTGGAAAGCATTTCCCGGATACTGACCCGAAGTATGAAGGGGCGGACAGCATGCGGCTTCTGGAGGAGGTGCGTAAGCTGTTAGACGCGGGTAATTATGTGATTGGAAATGTGGATGCGACGGTGATCGCACAGCGACCAAAGCTGGCACCGTATATTGGGACAATGCGGGAGAACATTGCGGCACGGCTGCAGATTGATAAGAATCAGGTAAATATCAAGGCAACCACGGAGGAGGGACTTGGATTTACCGGACAGGGACAGGGAATCAGTTCCCAGGCGATCTGCCTGCTTGAGACGATTGATAATTTCGATTATCGCAGCTCGCGTGTGGTGGATGATACTGTAGAAAGTGCTGCCAATCCATGCATGGGATGTATGGGTTGTGCAAAAAGATAAAAATAAGAGATAATAGGAGGATATTTTAGTTTCATGAGTGACGGAGACAGTTGCAGGCTCAAATATTTTGAAGGCGAACCGGAGGTGCTTGCGGAGGTTCGGCAGATGTGGGATGAAATATTTGATGATCCAGAGGAGTTTGCGGATTATTATTTTACAGAGATTTGTAAGCAAAATAAAATTTTACTTGCCTATAAGGGAGATGTGCTGGCAGGCATGATCCATCTGAATCCTTATGAGATGCAGGTAGAAGGAAAAAAGGAACTGTGCTATTACATAGTCGGAGTGGCTGTGAAACCGGAATATCGGGAGCAGGGCATCATGCGCCGAATGATGCAGCGTGTGCTTGCAGATATGAAGAAGGACGGCAGAGCATTTACATTTTTGATGCCGAAACGGGAAGAGTACTATGAGAGCCTTGGGTTTGAGAAGGTCTTTCATACCTTGGAACTGGATATTGATATTGCGGAGCTGGAGGACGAGGATGTCGTACCGAATGATCTTTCCGGTGAGGAAGGATATTATACGAAGAATCTGAAGGACTTGCATGAGGAACGCGCGGATATATTGGAGCATCTTTCCGGCGAGGTAAATGATGCGCTTGCAAAGAAATATCAGATTTACGCGCACCGGACGCCACAGTATCTGGAGCAGATGTGCATGGAGCATCGCTGCCAGAATGGTGATGTGGTTGCCGTGTACGAGGATGGTATGCGTATGGATGACGGACAGGTGGAAGAACGTCTGGCGGGCATGTTTTCCTATGATATTTACGATGATACAATGTATGTGGAACGTTTTGAGAGCTTTGATGAGCATGTGCGGTATGTGCTGGATGCAGCAGTACGGCTGGCAGAACAGGCATTTTGCAGAAGACTGGTCGTGACGATGTCGGAGCGGCATTTCTGCGATGATATCGCAAATATGCTTGGCGTGTCTGTGCGGATGAACGACGGATATGGGTTTATGGCGCTTTCCCTGCAGGGGGATGATGCATTGATGTCGATGCTGCATGAAGCAAGTTTTTTCGATGAAATTGTATAAAAATAGATAGAAATTTCGCGAATAGATAGAAATTTCAAGAAAAACTTTGATTATGAAAGTATATGTGATATAATTTATCAGATAATGACGCACGAGAAACGATGCGTAAGTATAAAGTAAATTTTTAAGAGATAGGGGTAGACCATGTATAAGATTGTAAAAAAAGAAGTCTTAAATTCGGTTGTTGTCATGATGGAGATTGAAGCTCCTTATGTAGCTGCACGCTGTGAAGCAGGACAGTTTGTCATCGTCAGAGTGGATGAAGATGGCGAGCGTATTCCTCTTACGATTGCGGATTTTGACCGCGAGCGCAATACAGTTGAGATTATTTTCCAGGTAGTTGGATATTCAACTACATTGATGGCAAGACTGAATGAGGGTGATTACCTTCAGGATTTTGCAGGACCACTTGGACAGCCAGCACCGCTCAATAAAGAGTGGAAGCGCGTGATCGGTATTGCAGGTGGTGTTGGAGCAGCTCCACTTTACCCACAGGCAAAGAAGCTTGCTGAGCAGGGAACAAAGGTGGATGTGATCATCGGCGGACGTACGGCAGAGCTTGTACTTCTCAAGGAGAAGTTCGAGAAGTTCTGTGACAATGTATATATCATGACAGATGATGGTACTCTTGGCGAGAAGGGTGTTGTTACAAAGAAGCTGCAGGAGCTTCTGGATGCTGGTGTACAGTATGACCACGCAATCGCAATTGGACCATTGATCATGATGAAGTTTGTAGTAGCACTTACAAAGAAGCCGGAATACAACCTTCCGACAGCCGTTTCTTTGAATCCGATCATGATCGACGGTACAGGTATGTGTGGTGGATGTCGTGTCACAGTTGGTGGCGAGACAAAGTTTGCCTGCGTAGATGGACCGGACTTCGATGGATTTGAAGTTGATTTCGATCAGTGTATGAAGCGTCAGACATTCTTCAAGGAAGAAGAGCATGAGTGTATGATGAAGCTTCAGGCAGATCAGATGCAGAATTAGGAGGGAACGAAAGATGCCAAATATGAGTCCAACAAAGGTTCCTATGCCACAGCAGGACCCGAATGTGAGAAATAAAAACTTTGAAGAGGTTGCAACTGGATATACAGCCGAGATGGCAATGGAGGAAGCAACCAGATGTATTAACTGTAAGAACAGACCTTGTATGACTGGATGCCCGGTTAACGTACCGATTCCTGGATTTATCGAGCAGGTAGCTGCCGGTAACTTCGAGAAGGCATACGAGATCATTACAAGTGAGAATGCACTTCCTGCTATCTGTGGACGTGTCTGCCCACAGGAGAATCAGTGTGAAGGTAAATGTATCCGTGGTATCAAGGGTGAGTCTGTATCCATCGGACGTCTGGAGCGTTTCGTAGCAGATTACCACATGGCACACGGAGAGAAGGCAGAGCTGAACATCGAGAAGAACGGCAAGCGTGTTGCAGTTGTTGGTTCTGGTCCTGCTGGTATTACCTGTGCAGGTGAGCTTGCGAAGAAGGGTTACGATGTAACAATCTTCGAGGCATTACATAAGGCTGGCGGTGTGTTAAGCTATGGTATCCCTGAGTTCCGTCTTCCAAAGTCTCTGGTTGCAAAGGAACTGGAAAATATTACAGATCTAGGTGTAGATCTGGAGACAAACGTTGTAATTGGACGTTCTCTCACGGTTGATGATCTGTTTGCACGTGGATTTGACGCGGTATTCCTTGGAACGGGTGCCGGACTTCCGAATTTCCTTCGGATTCCAGGCGAGAACCTCCTTGGCGTATATTCAGCCAATGAGTTCTTAACACGTGTCAATCTGATGAAGGGTTATAAGAAGGGCGAAGTTCCAACACCAGTCAAGGTCGGCAAGCGTGTTGCTGTTGTCGGTGCTGGTAACGTAGCAATGGATGCAGCAAGAACGGCTAAGAGACTTGGTGCAGAGGAAGTTTATATCGTATATCGTCGTGGCGCAGAGGAAGTACCTGCCCGTAAGGAAGAAGTCGAGCATGCAAAGGAAGAGGGCGTAATCTTCAAGCTCCTGAACAACCCGGTTGAGATCCACGGAGAAGATGGATGGGTAACTGGTATTGAGGTTGTTGCACAGGAACTTGGTGAGCCAGATGCTTCCGGACGTAGACGTCCACAGCCAATCGAAGGCTCAAACACAATTCTTCCAGTTGAGACAGTTGTTATCGCAATCGGACAGTCACCAAACCCATTGATCCGTCAGACAACCGAAGGTCTGGAGACACAGAAGTGGGGCGGTATCATCGTCAACGAAGAAACTGGTGAGAGTACACGTGAGCATGTATATGCCGGCGGTGATGTTGTTACAGGTGCTGCAACCGTTATCCTTGCAATGGGTGCTGGTAAGAAGGCAGCTAAGGCGATTGATGAGTCATTAAAGGAAATGTAAGCATGGAAGGTTATGCAGAATACGCAGTACAAAAGAAATTAAAAGCAAAGGATTGGATGCCCATTGTGGCATCCGTTGCTTTGATGGTTATCGGATTTGGAATCTGGACATTTATGGCAGGCTGGGTTGGACCGTCAATTCTGATTATCGGTATTGCACTTACGATCGTTACAGCGACACGACAGGAGCTGGAATATGAGTATATATTTGTAAATGGAGATTGTGAGATCTCAAAGATCGTGAAGCGGTCATCCCGAAAAAAGGTGTATGAGTTTGAAGCGGGTAAGATTCAGAAGGTGTTACCATATACATCTATCCTGTTTGACAATGAACGACAGGCACATCCAGATATGGTGATCCGGGATTATACCTCCTGTTTCCCTGATCGGGAAGAGAAGTGGTGTGTGTTTATCAACAACAGCAAGAATCGGACAGAAGCGGTCGTTGTAGAGCTGAATGAAAAATGTGTAGAGCATGTGAAGCTTTTCTACAAAGATAAATATATGGAATAAAAAACCGGAGCTTAAATTTTAAGCTCCGGTTTTTTCTATGTATAAACAAATATTCTATGTACAATTATGGCTCAAGTGGTGTCATCTTAAGACCTTTGTACATCTTGGAGTAGATACTCTTCTCATCCTGATAGAGTACATAGCCACGTGCGCCGTCTTTTACGATGTAGGCATATTTGTTCTTCTGAACGTTCATGTACAGAACTTCCTCTACGTTCAGTTCCTTTGCTTTTGCCTTAGCCGTATATACGTTAAGTGGCTCCAATTTGAATTTCTTAACTGCCTGATCCACTGTCATAGTTCCTTACCTCCCATATAGCGATTCTATCGTTTTTACTCTTGCCCTTCAAGCTGTAAAAATATATAATCATAACTAATCATATTATAGTTCTTTTATTGATTTTAGTATATTGTATATTATTGCTAAAGTCAACTGTGAATATTGCACAAAAATCGTTATTTTTGTATGCCGAATGGACGACTTTTTTCGTCGAAGTGACAAGGAAGGGATAAAATGGACAAGGAAATAAATCAAATTGTAAAAAATCCAAATAAAATGCTATTGCATGTATGCTGCGCACCGTGCAGTTCCCATGTGCTGAGTGTATTATATGAGGAATATGATATCACAGCATTTTTTTACAATCCAAACATTACAGAAAAAGCAGAATATGAAAAGCGGATCGAAGAATTGAAACGGTTTACGCAGGAAGCAGAGTTTGCGCGAAATGTGGTTGTCTGTGATGGCGCGTATGAGCCAGAGAAATTTTATGCGATTGCAAAAGGCTTGGAGAAAGAACCAGAGCGGGGACGCCGCTGCTATAAGTGCTATGAGCTGCGGTTAGAAGAGACCGCCCGGTATGCGAAAGAGCATGGCTTTGATATTTTCACGACGACATTATCGATCAGTCCGCATAAAAATGCAGCGTGGTTGAACGAGATCGGTGAGCGGATGGCAGAAAAATACGGTGTCGCATATCTGTACAGTGATTTCAAGAAAAAGAATGGATATGCACATTCCATCGAGCTGTCACGGGAGTATCACCTGTACCGGCAGGACTATTGTGGATGCATTTACAGCCGCCTGGAAAGAGAAGAACAAAAGAAGAATAAAAGAATCTGAAAAAAGGGTTGTACTATGTCGAAAATTGATGTATAATTTTTGCAATTTGAGAAAAAAGAGCTTCGGATAACTATGTAATTCTTTAGTTTCACTCTTTTTTTTTGAGCAAAATTCCTGTTTTACAAGTAAATCTAAGAAGAAAGGACAAAGACTATGAAAGCATTTCTGATACTGGAAGACGGTCATGTATTCGAGGGAAGAAGCATCGGTTCGACCAAAGAAATTATCAGTGAAATCGTGTTTAACACATCGATGACTGGTTATCTGGAAGTACTGACAGATCCTTCTTATGCAGGACAGTCTGTTTGTATGACGTATCCATTGATTGGTAACTATGGTATTTGTAAGGAAGACATGGAGGCAGAGCGTTCGTGGCAGTCTGGCTTTATTGTCAGAGAATTGGCGAAGCGTCCGAGCAACTTCCGAAGTGAGGAAAGTGTCGAGTCATTTCTTATAGAAAATGATATTACTGGAATTGAGGCGATTGATACACGTGCCCTGACAAAGATCCTGCGTGACAAAGGTACGATGAAAGGTATGATCACAACGAATGAGAATTTCGACAAAGATGATTGTATCAAGCGGATCAAGGCATGGGAGATGGGACATGTTGTATTGGATGTCACATGTAAAGAGAAGATGAGCTTCCCTGGCGATGGTTATAAGGTAGCAGTCATCGATCTTGGTGTGAAGAAGAACATCGTGCGCTGCCTGTTGGAGCGTGGCTGTGCGGTGACTGTATATCCGGCAGAGACTCCGGCGGAGGAAATCATTGCGGATGAACCGGACGGCATTATGCTGACAAACGGCCCTGGCGATCCGAAGGATAACGTGAAGACAATCGAGGAAATCAAGAAGCTTTTCGCAACGAAGATCCCAATCTTCGCAATCTGTCTGGGACATCAGCTTCTGGCACTTGCGAATGGCGCCGATACACAGAAGATGAAATATGGACATCGTGGTGCGAACCATCCAGTAAAGGATTTGAAGACAGGAAAAGTATATATTTCAACACAGAATCATGGCTATGTGGTAAAGGAAGAGACACTGGATCGTGACATTGCAGAGCCAAGCTTTATCAATGTAAATGATAAGACTATCGAGGGTGTGCATTACCTTGGAAAGAATGTTCAGACGGTACAGTTCCATCCGGAAGCCTGTGCAGGTCCACTCGATACAGGATTTTTGTTTGATGAGTTTATGAATATGATGGAGGTGTCTAAATAATGCCAAAGAATCCACACGTAAAAAAGGTTGTAGTTATTGGATCTGGCCCGATCGTTATTGGACAGGCGGCAGAGTTTGACTATGCTGGTACACAGGCATGTCGTTCCTTGAAGGAAGAGGGCATCTGCGTTGTTTTGATCAACTCGAATCCTGCCACCATCATGACAGATAAGGATATCGCAGATAAGGTATATATTGAGCCTTTGACACCAGAGGTTGTAAAGGCAGTTATCAAGAAGGAAAAACCAGACAGCGTGCTTCCGACACTGGGTGGACAGGCAGCACTGAATATTGCGATGGAGCTGGAGGAGTCCGGTTTCTTAAAAGAGCATAATGTAAGACTGCTTGGTACATCTTCAAAGACGATCAAGAAAGCAGAAGACCGTCTGGAATTCAAGAAGACAATGGAGAAGATCCATGAGCCGTGTGCACCATCGGAAGTCGTAACGAACATCAAGGATGGTCTGGCGTTTGTACAGAAGATCGGATATCCGATCGTACTGCGTCCGGCATATACACTTGGCGGAAGCGGCGGTGGTATCGCACATAATGAAGAGGAATTCGTAGAAATTCTGATGAACGGATTGCGTCTGTCCCGTGTTGGACAGGTTCTGGTCGAGCGTTGTATCGCAGGCTGGAAAGAGATCGAGTATGAGGTAATGCGTGATGCGAACGGTACCTGTATTACAGTTTGTAATATGGAGAATCTCGATCCGGTTGGTGTCCATACGGGCGATTCCATCGTTGTTGCACCATCTCAGACACTGGCAGATAAGGAATACCAGATGCTTCGTAGTGCCGCTTTAAATATCATTACAGAGCTTGGCATCCAGGGTGGATGTAACGTACAGTTTGCATTGCATCCAACGACATTTGAGTATTGTGTAATCGAGGTAAATCCACGAGTAAGCCGTTCTTCTGCACTTGCTTCGAAGGCAACCGGTTATCCGATCGCAAAGGTAGCTGCGAAGATCGCACTTGGATATAATCTCGATGAGATCAAGAATGCAATCACAGGTAAGACCTATGCGAGCTTTGAGCCAGCACTTGATTATGTCGTAGTCAAGATGCCAAGACTTCCATTTGATAAGTTCATCAAGGCGAGCCGGAAGCTGACTACACAGATGAAAGCAACCGGTGAGGTTATGAGTATCTGTACGAACTTCGAGGGCGCATTGATGAAGGCACTTCGTTCCCTCGAACAGCATGTGGACAGCCTGATTTATGAGAACTACAATGATCTTCCAACGGAAAAGATTCATGAGATGCTGCACCGTGTCGATGACCGTCGTATCTTCGTTATCGCAGAAGCATTGCGCCGCGGAATTCCTGCAGAGGAAATCCATGATATCACGAAGGTAGATATCTGGTTTATCGACAAGATCAACAATATCGTTCAGGAAGAAAAACTGCTGCGCGAGGCACCGGAAATCACAAAGGAAATGATGCAGGAAGCAAAGCGTATGGAGTTCCCGGACAAGGTAATTGCACAGATTACAGGCAAGAAGGAAAAGGAAATCAAGGAGCTTCGTTATGGCTATGGTATTCATGCATCCTACAAGATCGTAGATACCTGTGCGGCTGAGTTTGAAGCGGAGACACCGTATTATTATTCCTGCTACGATGGCGAATCCGAAGTCGAAGTGGACGAGAACAAGAAGAAAATCATGGTACTTGGTTCTGGTCCAATCCGTATCGGACAGGGTATCGAGTTCGATTACTGCTCGGTACACAGTACATGGACATTGAAGAACAAGGGCTATGAGACGATTATTGTAAATAACAACCCGGAGACAGTCAGTACGGACTTCGATATTGCAGATCGTCTGTATTTTGAACCGCTGACAGCAGAGGATGTGGAGTCTATCGTAAATATCGAGAAGCCAGACGGCGCAGTTGTACAGTTCGGTGGACAGACTGCCATCAAGCTGACCGAAGCACTTTTGGAGATGGGCGTGCCAATCCTTGGTACAAGTGCTGAGAATGTCGATGCAGCCGAAGACCGCGAGCTGTTCGATGAGATTCTGGAGAAGTGCTGTATCCCAAGAGCAGCCGGTAAGACTGTATTTACGGTAAATGAAGCTCTGGAAGCTGCCAATGAACTTGGCTATCCGGTGCTTGTCCGTCCTTCCTATGTATTGGGTGGACAGGGTATGCAGATTGCAATCTCTGATAAAGATATCATTGAGTTTATGGAAATCATCAACCGTCATGAGCAGGAGCATCCGGTTCTGGTTGATAAATATCTGATGGGTAAGGAAATTGAGGTTGATGCTGTGTGTGATGGCGATGATATCCTGATTCCGGGTATCATGGAGCATATCGAGCGTGCGGGTATCCATTCCGGAGACAGTATTTCTGTCTATCCGGCACAGACGATCACACCGAAGATCAAGCGCGTGCTCGAGGATTACACGAAGAAGCTTGCGAACAGCCTGCACGTCATTGGATTGATCAACATTCAGTTTATCGTATATCAGGATGAAGTATATGTCATTGAGGTGAACCCTCGTTCAAGCCGTACCGTACCATATATCAGTAAGGTAACGGGTATTCCGATCGTTGATCTCGCGACGAGAGTCATCACAGGTGAGAAGATTAAGGATATGGGTTATACACCGGGCTTGCAGCCAGAATCTGAATACTTTGCAATCAAGATGCCGGTATTCTCCTTCGAGAAGATCCGTGGTGCCGAGATCAGCCTTGGTCCGGAGATGAAATCAACGGGTGAGTGCCTTGGTATTTCCAAGAATTACAACGAAGCATTGTTTAAGGCGTTCCTTGGAAATGGCGTGAACCTGCCGAAGTACAAGAAGATGATCCTGACAGTTAAGGATTCGGATAAGTTAGATGCCGTAGAAATCGGACAGCGGTTTACAGCACTTGGCTATGAGATCTACTCCACAAGAAGTACCTGCCGTGTCCTGAATGAGAACGGTGTTCCGGCAAAACCGATCAACAAAGTAGAGGAACCTTCTCCAAACCTGCTGGATCTGATCCTTTCACATGAGATCGATCTTGTTATTGATACACCATCACAGGGCGTAGAACACAGCAAGGACGGCTTTGTGATCCGTCGAAATGCGATCGAGACAGGTGTGACAGTCCTCACAAGCTTAGATACCGCACATGCGCTTCTTACAAGCTTGGAGTCATCAGACCGCCACAATCTTTCTCTTGTAGATATAAGCGAAATATAGTAAAATAAAGGTAACCATGCAGATCATCTGTCTGGTTACCTTATTTTTTGAGGTGATGGAATGAATATTGGTTCAATGAGCAACAATTATATAATTCCATACAGCAATGTCAGCCATGTGACACCAGTCAACACGGATAATACTGTTGATACTTCCTCGAAGGTAAAACCGGTCGAGTGTGAGACGTGTAAGAACCGGGAGTACGTTGATGGTTCGAACGAGCCGGATGTATCATTTAAGACACCGGGCAAAATTGCAGCAGGAGAGTCGTACGCAAAGGTGAGTGCACATGAACGTGAGCACGTGGCGAATGCGATTCAGAAGAGCAGCAAGCCAGGGGCAAAGCTGATATCGGCAAATGTGACATTGAAGATGGGAGTCTGTCCGGAATGCGGCAGGACATATGTTGCTGGTGGTGAGACAACGACGCAGATCCAGTATTCAGAGACGAATCCGTATGAGAAGAACCGGAAACAGGCAGAAGCCGGATTTCTGATCGGAAACAACTTCGATGCTACTTCTTAGACCAGCATTTGATATTGCGCTTTCGGTTGCGTTTCGTGTCTGCTTTGTATCTTATTTCACATAACGAATTTAAATATTGCAGATAATGCTTCTGTGAATCCATCGAATCCTCCGGAAAAAGCGGCAGCAACAGCTTCACGGGATTTTGCTTGTAGAAGATGCAGAGCTTGATAAAAAATTCCATTGTTGGCTTTCGGTAGTCCGCTTCCAGATGACAATACGATGAACGTGAGATGCCGGTCGATGCGGCTATTTCTTTCTGGGTGTAACCGGAGTGGAGTCGGAGACGAATGAGCATAGCTCCGAAGCTGGTTGTGTCTGACATGATAGATCCTCGCTTTCTGGATAAAATTGAAAATTAGAATGAAATAATTTGGAAGCAGCCGCTTCCAGAAAAATAGAAAAGAAATCATATTCGAGAAGTATGGTGAGTTCAGCCAGAACATCCACTGGCGGCGCACATCTTCCCGTTTCATAGTTACTGTAGGCTTGTCTTGTAATGTTGAGTCGTTTGGAAATGTCAGTTTGATTGAGATGTTTTTGACGACGCGAAATTTTTAGACGAGGCCCGAATTCTTTTGGAATCATAGAATGTACCTCCGTGGGTATTATGTTAACAGAAAAAGAAAAAATTACAAGCAGAAAAAATAAGATTGGCACATATTCACAACCACGGCTGTGAATACTGCACAAAATAGAAGAAGGAGACAGAACATGAGTAAAGCAGATGATTTGTTCATTGCGATGTGCAAGGATATTATTGAGAATGGGTACGATACAAAAGGCGAGAAGGTGCGCCCGAAATGGGAGGATGGAACGTCAGCGTATACGATTAAACGGTTTGGTGTTGTAAACCGATATAATCTGGCGGAGGAATTTCCGGCGATCACGCTGCGCAAGACATATATCAAGTCTGCGATTGATGAGCTTCTTTGGATCTGGCAGAAAAAGTCAAACAATGTAAATGATCTGCATAGTCATATCTGGGATGCGTGGGCAGACGAGGATGGCTCTATCGGCAAGGCGTATGGCTACCAGCTCGGTGTGAAGCACAAATACAAAGAGGGGATGATGGATCAGGTCGATCGTGTAATCTATGATCTGAAGAACAATCCATACAGCCGTCGAATTATGACAAACATTTATGTGCATCAGGATCTGTCTGAGATGAATCTGTATCCGTGCGCGTACAGCGTGACATTTAATGTGACCGGAAATAAATTAAATGCAATTTTAAATCAGCGTTCGCAGGATGTGCTTGCGGCAAACAACTGGAATGTTGTACAGTATGCGGCACTTGTGTATATGATGGCGCAGGTAACCGGGTTTGAACCGGGCGAACTGGTACATGTGATCGCAGATGCGCACATCTATGACAGACACATTCCAATCGTGGAAGAACTGATCAGCCGGTCAACGTATCCGGCACCGAAAGTAACGCTCAACCCGAATGTCAAAGACTTTTATGATTTTACGGTTGATGATTTTACGATCGAAGATTATCAGACCGGACCACAGATCAAGAACATACCAATAGCGGTTTAGAGTGAAATATTTGGAGGGTAATATGGACTTAATAGTAGCAGTAGATAACAACTGGGCGATTGGAAACAAGGGTGATCTGCTCGTATCAATACCAGAGGATCACAAATTCTTCCGACAGACGACAATGGGAAATGTCGTCGTGCTTGGAAGAAAGACACTGGCAGGATTCCCGAATGGTCTGCCACTTGCGGGAAGAGATAATATCATTTTATCGACTGATCCGAATTATACCGTGCGAGGGGGTACGGTTGTTCATTCGAAAGAAGAACTGTTCGAGGAACTGAAAAAATATGAGGATAAGGAAATTTTTGTAATCGGCGGAGGACAGATCTACGAGATGCTGCTTCCGTATTGCAAGTATGCGCATGTGACGAAGATCAACTATGATTATGCAGCGGATACACATTTCCCGAATCTGGATGAACTGGAGAACTGGGAAATGATCGCGGACAGCGATGAACATACCTATTTTGATTTGGAGTTTTATTTCCACAAATATGAGAATAAAAATCCATTAGCATTTTAGAAATTTGGTGATTTTTGCATAAAATGCACAAAATAATTGATGAAAATGTTATAAATCATACAAAAAGTCTTTCAAATATGACGGAAGTATGGTATCATTTAAGGTAAATTTGAGCGATTATTTTTATTTTGGGAGGGTAATAAAAATGGCAGAAGTAATGTTGACGTCCGGACAGGGCTTTGAGGGTTACGAAATCGTAGAGTATTTGGGATTTGTAAATGTACAGTCTGTATTGAGCTCGAACTTTTTCAAGGGGTTTGCAGCCGGTGTGAGTGAGATGTCAGATTCCGAGAGTGAGAAGCTGACAGGCAAGCTGGAGCAGGTAAATGAGACAGCACTGAAGCGTTTGCAGACAATCGCAGCAAGAAAGAAAGCGGATGCGGTAATAGGAGTGGAACTGAATTATACACAGTTTGCAAGCTATTCCGTAGGAACGATCGCTTCTGGTACAGCTGTTCGCCTAAAGAAGAAGCCAGAGGAAAATCCAGTTACAGAAAAATCTCTGTATGTCAGCAACTACTATAATCGTCTGGTGCCAAGACCGGTACGTGTATGGTTACGTGGTTCTAAGAATGGGGTAACAATTTCTACAGATTTCTTTAATTATAACAAAGATGATATTCGTGCAATCCGTGCAGATGTCGAGCTGACAAACCTGTATGAAGAACGATTGCTGTTAAAGGATTTGGATTTTGTATTTGAGAAAGGAAATGTTTCTCTGATTGAATCCAAGGATATGGAGTGTAAGCTTCCTGCAAAGGATATTCTGCTTTTGAAGGATGCAAAGGTACGCATCTCCAAATATGTGACAAGCCGTGGTGTATTCGCGTGCAATGACCAGCCAATCGATGTCAGCATGCCGTTACATAGATTATCTGCACTTAAAGAGAAACGTGGTATTGATGCAGTCGAGAAGTATCGTACCGATGGCATGATCTGGACATGTAACTGTGGTTATGTAAACGAGGCTGGTGCAGATGAATGTCTGATCTGTGGACGTAAGCAGGAAGATATGAAGAGTACATCGAAGTTCAATCCAGATGAGATGCTTGCAAAGATGCAGACGAAGGAATATGTCATTGAACTGAAGGATGTATTGATGGAATACATCAAGGATATTGATAACGAGTACAGAATGGAACTTTTGGAGATTATGGAGTCAGGATTGCAGTATGAAAAGACAAGAGGCAACATGAAAGACACCGTAATCGAGAAGGTAGAAAAGGTGTTTGAAGGACACTAAGTAAAATGGAACTGACAGAGGTGACAGGGCATGGGCGCAGGACTCAGCATGGCGAGTGTAAATAAAATTAAAGAGTTGGCGAATTCCAGAGAATATAGTCTGGCACTTGAGTTAGTGGAGCATCAGGATTTGACAAAATCCCTGAACCCACAGTTCCTGAGACTGTGTGGAGAGATTTACATAAAAAATGATAGATATAAGGATGCCAGACGATGTCTGATTATGGCACATCGTCTGGGACCGGAATCGAAGCGAGTTTTGTATACGTTTGTGGAGCTGTATTTGCGGATGGGATATTTCCAGCTGGCAAAGACGTATTACGATATGTATATGTTTGATGCCAATGCATATGACAGCCGGGACATGGAATATGTCTGGAATAAGCATGAACATGCGGACGATTACAAGACGCTGGAACCATTGATTGCCGGGTATGCACACAATCCGGACTATGACTGGAGCTTTGAGTTATATCTGCTTTACAAGAAAGAGGAAAAACAGAACGAGGCGGCGACGCTGGCTGAGTTATATCATGCATCGTTCAAGAATTCCGATAACAGCCAGATTATATTGGATATCGAAGCTGGAAAAGCAAAGGTAGATACTTATTTCAATATATATGCGGACACTGAAGCTGTAGATGATGATCCGGATATGGAAGCACTTCGTGTAGAAGAACAGGAGCTGCTTGCCGCCGATGATCTGCGGATGCATCCGAAAGAGGCAGAGATTACGATCATGTATGAGGATTCATATACACCTGCCGGATCGGAGAAAAAAGTGCAGAAGATGCTCAAAAAGCAGGAACGCGAGGAGCAACGGAAAGAGAAGAAACTGCTGAAAAAACAAAAGCAGCAGGAAAAGGCAGAAGCTGCAGCAACGGCGGAAGCTGAAAAGACTGAGGCAGAAGTGAAACCTGCTACCGAAGAAAAAACGGAAACCGAAGCGAAAGTGCCTGAGACAGTTGCGGATGAGACAGAACAGAAGACGTCTGAGGAAACAACTGTGACAGAACAAGAAGCAGCAGAGAAAGCATCTGTGACAGAAATATCAGAACAAAAAACGGCAGAGGAAGCGTCTGAGACAGAAGCGGAAGAACCGGAAAAAGAAAAAAAGAAGGGATTTTTCCAGAGACGGAAGAGAAAGAAACACGAGGAAGAATCTGAGACAACGGATGCTGATATAGAAGAAACAAAAGAAGTAACATCGGAATCGGAAGATGCAAAACCATCGGAAGAGCCGAAAGAATCAAATAGTGACATTTCATCAGAGATTGCAGAGACAACAGGGCAGGCGGAGGATATGAGACATAGAAAAGGGACAATTGCAAAAGATGTAGTCGTAGTAGATGAAGATGATGGTTTTGAAGCAGAAGCGGATACGATCGAGGAGCTTGCATCCAGGGAACATGTGGCGCAGGAGACGGAGACGAAAGAAGCAGAAGCGACAACAGCCAAGAAGCCGACGTTTGAATTCCAGACAGTGGAACTGGCGCCGGAAGATTTTGATGATGAATATGAGGTCGATGATTTCTCCGAAACCGTAGATGAAGAATTCGGAGAGATGAAGATGCCGGAACCGAAACCTGAGATGGAAGAAACTGTCGAGGAAGAACCGGAAATCGAAGAGATAGCAGAAGAAACTGTTGAAGAAGAACCGGAGGTTGAGGAAGAAATCGAGGAGCCAGAGGTTGTAGAACCGGAGCCAGAGGTGGAAGTTGAGCCAGAACCAGCGGTTGAAGAGACAGTGGAAGATACTGTTGAGGAAGAACTGGAGGCAGAGGAAGAAATCGAGGAGCCGGAGGTTGTAGAACCGGAGCCAGAGGTGGAATCCGAGTCAGAACCGGAAATCGAGGAGACAGTAGTAGAAGAAGCTGTTGAAGAAGAACCAGAGACAGAGGAAGAAATCGAGGAGCCGAAAGAGGAGTTCCACGTAGCTCCATTTACAACGAAACCGAAAAAGAAGAAGTTGGACTTCCCGGTATTCAAGTCATCGTTATTCCCGGATTATCACAAAGAAGTGAAAGTCATTGAGAACAATTTCAACGAGATTATGGAAGAAGCACAGGATAAGATGACAGAGAACATGCAGAAGGAAGAGCAGATGCAGAGAGAGGCAGAAGCGTTACTTGCATCACTTGGAATCAGCATAGACTCGATCCCAACAACACCAAAGGCTGAGGAAAAAGAAGAACAGCCGGTACAAAAAGGACCTTCACGAGATGAGTTAAAAGCATCTTTGAAGATAGATTCTGTTAAGAAGAATTTGCTAAAACGTGTGAAAGAATACAGATAATTCTTGACGAGAAGGTATGACTGAAAGGAGGCAATGGGAGTGGCTATTGATCAAAGAGAAGCATTGATTGCTGCGGTAAGAGCACAGGTAGAAAAAGAGAAAGCTGCCAAGGCTGCAAAATTGAAAAAAGAGCAGGAAGCAATGCAATTGTCTGGAGCTGCAGATGATGCAGAAGCTGCTGCAGACCACAATAAGCCAAAATACAAAACTCTGTCAGCAGAAGAACTTGCGAGAATCGAAGAGAAGAAACGTCGTAAGAAAGCTGCAGAACTTGGTATTAAATTGGAGGATGAGGAACCGGAAGCAGCACCTGCGAAGGCAGAAGAAGCTGCGAAGGAAGAACCAAAGAAAGCAAGTGATGAAGGACTTGGCATGAGTGTTGGCATTCAGGCAGATAAGTCTGGAAAATCCTTAGATAAGCCAGCTGGCGGCGGACTTGGAGCACCAGTAGGTGGCGGACTGTCCGGTGTTAAGACAGAGAGCAAAGGACATGGAGGACTGGGCGGTGGCCTTGGAGCTACAGAGCCATCTGGAGGACTTGGTCTCAATATTGACATGGGTAACAAGCAGGAAGAAAAAGCCCCTGAGAAGAAAAAGACTCAGGATGATGAAAAGGCAAGATTGCGTCCTACAAAATTATCCGGTGGCAGTGGCGATGTAAAAGTAATTGGTGGAAATGATGCAGAAGACGAAGTATCATTTACAAAACAGGGAAATACAACGATTATTTCCGATGGTGTAGAGTGGAAAGCACAGGAGAACAAGACATCCAAGGATGATGCTGATGATATCATCAGCATCGTGCCAAATCGGAGTACTCCAACCAACGATGTGAAGAGTATGTACGATCTTGGCGATGAGGATGAGGATGCGCTTGGTGCAGAAATATCAAAGCTTGCGCAGTATGGTGAAGCCGAGAATAAGGCGGAGGAAGAAAAGAAAAAGGCGCAGGAAGAGTTGGCAAAGAAGGCAGCCGAGGCAGAGGTAGCTAAGAAGAAGGCAGCCATTGAGGAAGCTGAACGGAAGGAAGAGGCCAGAAGAAAGAAGCTGAAAGAGGCAGAAGAAAAGGCGGCTGCACAGGAGCGTAGAATCGCAGAAGCAGCAGCCAGACAGCGTGCAGCAGCAGCCGCTGAGAAACGTGCAGCCGAGGAGGCACGGCTCAAGGCTGAAGAGGAAGAAAAACGTAAGAAAGCGGAAGAGGCACGTCTGAAGGCAGCCGAGGAAGCTCGTAAGAAAGCGGAAGAAGAAGCAAGAGCTAAGGCAAAGCAGGAAGCTTTGAAGAAGGCGGAAGAGGCAAAGAAGAAAGCCGAAGAAGCAAAGCGTATCTTAGAGCAGGCACAGAAGGCCGAAGAAGAAGCAACAAAACGTGCAGAAGAGAACCGGAAGCGCGCAGAGGAAGAAGCAAAGAAGAAGGCCGAAGAAGAAGCAAAGAAGAAGGCCGAAGAAGAAGCAAAGAAGAAGGCCGAAGAAGAAGCTCGTAAGAAGGCAGAGGCGGAAGCAAAGAAGAAGGCCGAAGAAGAAGCTCGTAAGAAGGCAGAGGAAGAAGCAAAGACGGCAGCCGAGGAAGCCCGCAAGAAAGCCGAAGAGGCTATGCGTATCTTAGAGGAAGCAAAGAAGGCCGAAGAGGCAGCATTAAAGGCAGCTGAGGAAGCTCGTAAGAAAGCCGAGGCAGATGCGAAGAAGGCGGCGGAGGAAGCTGCAAAGGCAAAGGCTGAGGAAGAGAAACGTAAGAAAGCGGAAGAAGAAGCCCGTAAGAAGGCAGAGGCGGAAGCAAAGAAGAAAGCCGAAGAGGAAGCAAAGAAGAAGGCAGCCGAAGAGCTTGCTGCAAAGGCCGAAGAAGAGGCCCGTAAGAAGGCGGCAGAGGAAGCTGCAAAGGCAGAAGCGGAAGCAAAGGCAAAGGCCGAAGAAGCTCGTAAGATCTTAGAGGCTGCAAAGAAGGCAGAAGAGGAAGCGCTGAAGGCAGCAGAACAGGCAGATACGATTCAGATTGACCTGACACAGCCAGCTGAAGAAGGAAAACTTCCACTTGCTGCATCTTACCTTGAGAAGTATACAAAGATGGAGAAATCCGGAAAAAGTCTCGTTGATACATTCAATGCAATTACAGTTGATCAGAATAACCGTAATGTATGCATGATGGGTGACCATGGATTTGGTCTGACCAGTGTCGGAGAAGATTTTGCAAGAAGCTTCTACGATATGGGAATCTGCAAGGCAAAGACAATCGCGAAGATCAAGGCGCAGGCGTTGAACAAGGTAAAGCTTGCGGATGCGATGTCAAAGCTTGCTGGCGGATGTATGGTTGTTGAAAATGCAGGTCTGATTGCACCAGATAAGATGGCAGAGTTGATGAAGCTTACAGCTAAGGATGCAAATGATGTTGTGGTGATCCTGACTGGTGCAACGGAGTCTATCAATCGCTTGTTTGGAGCAGCTGGAGATACAAAGGACAAGTTCACACACCAGATCAATATGGAAGGCATTTCTACACAGGATATGCTTGCAATCGCAAAGGGATATTTCAAACAGCAGGGCTTTAAGACAGATGATTCTGTAGAAGGAACTGTGAAGAATCTCCTGATGGCAATGGAGACTGGAAATATTGATCGTATGCTCAAGGCTTGCGATGAGGCAATGTTGAAATGTGATGACCGTGAAAAGGCAAAAGGTTCCAGCCGGAAATATTTACTAAGCGAAGATTTTAAATAATCGTTGAAAAAATAAGAGCCGATGCTTATAATTTAAGCATCGGCTTTTTTGCGTAATAAGCCGGTCGACGGGAAGATAAATAAGAAACCAGAAGATAAGAGGTATAAAACGTGGTAAATATAGATATTGGTATAGACCTTGGAACATCGAACACGGTCATATACATAAAAGACAAAGGAATTGTAGTCAACCAGCCATCTGTAGTCGCATATGAAGCGAAGAGTAAAAAGATTATTGCAGTTGGAAATAAAGCAAAAAAGATGCTGGGAAAAACACCGGAAGATATCGAGGTGACACGTCCGATTCGGAATGGCGTTATTTCAGATTATATTATGACGGAACGTATGCTTAAAATCTACGTGAAATCAGCGATTGCAAAACGAAAGATCTGGGGAAAACCAAACATCTGTGTCTGCGTGCCGAGCGGCGTCACGGATGTACAGCGGCGAGCGGCGTGCGATGCAGTATATCGGACAGGCGCTAAGAATGTGTATGTGCTCGAAGAACCATTTGCGGCAGCCATCGGTGCAGGCGTGGATATTGAGTCGGCGGTTGGAGCAATGGTTGTGGATATCGGTGCGGGAACGACGGATATTGCGATTGTTGCAAGAGGCGGCGTACAACACAGCAGTTCCATCAAGATTGGTGGCGATGATTTTGATGAGGCAATTATCCGTTATATGCGCAAGCGCCATAATGTATTGCTGGGCGAAAGTTCTGCCGAGCAGTTGAAGAAGGATATAGGTTCTGTGTATCCGCGGGAGCAGGATGCAATTGGCTATGCACGCGGAAAGGAACTGGTACGTGGACTTCCGACGAAGATGGCGGTTAAATCTTCTGAGATGATCGAGGCATGTCAGGAGGAGACAGATCAGATTTTAGATTCCATTCGGGAAATGCTGGAGTCGGCGCCACCGGAGCTGGTTTCTGATATTTCTGAGCATGGTATTATTCTTGCCGGTGGTGGAAGCAAGATTTTCGGTATGGATAAGCTTATTATGGACAAGATTGGTGTCCCGGTTGTGAATATCAAAAATCCAGATCAGGTTGTTGCGACAGGTGCTGGAACGGCACATTATTATATTAAGGACGGAAGAACCTTGGAAGAGTAAGAGACAGGATAAAAATACGTGGAAAATAAGAAAAAAATATTGCGTGAATACGGCGTGGAATATACATATGACGAGCGATTTCTCCCACTCACGCAGAAAGAAATGCAATTAAAAGGCTGGGAACAGCCGGATTTTGTCTATGTGATTGGGGATGCGTATGTGGATCATCCATCCTTTGGACCGGCGATCATCAGCCGTGTTTTGGAGACACATGGATACAAAGTGGCGATTATTTCACAGCCAGATTGGAAGGACGAGAATTCGATTGCTATTTACGGCAGACCGAAGCTTGCCTTTCTGGTGTGCGCGGGAAATATGGATTCGATGGTGAACCATTATACGGTCTCCAAAAAGAGAAGGCATACGGATGCCTACACACCGGGCGGAGAGATGGGAAAACGACCGGACTATGCAACGATCGTTTACTGTAATCTGATCCGCAGGAAATACAAGGACGCAGCAATCGTGGCGGGCGGTATCGAAGCAAGTCTGCGCCGGCTGGCGCATTATGATTACTGGTCGAATAAGCTCAAACATTCGATTCTGGTCGATGCGCAGGCGGATATCGTGATCTATGGTATGGGTGAACATGCGATTGTTGAGATTGCAGATGCACTGCAAAGCGGCATCGACATCAAAGATTTAAGTTTTATTCATGGAACAGTTTACAAAGCGAAAAATCTGGAACATCTGTATGAGGATTATATTGAACTTCCATCATATGATGCGTTACAGGAAGATAAGTTAAATTACGCGCGGAGTTTCAAGATACAGTACGATAACACGGACCACATCACAGCGAAGATTCTGGTAGAGAAATACAAGGATTATCTATATGTAATCCAGAATCCACCGGCTGAACCATTGACGGAGCTGGAGATGGACGAGGTGTATGCACTTCCGTATACGAAGACCTATCATCCGATCTATGAGACGCAGGGCGGGATTCCTGCGATATCGGAGATCAAATTCTCACTGGTCAGTAACCGCGGGTGCTTTGGCGGATGCAGCTTCTGTGCGCTTACATTTCATCAGGGGCGGACCTTACAGACACGCAGCCATGCTTCTATTATAGAAGAAGCGAAGGAAATGACGAAGGATCCGGATTTTAAGGGATATATCCATGACGTGGGAGGTCCGACGGCGAATTTCCGGCAGCGCGCCTGTAAGAAACAGGAGAAATACGGTGTCTGTGCGCATCGCCAATGTCTGTTCCCGAAACCGTGTCCGAATCTGATTGTGGATCATTCGGATTATTTGAAGCTGCTGCGGGAGCTTCGGAGTCTGCCGAAGGTGAAGAAGGTATTTATCCGTTCGGGTATCCGGTTTGATTATCTGATGGCGGATAAGGATGACACATTCTTCCGGGAACTTTGCAAATACCATGTCAGTGGACAGTTAAAGGTGGCGCCTGAGCATATCTCGGATAATGTACTGACGAAGCTTGGCAAGCCGGAAAATGCAGTCTTTCAGGCATTTTGCAAGAAATACAAACGCATCAATGAGGAACTTGGTTTAAAACAATATATGGTGCCATATCTCATGTCATCCCATCCGGGGTCGACTATGAAAGAAGCTGTGGAATTAGCGGAATATTTGCGGGACTTAGGGTATATGCCGGAGCAGGTACAGGATTTCTATCCGACGCCATCGACGATATCGACCTGCATGTATTACACCAGTGTCGATCCGCGGACGATGGAGAAGGTGTATGTGCCGAATTCTCCACATGAAAAGGCAATGCAGCGGGCACTCATCCAGTACCGGAATCCAGATAATTACGATCTGGTGCATGAGGCGCTTGTGAAAGCCGGACGGACAGACCTGATCGGATTCGATAAGAACTGTCTGATTAAACCGCGGAAGATGAAGAATACTGCAAATGAGAAAAAATCTCAACAAGGAACAACGCGCAGATCATCGGGCAGTCGTCCGAACACGCAGCATAAAAATTCCGCACAGAAGCAGGGACAAAATCAGAAACCGCAGATGAATACAAAAAACAAAAAAAGTATACGCAATGTACATAAAAAGAAACAAAAGTAAGGGTTTCTTTTATTGCGAAACCATAGAAATTATGATATTATCTATCTAGGCGTGTCGACATATGCATGATCGGCACAGATAGAAACAATAAAACGAAATGGAGGAAAATTTCATCATGGCAAAGAAAGTAGTTTTAGCTGGCGCATGTCGTACAGCAATCGGTACTATGGGTGGTGCACTTTCGACAACACCAGCACCAGTGTTAGGTTCTATCGTAATCAAGGAGGCTCTGAACAGAGCAGGCGTTCCTGCAGATCAGGTCGATCATGTATATATGGGTTGCGTTATCCAGGCTG
This sequence comes from bacterium, assembly GCA_963631525.1. GTDB lineage: Bacteria > Bacillota > Clostridia > Lachnospirales > Lachnospiraceae > Coprococcus_C. The sequence goes on from CAVGQQ010000036.1 coordinate 24,955, forward strand.
GACAGGGCCAGAACGTAGCTCGTCAGGCATCTCTGAAGGCTGGACTTCCTATTGAGACACCTGCTGTTACAGTAAACGTAGTTTGTGGTTCTGGTTTGAACTGTGTTAACATGGCAGCTCAGATGATCCAGGCTGGCGATGCTGATATCGTTGTAGCAGGTGGTATGGAGAACATGTCTATGGCTCCTTACGCAGCTATGAACGCTCGTTTTGGTTACAGAATGAACAACGGCAAGCTCGTTGATACAATGGTAAACGATGCTCTTTGGGATGCATTCAATGATTACCACATGATCAAGACAGCTGATAACATCTGTGAGCAGTGGGGACTGACTCGTGAAGAGCTTGATGCATTTGCAGCAAACAGCCAGCAGAAGGCAGCAGCAGCTCAGGAGTCTGGTGCATTTGACGCAGAGATCGTTCCAGTTATGGTTAAGAAGAAGAAAGAGACAATCGAGTTCAAGAAGGATGAGGGCCCTCGTCCTGGAACAACTGTTGAGACTCTGGCTAAGCTTCGTACAATCAACCCAGACGGCTTCGTTACTGCCGGTAACGCGTCTGGTATCAACGATGGTGCAGCAGCAATCGTTGTTATGTCTGAGGAGAAGGCTAAGGAGCTTGGTGTTAAGCCTATGGCTACATTCGTTGCAGGCGCACTTGCAGGTGTTGATCCTTCTATCATGGGTATCGGACCTGTTGCTTCTACAAAGAAGGTTATGGCTAAGACAGGCATGAAGATCGAAGACTTCGATATCATCGAGGCAAACGAGGCATTCGCTGCACAGTCAGTAGCAGTTGGTAAGGATCTTGGTATTGATGCTGAGAAGCAGCTCAATCCAAACGGTGGTGCAATCGCACTTGGTCACCCAGTTGGAGCTTCTGGATGCCGTATCCTTGTTACATTGCTTCATGAGATGCAGGCAAGAGGCGCTAAGACAGGTCTTGCTACACTGTGTATCGGTGGTGGTATGGGCTGCTCTACAATCGTTAAGATTGAGGACTAATTGAGCCGCGTAACATACTTGGATAGAGTTTAAGGAGATTAAGATGGAATTTATTACTTATGAGCAGGAAGGCTTTGTAGGCGTTGTTACAATCAACAGACCAAAGGCTTTGAATGCGTTGAATAGTCAGGTATTGGATGAGCTTGAGGCTACATTCGATGCAATCGATCTGGATACAACAAGAGCCGTAGTTCTTACAGGCGCTGGCGAGAAGTCATTTGTTGCAGGTGCTGATATCGGAGAGATGTCTACACTTACAAAGGCTGAGGGCGAAGCATTCGGTAAGAAGGGAAATGATGTATTCCGTAAGATCGAGACATTCCCAATCCCAGTAATCGCTGCAATCAACGGATTTGCACTTGGCGGTGGCTGTGAGATTTCTATGAGCTGCGATATCCGTATCTGTTCAGAGAATGCAGTATTTGGTCAGCCAGAGGTAGGTCTTGGTATCACCCCTGGATTTGGTGGAACACAGAGACTCGCTCGTCTGGTAGGCGCCGGTATGGCAAAGCAGATGATCTACACAGCAAGAAATATTAAGGCGGATGAGGCATACAGAATTGGTCTTGTAAACGCTGTATATCCATTGGAAGAGCTTCTTCCGGCAGCTAAGAAGATGGCAGCAGGCATCGCAGCAAATGCTCCGATCGCTGTCAGAAACTGCAAGAAGGCAATCAACGATGGACTTCAGGTAGATATGGATACAGCAATCGTGATCGAAGAGAAGCTCTTCGGTGACTGCTTCGAGACAGAAGACCAGAAGGCTGGTATGGGCAACTTCCTTGAGAAAGACAAGGAGAAGAAGTTAAAGGTTGTTCCTTTCCAGAACAAATAATAAACAAGTAAGTAATTAAAATTTTAAGGAGGAAATAAACATGAAGGTTGGCGTTATTGGTGCTGGTACCATGGGACAGGGCATTGCAAAGGCATTCGCTATGGTTGATGGTTACGAAGTTGCACTTTGCGACATCAAGCAGGAGTGGGCTGAAGGCGGAAAGGATAAGATCGCTAAAGGCTACGCTAGACTTGTAGAAAAAGGAAAGATGACACAGGAGAAGGTAGATGCGATTCTTGCAAGCATCACACCTGGTCTGAAGGAAGATCTCTGTGCAGACTGCGATCTGATCGTAGAAGCTGCATTCGAGGATATGGGAGTTAAGAAGACAACATTTGCTGAGCTTGACAAGATTGCAAAGCCAGAGTGTATCTTCGCTTCAAATACATCTTCACTTTCTATCACAGAGATTGGAAATGGTCTTACACGTCCTATGATCGGTATGCATTTCTTCAATCCTGCTGACAGAATGAAGCTCGTTGAGGTTATCGCTGGTGTAAATACACCTCAGGAGACAGTTGATCAGATCATCAAGATCTCTGAGGAGATCGGTAAGACACCTGTACAGGTAAATGAGGCTGCCGGTTTCGTTGTAAACCGTATCCTTATCCCAATGATCAACGAAGCAGCTTTCATCAAGATGGAAGGTGTTTCAGATATCGCTGGTATCGATGCAGCTATGAAGCTTGGTGCAAACCATCCAATGGGACCACTTGAGTTAGGTGATTTCGTAGGTTTGGATATCTGCCTTGCAATCATGGATGTTCTGTACAAGGAAACAGGCGACAGCAAGTATCGTGCATGTCCATTGCTTCGTAAGATGGTACGTGGTGGAAACCTCGGCGTTAAGTCTGGCAAGGGATTCTACGTATACAACGCAGATCGTACAAAGACACCTGTTGACGCTCAGTAATAAGCGTACAATTTCCGCATGTGGCTGTTAGCCACGTGCGGGTGTAATAATCAATCTATTATGGAGGATAGAAAGAATGGATTTCACTTTAGACAAGAAGTATGAAATGGCGCAGACTCTGTTCAAGGATTTTGCGCAGAACGAAGTAAAGCCTCTTGCACAGGAAATTGACGAGCAGCACAGATTTCCAAGAGAGACTGTAGACAAGTTAGCAAAGTATGGTTTCTTAGGAATTCCTGTTTCTAAGGAATTAGGCGGACAGGGCTGTGATATTCTCACATATGCTATGTGCGTAGAAGAGCTTTCTAAGGTTTGTGGTACAACAGGTGTTATCGTATCTGCACATACATCTCTGTGTGTAGACCCAATCGTAACATTTGGTACACCAGCACAGAAGGAAAAGTATGTTCCAGATCTTGCATCTGGTAAGAAGCTCGGTGCGTTCGGTCTGACAGAGCCAGGTGCTGGTACAGATGCGCAGGGACAGCAGACAAAGGCAGTTCTTGATGGCGACGAGTGGGTATTGAACGGTTCTAAGTGCTTCATTACAAATGGTAAGGAAGCTGACGTATATATCGTTATCGCTGTTACAGGTATCATCGAGAAGCGTGGCAGAAAGATGAAAGAGATTTCTGCATTTATCGTAGAGAAGGGAACACCTGGATTTACATTTGGTACGAAGGAAAACAAGATGGGTATCTGTGGTTCTTCTACATATGAGTTGATCTTCACAGACTGCCGTATCCCTAAGGATGCACTTCTTGGACAGAAGGGCAAGGGCTTCAATATTGCTATGCACACACTTGATGGTGGTCGTATCGGTATCGCTGCTCAGGCACTTGGTATCGCTGAGGGCGCTCTTGAGACAACTGTAAACTATGTAAAGGAAAGAAAGCAGTTTGGTAGATCCATTGCTCAGTTCCAGAATACACAGTTTGTACTTGCTGATCTTGCTACAAAGATCGAGGCTGCTAAGCTTCTTGTATACAAGGCTGCAAGAAAGAAAGATGAGTATCAGGCAGGCGCTAAGGTTTCTTACTCTGTAGAGGCTGCTATGGCTAAGCTTTATGCTGCTGAGGTTGCTATGGAAGTAACAACAAAGTGTGTACAGCTTCATGGTGGTTATGGTTACATCAAGGAGTATGACGTTGAGCGTATGATGAGAGATGCTAAGATCACAGAGATCTACGAAGGTACTTCAGAAGTACAGCGTATGGTTATCTCAGCAAACTTGTTAAAGTAAGGAGGTACTTATCGTGAAAATTATCGTATGTATTAAGCAGGTACCTGATACAAAGGGTGGCGTACAGTTCAACCCGGATGGTACATTGAATAGAGGAGCAATGCTCACAATTATGAACCCAGATGATAAGGCTGGTCTTGAGGCAGCTCTTAGACTGAAGGATCAGTATGGCGCTGAGGTTACAGTTCTTACAATGGGACTTCCAAAGGCTGCAGATGTTCTTCAGGAAGCAATCGCTATGGGCGCTGACAAGGGTGTTCTTGTAACAGACCGTGTACTTGGTGGTGCTGATACCTGGGCAACATCTACAACAATCGCTGGTGCGATCAGAAAGCTTGACTATGATCTGATCATCACAGGCCGTCAGGCTATCGATGGTGATACAGCTCAGGTTGGTCCTCAGATCGCTGAGCACCTTGGACTTCCAGTTATCTCTTATGCACAGGAGATCAAGGTTGATGGAGACAGCGTAATCGTTAAGCGTCAGTATGACGATGGTTACCATATGGTAAAGGCTCAGATGCCATGTCTTATCACAGCACTTTCTGAATTAAATGATCCAAGATATATGACACCAGGTGGAATCTTCGATGCAGTCAATGCAGAGATCACAACTTTTGGTAGAGCAGATCTTGTAGACGTTGATGATTCAAACATCGGTTTGAATGGTTCTCCAACAAAGATCGCCAGAGCTTCTGACAAGGTTAAGAAGGGTCAGGGAGAGATGGCTCCAGAAGACGCAGATCCAGTAAGCTATATTGTTGGTAAACTGAAGGATAAGCACGTAATTTAATTAAAAAGGAAAAGTGGTGAATAAAATGGGAGCAATGAATGCAGAAGAATTAGCAAAGTACAAGGGCGTATTCGTCTTTGCACAGCAGGTAGATAATGTATTAAGCGGAATCTCTTTCGAGCTTGTTGGCGAAGGAAAGAGACTTGCAGAGAAGTTAGGCACAGAAGTAACAGCAGTATTGGTTGGTTCTGATGTTTCAGGACTTGTAGACGAGCTTGCTGCTTACGGTGCAGATAAGGTAATCGTAGTAGACGATCCAGAGTTGAAGAATTACAGAACTGAGCCATATGCACACGCACTTGCTTCAGTTATCAATGAGTTCAAGCCAGAAATCATGTTGGTTGGTGCAACAGCAATCGGTCGTGATCTTGGTCCTACAGTTTCAGCTAGAGTTCAGACAGGACTTACAGCAGACTGTACATTACTTGAGATCGGTGATTTCCCTGTTAACCCAATCCCTGGAAAGGAGCAGAAGCACAATCAGCTTCTTATGACTCGTCCAGCATTTGGTGGTAACACAATCGCTACAATCGCATGTCCAGACAACCGTCCTCAGATGGCTACTGTACGTCCAGGCGTTATGCAGAAGCTTGACAAGGTTGAGGGTGCAAAGGCTGAGGTTATCAACTACAACCCAGGCTTCACACCAAATAACAGATATGTAGAGATCCTTGAGATTTCTAAGGCTGTTTCAGACATCAAGGATATCATGGATGCAAAGATTCTTGTATCTGGTGGTCGTGGTGTTGGTTCTGCTGAGAACTTCAAGCTTTTGGAGGATCTTGCAGACGTACTTGGCGGACAGGTTTCATGCTCACGTGCCGTTGTAGATTCAGGCTGGAAGCCAAAGGAGCTTCAGGTTGGTCAGACAGGTAAGACTGTACGTCCACAGCTCTACTTCGCAATCGGTATCTCAGGAGCAATCCAGCACGTAGCTGGTATGGAAGAGTCTGATATCATTATTGCAATCAATAAGGACCCAGACGCTCCAATCTTTGATGTAGCTGACTATGGTGTTGTTGGTGATCTGAACAAGATCGTTCCAGCACTGACAGAGGCTATCAAGGCTGAGCTTGCTGCAAAGTAATCTGATTATTTGCGAAAGTAAATACTAGATAAGAGTTTAGAACCACCGTGTATCGTAAGATATGCGGTGGTTTTTTGCGTATCTTGTCTCTACGCAAGTTTGTTGACTCAAACTGGGCGTGGAGAGAAAGTGGCAAGCGGAAAACCCCACAGTGTGGGCGCAGAAAGAGAAAAGCAAGCAGGAAAAACCACCCTGGAAGCTTGTCGCTAGGTTATGGAGAAAAAATTGGGCGTGGAGAGAAAGTGGCAAGCGGAAAAACCCACGGGGTGGGCGTAGAAAGAGAAAAGCAAGCAGGAAAAACCACCCTGGAAGCTTATCGCTAGGTTGCG
>CAVGQQ010000036.1:31202-32607 GCA_963631525.1 bacterium
CACAGTGTGGGCGCAGAAAGAGAAAAGCAAGCAGGAAAAACCACCCTGGAAGCTTATCGCTAGGTTGCGGGGAGAAAAGTGGGCGCGGAGAGAAGCAGGCAAGCGGAAAACCCCACGGTGTGGGCGTAGGAAGAAAAAAGCAAGCAGGAAAACCCATCCCGGAAGCTTATCGCTAGGTTGCGGGGAGAAAAGTGGGCGTGGAGAGAAGCAGGCAAGCGGAAAACCCCACGGTGTGGGCGTAGGAGGAGAAAAGCAAGCAAGAAAACCCAAACAGAAAGTTTAACGCAAAGTTCCGGAGGCTGCAATGCCGAAGAAACCAATGATTGCGATAAAAGATTCATTAAATTCTCGGTTGAAAAAGTTGAAAAGAACATAGAACATTAAATGTTCTTTTGTAATAAAGAGGAATGCCGATAATGCTCCTGGTTTATCCAAGAGAGGTTTATCGGGATTTCTTTTTTTATATTTCTCAGATCTATTCATTCTATGAATATAAGGCAAGTTAGGGTAGAAGAAGGGAGTGATAGGAAAAAGTTGCTAATTATTATCAAATGAGATATGATGGAGGACACAAAGATTTTTTATCGGAAAAAATACACAGATGATTAGTTTATGTATAATGAATATAGAAAATCTACATGAAAGGAATGATCGATATGAGAAAAAGAATGAAAATCGGACCAAGAGTTGCTATCATCACCAGCGCGATGATCCTCGCAGGATCAATGGCGGCTTGTGGTAACACCAAGGATACAGACAACAAGATCACCACTGCAACAGTTACAGACGCATCCGTGATGGATGGGGCTGAGAATACATCGGAAGATGCTGCGGACACAGAAAAAAAGGATTCAACAGAAGAAAAAACCACAACAGAAGGTAAGGATAGCAAGGCTACAACTGAGCAGGAAGCTTCTGGCAAGGCTGATACTACGGAGAAACCAAGTAACAGCAAGCCATCTACCACAGAATCAAAACCTGCTACTACACAGGATCCAAGCAGCAATAAGCCATCCACTACTGAATCGAAACCAAACACCACAGAATCAAAGCCTACAACTACGCAGGCACCAAGCACAACACAGGCACCGAGTAACAATAAGCCATCTACCACACAGGCTACTACTGAGGCAGCTAAGGATCACAGTTGGGTTTATAGCTGGAAAGAGAAAAAGGAAAACGTGAAGATCGCGGATGAGTGGTCTTATCCGGAGTATGCGGCTGCAAGACATTGTAGAGATTGTGGAACTGATTCTTTGGTAAGTCGGTGGAACGGAGATGAGTGCCCGAATTGTCATAATGGTGGTAATTACGGTTCAGCACCAGATATGCCAACAGGTAACACCATTACTGAACCCGCCATTTACCAGGAGCAGGTAGTCGGGTACACATGTACGATCAAATG
>CAVGQQ010000037.1:0-16441 GCA_963631525.1 bacterium
CTCTATTATTAAATAGTAGAAAAAAATGGGTAATTGACCATAAGTATATAAAATATATAGAAAATAGCTAAAAAGAGCTTAAAAAACCCCTATTTTTACCACTTTTCATCAATTTTAGTGGCCAAATACTAACTGGCATTTTTGGCAAGTAAATGGTCTTTGTCCACTAATCCTCACCATTTACCCTCACATAGTCAGCAAATTGGTACCAAATCTCTCGCTTCCGCTGATCTCTCAGTCCGCTCTGCCCACTTTTGTTTATCGGGCAAATTGACCCAGAACCATTTCGACCAAACTTTCGTCCCAACCATTTCTCCAAAATATCATTTATTTGGGTCACATCTTTAGCCCCAAGTTTCCCGTCAAATCGATCCAAATCCAGGTTCCCGATAAATTCCCAGAACCATGCTCCAGCTCCGTTTTCATCGTCTTCACCGAAAATATCATGGTCAATTCGGATACAAAAAGCCACCAACATTTCAAGTACAGAACATGCTCCACGACACGCTTGAGTACCCGGTTTAGCACTGTTTTCATCTAAGAATCGAACCCTCAAATCGAGTCCGTCACACGCTCTATTCTCGTCTTTGTCGAGCACCCAAATGAAGTCATACGTGAATAGAAACCGCATCAAAGGCTCGTATTCGTTATCATCCATATCGACTAAATCGACCAACCAATGAAAGTATCGATCGGTCAAACGCTCCTGTTCTTTGTCCATTTATACCTCCAAATATCAATCATTCGCGTTGCTCCGAGAAGAATCCATCGACCTTCTGAATCTCATAATCGGTCGCAAAGTTTGGATTTCTCACGTAAATTACGCGCTCGCCATTAGTTCTGAACCCATATTTATCAAGCGCATTACCGACTGTTCTCGAAATATCAGTGATTTCTTCGTCCTCTTCAGTCGCCAAAACGTCATCTCCAGCGTAGTAAAACAGTGTTTTCGGCTCAAAGCGGCAGTCGTCACCAAATTCATCAGCCCGAATCAGCTTAATATTTTGTGTTTTCATGTCTAAACTAGCCCTTTCCCCGGCTCGAAAATCCGCATCAACGTTTCCAGCGTCCTCATCCTCGACCGAATCATCCTCAGGCCCAACTTCTTCGTCCTCAATGTTCCCGAAATATGAGTGGTAATCGCGTGGTTTACCGCTTTCGACTTCTTTAAATTCGCTCTTCTCGTTCTTTTCCACTGCCTTGACGGGCTTTTTAGGCTCAATTTCGAGCTTCGCCATGGTCGCATCGGTCTTAGCCTCCTTCAAATTCGCCTCCAAAATATCAATTTTCTCCTGAAAATACGCTTTATACTCCTCGATATCGTGCTCGTTAGCCTTTTCATACACAGATTTAGTCGCCAAATACCCGATCAAACCGCCCCAAAAGCCTCCAACAGCAAATATCAACACGTTTTTGTACATTCTAGTCACCTCAAATCCATAAAATTCCTCTCTGATGGCTGCTCAGATCGCTCCAAACAGCCACGATAAGTCATCTTCTTTGCACTCTTCAGTTCATGCCATGGCCAATTTCAGTCTTCCGGAGTTCAGAATATCCCCATCAACGTTGAAATCAAGCCAAGTAGACGGGTCATAGCAGTTAACGAATGCTGAATTGTCGCTGAAACCGAAGTCAACATAGTTGTCGCCGACCGGATTCTGGTCGTCATAGATCCATCCAGCCATCTGACCGACCATTGTCTCAGGATATCCAAGCAGTTTATACACGTCATTAAGGAACAAATGGCCCTTTGCACGTAGCATATCGTTCGCCTGAGCCTGTCTAGCGATCAAGAAATTGACATTGAGACCTGTTGCCTTCTCCCAATTCGGGTTAGATTCATCAAATATCTTTGCGTATTCCGAATACTGCATAGCTCCATCGCCATTTACGCCATCGAATTCCTTCTCAAGTGTGTGATCACGACCTTTTTTGTCCTTCTCAACGACTGAAGTCACCTTCTTTTCGGTTCCATAAGCGAATTTCTGGTCCATTTCAGCCCCAATTTCGTCCACAACACGCTTCCGATAGTCCTTAAATGCCTTAGAAACGCCGTTAAGAGACACCGCAAGAGCCAGATTTCTCTTCTTCATGATGCCGTGAGACGTCAGAATACAACCAACAGAGAACGCCTCAAGCAGAAAAGCCGGCGCATACACCTTCATCATCTGTCCAGCAGTGTGCAAATATACGGGAGTAACCTCTTTAGCATCACGATTTCCCTCATCATCGACCGTCGGAATGTTCTCAATCGTCTCGTTATGCTCCTCTAAAATATCAGGCACAGTCATAGACGCTTTGCATGCAAGCACAATACCTGCAGCACCAGCCACAAGACCACCAACAAGCAGAAGCTCAGGGCTATAACGCTTTGCACCAAGCGCCACCTTGCCCAACTTCCGAGTCATCGGTCCTGTCAACTTACTTACAATCTCCATTTTCATAGTTCGTTCTCCTTTCAGAACAAAAATAAAGAGACCGTGCGTTTACACAAGTCTCTTTGCCTCTCATTATAGTCCATGTTTTCGTTGCGAGCACGATCACTCCAACGCTTCTAAAATATCAGGGTTTTCAAATGGATCCCATCCAGCCCTGATCAACACCTGCAGCATCGTCTTGTGATCCTTAAAGAAATTGCCAGTCTTCTTGACTGTCTGCTTTAACTTCTTCTCACCCGATTTCTTATCGTCGCTACGCATACCAAATCCTCTCAGTTATTGTACAACTCAAGTCTTGAGTCATAAGCATGGTGCTCAATTTCATCTTCTACGGAATGCATCCGCTCACCTCTCTCAACATCCGGATACCGATGCACACCACCCCACATGCCAATAATCGCCTTAATCTGTGAGTTAATATCAACCAGATCGCTATGGATATGGTTAAGTTCTACAGCAATCTGATGAATATCTCTTGCCTGATTATTCGCTTCATTCCGTGTAAGCATACATATCTCCATTCTTAATATCTATCTGAGTGACTTTACGTCTCTCAACCAGCTCGTTAATGTACCATTTAGCCTTCTCTAAATCCTCTGTTCCGTTCTTCTTATACCATCTGAGAACATACTTAATTGCATTGCCAGCACAGAATGCATCGTACCCATTAAGCCCAGCTGTAAAAGCCTTGATAACATCCTTAGCCTCTAATCCGCCCGCGCCTTCGTAATGCCCAGGATGGTTTACCATGTCTCTATATGGAATATCTGTTTTTTCGCTCATGTGATCTTGCCTCCACGTCACAGCCCGCTTAACACCCTGTTCTCGTGCTGCGGGTCCGACTCGTTATTGCCTTCTACCTTATCTAATAAATCGAATTTCTTATACGCTTGTATATGTCCAACACATCCAAGTTTGTCACATGAAAACTCATACAATATCCCGTAGCAAGGAATATCAGTTAAAAGATAATACCCACCAGATTTTGTCTCTGATACAATGTGTACATGATCTGGAGTAATCTCTCCATATTTTTTACGCAGTTTATCGCAGCAATTGTGAAAGGCAACCACTGAATATATAGCTAAGCGTCTGATCTCTTCCGCCGTATTATCCGAAACAAACATATGTCACATCTCCTCCTCATACAGAATATCAAGACCATACGCAACAGCCGCCTCATGCTCGATGCGGCAACCTCTCGCCTTTTCCCATCCCTTGCAGAAATATACAGCATGACATAAAGACATGCTTTCCAGGGACTTGGCCAATAAGCACAGCGGAATCTGCGTAACACCTCTTTCCTTCATTGTTTCTCGACTATACCACTTATCTGTGAACAGGGTATTCACGATCTGATAGCCCTTAGCTTCAAGGGCCTTGATTGCTTTTTCTCTTGTTGCAACAATCTCCTCATCAGTCTTACCTCCCATTGGCTGCGATAACATAGCTTTCTTCATCTTTACATCTCCTCCTTATACTTTTCATAAATATCATCGAACACAACTGGGATACGAAGCTGAAGCTCGCTGAGTAACTCAAGAGCCAGATTACGAATATCAGGGTGAGCAGCCTTAGCGCATCTGAGTTCAAGGAAGTGTCGCCACTCACGGTAATTAGCACTCATTACAATCTCGGTCTTAACAGACATCGGAAGAACAGCTCTAGCTTGCTCAGGCTTCATGCCAAGCTGCGAGCAAGCAATATAATTCTTCTCAGCCTCATCGCACGCCTGATACCACTCGAAATATGCAAGCGAATCCTTCTTAAGAGTTGAAGGCTCTACGAATGTAATCTCACGCCCGAATTTGCCAGATGCATAGTTACAATATCTAGTTGACTCCTGAGTATACGCAGCCATACGATGTCTTACGATCTCATGAGACACGCCTCTATCACAAGTGAACCGCACAGTCAGTAACGAATGCTCGAGTACCGACTCGTGACCGAGACGAATAATCATGTGGACAAATTTCTTAGCTGACGAAATATCTTCCGTGATGCTATCCTCGGACTTATACGCCGTCCGTCCAGCTGCTTCGATGAGCTTAAGCTCTTTGACTCCGCCTTCAGAAATATCAGTAAGAATCTCAACTTTGCTTTTAACTGTCTTCATACGACTTCCTCCTGGGTATAAAATAGCTGTTCTTTAACGTCTTGCCATATGGATGATAGCCAACCAGCTTCTCCACCCGCATAGCGTCATTGAAACGCTTATTGTCGGCCACCATCTCAGCATACTTCTCACAAGAACCGTGGCAGCCAACAACACGATCCGTGCAATGCCAGCATTGATTATGCTTAGTCTGGCTGCTCGGTATGTCGTAATTACTCATTCCTTAAGCGCTCCCAACAGATTTCGCAAATTTCTCTCATCCTTGAACGCGATAGTATCTAAGGATGTCGCAATGCTAAAGAGAGCCGCTACAGCAAAATATAAAAGTGTCTGCAGAATACCGACCTCAGCCGTGAAAAAACTCAAAATCCCATATATGATGAACACGTATTTCAGAATAAAATTTACCATAAATATCAATCCTCAATTCTCAATGCGTATAGGTTTCGGGAAGTCAATCTTGTATTCGCCATTGACTCTCAGAACCTCAGCCTCCGCAAGATCCTTCCAACCGTAATCCCTGTATGTTGGGTTATCCGACGAGATGCCAGATGCGTCATATACGTCGTCAATCGACACCTGTTTGTACTGATCAATCGCATCACGAAGTACATCAAGCACCCTCATAGCATCCGCTCGAGTCTCATAAGAAATGGATCTGTAGTCTCTTCGGATCCGTGACTCATCATCCGCCTCACGCTCCCTATCACGTCTACGATCATCGTCTCGCCATGATGCGTAATACGATGAATAACTCCGTCTACGATCACCAAAACGCCTCTTGCCCGCACCAGAGCTACCGTTAAAGAGAATATCTCCGGCACTTGCCCAAGCATCGTTGAAAATATCTCTCATTCTCGGAACAAGTATCTCGTTCACTAGATATGTCTTGATCGAATCCATATCTCCAAGAACGAAATTGGATACAAATTTATCAATCACGCCAGCCCTCTTAATCGATGCCTTACCGGTTACTACCTTGCTAATCCGCTTAACATCATCAGCCTCGCCCTTCGACTTATTCGAATTAGACGGTATCGGCATTTTCACTTCTGCCATTAGTTTCCTCCTAAATTATCTTTCTAAGCTCCTTCACGCCAATAGCTGTTGTGGACCAATGATCCTCAAACTCCCGCTTCGAACCATACTTCCCAGCCCAGATCACCGCATCTGTAAGATCAACGAAGAAATATCCATTTGTCTTCTCCTGCTGAAGAAGCAACCCATTAACCACAGACCCATCAATAAATTCGATTCTATACTGATCACCCATTCACACTCTTCTCCGATTCGAAAATATCTTCCATAGCGCCCTTTGCATCTGACACCACGTTATCAGCCGTCCACGATCCGAGATACATGCCAAACAAGCCTGCACTTGCCCGAACAGCCAATTTCTTAATACCGCTTACTCTAAACGGCATAGTTGCATCGGCCACATTCATCATGAACTCGCAGCAACCATACTCAAGGACTGCATTTACCACGCACTTTGCAATTTCTTTCTTATCCATAGAATTCCTCTCCTTCGTATAAAAATAAAAGGCAAGAGACCTTGTTCAGATCTCTCACCTTAATTCACTTATAGTTCTTCACCAATTTTCGGTATACTTTCCGAATTTGTGTTTTAGTATGGCTAAACTCGAATAACCAGTTTGCTGCTCCGCCAGTTAATACTCCCAAAATGAACAGCAGAATTGCCCAGTACCGGAATATCATACCTACTAACAGTAAGTTAAACATTGCCAGAAACAAAGAAATTCCGCTAATCACAAATAAAAGTATTGCAATAGCATCAACAGTTCCCTTATAATTCCTGTAAAACCATCTTGTAACATCACGCTTCGTCATAATATAGCCCCTCCTTAAAGGCTTAGCACATTAGTTTCATTATGGCCTGTGTTTTCGTTGCGAGGTGGTTTTCTATTCTTTGCCCAGCTTCTTACGTAGCTTCTCTGACAATGTGCCGCCTGATGCAATGTCAAGCAGAGCACCACACCGATAATGATTGCAGCGCAAGCAAAAACCGCTGTTAAAATATCCCAATAGTTCATCATTCGTTCTCCACATCCATAACGGGCGTCTCAAGTTGCACTGGTACCTTAAAGAATTTCGCAAGCTTATATGCCCAAACACATACTGGATCAAGTTCCCAGTTGTCCCAGAAATATGCCACGTCAGCACCGGACATGTGATTTAAAGTCATCGCTAACCGATAAAGGTCTGGGCGCTTAATGGGGTCGTTTTTATTAGCCATCCGATATCCCTGATCGTCAAATGCTTTGCTGACCTTCCTAAGCTTATCCGCATAATCCTTGATCTCATCATTGCTGTTAACCGGCGATACGTACACTACAGGCTTCTTAGATTTTTTCTTCTGTTCCATATGCTTTCTCCCTTTCCCTCAGCATTCTCGACACTTCCTGATCCTGCAGCCAACGCATGGTTTCCCTATCGTTTTTCCCATCTGGTACTACGTCTCTCAACCAATACTCATGTGCATTCTGCAGCTGTATCGCGTCCATAAGATTCCTCTCTTCCATAAAAATAAAGAGGAGTCGTATTTTGGACCCCTCTTTGGTCATATATTTTGCTTACAAATCTTTATGCAATTTTTCTTTATAGGACTTACGCATATACCTGCTAGAAACGCTTTTAGCAATAATGCCGCATACTCCGCCAACAGCAATCCCGATCAAAGCGGCTCTCCTTTCATCTCTAAAGCGGGCTCTGGCCCCGCGGCGAGTCGCCTCAACTGCCGCGTCAAAATACTCGTCTAAAGTGTCGTGATGCTCTGACCATAATTGCTCAATATCTTTCCACGCTTTTTCCGTCATAAAAACGTCCAATCTTTCCATGTTTATGCCCTCCTAAATATAAAAAATAAAGAGACCTTGATTTCTCAAGATCCCTCCTAGTAACCTTATTCAGTTTTTAATTTTCGAAAATCAACAACAATCAAATATCTTATGCCTCTGCGTCCGCGCTAGACTCATCGGATCCATCAGATACCTCATCGCTAGAATCTCCAGCCGGCAACGCTGCAATAGCTTCATCAGCGCCACTGATCTTAGATCCGATCGTTACAGCTGCTGCAACTCCAATTACAGTAACCGCACCAATCGCAACCTTCTTCCAGTTACGCTTCATGAATCCCTTCAGCTTGTCAACTTTTGTCTCCTTTGTTTCAGTATCTGCTGTCTCCTCAACAGCCTTAACCTCTTCAACGTCAACAACCTTAACATTCTCTTCGTTCTTCATTTCCTCGTCCTCCTTAAAGACTTAATTTTGGTTTCATTATATGCCGTGTTTATTCTGCGAATCGTTTCAAAGTCTCCTCAGAGGGATTCTTAAATATCTTATACATGAGACTATCGATCACCGAATCACTATCTCGAAGAGAGCAATGGTCATCAAAGCCCTCTTCGTTTAACTTTAGCGCTCGGTCATCCTCGTAATCTAACAGGCAATAATATCCATGCGCCTGATCCGTCCCTAATTGTCGTACATACGGGCATCTCTCGCATGATGTCACAACGATAACCTTCTTCACTTGCACACCTCAGCATCCGAACTTGTCATAATCGGTAATAGGTCTTCTTACAAAAGTGATTGCAAGCACCGGCTCATTGTCCTCAGTAAGCTGTGAAGAATATCCAACATCGATCAGACCTTCAGTGCCCCATCCGAGCATCTCACCAACTTCGGTACTTCTAAGACCAACCCCAGAATAGAAGTCGTTGAGGCATACATAGCCGAATCGATTGATCTCCTCGTTCAGATCATTCACGATCTTCTGCACATGAGTAGCTGTAGATCTAAAATATCTTCCGGTGAACGTATCGAAGCACAGCTGATTGCCCGTGCCTGTAACTTCCACAAGTGAATCGTCCTTCTTGGCTGTGAGGACCTGATTCTGAGCCACCTTCTCTTTAACCTTAGCAGCCTTCTCTTCACCAACGACTTCTGGCAGAGCCTTCTCATAGTTCTTAATCGCCGACTCAGATATGTTGTACGCTGCCGTCAGTGCCGCCTGTCTTCGCATAGAAATATTAAGACCGCCCAAGATACACATAATTGTCATTGCACCCATGATGATTGCTGGAGCGAATGACGGAAGTGCTGCCTTTACGATCTCCTGTTTTGTGAGAGTTACATCTTTTTCAAGAAGATCTCTAGGGATAGCCTCGCCGTTCTCCTCGGCTTCCTTCATGGCCTGCTCTCTCTTCTCTTCCAGAGCCTCGTCAATCTTCTTCTCGGCCTTTTTAGCGGCCTTCACTGCAAATATCGCAGTAGTTACCACACCAGCTGCGGCGAGTCCTGCTAAAATTACCGGTGATCCTGTTTTTGCTGCCGACATACCTTTCTTGAGCAGCATAGTGATTGTGTTACCTTTCATGTTTGTCTCCTTTCAAATTTGCGTAAAATAAAAGAAGAGGGTCGTAAAGACACCTCTTCCTATAATAGTCCATGTTTTTACTGCGAGTTATTTAGCGTGCCGTCTAGCTTCTTCGGCCATCTTCGTGAATACATCGTACTGGCTGATTGACCGTCCACAAGTCGGACATACGAATTCGCCAACCATAGCGTTTCCGGGTTCTTTGTCGTTAAGAACCATATACTCGTTACACTCCAGGCATTTAACAACTATCGGTACATCTCCAACAGAATGTCTATCTGTTGGGATAGCCTTGATTGTATTTTCGTCTGTTGTGATCGCGTCACCCACAAGTTTGCCGTCAAATTCGTATGTAAAGCCATAGAACATGTTCATCTTACTTGCCTCCTCTAAAATATCCGTGGCCAATAGGGAAGACCATCATAGCATAGATTAGAGATTTTGCAAGCTTAAAAAGGAAGAGTCTAAGTTTTTCTTAAACTCCTCCCTTTGAATTACTTGTTTGCTAAAATATCAGTTTCATAGTTCAGCTGATCGATCTGTCTGTGCAACATTTCGATTATCGGCGTCTGTTCGAATGTTCCGCTATCCATGAGTTTACCAGCTAAGAATTTTACATTCTTCAGCTCCTCCTTCATGTTTGTCGCGATCTCATTAACAGAATTCGATTCGTTCATGTGCTTCAGCTCCATATCTTTGTCCTCCTTATGGAATATAAAAATAGCACAACAGTTCCATTATAGTCTTTGTAAATTCTGCGGTTAAATATAATCGAGGTAATCAGCACACGGCTCGTTCAGAAACTCGACCACATAGCACGGCTTACCGGATGGCGTGAGCGCAGCATAGTGATTGAACGGTATGAACATCGTGCCCTCGTCTTCCATATACCAGCCAATGTTGTCATACTTCTTTTCTTCAGGAAGCCCGAGCCACCTGTAAAAATCATTTACACTCACGATGCCGTCCTGTGTATACTGTTGGTTGAGATTGAGCTCTGCAGTATGAAGATCGGTCATCGTCGAGTAGAAATATCTTTTGCCCGCTGATTCATAGCAAAGAATCCGAGACGAATCAGTATAACCATCGCTACTCTCGGGACAGAGCGGATTTGTAGGTCCTTCTTCGCTAGGCATCTCATCCGCAATCACCGCATGACGAACCTTATCGTATATATCATCGCCGGCTACATCACGAATCTTGTCCTTGTATGTATCAAGTGTTCTTTGAGATGCCAAAACTGTAGCCGTCAGTGCCGCGATGCGCTTGTAGTTATTTGCCTGAGCGCCTACAATACAGAATATCGTTCCGGCACCCATAATTACAGGAGCTGCATATACGGTCCACTCATGATCGGTCTCCACAATCGGCTTCTTCTCAAGCTTCAAAGCATTAGAAATATCTTTCTTGATGCTCTCAACGACCTTCTGTCTGGAGCACTTCTCACCTGCCTTCACAGCAAAATATCCAGTTGCAACAACACCTACTACAGCAATGGCAGATAGTCCAAGCGGCATGTTCTTTCGTAATACGCCCTTTAACATTCTCAATTTGTTCATGTTTTGTCCTCCCTATAAGTCGATCTTATCCCACTCGTATTCAGAAAGCACGAGCTGGTTGAGTCGCATATTCGACTTCCGAATTTCCAGAAGTCTAACGTTCCAGCCCTTACTGTCCATGATTTGAATAGCTTTTTCGCAAGCTTCTTCTGAAGTGCATTGTGCAAATATCATGCCTTCAAAGCCGCCAGTTCCGACCAAATCGTATATAGCGGAATGCCTTTTCGGTTTCTTACCCATAATCAATACCTCGAATATGTTGATTTCGGATCTGTGACGAATCTAATTACATAGCACATCACATCCCCATCCGTTAGTGTCGAATGATGCTCTGTTTCAATAGCATCTGTCCCTGTAATCCAATACCTGTCGTTGTGTTGATCGGTGCTATTCCACCCCAAAATATCGCCGGCAGGTGTACGCTCAATACCCAAGAAAGTGTAGAAGTCGTTTAGTGACGCGTAGCCCTGATCTACGAATAAACTATTGAGTTTAGCCTCTGCAACCTTTACTGCTTCAGGTGTTGATGAGAAGCATCGTCTCGTATACGACTCCATGCAAAGCACCTGACCTGGCAGAACGCAAATATCAGTCGATGCACCGCTCACCTTATCGTTCATTATTGATTCTGTAATTGCATTTCGCATCTTCTCGTCATCGGCAAGCTTCTCTTTGATCTTGTCCTGATACTCCTTGAGAGCGTCTTCGGCAAGTGTGCAAGCTGATGCAATAGCCGCTTGTTTACGGAGATTCAGGTTATTAGATCCGATGATGCATACGATGGTGAGACCGCCAACCGCAATAGCAGGCGCATAGTAAGGAAGAACCGATGCGGCCATCTCGAGTTTTGTCGCATCTGGATCATCTCTCCGTTTCTTTTCCAAAATATCTTTTGCATCGACTCCTGCTCTGCTTGCCATAACGCCTGTAGCAATGAGACCGGATACTGCTGTGATAGTTAAAAGGGTCGGCAGATGATTCTTACCGACCCTAATGCCCGACTTAACGAGCAACTTTATGGATTTTGGTGTAATCCGCATCGTCTACAACCTCCACATTCTCCGCATTAAAAATGGCGTTAGCTGCAGCCTTTGCATAGGTCTGAGCCTTCGCCATCCAGTTCTTTCCAAATATCTTTTTTGCTCTCTCATCGTCTCGTGCTTTAAGCCACATACGATTCTTGAATACAATGCCTTCCTCTCTTAAGAGAGCCACTTCCGTTCCATTAACTGAAGCGTACCAAATATCCGGCTCGTACAAATGCGTCTTAGCTTCCACATTCGAATACTTGAACAATCGAACTCGTCCACATTTGTCGGTCTTATACAAATATAAGTTGTCTAACGTATTCATCCGTTACCTCGCATTAATTCCAGTCATCATCAGAATGTACTCTAACTCCCTATCAGACGCCATAAAATATATGGTTCTTGGACGGTCTTCCGAATCCTCTATTCGATACCGAAGTTTTTTATCATAAGCAATTTCAGCTACAGTTCTAATCCGCCAACTGTCATTTGTTGAAATCATACGTTCTTTTCTGTATTGTGGTTTAGTGTTGAACATAGCAGTCCTCCTTAATCTATTTTCCTCAACAGTTTGCCCGGCGTACAAATATAACGTTTATCGAATGTCTGAAGCATTATGTTGTTATCATCAGCCTCGATATGCACATGTAGACAAATATCTTCTTGAACGTTCTCGTATGTCACATAGCTCCCTGGATAGCCAAAGTTCCATACGAGAGTTACAAGATCATCAACCGTCATCCTTCTAAACTGACACATCTTAGCCGTCATCGTTGTGTGCGAACAGAGCATTCGTTTAGCCATTTCTCCATATGTAAGTCCATAGAAGTTGCAAATATCTTTTAGTACATTGCTAGCCTTCTCCCGTTTCTGCCGTTCAGTATTAAGCCAAAATACGGGGCGAACAGCATTCTTAATAGAAGCACGTGCCGGCAATATAGAGGTGTCTGGATCGATTGAAGCGAACGATGCCGTGGGATCTTCGATTGCGTTTCTTAACCATCCAAAATCAAAGTGATTTTCATAGAATGCCAAACGATTTCTCGTCGACTTCATCAGCGGAATTAAGTTGTCATCATCCGTTTCGATTCCGGCGGTATCGTTTAGGCCGCGCCATCCCGTCATATCGCCAATGCTTGGGATTGTTAATTCGTCCATACGTTCTTTATAGTCTTGAGGAAATGCCTCAAACAACTCGGTATTGAGCCACTTCTTAAGATCGGATGCTTCGAACCCGCCTTTGTTGGTGTCCACTTCGTTCATCGGACGCTTGGCTACATAGTCGTCAAACATAATACGTACACGATAAGGAGCCGCCTCAACGACAGTCGCAGTAAATGTGCCAACCCCTTTAAGATCAATGCCAACCTTGTCGCCATACTTAAGTTTTGAAAAATCAGTCATCGCCATTCTCCTTTTCATGCTCGAGTCTACTTGCCAATTCCAACGCTTCGATCAACACGTCCTCGTTAAGCTCCTCGTACCATAAGGGCCGATCCGAGTTGATAATATCCATCTGGATTTCAAAACGATTACGTGTCTCTTCAAAGAACATACAGTCGCCCCAATTGTTGCAAGCCGTCTCGCTCCATGAATCATAGACAATGGCCCAGCCCAATCTGAAGTGATGTCCGCAGTCCATGTTTGGCCAGCTCTTGGCACAGTTACAACATTCCTTAACAGTCTCCATAAAATTCCTTTCATAAAAAATAAGAGGAGCTGTGTAGCTCCTCTAAAGTTTTTAGAAAATACTTAATAACTCGAACAATCTATCCATGGCATCGTCTGCTTTATCTCGCATAAACTCAAGTTGGGTTTTCGCTATTACGTCGTTCTTACAGGGAACGCGCAAACGCTCTAATACGCCAATCGCATTGAGTTTAGTATGTTCGGCATGCGCGATCGCATGACAAAGACGGTCCTCTATTTCATTCTCTTCCTCCTTCGAAAATACATAGATCCTCTTATTTCCAAAACTCAGTTTCTTCATTTTCATTCTCCTTTTCTCGAAAATATAAAATTCGTTTCTTCATAATAGACCTAGTAATTGTTGCGAAAAGAAAAGGAGCATGCATTAAGCACCCTCCTGAAATATCTTAGTCCTTATCGGAATTCTTGTGATCAAACAGAACACATAGAACGCCGATCATGATTAACATAATCCCAATCGTGAACACCTTTCTCACCTCCTATTCTTTCCGTAGAAATATCCAAATGCAACTCCTATTAATACCAAGGGTAAAAACAGTAGCAGCAATCCACCAACAATTGGTAATGCTACTCCGAGCACTGTTCCAACCGTCACTACCAGTAACGGGAACATCAAGCACAGAATAATAATCCCAATCATTTTCAACATTGCTCTAATCATATTTAGCCTCCTTAAAAATATAAAGCATTCTTAGTTTCTATTATAGGACTGGTAATTTCTGCGAAGAAAAAGAGAGACCTTGTTCAGATCTCTCCACTTTGAATTACATCAACATTACTTGCTATTCAGCTCATTGTTGAATGTTCTGTAAGTATGCCGTCTTACGATGTTTCCTTCGATTTCTCTTTCCTCGCGCCAAAATTTCAACAAGTAAAGCATCGACGGTAATACGCAAGCAATCATCCAAATGATTACGCATACCGGGTGCTTCGCCATTGTCTTAAATGGCACTACATAAGTTCCTCTAAAGAACTCGCCCCACGCATTTCTAACCTTCTTCAACATAATCGTCCTCCTTCGCAAAAATGTGTATATAGTTTCTATTATAGGGACTGTAAATTTTGCGAGGAAAAATAAGAGCCCGTGTAAATATCACGAGCTCCCAGCCTCAAACCTTACATGTTTACAGTTTTGTTCTTCCCGAATGGAATCTTTGGATTAAACTTCCAAGCTGAGGATCTCAATGTTCCATCACGCTCAAAGTCCATAATTGCCTTATTCTGATTCGAGATAAACACCATCGTAATAACGCTCCCGAGAACACTTCCTCCGATCTTAACAAGTTCGAATACAGCCTTATTCTGTTCTTCTTTCGTTGCCTCGATCTTCTGAAGCTTCCCGAGGTTATCGGCAACAATGCCATACTCCTCAGAACCAGGATCAATCTGACTCAAGCGAATGACGAGACTATCAATCTCCTTCTGCAAATCAGTCTTTTCCTTCTTAAACCATTTCATAGAATTCCTCTCCTTTAAAAATATGTTTACGGTTTCATTAAGAGCCATGTTTTTTATGCGACAAATAAAAAGAGCCCTCTCTCGAGAGCTCTCTAGATGTAAATCAGTATTTAGCTGTCAATTGTCATAGGTATTCTTATACTCATCGGGCATTGCATTCCAACCGCTCAATCCGTCATTCGTTTCTTCGATAGCACATTCAGCGCACATGCCTTCGCCCATCTGATCGTATGTCACTCCGGCTTCACCCTGCAATGTAAAATAGTTATCGAACTGCTCTCTTGCCGAACTCTCGCTAAAAGACTTTCCACACTTAGAACAAACAGACATTTTAACCCTCCTGTAAATATACAACCGAAACAATTTCTTGGAAGTCATTATACCATTTACACGGAGAAAAGGAAAGAGCCCTTGTTTCGAGCTCTCCCGCAAATACATTATTTCTCGTTCGCCTTTTCGACAATTCTCATTCCGACTTCCGAAACGACTTCTCTTTCAGCTTCGTAAAGCTCCTCGATCGTAAACGGATTCTCTGAATATCCAAACTGGGAATGCAGGATAGATACAAGTTCCTGGAATTCTTCATTCCAAGATTCATCGCCTTTTCCAAACTTCCTAGCCGCTGAAATACACAGATTTCCGCACTTAATCGCTGCTCTCTTCTCCTCAACAGTAGCCATTTCACTAATTGCCTTCTTCATGTTTGCCTCCTTATAGCAAAATAAGTTTTTAGTATCATTATAGACAATGTAAAAGTTGCGACTACACGCCCTTTTTCTCAGACAGCAGCCAATAAAACTTATACAGCAATTCTCTATTAACGCCAATTGAGCCGATCGAAATATCACGAGTAACAGCCTGAAGAATCTTCTCGTACTCTTCATCTGTCTCTCTCGCTGTCGTCTCGATCAGCTCAATCGCGTACATATTATCTGCTAACTCTTTTGCTCGTTCACCGGTTGGATCAAACGCCCTATCTCGTAATCCTCTAGCCGAAATATCTTTCACCCGATCTCGGAACTCCTCGTACTGCAAACAGAAATGCTTAAGTTCCAAGAATCTATGTCTTGGGAGTTCGTACATGCTTGCCCTCCCACATGAATCCTGTCTCCTCATAGAGCTTCTGAGGCGAAATATAATAGCTAATCCGCCCGAAGCGAGACGACATGAGTCTAAGCTCTGTAATCCGACGACCATTTCTCGTTGCAAATCCAATCGGCAAATATCCAGTGATCAGACCTGCTCTTACCCAGCTTGCATCCTTACCATATACCTCAGCCGCAACCTTTACCGGCACACTTCCCTTAACCATTAGAGCCACCTCGAAATATCAATACCTGTCGCCGCTGCAATCTTATTAAGAGACGCCATCGACGGATTGACTCTCCCGTCCTCCCACCTCTTGATGCAGCCATTGCCAATGCCACACTTCTTCTCGAACTTAGCGATTGAAAGACCATTCACACGGCAATATTCCTTGATTCTCTCAAATATCATGCTGTCCTCCTTGACAACTATTAGAGTTTAGTCTAATATTAGTGTTGTAAATCCATCGTTAATTTAGAGTATACTCTATCGCGTATCTTAATTCGAATAGAGTGCCTTGTCAAGGAGGTGTTTGAATTATATGACAACAGTTGAGAAAATTAGAGAGAAATGCAGTGAGATGGGAATATCTATTGCTAGATTGGAAAAGATGTGCGGGTTTTCGAATGGCTACATTGGCCAATTGA
>CAVGQQ010000037.1:16487-30278 GCA_963631525.1 bacterium
AGCGTGGAGAGTTACCCACGGATAGACTGATTAAGGTGTCTGAGCTCTTGGACGTCCCGCTCGAATACTTTTGTGGAAATATCAATAACTCGAAGTCTGCAGAAGCCGATCCACGCATAGAGTCATTACGATACATGCAAGAGCATTGGGACGATTACCGATTCGATTTCTGCTACGAGCTAATAAAGAAGCTCTATTTGGAAGACCATCCTGAAGATAAGGAGAAAATATGCTGACTAAATGTCCAGAATGTGAATTACAAGTCTCGACTTTGGCTCAAACATGCCCTCATTGCGGTTATCCTCTCACAAAAGAGAAGCGAATATCAAAGCCGAAGCCCAAACGCATGCGTCTCCCCAACGGATTCGGCAGCATATACGAGATCAAAAATCGACCTCTTCGTAAGCCGTTCTATGCGAAAGTTTGTACAGGACGAACTGAGACTGGAAAGCTCAAATACAAGGCACTGAAGCCACAATCTTCGTTCGCCACTTATCAGGAAGCGTACGAAGCACTCATTGCCTACAATAAAGATCCATACGTATTTGATAATTCTATGACAGTCAAAGAAGTATACGAAGCCTGGCTCGAAGAGATCACAGAGAAGGGGAGAAAAAACAATCTCAAGCACTATAGAGGCGCCTGGAAATACTTCTATAGCACTTACGACATGGACTTTAAAAATATTCGAGCCATTCATATACGGAATTGCTTAGAAGATTCTGTGGTTGTGCAATCAAGTGGTAGGTATGCAGGCACTGAAATGAAACCTACAGATACTGTTCGACACAACATTAAGGGGCTGTGGAATTTTCTATTTGATTACGCTGTCGAGCACGGTCTTGTATCAAACAATATTGCTAGGACCTTTACAGCGCACTCAGACGGCCACAATAAGGCTTCTGTGCAAGGACACATAACTTTTACCGATGCCGAGATGGAAGTGCTCTGGAAGGCCTCAGAAACGGATAAATACGCCTGTCTCATACTCATATTGTGCTATAGCGGCATGCGACCGAGCGAATTGTGCGAAATGCGGCGAAAAAATATAGACCTTGTAAACGATACGATGGTCGGAGGTATAAAAACCGAAGCTGGGCGCGATCGAGTAATCCCGATCCATCATCGCATCAAGCCGTTCGTCAAACAATTCTATCGGGAATCTAAGGATGTCCAATCCGAATATCTAATCAATCGGCTAGACAAGTCAACGAATCGTTGGATGCCTATGAAATACGATGGTTTACGATACCGATTCGAGCAAGAGATCAAGTCTCTAAACCTCAACGCTGAGCACAACCCTCACGATTGCCGTAAGCATTTCATCACAGAGGCAAAGAAATATCATTTGGATGAATATGCACTAAAGCGCATAGTCGGTCACCAAATCGATGATCTAACCGAGCGTGTATATACAGAACGTCCTATCTCCTGGCTCAAATCTGAGATTGAAAAGATACCATAGATTCCCGAAAAGTTGTTTGAAGACAATGTTTGAACATAGTTTGAATTCAGTTTGAAGATGTACCGCTTTTTTCTGCGATCTTTCTCTTCTTAAATCCCCTCAAAACCCTAGTAAATACGTCATTTCTTCCATTTTGAAACAGTTGATCAGTAAATACAAAAAATACTGGAAGCCACGTATCTACTAGGGTCTGAGGGCCAAAGTTTGAAGATAATCCGAAAACTAACGAACTCTGACTACTGCTTATTGTTATAAACTGCTGTTGAGATGCCAAGCAGAGCGCCCAGGAACACGTCCACAGCAGAGATTGTTCCTACTACCTGCTCACTGTAAGGCAGACCCCATACTGATGCAATAGCAAAGTATAAAGTTGCAAGTGCTGGGAGCAGGATCTGGGCGATCCACTTAAGAATGTCATATGTTTTGTTGGTTAAAGTCATTCGATGCTTCTTCCTCCAATTTCATAACTTTGAACTTGACCATCTTCTGATCCAAAACACCTTCAGGCTCGCCGAATAGATTGAAAATGAGTTGTTCTTTTGATCCTTCTTTGTGTAAGAAGCAGAAACCATCTACGTGGCGAGAAGAAAGAATTTGGTGCAGAAGATAGCCTAAGCAGAATGATACGATGACTGCAATTAACGATGACGCCACGCTCATGACGCCATGATCTCAGCTTTCTCTTCTTCTGTGATCCAGCCCTTTGCTACAGCCTTCGTAAGATATGCCTCATTATGGGTCTTATTCCAAATTCTTGTAAGTGATGCCTTCATAATTACACCTCCAGATCAGCAAGTGCTAATGTATCAATCGCATCCTCATTTGCCTTAATACGCTCGAGGAGCTTCTGCATCTCTGTCTTCTGCCCGAAGCAGAGCCAGTAGGTCTTCCCGTCATCGTAAGTTACCTGCTGAATCAGGTACGCATCGGAGATTTCCTTAGATGTTCCATCCTCGTACTTAATAGTCAACGTATCAAGCTTATCTTCGAATGTGCTTTCATCAATCTTAGTTGAAGAAATATAATTGGTGCCGTTCTCTGTAAAGCCTGTCAGTTCAGTGCCATCGTTAAGCACTAATACAACATTTTCCTTCATAATATTGCTCCTTTAAATGAAAATATAAAGATTCGAGATTCGTTCGTTGTTTCTTACTCATGTACTTTAAATGTCGACAGAACCAGCATTTGTATAGATCGTCGAACTTCTCTTCGGATATAGCTCCTGCCAGCTTCTTGAGTTTCCGCTTATGGGCATGCAAACGTTTAGGATTGATCTTCCGAATAAGATGGCCGGTCTCGGTTAGAGTGTACTCTATCTGAAGAAATCGCCATTTGCTTGAAAGCTTGCACAATCGAGTCTTTCGCCGATTGATAAATATCCCTAATTGCTTAGCCTTCTCATCTAATAGTTCCAGTGAGACCATCAGTTCGTCTTTTGTTCGAGCTATGATTTCCGAATCATCCATGTATCGTGAAAAATTCGGTATCCGTAGCACAATCTTAGCAAAGTTATCCCAAGGAATTGGATACATGATGCCCGCAGCCTGCGCGGACTGATCACCGATGTTAAGATGTTTCTTCATCATCTTCTGGCCGGTCTTGTTGAACTGCAGTTTGTGGTACTCGAGTGAATTGAACACCTGATTCATGCAATTTGCATATTCGGAGTCGGTCATGTATGAGACATCTATCTCTTCCCGATGAATTATTTGTTCAAGCATCCATAATGCAGTCTCGTTATGTATGTACTTACGGAATTCCGCAAGCAAAATATCGTGACGAATATTGTCATAGTATTTAGAGAAGTCCATAATAAGAATATAGCCCTCATTAGAACCAGTCTCTCTATAGAACTTATGGATTTGGTCTTCTAAACGTTTCCTAGCATAATCAATGCCTTTATTCTTTCGACTGGCTGAATTGTCAGCTATAAGATACGGTTCGATTGCTGGATTCACAATCTCGTCGCAAAGAGCATGTTTGATAACTCTATCTCTCATGCGCTCGCCATGAATATAACGGACTTTGCCTCGTTCGTTAATGGTGAATTCAGCAGAAGGCGATAGCCGATAAGTTTTGTTCTTTAGTTGCTGTGACATTTTTGTAATCTCCAGAAGCCAGTACATAGAAAACTTTTGTGTATCTGCTTTCCATGCACTGCTCTTTCTGGCTCGATTGAATGCGTCATGAAGTACATTCAAATCGTACATCTCACGTTGATAGCCTCTATCCTCGTAAGGACGGGCATCGTGTTTATTATTTCCCATCAAGTGGATAGGACAGCCTCTCCTTTCTTCTCATCTGCGTGCTCAACTGGCTTGTTATGCAGAGAGTCGAAATCAGGGCGAACGCCGTTAGCGTTGGATGCGTTGTTGTAGTTCGCATTGCCATCGTTGTTGACATTGGCGAAGTTCCACGAAGATTCAGAGGTTGCCCTTAGACGTTCTCCTTTCTTCATATTTTCTATTTCGTTCTTAATAATGATGTCTTTGAATTTCTTATCGGCTGTTCTCCAGGATTTTATAAGCGCAATTTCTCGGTCTATCATGGTCGCAATCCGAAGAAAAGAGTTCGCGTTTACAGGTAAGTCATCAATGATGGCCTGCAATTCAAGTACAAGAACATGCAAATATCCAATGGCTCTATCTTGTCTTAGCCGACGTTCATCGTATTCAGACCAACGGGTCGGAATAATATCATTCGCCAAATGGATTTCTGCATCCGCCTTACGTACAAGACTTTTAACCGTGGACGTGGCGTCTCTGATGTATTCATGCACATCCGTTGTTATAGATAGCATACGAAGCTCATACTTCTCTGGATTCATGACTCTGAGCTCTTCCACATAGTTGTGTCCAAGCAGCCTGCCAGCATGCTTCTGAATGTTCTCGTCTTTAAAGCCGAAGTTTCTAAATATTAAATTAGTTACTTCCGAACGAAGTCTAGTCATGTGATCAAATACTTCGAAACCGGAAAGTTTACGTTTACCTTCTACAATAGCCATATAAATTCATTTCCACCATTTAAAAAAGCGCCCTAAACGGGCGCAGATAACAGATCAACCGATCAAGAAGAAAGGGCGAACGCCGCCAGCGTAGGATGCGGCGCCGTAGCCCGCACGGCCATCGTCGGAGACAAGGGCGAAGTGCCACGAAGAAACGACGTCTCTCAGCCAATACCAGTTCGCTCTAGTATGAATCATGTCCGGTCTATACGTGAACAGAGGGAACTGAGATTTCTCAATCCGATAATTTGCCGGTACAGTTGAACCATTCGAAGTCGGTAAGAAGATAGAACCGCCATAACACAGCTGCTCGTTCATCAGCTCAACATCGGCGTCGAACCATCCGCCTCCGCTCTCTTCTCCGGAGGATACAGCATTCGTCAACCATGCTCTATACGTTAAGACGTGACTAGAACCAAATGCCTGCTTAATAATCGACTTGGCATTGGCCAGACCGTTCGTTCTCATATCGCTTCCGACGTAGCCACCGTCTGTCGTATTCGTCTCGTTCATGTGATAGGAATACATAGGATTATCAACGACAATCGCAACGTGATTCTGCGTAAGCTCCGCATCGCCGCAGTGTAAGAATGGATTGAACGCTGCAATACGGAATGTATATCCATTAATGCTCCAGTAACCACCTACAGGCAGACCTCTGAAACGTCCGGAACTGATCTCTTCATACTGAGCATCGGTCGGTGTTGATGTGCCTAACAGCATGTCGCAGTTACACCAAGCATTGTGCGGTCCTGAGCCGTCTGCAATACCAATGTTTCTCAAAGGACTCTTCTTAAGCCCATTGCCGTCATGTATAATGATGTTATAATCGCCAGACAGATTGGAAATCTCCGTCATGTCTGCCACTGTTCTATTTGCCATTTATGCCTCCTTGAATCGCCAATCGGCTAAGATTACTGTTCCGTCATCATCAGCAAGTTCATACGAATCGGTATCATCTGCGGAAATCGGTGCTGAGAAACGATTCGAAATGATCATTGCTTTAAGCTCGTTGAACAGAGTCTCGTCAAAGCCCTCGGCCATCAAATGCCAGTTCACCCCATCATCTTCGGGTGTCTGATTAATTGTGCTGTCTTTGATGCACACAAAAGTAGAGCCGTTGTAGTAGACAGTGTTGAATCTGTTGTAGGTTGCTGTGCTACTATACGTGCCCTTAAATGTGTACCCGACAACACCCAACGCTGTGTATCCCGATGGTGCTGCCATATAATCTCCTAACTATTCATAGTTTTCTTGTAATACAAAATTCCTGTGTCAGGGTCGATCATGAAATTAACATCTTTAAGAGTCGACTTAAACGTGTCGTCCACATATGTTTTCGCAACCTTGTTCTGAACAGGATTGGTACTGCTTGAAGACATAGCCGAATCGACCGTTGCCTTCCATTTTGAAAACATGGCGCTTGCCAAATACTGGATCTGCTCAAGAGCCGTTATTTTATAATTCGCCATGCATTAGTTCCTTTCGATTAGCCGAACACATCTGAATACGCAGAGTCGACAGCAGACTGAATTTCGGTATTTGTCATCGCACTCATCTGACTTGCCTTCACATACCCAGAGAGATCCATATCGGTATTGCCAAGCTTCTCGTACTTAAGCGTATCTCCGAGCCAGATGTACTCGTCGTATCCGTCGCCAGTAGTATGGCTATGCTTAACGAGATAGATGATTCCAACAGTGCCGGTTGTAGGTAGTGAATCGACTACTGAGAACTGGAACTGAGTAATGCCAGCTACAGCATCAGAAACGGCCTTCGACACAGCTGTCTGAACAAACGCGGTTGTCGCGATCTGAGTCGAATTCGTTCCCGCACCCGCTGTCGGCGCACTCGGAGTTCCTGTAAATGTCGGTGATGCCGTATTTGCCTTAGCACCAAGAGCTGAATTCACAACCTTGTTCTGAACAGGATTCGTGCTACTTGAAGACATTGCCGTGTCGACTGTTGTCTTGTTGGCGCCTTCTGCGATTCCGTTAAGCTTACTAAGCATCGCAGCCGACATGAGACCTGCTGCATTTGTTGTTGCAACCGAATATGTTGTGTTTGCATCCGGAATAGTCACCGTAACGGTCTTCCCATCTGATCCCGTGAATGTCAGCTTATGGCCATCGGTTGAATCCTGAGTAAGCGTGTATGTAGTATTGGTATCGTTAGACAGCGGCGAACTCTTGAGCTTTGTGAAGATCAAGTTCACAAGATACTGAACCTGATCCGAGTCCAACCGCTTGTAAATATTGTCAGACATTAGTTCCCTCCAAATATAAGATTGTACTGATAGTTCACAAGATCATTGAGTTCGCTGTTCGTAATGGTCTGCTCACCCAGATCCTCCAGAGTCTTATTACCTGAAAGCTCCACGCCATTGACTGTCGGCTTGTTTTCCAAGTCGTTGTAGTTCGTTGAGCTACCTTCATCGTAATCAGGAAGAACATATGACTCAGGCTTAGGACGTTTCTGAACCTTAAACACGATAGTCATCGCCGTTCGAGCAGCTCCGTCTTGCTTGATGTATACGTATGCAATGATGTTGTTGCCATTCTCGAGAAGTTTGTCCGGAACTTTAACAACACCATCTTTTGTATACATTACGCCAGAAAGACTTGTCTGATAGAACTGGACTTCAGTATCATCAGGAATCACGGGGTCGCTTACGAACTTAATGTATTGCCCGTAATCATACTGGGTGAGACCATAAACCGTCTGAAATAAGGAGCCATTCAAGCTGATTTCTATCATTTTGAATTTCCTCCTTATCCAACTGTAATCTTCCAATACAGATAAGCTGTGTCCTCGTCAAGCTGAACGTCGATGCCAACTCCCGTCTTCTCATACACAATGCCGGTATCAGCATCTAAATACAAATCAGGCATCACGATGGTTGAGTAGTCCTTCGCAAGCTTCGCTGAATTCTCGGCTTCGGTCTTGTATGACTCAGACAACTCGGCGTAATACTTGGAGTTATTCATGTCTTCACCGGTTCTCGTTCCGGTGCCGCCTACGGCCCAGGATTCAGCATCTTTGGCTGCTTCTCTCGAGTATTCCTCAGCTAAGTTCTTGGCTTCTTCTTTGAATTCATTAGCAGTATTCGATACATACGTAACGAATTCATTCTTAGTATCGGTCATCGCATCCTTCACGCTTACGGCTGCTTCAAGAGTATCATTTAATGATTTCTGAGCTGCTGAAGCCGAAGCCGCCGATGAATTCGCCGAACTAGCCGAATTTTGAGCTGATGCATTAGCACTGCTTGCTGCTGTTTCTGCACGATTCGTTGCTTCATCAGTCGCATTTTTAATAATGTCATGAAGGTTATCGATGTCGGTTTTAGACATTGTTGCCTTAAACCAAGGGGATTCTTCAACCCTCATTATAAAATTAGCCGTGCCGATGACTTGTCCGGTACTATAGTTCTGAATAGAAATCTCGCAAGTAACATCTCCCTCAACCAGAGTCATCTGCTCTTTAAGATCTGCCACTACCAGATTGCCACTATATGCGCAATCATATGAGAATAGAGTAGCATCGGGCTTTGCTCCGGTTATGAACACGTGATAACCGTCGGGAATCGCGTACATATCCGAGCCATTGTATAAGTAGAAGTACAAGCAGCTTGTATCAACGTCATACTGTGATACGTATACGACGGGCCTAACCGAAGAAGGCACCATATTTAAATATGTAGTTCTTGAAACTATTACCATTTATACCTCCTTCGTTTAAGTTGTAGACTCGCTGTCATCACTATCCCCAATGTCGTCAATCTGTGACTGGAGATCATCCAGCTTGTCGTAAATATCCGACAAAGATTTACCAATCGGATATGCTACTCCGCCATGCATAACGTATGCATCGCCAGAGTTCACAGCAAAGCTATAATCGTCCTCGGAATTGTAGTTAGCCCACAAATATAAGCCGCTGTCTTCATCTGGTTCACCAGACATACCAGTTTTCTCGTCAGATGACTCAAATATCTGTCTGCCGTAAGCGTCATTAACCTCGAAGTCGCCAATTCGTACGACGTCACCATCCGCATAGATGCCAATATCATTCTTACGCTTCAGATTGATCGTACCTTGGTTGACCGTGAGGCCCTTGGTATCCAGGTGAGCAAGGTCTTTATCGTTCTCATCGACTAAATATAAGCCATACTGAGTGATCTTAATTAGCTGGTGACCGTTGCCATCGTACAGATATAAGCCCAGGTTATTCCATAAGCCCAATCTATTACCGCTGCCGTCCAAAATCTCGAATGTGCCGTAATTGTTGTTTACACCACCGAGAGCCAGATGACCATCCATAGTCCAAGACTGGTAGTACGGTCCTTTGTATCCACTTGAGCTAAAACCGATACCCTTCTGATTGATACGAAGAACTTCTTTAGCCTGATTGATGTCTGAGTTATCGAGGAACAATATCTCGTTTGCCCAACCATCGTCTGTTCGGTTGATGATCACATGACCTCTAATGCCAGAATTAAGTACGCCTGTAGCTCGGTCGACACTCTCCTGCGCTTCTTCGTATGTCGGACGCTGTGAGATTTCTTCAAGTTGCGATTCAATCGTGCTTGAGAGATCACTCGATGGGTCACCGACTTCGATGCTGTTATAACGCTCATTAAGAACGTCAAACTCGGTCTTGTTGACCTTAGCTGTCGTTGAAACCCCGAGATCCTCGAACAAAACCGTCACTGTATCGCAAAGATTTACATCCTGCAGCACAGCATAATCCTTGTACTCCTCAGTGTCTCTGAGGTTCACAAAGCTAACATCGACAGATACCGTAGGCACGCCAATGTCGTTCTCTTTGATGTACTGCTCGGTGTATTCCTTCAGCTGATCTGTTGTCGGCTCGTTCTCGAATTCACTTGTGAAGTCCTTGACCTCAGTCAGATGATACGGGAAATTCTCCGCATTATCCGATTGAACTGGACTATCCAGCTTTACCAGCACCTGAGAAGTTGTTGTCTCCGAGGTTGTATTGCCGTCATCATCCGCTGTATCCACAGTTGACGAGACTTCCTTATACCAATAAGGAAAGATGCCTGTAACTGTGTTCTCGATGGATTCTTCTTGTGTCAAATCTGTAATGTTCTTACCGTACCGAAGCACGACACCATTATTAGATCCTCGACTCGAATGAAGAATCACTCTCCAGTTATCCCACTCATACTCTCCTCCAAAGGTATCGAGTACGGAACCATCCTGACCACCAAGAAGCGATCTAATGGAATAAGGAACCTGAAATACAAAAGAGCCCGCTGTAGTAACATCGGACTCAAAAGTAAACGGACAGTTCTCAGTGGCATAGCTCTTGAGACCATTCAATGCCCCAATCGCTGTGTCTGCTGAGAACGGAACCGTAGGAATATAACTGAGCTGATAGCTGATGTGACGAGCCTTAATCGTGACCTGTCCATCCAGCGGTTTACTCATTTCGTAGATACGGAAGGCCTGGTAGGTATTCTTTCTAGACGGCTTAGCCACGATGAGCATAGAATAGGAAATATCCGAGTAATGAATACCCTGGATCGGATACGTCATCTCGAGCTCAAACGAGCCATTCCTCTCTTCCGTCACCGTGCAGCTAATAGCGTCTGTAAGACGACCAAGGCCATTTGTCGAAAAGTCAGTTGCTTTCGAATCAAATAATACAGGAATCATATCGTCCACCACCTTGGTACAATCTCAAGTCGACTAAAACCTTCCATTTTGATTTCTGACTCCTCAGGTGGAATGGTCGGGAAAGCGTAGTCGTCACTCGAAACGTTCGCGTTGCAATTTACCTCTCCCCTATAGCATTCCATCAATTCGCAATCGATGTCAGTGTAATCATATGCTGATGTCACATTCATAGTGACTCCGCCGATTGTAAACGAGCCTGTTCCATACGCTCGAATCAGAGGTTTGGAGTCAAAAATCGTCGGGTTTAGAATAGTTCTATTTCCAGTAGCAACCACAGCATCTTCGCCAATCTTAAGAAACCTCTGAGGCTTGCAATTGAATGTAAGATCCACCTGCATAGCGGACAAGTCATACCACATCGTAGGATCAAAAGTTTCTTTATAGACAGCCATACGGTATTCGTCTGGGTGATACGTATCTTCCAATCGAACATACGAACGAGGCTTAGCGAGCCAAGCTCGAAGTGCACCAATCCGAAGCCTCAGGTCGTCGTAAATGTACATACCCTTGATCGGAAGGTCTTTACCCTTTCTCGTTGGCTGAAACATGAACGCTCCTGAATAGGTTATGTCCACATTCTCAAACGTATCGCTGTCCTGATGAAGAACACCGTTCATGCCAGGGATCTCTACTTCATCTATTTTCCGGGCAGGAGCATCGTACGTCCCTGCGCCGGAAATGTAGAGGTCGAAGTCTCGAGATGACTTCCCATCGTAAGTGAAATAGTTAATCATTTCCAGACACTCCCTCTGCTACTTACTTGTTTATTGATACGAGCACTGACACCCGGAGTAACGGCTCCAGCGATCACACCTGTATCAAGAGTTACCTTGGCCTGGCCAATTGCCTGACCTAAATACTGCACATCGGAACGAAGCTCTCTGATGGCTGATACCACATCAGTTGATCCTGCCGCGTTCTGACTGATAGCGGCTAATGCGTCACTTATCGTAGAACTGTTGAGATACGAGCTTACATTCATCGGCACCTGACCGAAATATCCGTTGAGCATGCCACTGGCTGCACTGACATTTGACATGTCCACAACGGGTGTAATCGTCGGCTGAATATCTAAACTGTCATCCGATGCTATATTCATAGCCTCGATAACATCTGATACTGCCGACAAAGCATCGTTAGACACATCTTCGGCCGCCTTAGTTGACATCGCTGAATATCTTCGGAAGCCCTGACTAAAGCCCTCAACCGCATACTTACCAAGTGATCGGAATTTCTTCGACGGGGAGTTAATATCAAGAGCTTCTTTTGCAGCGTTGTACGCCTTAGTAGCCAGATCAGTAGCTGTCTTAACAACTTGTCCAAGCAGCGTACTGTTCTGCATACCATCAATCAGGCCCTGAATTGCATTTTTACCAATATCCTCGAACTTACTCTTATCGAGATCCATTTGGAATCGGATCAGGATGGTATTAGCAAGAGTCTGGCTGGTATTAATACAACCAACTGTGGAAGAATTGATTCCATTTTGAAGTCCGGCACCGAGGTTCGTACCCATCTCTTCTGTTGCCTTTGAAGGTGAATGCTCCTGTAATGCAGTCTGAAGTGAACTCAAAGATTCAAGGCCCAAAGTATTTGCCTGAGCCTTTGCTGCCTCAACCGTTGACTGCATACCGTTGACGTAGCCAAGACCGAAGTTCTCGCCGGCCGCATCGGCTGTAACAACGAGTTCTTCCGAAGCAGACGAAGCACTTGAAGTTACTGCTCCGGACCATTCGGAAACGGAGTAGTAACCATTGTCTCTAAATGTGCCAGCAATCTGCTCGGACTGCGTTCCAGACAGCTGCATAATTTCAGCGTACCTGTGAACAGCCGACTCAAGTTCGTCTTCCGAAGCATCATTGAATGCCTTGACGTACTTGTAACCGTCGGTTCCGAGTGATGCTAGATACTCAACGAACTCCTTTGCTCCTGATGTATCGCCTAGGGTGTTTGAGATGTTTTCAAGCATCTCGCCCCATTGACGCGTACCATCAATCTGGGACTGCATCATGTCAAGGTAATCTTCAGCTGTCTTTGCGTCTTCGTCATCCTCGCCGGTATCGAATTCTTCAAAGAACTTTCTCTGGGATTCAAGTGTATCCTCGATGGACTGCTGAATAGCCTTGTATGCTGTCTCAACAACGTGTGATTGTTCTGTAGCCTGCTCTCCGATTTCGTAGAAGCTCTCAGCGACTTTACCGTTTGCATCAAGAACAACGTAGGCAAGCTGTGCCGTATCGTTATATGCTTCTTTAGCAATGTCGGCTGAAGACACAATAGCTTTACCAGAATCGGCTGCGGATACCTGCAGATCGTTAGAAGTGTCGATGATCTTATACGAAGTGTCTTCTGCGTACTTAAGGATCGTATCGTGCGCTTCCTTCGATGACTTCTCGATGTCAACATTAGCCTGCATTGTAGCTTTCGCTATGGTCGCAACGAGTCCGTCAGCGCCGTTTTCTTTAATGTCGGTCAGCTTCTTGTAGTCGCTGTTCCACTTGTTAATCTCAGATCTGCTCATCATGAGAAGCGCTGAGATTTCGCCAATGGAAGATACACCACTATCGACATACTCCTTGATTGCATCGGCATCGAAACCACGCTGAAGCATCTCAGTGATAGCTGTTGAGTAGTCATTGAAACCCGTGATCTGAGAACTGATATTGCTTAGCATCGACTTAGTCGTCGTGCCGAACTTGTAATCGAACTCCTCATTGGCTTTCAAGCTGCTCTCAAGACCGGACTGAATTGACTCGTAGAGAGAAACGAAGGACTTCTTAATACCATCGATTCTAGTCTGCGCTTCTTCAGCCGTCGTGGTCGTCTGTTTGTATGCCTGTTCGGAGTCATATATCTTAGTCGCCAGAAGCGTGATTGCTTCAGTTGCTTCTTTAACGCTACTCGTGTCACCGACGGTGTCGTTCATCTTACCGTACTGCTTTGTGTAAGCCTGAACAACCTTCGCCGAATACTTCAAGAACTTCGCATTTTGCTCGAGGTTCTGAGTGGCGGTTTGGGTTGCGGTTGAAGCCTCTGTTGTGGCTGTAGATGATTCCTTAACCGCTGAAGTATTGGACTTCGTAGCTGTAGTATTCTTGGTCGTAGCTTCCGTGCTCTTCTCTGTCGCTTTGGTCGTTGAATCCAGCGCTGTCGTAGCAGTATCACTATAGTCGGTCATGTCTTGCCCGTATCGTTCCAGATACGTAGACAGACCAAGACCACCAATAACTTTCTTACCTGTCTCAGCAGCTTTGTTTGCAACTTGCTCAAGAGGATTCGTCACAGTCGATGCGACCTTCGTTGCTGCATCTTTAGCCTCTTTCTGTTTAGCAAGCATACCGACGCCAAAACCAATGGTCGTAAATCCACCTAAGGTTTTTGTTTCCTTAGAAGGTGACGCAATACCTAGCACTCCTTTAATTGTATCCAGAGCAGACTGAGCAACACCGGCCGCAGCTTCGCCTACAGACTTAATGCCGTCCCACAAACCATTTATGAATCCGGTAATAACGTTGCCGGCAGCTTCGAAGAAGGAATCCTTGAAATCGCTGATGGCATCCACTGCGCTCTGAGCCACTTCTCCTGCAGCGCCTGGTACGGTCGATAAACCAGTGCCGATG
>CAVGQQ010000038.1:0-21409 GCA_963631525.1 bacterium
GATGAACAATGATGTATTGGGAGTGACGTTATATGATAATTATAAAAAAGGGACGGAGTTTGTAGAGACTACGGTTGTTCAGATTGCAGATATGTTATTTACTTACAATATGTCATATAATGACTTTGTAAATGAAGTTGAACAAAGCTCCTTTTATTGTAGTGGATATACAGGTGATCCAGAAGTTTTGCTGAGACCAAATCAAGGATTCATTTTAACTGTAAGCGTGGAGGGCCAGGAAGCTTTTAAGGCCTCTCTATTTAATATGACTGATGACACTATAAGATTTCGGGATTGTGTTTTGTCAAAAATATGTATGGTGGAGGGGACTACTTGCAAATGGTATAATTCATATGGAATAGGATCATATGGCGAAAATGTTCCTGACTATTTCACATTTAAACAATTATTAGATGAAAATCAAATTAACTATAAGGAATGGACCGCGGACGATGGGAATTTAGAGATAGATCTTGGAAAGATGAAGGAGGCGCCTTATTATAAGGTATGTAGTTTTGTGTTTGAAAGATATGAGGGAAAGTGCATATATACTGGTTGGGATAAAGGAGATGCATTAATTCCAACAACGGGAACTGTAAATTATTAATTATTTAAGAGAATACAGAAACATATGATATGTGTATAAAAAGAAAATGGGTATTAATCAACATGGTTAATACCCATTTTCTTTTTATTTTAATACCAATTTTGACGAAGTTTGAGTCAATTCTGCATGGCGATAAAAAATGTGATTTTTTTGTGATACTATTATGACGCAAGAGAAATAGGAGGAGTATAAAACACATGCAGATAATCATAAAAATGGGGAACAGACAAAGTTATGATTTGGAACAGTTTCAAAAGGAAGTCGTAAGCTTTGGAAGACAGCCGGACAATGATATTGTACTTGATCTGGATTTTGTATCGAGAATACATGGTGTGTTTTATATGGAAGAGGGCATATGGTATGTGCAGGATCTAAACAGCACGAATGGTATACTGGTGAATGGAAAACGAGTAGAGCAATACGCGATTCAAGAGGGGGACTGCATTTGTATACAGGGAAAAGACAGTGAAGAAAGTATAAGTATTTATATTGGTGGAGGAAAAGAAACCAAGGGAAATAAAACAAAGTCGAAAAAGAAGCTGGTTATTATTCTCAGCGTTGTGTGTGTATTGCTGGCAGGACTTATTGTTTCATTGATCGTTTATGCAAAGCACAGAGATTCGTCGAAAAAGGATACTGCAACACCGACGGATGCTTCAACAGAAGCTGAGGCGGAAACGGAGTCCGAAGAACCTGCAACTGCATCAACGACAGAGGCGGAAACGACAACAGAAGAAGCAGAGGAAATACCTGAAGATATTGGATTTTCCTATGGGAAATTGCAGCATACAACATTTATTTTTTCAAGTGGAGCAGGTGCATGGGAGACAGATTTGTCCATTGATGCAGATGGAAATTTCTCAGGTATGTTTCATGATAGCGAGATGGGAGATACCGGAGAAGGATATCCAAGTGGATCAATCTATTTTAGTGAATTCTCCGGACGGTTTGGACAGTTAGAAAAGGTGGATGATTACACCTATGCAACGACGATAGAATCGATAGAGTATGTAAATGAACCGGGAACGGAAGAGATAAAGGATGAAATGCGATACATGTATAGTGAAGCGTACGGACTCGAAAATGCAGGTCGAATTTTATTTTATCTTCCGGGAAGACCTTTGGACAGCTTCTCAGAGGAAGAACGGTCGTGGATGAATTTATATCTTATGAATAATTATGGTGGTAAGCTCCCAATGGTTTTACTTTGCAATGAGAATGAAGAGCAGGTTATGCAGGGAAATAGCAGTTTGACAGCGGAATATCAGCCATATATAGATGTGTTGGAAAGAGAGACAGATAAAATTTCTGCGTATACAGAGGAAGGAGCGAGTGGATATGGATATGCGCCTATTTGCTATATGGATGTTACAGGTGATGGGAAACCGGAACTGCTGTTTATGACAGAAAACGCTGAAAACGGAGGCGGAAATTTAAACATTTATACAATTAGAGCTGGAAGAGAAGAACAAATTTGTTTTTTGGAGAATCTGGATATATGTGTTGAAGGGGGCACAAATTATTGCGTATTCAAAAAAAGAGGAGATGGACAATTATATGCAATAGCAGAAACTTATGGTGGAAATGGATCATTTTCTGTGTTTTATCGTTTTGATGAAGATGATAATGGAGAGTTAATTCCTGTAAAGGTAATGGAATGGAATGACAGTGGAGAAGTAAATTCATATATGGAAGGCGGACCTTATGAGGTTGTTTGTACAATTGGCGATCAACAGGTCACAGCAGAGGAGTTTATGGATAATGTAAATTCATTTGTTGATGGTATGGAGGTTATAGCATTAAGCACGTATGGAGATTTTGAAGCTGATTGGTATATGCAGCCAAGACCAACAACCAGCATTATAGCAGCAATTGCACAGTCAGAACATGTTTATGTGGCTAATTATGATGCAGTATATGGAATATACAAAGGGGATCTGGTGGATTAAGATTGTCAAAATTGACAAAAGAAGACATAAAATTTGCATTGATGATAACTTGAAAAATTCGTCTGTTAATATGAATGCAAGTCGAACAATAAAGGAGGTTTCAGATGATTACATATAAAATAT
The DNA here is from genome assembly GCA_963631525.1 of bacterium. Lineage (GTDB taxonomy): Bacteria > Bacillota > Clostridia > Lachnospirales > Lachnospiraceae > Coprococcus_C. The sequence continues at coordinate 2,680 of CAVGQQ010000038.1, forward strand.
ATTCGGACATAGGAAATCGGGAAGTGAACGAAGACAGTGTCGGCGAGCAACAAAAAGACGAAAATTATTTGTTTATACTGGCGGATGGTCTGGGTGGACATGGACATGGAGAATGTGCATCAAATCTGGCTGTGACAACTTCTTCGGAAATGTTCCATGGGGAGTATTTTCAGGGGAAAAATGAAAAGGAATTTCTGGCACAATGCTTTGACTGTGCGCAGGATATTATCACGATGTCACAGAAGGAGACGCGCGAATATGCAGATATGAAAACAACGATGGTGCTGCTCCTGATTTCGGGAAATCGTGCTTATTGGGGACATATAGGAGATTCCAGATTATATTATTTTAAGAAAAATAAGATGGTTACGCGGACGCTGGATCACAGTGTCCCACAAATGCTTGTCAGCACTGGAGAAATCAAAGAAAAGGATATTCGTGGACATGAGGATCGGAGCCGGTTGCTTCGGGTTGTGGGAAGTCCGTGGATGAATGGACATGCGTATGATATCTCAGAAGGGATAGATTTAAACAGGTCACAGGCTTTTTTACTTTGTTCGGATGGATTCTGGGAGCAGATCACGGAAAAAGAGATGATGCAGTGCCTGAAGAAGGCGGATACGGTAGATGCATGGCTTGATCGCATGGTTGAGATAGTGAACGAGAATGGAAAAGGTTCAGATATGGACAACAATTCGGCGATTGCGGTATGGGTAGAGCCGGAGAATAAATAAAGAGGGGTAAAAGGTATGAATAAGAGAAATATATGCTTTAGCATTCTTATAACAGTGTTTTCGTTGATGGCAGTAATTACGATGTTTCTGCCATATTTTCGGATTGGAACAACGGAAGTCAACCAGGCATTTAATACAACTTTTGATGAAATTGCACAACTGGATTCTGTATTTGAAGATGGTGGTTCCGGAGATTTGCTGCCATCCAGATCAGGTGTGAAATTATTGAAGAATGTCATAGATATTCCGACGGATCAGACATACAACTACATTTCCGGCTTGAAGAGACTGGTTGTAAGTATGTTACTGGTTGCGTGGATAACAGCAGCTGCGGTGATTGTAATTGCATGGGTGTTAAAGAAAAAAGCAAAATATATTGCCGGGATGACATTGTCTGCGGTTTCAATCGCAGCGTCGCTTACATTGTATATATCAGTTCCTGGTATCGCAAAGAATGCGTTGGTCGAGGCAATAGAGAAAAGTCTGTTTAATGATACTGGTATATATGAAAATTTGCTCGGCAGCTTTGTAAAGGAAACTGTCCTTTCATATATTGGAAGGTTCTGCAGACTATTATTGCAGCATTCGGTACAGATAGGATTCTGGCTTCTGATTGGCATGATGGGTGCAGTATTTATTACATCTTTGGTCGGACTGATTCTGGAGTTTGTTCGGGGAAAAGTAGAATTGCCGTCAGCGGGAGAAGTTGCACAGGCTGTATCTGCAATGATATATGGAATCAAAGGAGAGTATGCGGGTGCAGAGGCAGCAGTGGGAGATGGAATTGTTATTGGTCGTGATCCAGCCGCGTGTCAGTTGGTTCTCAATAAGGACAAGGTGAGCCGCAGGCATTGTAAGATTGCCTATAATCCGGCGAATAACACATATGTGGTAACCGATTATTCCAGCAATGGAACCTATATATCCGGGAAGGCAATGCAGAAAAATCAACCGACAGAAATACCTGCCGGAACGATGATTCAATTGGGTAAAGATGGAGATATATTCCGACTTGGAAAATAGATACGAGGGATGAACTATGAAGAGAAGATGTCTGAATTGTATGAAAGAATTTGGAATACCGGAAGGACAGGAGCAGAATCATTTTGCTTGCCCTTTTTGCGGATATAGAGAGGGGACTCCTCCGAAGGAGATAACATATCTGTATCCGGGAACGATATTGCAGAATCGTTATATCATCGGAACCACGCTCGGAGCAGGTGGATTTGGAATTACATATAAAGCATGGGATACAACGTTAGAGATGGTTGTAGCAATCAAGGAATATTATCCGGCAGGTATGGTACAGCGTGTGCCGGGAGATCCAAATCTGATCGTGTATGGAGGCAGACATCAGGAAGAGTTTTATTCCAATCTGGAGCGTTTCCTGGAGGAAGCACGTAAGATGGCAATATTTGAAAAAAGTAAAAATATTGTCCATGTTGAAAATCATTTTGAAGCAAATAATACGGCATATATAGTCATGGAATTTCTTGATGGAATTTCCGTAAAGGAATTTATGAAACAGGAAGGCGGCAAGCTGGATATGGAAACAGCGTTAGAGATTGCATACGCTGTTTCAGAAGCATTGCAGGAGATTCATGATGCATCGATCCTGCACCGTGATATCAGTCCGGATAATGTATTTTTGTGTGAGGGAAACAAAGTTAAGGTTCTGGATTTTGGAGCTGCACGATTATCAGATACAGAGAAAGAAGTGACGCGCTCGATTATTTTGAAACCGGGATTTGCACCACCGGAACAGTATCAGACAAAGAGTAAGCAGGGACCGTGGACGGATATATATGCGCTGTCTGCGATGTTGTATTACTGCATAACCGGTGTGATGCCGGACGAGAGTACAAATCGAAAGATAGAGGATACGGTTGTTGCTCCGAAAGAATTAGATCCGTCAATACCGGATTATATCAGCGATACGATTATGCGTGGAATGGCAGTCAATGAGGCGCTGCGGTTTCAGAATATTGGTGAGTTTCAGAAAGCGCTTTTAAAAGAAAAAAAGGTTGTTGACGATAAAACAGAGCTGAAAAAAAGAAAGAGAAGACGTGTGTTTACGATAGCAGCTGCGGTTCTTTTGCTGGCAGTCGGAGGGTTCGCGGCATGGCGTATCTATGACAGCAAGGATCCGGTTCTGAATCCGGCGACGATCACAGTCTGGGTTGCATATTCCGGAGATGAGGATGCGGATTCAGCGAAACAAATGATGGAAGATATGTCGGATATGTTCCAAAGTGATCAGGCTGCCGTAACAGTTTCCGTAGAAGCAATTCCAGAGGAACAATATGCTGACAGACTGGAACAGGCAAAGGCAGATGGAACGATGCCAACAGTATATCAGGCGGAGTATGCATCAGAGGAGATACAGAAGTCGGCTGCATCTGTAAAACCGGTTTATAACAGTATGGATAACCTGTCGGATTATTACTTCCTGAAATCATATAAAAAGAAGTTGATAGAGGAAAAAGAGGTTCCGCTTGGGTTCAACATTCCGGTCGTGTATGTGCGTCGGTCGGATACGGTAGATGCATCTTCTTTTGAACTGAGTCGAATATCAGACATACAGGAATCACAGTATTATATGGATTCTGCATATGCAGATATGCTGATCAACACTTTGGGAGGCAGATATCATTATGAAAATGGTCTGGATATGGATAATGCCGCAAAGGAATTGATAAAGGATATAGTGAAACATACGAAAAGCAATATAAAACTTGAAAATAGTGAAAAGGCGATGGATGGGTTCGCAAATGGAACAGTTTCTTATTATCTGGCATCTGTGCGGGAATTGCAGACATTTAATAAAAATGTAGTTGGATTGTATGAGATGCGGCCGATTCAGTCAAATACCTTGTGTGGACGCTTCACGGATGCGTACAGTATCAGTGGAAGCGCCAGTAAAGATGAGATTGCGGCGGCCAGAGTCTGGCTTCGGTATATGCTGGAGGAGGGACCGCAGAAGACCTATCATCTGGTGCATCGACATGCGATACCACTGCAGAAAGATGCATACAGAGTATATGTGGATAATAACAGTAAGCTAAGTTTGATTGATGGATATTTAGATAATCTGAAATTCTATCCGGAGAATGAAAAAAAGCTTGAAACACTGACGGCGGATTTGTGGAAGCAGGTTGTGCTAAAGCGAACAAAAACCATTGACGAATGGTGTGAGGAACAAAAATAAAGGGAGATATCGATATGGCTGATAAGTTATGTATGGGTTGTATGGAAACCTACAATGATAAATATGATGTTTGTCCATATTGTGGTTATGTGGATGGAACAGCACCGAAAGAAGCATATCATTTGATACCGGGTACTGTGATTGAGGGACGATATATCGTAGGCAAGGTAATTGGAAATGGTGGGTTTGGTGTAACATATATAGGATATGATGCTGTGTTAAATCAGAAAATTGCCATTAAGGAATACCTACCGGGAGAGTTTTCAACCAGAGCTATGGGGTCACCGGATGTGACAGTTTTCTCTGGAGAGAAGGAAGAACAGTTTGCAAGTGGAATCATAAAGTTTGTTGAGGAAGCAAGACGGCTTGCGAAATTCAAACATACGCCGGGAATCGTGGATATCCACGATAGTTTTCAGGCGAATCATACGGCGTATATCATTATGGAATATATTGATGGAGAGACGTTGAAAGAAAAACTGGAACGGGAAGGTAAGATTTCGGTTGATGAAGCACTGAATATTATGATGCCAGTGATAGGGGCGTTAAAAGAAGTGCACAAAGAGGGGATTTTACACCGGGATATTTCTCCAGATAATATCATGATCTCGAAGACTGGTGATGTGAAGATCATTGATTTTGGTGCGGCACGATTTGCAACAACAACGCATAGTCGTAGCTTGTCTGTGCTTGTAAAGCCAGGGTATGCACCGGAAGAACAGTATCGGAGCCGTGGGGATCAGGGAACATGGACAGATGTGTATGCCTGTGCGGCAACGTTGTATAAGATGATCACAGGTGTGACCCCGGAAGATGCGATGGAACGCCGCAACAAAGATACATTGCTTCCACCATCCAAACTGGGAGTTAAGATCCCGAAGAACAAAGAGAATGCGATTATGAACGCTTTGAATATCCGCATTGAGGATCGTACACAGACGGCAGATGATCTGGAAGCGGATTTGTTCAGTGATCGGGATGTCAAGCGGAACAAGATTCATTTAAAGAAGATGGATATTGGTAAATGGCCAATTTGGTTGAAAATTACGTCGGGCGTGGCGGCCGCTGCAGTGTGTGTATTTATTGTATTGCTAGTGACGGGCGTTATTAAGTTTGCTGATTTGTTCCACTCGAATCGGGGACAGTTGGAAAATGGATATGTATATGCACCGGAAGTAGTAAACATTGCTCTGGCAGAGGCAGAAAAGACGGTTGGTGATGCCAATTTGATCACACAGATTACCGATAAGCAGCATTCTGATGAGATTGCAGAGGATATGGTGTTACAGCAGAATATTCCATCTGGAACAGTTGTACAGGAAAAAACGGTAATGGAACTGGTAGTAAGTGCCGGATATGAGAAGGGATATATGCCAGATATCGTCGGATTATCCAAAGATGAAGTGTTGAAACTGCTTTTGGATATGGGATGGGATGAGAGTGCAATAACTTTTGAAGATGTGAAAAGCGAAATTGCTCCTGGTTATGTTGCAAAACAAGATGTGGAAGAAGGAACAGAGGTTAAAATCGGTGATAAGATAACGATTTATCTGTCAAAGGGTGTTGATGGATATGACACGAACAACAATACAAAGGTTCCAAATCTTGTAAAAGACAAATGGTCTGATGCACAGAGTAAGGTAAAGGAAGCAAAATTGTATTTGTATAAATCTGGAACGGATTATAGTAACACAGTTCCAAAAGGATGCGTTATATCTCAGAATCCCGAAGCGGACACAGAGGTAACTGAGGGCTCGAAAGTAGGTGTGGTTATCAGCCTTGGAAAGCAAGAGGATGCGATGGTACATGTACCGGATGTCCAATATAAGAGTAAATCAGAGGCAATTGCATTGCTGCAGGCACAGGGACTAGAGGTGCAGACTCAGAATGAGGAAAGCGATTCTGTACAGAAAGACCATGTTATTCGTCAGAGTGTTGCAGCAGGAACAGAAGTTCAGGTTGGAACAACTGTGGTTATTTATATAAGTTTGGGAAATCCGAATGCAGTAATAACGTATGATCCAACGACAACACAAGCAAATGTGACAACTGAGAACAGCACAACTGAAAATAGTACAACTGAAAAAACAACAGCATCAACGGATAATAAACCTTCAGATTCTTCTGGAAAGACCACGACGCAGGTAACTACAACAGAGGCAAAGCAGGAGGAAGAAGTAGTGAATCCGGTTACAACGACGGAAGCTCCACCGCAGCCAGATCCGGAAGCAGGAAAGATTAAGGTCCCAAATCTGGTAGGAAAAACAGAAGCAGAGGCAAGAAAGAGCCTTAGTGATAAAAAACTTTCTGCAGGAGCAGTTACATATCAACATAAAGAGGGAGCCACAGATGGAACGGTGCTTTCGCAGGGGATAGAACCTGATACAAAAGTTGCAAAGGAAACAGTTGTTAATTTTGTTGTTTGTAACAACGAAACCTATACGGAATATCGATACAAAACCAAAGAGGAAAAGACATCATCAGAGAAACTTGATGGTTGGAGTCTGGTAAAAACACAGGATAATTGGAGCAACTGGAGTTCTGAAACGACGTCTCCGCCACAGGCAAATGAATACACAGAGGTAAAAGAAAGTCGTACAGAGACGAATATGCCTGACAATCCAGGAAATCCATATCCTATACCATCAAGAACGTTGACACAAGCAACATCCGGTGATGATTGTAGATGGGTTGAAAAATTTATCGCAGAATATATGCTGGGATACAATTACGAATATATGGATGGTGTGTATGGTGGCGTAGAAATGTACTATGTAGGTGTGTTCCAAAGTTGGGAAGGCTTGACACAGGACAAATCCGTGGGACCGGCAACCCGCGATCGTATGCTTCAGCGATGGAGAGAAAAGCAAAGTACTACAACAAAATATTATGTATATCGAACAAAGACGGTTACTTATTACTATGAAAAGGTATCTGGATGGTCAGATTGGAGTAAAACAAAGGTAACAAAAGGTGGAAAAATATGCGATGTAGAAACAAGAACGGTTTATAAATATTAGAAGGAATACCAGTGTATAAGGAGATAAACACATGTTAAGAATTGGCATTTGTGATGATTCGCAACATGACAGAGATTTAATCCGTGAAACTGTGGGAAAGGCTCTTTTTGATTATGAAGAAATTGAGATTACAATCTTTACATCGGGAGATAAAGTTATTGAGTCAATAGAACAGGGGCAGTTTGATTGTGAATTGCTTTTGTTGGATATTATGATGGAGCCTGTTAATGGCATGCAGGTTGCAGAATATATTCGTACAAATAAGGTAGATGTGGATATTATTTTCATTACACAGTCTACACAATATGTATATCAGGGGTATATATATAAAGCTTTTTCCTATGTTTTAAAGGAACAAGCGGGTAAAGATATGAGTCGAGAAGTGCGGAGATATGTAGATGAATTGAATGCTTCTGAGGAGTGCCTGAATGTAATTTCAAAGGGAAAGGCCCGAAGAATTCCTATTAATGCTATTCATTACGTTGAAAGCAGTGGACGGTTGCTATTGCTACACTTAGAAAAAGAAGACGTGCCATTTTATGCAAAAATGGCAGAGCTTGAAATCGTTTTGGGTGAACGGGGATTTATTCGGACTCATCAGAGTTTTATGGTTCGTAAAGCAGATATATGTAGCATGACGCGTGAACGGGTAAACTGCGGAACATATTCTGTACCAATCAGCAGACGTTATTATCAGGAAATTAGAGATCTTTTCGATGGAGAAAGAAGATAAGGAGATTGAAAATGCCAAATTCAAAAATAACAGTAACCAGAAGTCTGGCTCTTAATCGGGAAAGCGCAGGGGCAATTATTGGAATAAAAGGATATTTGTTAGGTAAGATTATTCGGTTAAAGCCAGATCAACGTGTGTTGCTTGGACGGGACGCATCACAGTGCGATATCCTTTTAATGGGTGATATGGTAAGCCGTGTACATTGTTCAATCTATTTTGATGGGAATAAAGGAAAGTATATTGTAAATGATTTATCAACCAATGGAATTCTTGTTGACCAAAAATATATGTTAAAGAAGAGAGAAAATACGGAATTGCAACCGGGAAGCCAATTATTTATAGGCAGTGAAGACAATATAATATGTCTTGGATAATACAAAAATTACAGTAAACATGTCAAAACTTACGATGGCAATCAAAAAATCATGATATGCGATATTATGATCTCAACACGAAACAAGAACCAAGATGAGGGAGGTCACTTATATGAAGAAAAAAGGATTAAGAAGGATTATTAGTAAATGTTTGGTTGCATGTTTAACTGTGACAATTATGGCAACTGGCGGTATTGGAACAATGGTATCCAGGGCAGGACAAAGAGAAGATGTTGTGGCTCTTGCAAGATCACAGGTAGGATATCATGAAAAAGCATCCAATGCGAATCTGGATGATTACACAGCGAACAGTGGTTCCGGTAATTTCACGAAGTATGCAAGAGACCTGGGAGTTGGAAATGGTCAGCCATGGTGTGCATATTTTGTATGGTGGGTGCTCCAGAGCAGTGGTGTGGATTCGAATGCATATCCAAGAACCGGATGGGTTCCAACGATTGCACAGTGGTTTAAAAACGCAGGATTGTATCGCGCATCTGGAGGATCATATGTGCCTAATCCAGGAGATATTGTTATTTTTGGAAGCGATAATAGCCATGTAGGAATGGTGGAATATGTAGAGCGTGGATATGTACATTGCATAGAGGGAAACGCAGGCGATTGCGTAAAACAGACGTCCTACAATCTGTACACTTCCTCTTATATGAGAGGATTCGGAGCTGTTAACTACAGACCATCTGATACAACAAAACCGACAGTCACAGATGTGAAGGTGACGGAGCAGACAGCAAATACTTATACAGTACAATGTACTGCTACAGATGATGTAGCAGTTGCAAAGGTACAGTTCCCAACATGGACCGAAAAGAATGGACAGGATGATATTCGTTGGGATACTGTTACACAGTCTGACAATGGCGTATATACATACACAGTGAATATTGCAGATCATGGTAATGAAGAGGGTGTTTATAACACACATATCTACGCATATGATTCAAGTGGAAATATATCTGATTGCCATACCGTACAGGTTACGATGGATAAGACAGCCCCTTCAATCTCTGTAGTGGAGATTCGTGAGATCACAACAGAAGGGTTTAAGCTTCGGTTTGAGGCAAGTGATGCTCTGACAGGCGTTCAGCACGTCGGATGTCTTGCATATACAAATGGAAATGAATCATCCATTCCGGAAAAATGGTATGAGGATGGAAAGAATTTTGCAACCAATGTTGGTGGCGACAAATGGGAATATGAAGTTAAGATTGCGGATCACGACAATGCACGAGGCAGTTACGATGTAAGACTTTTAGCATACGATAAATGTAACAATGTGTGTGAGTATATTATCAAAGATGTCGTAGTACCAGAGCCTGAGAATGTTGTGAGCGGATCTGTAGCAGGAGATATCGCAAATAATCCGACAATCTCTGAGGCACCGGATTATAACACTGGTAATGAATGGGATCCGGAGGATGCAACATCCACAGATGGACAGCCAGAGGATACAACGACAGAAGTGCAGGAACCGGCACAGAATGATACAACTCCAGACGACACAACAGGAGATACCAATATTGTGATCGATACAAACATTAATGTAGAAAACAATTACACAACGATTACGAATAACTATATTTCCAATAACACATACATTCAAAATGGAGTTACTTATACAGCATCAGATATTCCGGTATTAGACAGTGTTTCGGTCGCAGATACTTATGTTGCTCCAACATCTACACAGGTTGGAACAAATCCATCGCAGACAGTGGAGCAGCTCATGGATACCAATCCAGCACAGGCAGTTTCAGGAGCTTTGACACAATATGCAGGAAACTGTGCACAGTCTGCACAGGAGAATCCGTCGAACACGACAGAGGAGATTGAGGGAGAACAGGAGCAAACAGAACTTGTAAATACATTGTCACAGTTGCAGGCAGAAGCCGGTGAGAAGACAAGTGTATCATATACAACAACGATTGATGGAAGAAAGGTGACATTTACAATTACCTTAAAATAAATTTCATATTACCACATGGGATTGTCTGGGTCAGGCAGTCCCATATGGTGGTTTTAGGGAAAGTGAGGAAATCCGGGTGTATGGGAATTATACGATGTGAGAAAGGGTTGCATTTTTACGATAATGTGAAATATGACAAATGCCCGTATTGCGAACAGCGGAAACAGCAGATACAGAAGAATACAAATATCATGCAGGAGCAGAAAACGGTTGCAGTACAGGCAGAAAAGCTTTCAGAATTGGAAGAATATATTTGCAGACAGGAAAAAGAGAAGATAGAAGCCAATGATTATGGAAGGACAATCGGGTATTACTCGCCGGTACGGGGAAACGATTATGTGACCGGGTGGCTGGTATGCGTGAAAGGTCCGGAAAAAGGACGAGATTATCGACTACACCACGGATTCAACAGGCTTGGGCGAAGTATGGATATGGATGTTATTTTTTCGGAAGACAGAAGCATTTCACGGGATACGCATTGCTCGGTTGTATATGATGGGAAATCCAATCATTTTTATATAGTTCCGGGGAAGGGAACGCTTACATATGTGAATCAGGAATTATTAGAGAAACAACGGGTATTACGAAGCGGAGATCGATTATATATAGGAGACAGCATATTTGAATTTATAGCATATTGCAGGGAAGGACATACATGGGAGGAAGAAGAATGAAAAATATATGGAAAAAACTGGTTTTATTTGCATCACTACTGTGCCTGCTTATCACTTCGACGATGACGTATGGGAGTAGTCAGGGTGTGAAAGCGAAGACGAGTGGAGTGGAGGTAGCGACGCCTTCTTCGCCAGGGACAACTACCGAAAAGACTACGACAGAAAAAAGCACAGAACAGACGACTGAGAAGAAAACAGAAACGACGACACAGGCAGTGCAGCAGGGGACAGGCAGCACGCAGGAAGTAACCAGTGAGCAGGAAGTAACCAGTGAGCAGGAAACAACGGAAGCGGATCCATATAAAGACTATACACAGATCCATATGGAAGCGGATTCAGAAAACCGGGTAGAGCAGGTGCAGGGAAATCTTCCTACGATTTGGACGGTATTTTATTATAACGGAAAAAACGGAGCACTTCAGGCAACCGATCCACATAACGTCAGCATGCAGTTTAATGGAAACGAATGGACGGCATCCGAACTGTCTCAGTGGAAAAAGACTGGATATGGAATCCATTATTATGTGTTATTGGATACATCAGGATCTGTAAAGGGATATTTCGCAGAACTGATTGATGCAATCAATGGGCTGGCCCTAAAGATGGAAGAAGCAGATACATTGACTGTTTATACGGTGGGAAATGCGTCCGATACATTAACACCTGTAATTGCAGATGCAACAGCAGATCAGACAGCGGAAATAAAAGAAAAACTGGATGCATTGTCTGCAAATGATGAAAGAACCTATTTGAATGATGGTATTGTGAATCTGGTAAAACAGATTCAGACGAAAAATCAGAGTATAGAAGGAGACAGTTTTACCGGCAGAGATATTATTTTTGTGCTGTCGGATGGAGAGAATGATTCGAACACCGGAAAGACAAGTGAAGAAGTTAAAAGTGCATTGAAGGATGCGAATATCCCGGTTTATGCGTTTATGAACAAAAATGCGCAGGCAACGAATGGGAATGCCCTGGAAGGAATTGCGGCATCAAGCAGTGGCGAAGGTATTTACGTTGAGGACAATGATTTTTCAAACAGTGTGGAAACGAAAATCAACGAGTTACAGGATGCATGGATTGCAACCTTTACCAATACAGATGCACAGGAGGGCATAGGTTATACGATCGGTCTAAAACTTATTCTGGAGGATAGTCAGGAAATCTGGAATTATGCAGAAAAGGCGGTTGTGTTTAATAAGGCACAGCCGGATTTGGAGACACCACAGGTCGTTTCCGTTGTCCGTTCCGGAGATAATAGCATTGATATCAAATTCAGCGAGTTTGTCCTTAGGGCAGATTCCGTGGAGGCGTACAGAATCGTGGAAGACGGCGTGGCAACTGACAGTTCGTCAAGCGGGGGACAGGCAACAAAGCTGCAGTGTGTCAGCGTGTCGGAGACGGGAACTCATACAGATTGTACATATCGACTTACCATGAGTGATACGATTTATAAGGGAGATTATTGTATTTATTTTTCAGGTATAACGGATTTGCAGGGAAATGCACTTGCGGGCGAATACCATGTGAGTCTTACAGACGCACCGGAAAAACAGGTGGAAAAGGAAAGCTTTTTCAAGCAATTCTGGTGGATCTTCTTGGTAATATTTTTAATTATACTGGTTGCAATATTGTTGGTTGTTTTCCATGTGATTAAGAAAAACAAGGGAATTGTAGTTGTAGATGATAAGGCTGTTTTTGCAGAAAATACAGATGTGAAGCAACATATTATTCTAGAGCAGCAAAAAAGTGGACAGCCAATTAGTTTGTATTTGTATTCGAATGGAAAAATGATAAAGAAAGTAGATGCTGGTGTGCAGGGAAGCATTATCATTGGACGTTCGGATCTGTGTGATATTTTTATTGATGATGTTATGATGTCCAGACAGCATTTTGCAATCGAATATGATGGTGAGAGTTTTTATATTCAGGATTTGGATACAACCAATGGAACTATGTTGAATGGTGTGAAGATGACACATAAACGAAGATTGGAGAAAAACGATCGTATCACGGCAGGATCGTTGGATATCGTTGTAAGGTGGTAGGAGATATGACAGATTCAACAGTCGAATTAAAAAGTCAGCTGTGTCTGAATGGAAAATACATAATCCAGCATACACTTGGTGTCGGAGGATTCGGAATTACATATGCGGCGTATGATACGGAAGCAAAACGAAATTGCGCTGTGAAAGAACTGTTTCCACAGGGAATCGTAACGAGAACGATGGATGGAATGAACGTAGCGGTTGTTTCATCCGATAAGCAGGAGACATTTGAGCATAGTAAAGAACGCTTTTTAGAAGAAGCGGAGATCCTTCAAAGTCTGAATCCAATCAAGGAAGTGGTTTCGGTATATGACTTTTTCATGGAGAACGGAACGTGCTACTTTGTTATGGAATATCTGGAAGGGGTGACCTTGCGTAAGCTTGTGAAGATGTCCGGAAATGGTCTTCCATATGATGTTGTGATGGACACAGTGAGGAAGCTTGGGCATGCACTGGTTATCGTGCATCAGCACAATTTCTTTCATAGAGATATCAGCCCTGACAACATTATCGTGACAGGAAATGGAGAGGTAAAACTGATTGATTTTGGAAATGCCAAGACGCTTTCACAGGACGCAAATCAGAAATTGTCCGTAGTATTAAAACCAGGGTTTGCACCGCTGGAACAATATTCATTGCATGGAAAGCAAGGGACATATACCGATGTCTATTCTCTGGCGTGTACAATTTATTATATGATGACAGCCAAGAAGACACCGGATGCACTGGATCGTACAAAGGGAAAGACCTATCAGAAATTAAAGGAATTTGGATATCCTGCATTTGTCTCCGATACGATAGATAAAGCACTTGCGATTAAGTACACAGAACGGATACAGACGGTAAGTACATTTTTGAAATGTCTTGGGTTGACAGATGATCAAAATATTCCGAAGGATCAGAAGGCATGGCTGACAAAGTATGTGCATAAAGTTCCGGAACCTCATCCGTCCGCTGCGAAAAGATACATACAGATTCTTCAGGTAGGAAAAGCAGAAGTAAAATACGATCTTCCAGACAACAAGGGAATCACAATAGGGAGAGTTGCACAGTTTTGCGATATTGCGGTTGAGGGCGATCCGCATATAAGCAAAAAGCATTGTGAAGTGATATATGATGCAAAGGGAAGAAGATTTTTAGTGTTAGATCAGTCATCAAATGGATTATATATCAATGGAAAAAAACTTCCACATGGTCAGCCGGTAATGATAAAACCAGGGCAACTGATTATGCTTGGCAGTAATAGCAGTGGATTTAAGGTAGGTGAAAAGGTATGACAGAAGAGGCTAGAAAGCAGAGAGATGTGACAACCGTTCGTTTTGAGAGAGATGTAGATATTGACAGCTTATTGGAGACTTCGAATTCGTTACATATAAATATGGGGATATCCAGTATTTTAGGAACGAGGAAAAATCAACAGGATACCGTGTTTGGAGCGGTAGATGGAAATCGTGCGATTGCAGTTGTCTGTGATGGTATGGGAGGTATGAATGGTGGTGAACTCGCAAGCCAGACAGCAGCAACTATTCTTATTGATGATTATTACAACACGACAATCACAGATGTGCGAGAGTTCTTTCAAAAAGAAGCGAAGAAGATGGATCAGGCAGTCAATAATCTGAGAAATGAAGATGGAAGACCGCTGAATGGAGGAACGACTGTCGTTGCGGTTGTGATTGAAAACAATCAAATGTATTTTCTGTCGGTAGGAGACAGCAAAATATATATACTGCGTGACAATGAAATCCTTGCAGTAAACCGGGAGCATAATTATCGGTTGAGTCTGGATGAGAAACTGAAAAAAGGGCAGATAACAAAGGAGCAATATATCGCAGAAGAAGATCAGGCAGAGGCACTGATTAGTTATCTGGGTATGGGAAATGTATCCCTAATGGATATTAACAACGAACCATTTATACTGCAGGAAAATGATATTGTTTTGCTTTGCAGTGATGGATTATATAAGCGATTGCCAGATAAGGATATCATGCAGATTATTCAGCTTGAGGAACCGGATATGAATCGTGCAGCACGCAGATTGACAGATGTAGTTATGATGCGTACACGAAAAAATCAGGATAATACATCGCTGGTGCTGATGCAATATAGCAGGCACTAGGATGATATCATAAATTATTAGGAGGATAAAAGGATGAATTTAAAGAGATGTAGCAATGGACATTTTTATGATGTGGATAAGTACGCAACCTGTCCACATTGTGCAGGCGCAAGCGGGGTTGATGACAGTATGGCAAGTACAGTTGCATATGGAGCGTCAGATGCAACGGTTGGGTATACAGTTCCTGATAATCAGGGAGCAACGCTTGGAAGTACGGTCGCTTATGATGGAAATGCAGGAAATATGGGAATCTCATTGATGAGTGAGCAGAGCATTCCGACAACACCAAACAATGGCGCAACAAAAGCAGGAAGTCTGGAGGGCTGGCTGAAAGATCATTCACAGGATACAACTTCCGGCTGGAATGACCCGGATGAGGATGATCAAAAGACACAGAGACATTCTTCTCTGGACAGCAATGTAGAACCGGTTGTTGGCTGGTTGGTTTGCTTGAATGGTGAAGATGCAGGCAAGAGCTTTACATTGAAGTCTGGAAGAAACTTTATTGGCCGAGGCGCAGATATGGATGTTGTTTTGTCTGGAGACATGAGCGTATCCAGAGAAAAGCATGCAATCATTTTGTATGAGCCAAAGAAACGTGTATTTCTGGCACAGCCGGGGGAGTCCAAGGAATTGTTCTATGTGAATGATGAAGTTGTATTAAATGTTACAAGTCTGAATGCATATGACAAGATTGCAATTGGAAATACCGAATTATATTTTGTTCCGTTCTGCGGAGAGGTATTTGCATGGGAGGACTTGGGTAAGGTAAATGAGTAGTGGATTTTATCAGAACCTATGTGTAACTGTATTTGATGGAGAAAGACCCAGTTATGAGGTGCGGCTTGCAAGCGTAGGGAAGGATGTAATCAGTTTTGGAAGGCAGTCAGATTGTGATATTGTGTTGACTTCGGAGTATGCATCGCGTATCCATGGATGTATTTACATGCAGGATGGAAAATGCTATATCGAAGATATGAACAGTACAAACGGACTGTTATATCATGGAAAACGTGTAAAACGCGTGCATGTGACAGATGGGGATTATATCCGGATTATTGCGCAGAAAAAGGATGCAGCGAAAGGGGTATTGTTTGTATTTTCGGTTCAAAAACAGGAACAAAAATGGGTAAAATTTGATCTTTCACAACTGGCATCGAAAGAACGTATTACCCTGGGACGAGATGAGACGAATGATATCTGTCTGAAACATGTGAGTATTTCGCATAAACATGCGGAAGTGATGAGATACGGATCAGACTTTATTCTTCGGGATTTAAACAGCACAAATGGTGTGTATGTCAATGGGAAGAAAATACATGATAAGGTAAAGCTTCGGGATAAAGACTTTATTTTGATCTCTCATACGAGAATCATTTATGCAAATGGGACACTTTCTTATGTCTGTGCAAGAAATGGAATTTCTGTACAGGTTAAGAACGTGCAGAAACGTGTTGGAAAACATAAGGATATTACTATTTGTGATCATGTGAACCTGAGGATTGCACCGGGAGAACTTGTTGCGATTATCGGTGGTTCTGGTGCCGGAAAATCAACATTGATGAACTGTATCAGTGGCTATAGCAAACCGACAGCAGGGGAGGTACTTGTAAATGAAGTTGGGTTGTATCAGAATTTTGATATGCTGAAGCATATTATTGGCTATGTTCCGCAGCAGGATATTGTGTACGATAATCTGACTGTGGAGTCCATGCTATATTATTCTGCAAAACTTCGATTGCCAAAGGATGTAAAGGAAGAGGAACTGCATGCAATCGTGGATAAAGTGATTGATACAGTGGAACTGACAGAACGCAAGGACACGTTTGTACGAAATCTTTCTGGTGGACAACGTAAGCGGGCAAGTATCGCTGTGGAGTTACTGACCGATCCAAAGCTGTTCTTCCTGGATGAACCAGCTTCCGGGCTGGATCCTGGAACGGAGCGGAGTCTGATTCGTACATTGAAGGGAATGACGGTTTCTGGTAAGACAGTTATTCTGGTTACACACAGTACTCTGAATCTAGATATGTATGATAAAATTGTGTTTATGGGAACTGGCGGAAAGCTGTGTTTTAGCGGAACATATCAGGAGGCATTGGCGTTTTTCCAGACAGAAGATATTGTAGATGTATATGAAATGATTAGTAAGCATGCTGGTTTCTGGCAAAGTCGGTATGCTGAAAAGGTGAATGTGCAGAATACATCAGGGGGTAGTTCTGATAGTGAGAAAATCAAAAAAACGTCGAAAAAGGGATTTGTCAGACAGTTTGGTGTTTTGAGTGCACGATATATAAAATTGATGCTAAACGACAGGCAACGTATGTTATTGCTGTTGTTACAGGCCCCATTACTGGCGTATCTGATCACACTTGTCGCAAATGGAAAGGAATTTGAACAGTATGAGGTTACAAAGAGTCTGCTGTTTGCGCTTTCCTGTTGCGGTTTTTGGATTGGAATTTTAAGTTCCATTCAGGAGATTTGTAAGGAACGCAATATTTTGAAGCGGGAATATATGACAGGATTAAATCTGTGCAGTTATATTCTCAGTAAAGTGGTGGTGTTGGGGCTTTTATGTCTGATTCAGACGTTATTGATCGTGACAACATTTACTGTTTTGTTGAAATATCCCGGGGAGGGAATCTGCATGCCTGCATATCTGGAATATTGTATGACGACATGGGGAACGGCTATGGCAGCGGCTGCCATGGGACTGTTTGTGTCGTCGCTGTTCTCAAATGCTGATCGGGCGATGACAGTGGCTCCAATTCTGCTTATGCCACAGATCCTGTTTTCGGGAGTCATCTTTAATCTGGAGGATGCTACGGAAGTTGTATCGTATTTGACTGTGTGTCGATGGTCGATGGAAGGATATGGTTCAACTGCAAATCTGAATGATTTGAAATTGAAGATGCAGGATCAGGGATTTGAAATTATACATAAGGCAGAGGATTTCTTTACACATAATTTGCAGCATATACTGACAGTCTGGGGAATTCTGTTATTGTTTATCGTAGGATTTTCTGTTGCGTCTGGTCTTGTATTACGAAGACTGAGAAAAGTTTAGGCAGGAGACACGGAGAGGAGACGGATATGGATATTATAATAGTTGATCCAAATGGAAATCAGAGAAAATATAATATTGAAGCTTTTCAAAAAGAAGTGGTAAGCTTTGGAAGGCAGCCGGATAATGATATTGTATTCAATTATGATTTTGTGTCGCGTGTGCATGGTGTGATATATCGTGAGGGAATGCAATATTATATAGAAGACATGAATAGTACAAATGGAATCTATGTAAATGGAAGTAGGACGAAGCGGGCAAAATTGAACATGGGAGATAGCATAGTGCTCGCACGTTCTTTAAATGATGGAAGTCGGATTCAGATGTCGGTGGGTGACAAGGTAGTAGCGCAACAGCCATATATACAACCATATCAGCAACCGGTTTATGCAAGTGCAAATGCTGCGTATGGAAATTATATGCCGCAACAGCCGATGGCATGGTATAAGTTCATCATTTATTTTCAGCTGTTTTTTTCAGCATTTTTTAGTGGAATGCTTGCATTTATGGCATTTTCAACTGTTTCGCATATGGAAGACAAAAAACCGAATATGCAATATTTGGAATGGGCAGATGGTTTGTTTGATAGCTATTCGGATAGTATTAACTCCATTATAATACAGTATGCGATTTTGGGAATTTTGGCAACAACTACAGCAGTTATTTGTATAGTGGTGCGAAATGAGTTGGCAGAATTTAAAGCTAGTGGACCAAGAAATTATTATCTGGTTAATTTTATGATTGCAGCATGTTTGTGTTTGTATGGTGCAATTGT
>CAVGQQ010000038.1:21453-29749 GCA_963631525.1 bacterium
TGCAATTGTATTTCAGCTTGCTTTTATCGAAGAAAATACATATATGTGGATTGAGAATGGTGGAGATGCGATGAGTGATGATGTGAAAGGCGCGATTATGATTAGTAGTGGGGTAATTGTGGCAATAACAGCATCTTATGTAGTGTTGAATAAATTGTATTTTGAGAGAAGAAAACATCTGTTTACAAGGTAAGGTAGATAAAAAGAGGAATGCATAGACATGAATATCAAAAAGTGTGAGCGAGGACATTTTTATAATGGAGACAAATATCAAACATGTCCCCATTGCAAGGAGGCGGAGACGGCAAAAGATATCCATCAAGATGAGGGGGCAAAACCGGTACAGGGTTATCAGATTGATGAAAATATGCCGGAAACAATTGCATATGGAAGAAATGCAACAGTGGGTGATACGGTTGCATATATCCCAAACGATGCAGGTATGAACGGTGAACTTTTATATCAGAACGAGGATATGGCGCCTCAAAAACAGCAGCCGCTTGAACAGCAACCGGTTGTACAGCAGGCGCATGGACAGAATTTACTTCCGGTAGGATGGCTGGTGGCAGTATCTGGATTGGAATACGGGAAGCAATATCCGATATTTACCTGTGACAATTTTATTGGAAGTAGTGCAGAAAATACTATTTGCATACAGGGAGACACATATGTTTTGCCAGAGCACCATTGCACACTGTCGTTTGATATAATGCAGCAGAAAATCGTTTTGAACTTGGAAAGCTCAACTGGAGAAATTAATGTAAACGATGTGCGTGTAACGGAGAGCTGTTATTTGAATCATAAGGATAAAATCCAAATAGGTGGTTCTGTATACATGTTGATTGAGTTGTGCAGAGATGGGTTTTCCTGGTGGAACACTTTGCCTGTACAGGAGCAAAAAAGAACGGATCAGATTAATGATATCGATCTTGCTTTTTCGGAAGAACAGAGCACAGGCACGAATTTAAATATGGAGGATATTCGGGCTAAGATGCGGGCACGACATTCTGTGGCATTTGCTCCACAGAAGATGCCAATATTAGCAGAGAGCAATATGCAGGATGTCGCTTCAATGAAAGCTGGTGAGACAAGTGTTCTTATGGGAGATGGCATGATGGATATGTCTGATCTTCAGGAAACAAACGTTTTGGCAGCGTCTACATGGAGATGCGCGATGTGTAATGGATTAAATTCGGAATTCGCAAATGTCTGTATGATATGTGGAGCAAAGAGAGTTTAGATGAAATATCCATCTGGTTATTTTCCTGCATTTACGTTATAATAAAGATAATTTTCAAATGAATAACATAACCGAGGTTAAACTATGAATATCAGAAAATGTGAAAACGGTCATTTTTATAACGGAGACAGATATAAAATCTGTCCATACTGTGAGGAAGCGAATCTTTTGCAGAATCCAGACACTGTGCAGCAGGAGAATGTAAAAAAGGAAAAAGCAGACAAGAAGAAAGATCCGAAGGTTCGTCCAGTCAAGAAAAAATATGTGGAGAAGGATATCCGCCAAGATTATCGGAAATTGACGGAACTTCTGATTGAATGGAACATGTCAATTACCACAATGGAGAGTGCGACTGCTGGACAGATTGCATCGTTGATCACGGATACGGAAGGTGCATCAGCCATCTTCAAAGGTGCGAGCATTACATATAGCAATGAGACGAAGATTATGCAGGGTGTGTCCGCAGAGGTGATTCATAAGTATACGGTGTATTCGAAGGAGACAGCGGAAGCTATGGCAATCGCCTGCGCGAACATGTATGGTGCGGATATCGGAATCGGAGTCACTGGAACGATGGGGAATACAGATCCAGACAATGCGGATGCATCGGTTCCGGGACAGGTATATTTCGCGATAAGTCTGAAAGGTAGTGTCCGGTCGTATGTTGTCGAGATTCCACAGCAGCCAAGCCGGTTAATGTATAAGCTTGCGGTGGCAAAGGAAGTCTATGATGTATTGATGAGATTGTTTGAGTAAAAGAAAGACATGATATACACCTAAAAATGTATATCATGTCTTTTTGATTATTTAGAATTAAGAAGTGCTTGCATTTGTGCAAGCTCCTTTTTCAGAGATGCAATTTCAGAATCTTTGTCGTCAAGTTCGTGTTGCTTTTCTTGTAATTCCTGTTTCGCATCTTGCAATTTATGTTGCTCTTGTTGTAATTCCTGCTGCTTGTCCTGTAGTTCTAGTTGTTTGTCGTCTAATTCTTGCTGCTTGTCCTGCAGTTCTAGTTGTTTGTCGTGTAATTCCTGCTGTTTGTCCTGTAGTTCCAGTTGTTTGTCCTGTAATTCCTGCTGCTTGTCTTGGAGTTCCAGTTGAACCTGTTCCAGTTGTTCCTGCCGTTGCTTTAATAAGGCACGGTGCTGGTCTGCCATGTATTGGTACATATTTTCGTCTAATTTTTGTAGTGCTTCTGAGAACATTCCGATCACCTCCTCAGGGTTGTGGACATACTCCGAGATTTCTTCAAAGATCTCTTCCATCCACGGATATTTCAGGCATAAAGCTTCTGCTTCTTCGTAGGTTGACACGCAGAGCAAAGACAGCCATGCTGTGAGTTCCTGTTCATCTTTAGCATACCCAACATTGCGAAATACGTCAAGTGAAATTAGGTAAAACTCTTGCAACAGATCAATTTGCAAACCAGTGTCAAATACGGTTTTTCCGTGATGCAGATATAGCTGGTTGGTTTCCGGGGTGTGAAAGGCGCGGTACACCGGGGCGTTAGAGCTTTCTGCATCTGTATTCTCAAATATTACAATCGTGTATACTTTGTTTAAAGCATCATAATTAAAACGCTCAAGAAGCTCATTTTTTACCTGTTCATATTGCCGAAGCAGCAGATCCGCGGAGTAACAGGACATTCTTTCAGCGGGAAATGCAGTTGCGAGCTTCTGGATTTCGACTGTGGTGATAGAACCATCTGCCAGACGGACGACGATGTCCATTATAAGCAGAGCATTTCCTTTGATGAGAACATCTTTGTTAGAAAGTGTAGCAGTTACTGTCACAGGCTGTCCCATAATGGCAGAAATCAGTCTGGATAACCGGTCAGGGTGAATGTCTGTATTGAAAATGCGCTTGAAAAATGGATCGTAGGTAAGCGGAAGCGTTCGCTTGCTTAGAAAATAATCCTGAACAAGCATTTTCCAATCCGGCTTAAATGTACTATATAAAGCATTTGCGGTCGGATAAGATTGGATGTACTGCTCAAATTCTGTTACAGAGTGAAATAAATCGTTATGAAGCATAAAGTTCCTCCTTTGAAATAAAATGAATGCACAAAAAATAAAATAAAATGGAATATCAATGAAATTGGTAAAGATAAAATTATAAAAGACTGTTACCGAACTACGCCAGAACAACGATTCTCGACAACAAAGAAAGCGTAGCATAGAAAATGCAGAAAGTAAAGCAATTATTTGTTGCGCAAAACACAAACAATTCACAAACCAAAGCTTGAAAAATATGGGTATCCATTATAACATATTATTAGAAGTCTGCGCCGTAAAGGGACTTCAGAATAAGACAGATTATTGGAGGCAGAATATGAAATATTACATACCAACAAAAGTATATCAGGAGATAGATGCAGTAAAAACACATGCGGAGGAGATGGCAGGCTATGGAAGCTGCGCACTCATTGTGACAGGAAAATATTCCGCACGTGCGAATGGAGCACTGGCAGATGTGGAGGCAGCGCTCGATGCATATGGAAAGAAGCATGTCCAGTATGATGAGATCGAAGAGAATCCATCTGTGGAAACAGTTATGAAAGCGACCGAGTTTGGAAAGAGAAATGGCGTGGATTTCGTGATTGCGATTGGCGGCGGTTCGCCAATGGATGCGGCAAAGGCGATTGCGATTATGCTTGCCAATCCAGAAAAGGATGCGGATTATCTGTATGAGAGTGATGCATATACAAAGGCACTTCCGGTCGTGACGATTCCGACGACTTGTGGAACCGGATCAGAGGTAACGGGTGTCGCTGTGCTTACCGTCCATGCGAAGCGGACAAAGGCATCGCTGCCACACAGGGTATTCCCGGTGCTTGCATTGGCAGATCCGAAATATCTGAAGACCGCATCGAAGAAGGTCATCGGACAGACCGCGATTGATGCGCTTGGTCATATGATTGAGAGTTATCTGAATACCACAGCGACGGATTACAGCCGGATGTTTGTGGACCAAGGGTTGAAGGTCTGGGCGCGAAGTAAGGATGCCCTGCTTGGCATGCGGGAGATGACAGACGAAGATTACAGCAATTTCCTGTTGGCATCGACACTTGCTGGTATGGCGATTGCACAGACAGGAACAACGATTCCGCACAGCTTAAGCTATGCGATTACTTATGAATTAGGTGTGCCACATGGGATTGCAATCGGCTATTTCCTGCCGGGTTATATTCGGGAAGCAGATATAGCCGACCAGGAATATCTGTTATCAACAATTGGATTTGCTTCTGTGGACGAATTCGCAGATTTCTTCCAGGTTGTGAGCGACTGCGGCATCCTGCCGGATGAAAACATCCGTCAGGTCGTCGATATTGTAGCAGAAAATAAAGCGAAGCTTGCGCTTTGTCCATATCCGCTTGACAAAGAGGTCTTACTTCGAATCGCAAGCTGGGGAAAGTAATATTGGTTATAGATAATTGCAAAATATAATTGGATATGTCTGAGATATAACATGATTGTTCACCTGTGATATATAATTTCATGAAGCATATGATATGTTTGCAACTTAGAAATACTTGATGTTCCATAAATAAAACAGCAGTGTTTGAACACGATGTTCAAACAAGCTGCCACTGAGCCAAGGATGGCGAATTGGCAGCGGCTGCGGAAGTATGAGAGATTGTAGATTGGAACATTTAGTATTTCTTGGTTGCAATACATTGTATGCAAATGAAATTGATATATCGCAGGTGAACGGTATGTTATACTCAGGTATAGCGAATTATTTTGCAATTATCATAGATAAATTAGAAAGGAACACACAAATGAGTTATGTAGAGTTTAAGAACGTAAGCAAAACCTATAAGACCGGTGATGTCAAGGTCGAAGCCTTAAAGGATGCATCCTTTGAGATCGGAAAAGGTGAGATCTGCGTCATCGTAGGACAGTCTGGTGCAGGTAAGACAACCCTGCTCAATATCCTTGGTGGTATGGACCGTCTGACCGAGGGCGAGGTGTATCTGGATGGCACAGCGGTTTCGGATTACAACAAGAAACAGCTCGCGACATACAGACGCCGGGATATAGGATTCGTATTTCAGTTTTATAATCTGATCCCGAATCTGACGGCACTGGAGAACGTCGAGATCGCATCGCAGCTATCCAAAGATCCGATGAATCCATCGGAGGTGCTTACCCATGTCGGACTGGAAGAACGTATGAATAACTTTCCGGCACAGTTATCTGGTGGAGAACAGCAGCGTGTGGCAATCGCGCGTGCACTCGCAAAGAATCCGAAGCTTCTGCTCTGTGACGAGCCGACTGGTGCCCTCGATTATGAGACTGGTAAGGCAATCTTAAAGCTGTTGCAGGACTGCAGCCGGAAGCGAGGCATGACGGTTGTGATCATCACCCACAATCAGGCACTCACAGCGATGGCAGACCGGATCATCAAAGTAAAGAGTGGTAAGATTGCTTCGGTGAAGATGAATGAACAGATTGTACCAGTAGAAGAAATTGAATGGTGATAGACGATGCGGGCATATAGAAAAAATATACGAAGAACAATTGGACAAAGTATGGGGCGGTATCTGGCGATCATGGCAATCATTGCGCTGGGCGTTGGATTTTTCTCCGGATTGAAGGTGACAAAGCCTGGTATGGTGGAAACCGGAAATAAATATCTGCGCGAGCATAACTTCTATGATTTCCGGCTGCTTTCTTCAATCGGATTTGATGCGGATGCGGTCGATGAAATGCGGAAGCAGGAGCATGTGCTGGCGGCAGATGGTTCGTACTATGAGGATATGATCTATGCAGATGCTGACGGCAAGGAGAAGGTGCTGCGGGCACAGTCGATTACCGAGCATGTGAATACACTGGAGCTGCGGGATGGACGTATGCCGGAAGCGGACGATGAATGTGTGGTGGATGCATATCAGTTTAAGGGACAGGATATCATCGGACAGGAAATCGAGATTGCGGACAGCAATACGCAGGAGACAAAGGATGTATTTGCTTATAAGAAATACAAGGTTGTCGGAACGGTGAATTCGCCGATCTATATCAATATTGAACGTGGAACGACGAATCTTGGAAATGGACGGATCAGTGCATTTATCTTTATTCCGGAAGGTGGATTTTCCTTTGATGCATATAAGGAAATCTATGTGCAAAGTCAGGATTCTTATGATATCTATACAGATGCGTATGATGATTTTATTGACGATGTTACCCCGGATATGGAAACAGCTTTGCAGGAGGTCACGGATAATCGGTATGACCGGCTTGTGACAGAACTGGGCAGCGCACTTGTGGAGGATGCGGTTGAAAAACAGTACGTAGAACAGGCGGCAAAGGAAGCGTTTGGCGATGTAAAGACCTATGTGCTGGATCGCTCAACGAATGTCGGTTATATGTGCTATGACAACGATACGAATATCGTTGATGGTGTGGCAAAGGTATTCCCAATCTTCTTCTTCCTGATTGCGGCGCTTGTCTGCTCGACAACGATGACGCGTATGATAGATGACGAGCGTGGACAGATCGGAACATACCGGGCACTTGGCTATACGAATGGAAGCATTATGGCGAAGTATCTGATTTACTCTGGAAGCTCCGCGTTCCTTGGCTGCGTGATCGGATTTTTTGGTGGAAGCTACCTGTTCCCATATGTAATTTCTGAGGCGTATAAGATGTTGTATGATTTCGGAACGGGGATTGACTTTTATTTCTCACCGGGACTTCTGGTGATCTGCCTGATCGTATCACTGCTTTGTTCGATGGGAACAGCATTCCTTGCATGCATCAATGAGCTCCGGTGTATGCCGGCAGAGCTGATCCGGCCGAAGGCTCCGGCGGCAGGAAAACGTATCTTACTGGAGCGGATTCCATTTATCTGGAAGCCGATGAAGTTCTTACATAAGGTAACTGCGCGGAATGTATTCCGCTTTAAGAAGCGTATGTTCATGATGCTGCTCGGTATTGCTGGCTGTACGGCACTTGTCCTAACCGGACTTGGCGTGCGGGATTCGGTATCGAATCTGGCAGAGTTCCAGTATGGCGAGATTGATACTTACGATATGGAATTAACATTAAATGGAACGTATAACGATGACGTGCAGCAGGAGGTGGAGGATGCCGTCGGCGATGGTTTTGAAGACTCCACAGCAATCATGAAAAGTGCGGTAGAATATCACACGGATTCTGCAATCAAAACCGTGTATCTGGTCGCTGCAGAACAGGCAGACTTAGACAGCTTCGTGCATTTTGATATGACAACCAAGAATGGGGCATATCCGAAAACTGGTGAGGTCATGCTGTCGAAGAAGATTGCAGAAATCGCAGATGTGTCGGTCGGCGACCAAATTACTTTGCATGATACGGATGCGGGTGATGTGACGCTTACGGTATCAGGAATCTTTGAAAACTATGTATGGCACTATGCCTATATTACGCCGGAATGTTATGAGCAGTATTTTGATAAGACCTGTGAGCCGAATACGATGTATGTGCATGTCGATAAAGACAGTACCGCCTATGAGGCAGGAGGAAAATTATCAGCACTTTCGGGTGTGATGAGTGTCACGGTTGTCGCGGAGATCAAAGACCGAGTGGAAAATATGATGAAGATGATGGACGCGGTTGTCGGACTTGTCATTGGTAGCGCGGGCGCGCTGGCATTTATCGTGTTATTTAACTTAAGCAATATCAATATCACAGAGCGTGTGCGGGAGATTGCGACGATCAAGGTGCTTGGCTTTTATCCGGGCGAGACGGGATCGTATGTATTCCGTGAGAATTTTGTACTGACACTGATGGGAATTGTCGTCGGGTTGCCGCTTGGATATCTGTTACATAGCTTCGTTATGTCGCAGATCCAGGTTGATATGGTTGCATTTGCATCGAAGATCATGAATATCAGTTATCTGTACAGTGTTCTGATCGTGTTGGCATTCTTAGTGATCGTAGATCTGGTAATGCGCAGGAAAATTGATAAAATAGATATGGCGGAATCATTGAAGTCTATCGAGTAAATGTGATATAATCCCATCTTTGACACTTTATAAAGCAAAAAACAGCCATAACCCCAGTGTTTATC
>CAVGQQ010000039.1:0-11833 GCA_963631525.1 bacterium
CCATTCAAGCCATCGAGAACCGCTTTGGCGATGTTGTCCAAGTCTGGCTTCTTCGTGGGCTTGTCTTCGCCGTTCAGCTTTCTAAGACCGCTTTTGGTTGGCGAGCCATCTTTCTTGTAGTCGCCTTTCAACAAAGGGAAGTAGGCGGAGATAAACACTTCGATTGCCCCTTTCAATTGCGTTGCGGGATACATTTCCACCCACTTTGAAGCGAATTTGGCTTCGTATGATTGTGTTTTTTTGGGGGTGTATAAATGTGCGTGCCCGCCGAAACTCGTTGCCCTTGGTCTCTCTTTCCCCAATGGCTGCCCATATACTTCGATTTTCATTTGTTCATCATCCTCCATAATTTCAGCTTTAAGTTCTTTTTGCGATAGTATTTGCGGAACGCTTGCACTATCTCGCTCTCTTTCTCGATTGTTATGTCGGTGCTTTCGCATCTAGTTTTGGGAAAGAACAGGCAGTTGCCTTCGTTGTCGACCGTTGCCACTTTGTCGCCATATTCGAACTCGACATAGTTTTCGTGGTCTTTCACGAACTTCAATCCGTGGAGTTGCCCCATTCTTCTAATTTCGTTATTTGTTAGGTTCATAGGCTTCAATCTCGAACAGGTTTTCCATCTTAGCGGTGATTTTGCAGACTTCCCATTTGCCAATCACTCCGCCTTTGTCGAACTCATCTACCCATTCCATAGCGGTTTTTTGGTAGATTGTCTTTCTATCCACTTTCTTCACCTGAACTTGTGCTCTTGGAAGAAAGCAAATCACTAAATCGTAAACGGTCATACTTTCTTTTCCTTTCCTAAGCTGGCGATTTCCCATATGCAAGGGAGATAATGCTTTGTCGATTTTGCTTTATCAAATATCAAGTCCCATCCTGCCGTGTCGAACGCAGTGGCTATTTCCATACATAATTGACTATAGCCAATGATGAGCCTGATAACCGACAAGGCTATCAGGTTCGTTTCATCTTTGAACGCTTCATCGACATCCATTTTGGCGACCATTTTCTCATACTCGATGATTTTGGCGTTCAATTCCCTAGGGGAATAATAATCGCATTGTTCTATCCCTTTCGCCAAATCGGCTAAATTCTTTTTCATAAAGCAACCCCTAAATCTTCTAACTTGTATGCTTTGTTCTCTTCAAGGCTTTGCCACCAATCCGCTCCGAATTGTGGGGTGGTGGTGATATCGAAGTCGAACTCTTTGTGATAGATGGCGATTAATAGCCAAACCTTGCCACCGCAAGTCGTGTGCTTCTCGATTTTGTCGACATCCTTCAAATTGAATGGGGTGGCGAAGTCGACAAGCCACTTCATCTCTCTTTTTGTGATATAAGTTGTTTTTTCCATTTTAGTTGTTTTTTCCATTTTATTTGCTCCTTTTAAAATATTTCTGCACATCAATCTTAGTCGTTTCTTTTGCCAGCTGAGAATTGATCATAATGCCTTTGTTGCCCTTTGATAGGTGCTTTACGAATATCGTATAGACACGGAATTCATAGTCTTCAATCGAGCCATCTAGCATAACGCTTGAGCCCTTGATTGTCTGAACTTCGTAGCCTGTCGCATCGTTGAACAATTCCTTGTTTGCGTTCTTTGCGTATCGGCAATGGCGATAGACAAGTTTTATCAGCTTGCCATCGGACAAGAAGTAGCCTTGGGCTTTCTTTTTCACGCAACGGGCGACCATAATGCGATAATCAAGCGAATTGCCTTCTTTCTCGATTATCTCTTGTTTGTAGTCTCGGACTAGTTTAGGTGTGTCTTCGAACCTTCTTCCATAGCGAGTGAATTGGATGTTATCTTCTTCCATATTCATTGCCTTAAAATCTCGATAGCCTTGTTCAAGCCGATTAATTGCTGGCGATAGGCTTCCTTGATTTCCTTGTTGGTGGCATTCTCGCAAAGTTTCTCGACAACCCTTGTGTATTCCAACAGCACATTGCAGTTGCTCAGGAATTTGGAATTAAGGGCTTGGGCTTCTCTCACCAATGAATATAGGTGTTCTTTTTGCTCTTGGTAGTCCTTGGCGGTCTCTTGCATAAACTTCCTTCTTGCCGTTTCTTCATCCAACGCATCTTCGAATTCTTTGGTTTCCTTGTCTGTCATTGTTGCTCTCCTAACATTCCGTTTTCTTTCAGCCAACGCTCGGCGATGTCTTTCATCTCCGGAACGCTTTTGTAGATGTCTTTCCACATCTCTTTCTCCCAATAGGGATAGCCCCTTTGGTCGAACTCTTGCCACTTTTCTTTCCTATATTCCCTATATTTCATAGGGTCAAGAGTGGCTAGCACTTGTCTTTTGTTCATTTTTGCTACTCCTTTCGTGCTTGCCTATATATTAAAGGCTATCAAAAAGCATTGCAACATTTTTTTAAACTTTTTTTGTTTTAATTTCTTCTTGCTTTATAAACTTGTTTGGTTTATCATTAAGGCATAACGAAAGGAGGTGCTCATATGAGAACGAACTTGATTGTTACGGAGATTGAAAGCCAATTCGGCGGAATAGCCAACTATGCGAAGCAACTTGATGTCTCAAAGCAATATATCTATAAGGTGCTCCACGAGATGGAAGAGAACACCGCAAGCGTGAAAGCGCAAAACAAACTTCTGAACCCCTTGGGCTACGAAGTAATTGAGATTAAGAAACAAAAACTTAGGAAGGTAAAATAATGGAACTAGCAAAGATTGACTTAAACTTGGAAGAGATTAGGCAAAAAGCGGACAACCGCAACAGCATCACGAACTCGATTGCCCTCACGAACACGACAATCCGCAATTGTGAGGCAATTAGAACCGAGAACAATAAATTTATCAAGGAAGTGGAGAAAGGGCTAGAAAACGCACGCAACGCATTTCTAGAGCCATTTGAAGCAAAAGCGAGCGAGTATAAGCAAGCGATTGAAGCCCTTAAAGAGACAAACGAGCGTTTCTCGAAAGAGATAATCATCCAAAAGAAGCAACGCTTCAAAGAAGAGATGGAAGCCCATTACCACGAGATGGAAGATTGGGGATTGTATCTACCGCCGTTCGAAGAAGCCTATAGCGAACTTGATTACTCAAAATCGCACGAAGAAGCGAAAAAGGCATTCGATAGCCGAGTGGACACTTGGCAAGGCAAGCAAAAGCAAGTCGAAGCGTATCTCAATTTCAAAGGGAGCGCATACCAATATCGGCAATTGTTCAAATTCGCAAAGGCGAATGGCATAGAATTATCAGACATAGAAGGAGAATAAAAAAATGGAAAAAGAGCAAATGGAATTATTGAAAGCGAAGTTCGAAGAAGCCTACAAGGTAAAGTGGGAAGCCGATGATGTCGAATGGAAAGAGATGGGCTATGGCAAGTCCTTGGCTTATCTCAAATGGTCGACTTGTTGGAGACTTATGAAGCAGGTTTACCCGGATGCCAACTATCGTGTCATCGAGACAATCGAAGCGAACCCTTTATGGAATGTGAACGGCTATGGCTTTGTGAAAGTCGGTGTCTCCGCCTTAGGTGTCGAGCATATCCAGACTTTCCCAATTATGGACAACCGCAACAACGCTATGAAAATCAATAGCGAGAAGTTGGGCAATGGAACGATAATCAAGGGCATTGATGGGAGAGATGTCAGCGACAGCATCCAAAGGGCTTTGGTCAAGGCTTGTGCAATGTTTGGAATTGGTTTAGCAATCTACGAAGGTAAAATCGAGAAGCCAAAGGATGTGCTCGATCGTGAGAGAAAGTACCAGCTTGAAGAGCAAAAGAGAGCCAAGGAGAAGCCCTTGAACGATGGCGACAATGGGGAAAACAACTACAATCCCTTGGAAGCGAGCGACTATAGCCCAGTAGAACCCCATAGGGCAACCGAGTTCGAAGAGCCAACACCAGAACTGGTCACTGGCGAGCCAATCGACAAGAAAGCCGAGCCTGCCACGCCTAAGCAAATCAATTTGGTCGGCGAGATGATGAAGAATAGGGGGATAGCGAAAGAGACTATCCTAAACGGAACAGGCGTGACGGTCTCAAGGAATATGACAAAGGGGGAAGCCAACACGGTCATCAAGTTTCTTAACTCTTTGCCGAGAAAGTCCAAAGAGCCAAGCGGAAAGATTGCGGAAGAGAACCTTCCGTTCTAGAAAGTGGTATAAGTTATGACAAGTTTAGAATGGGCTATCTACAATTCGATAAAAGAAAGGGGAACGCTGAACCAAAAAGGTTTGGCTTCCCTTGTCAACGAGAGGCTAGGCTACAAGGCTTTGAACTACAACGAGAAAGCCACCAACTGCAAGAACGATGAGAAAGGTGACCATTGCAAACAGCTCCAAAACCTGGTGACTTCGATAAACGCTTCGCCAGAAGTCGAGAAAATGATAGTGGTGAAGAACTACACCTACAAGTTAGGAACCGAAGAAGAGTGCTTGGAATACGCTCTCAAGCTGAAAGCGAAAGCGTTGCGGTTGATGAAGCGTTATAGCGACATCACGACCAAATATGGGAAGAACGACCAAGGCAAACTCATCTCTTGCCAAGGAAAAGAGATTACAGAGAATTCCGAAGCGAGAAAGTTCGTGGAAGCGTTCGTGGATTAGGGGCTAGTCCCCTTTTCTTTATCCAAAAATAAATCCCTGTGCCAAGGGGCTTCTTTTTACCCCCTACTTCAGTATGGGGGTTTTTATATAATTAAAGAATATTCTTTTCTTTATTATTCTTTTTGCTACTTTTTCTTTTTTTCTTAAAATTGTCATACATTTGCTAGCATTTTTAAGACATACATCATACATTTGCTAGCATTTTTAAGACATTGTTTTCAATAAACGCTATTCTTTTTCTTGCATTGCTAGCGTTTTGATATTATTATTAAGCACGAAGGGAGTGAAAAGATGAAAATATGTTTGTCCGATACACATTCTATATCGATGATAGCCAGCTCGATTTAGCGAAAGAGAACGCAGAAGCCCGTGGCGTATCGGTAGCGACCGAATTGCGACAGGCTCTCGATTACGCTTTGCCAAAGCGAAACAGATACTATAAAAAGAAAAGTGCCCCTCTAGACAAGAGCACTTCCCAGATATTGCACCAAAATGATACCATATCGGCATCAAAAAGCAATCAAAACAATGACAGCGAAGAGACTTTTGAAGATATCTTCGCCGACATATAGAAAGGGGGTGAGAATATGAGAATATGCTTAACGATAGATGATGCGACATATACCGCTATCAAAGACAACGCAAAACTTATGAAGTGCACATTCGCCTGTGAATTGCGAGACACATTGAAAAGTGGCTTAAGCGAAAGAACGCAAATAGCGAACAAGGTTCACGATTGCGAGCAATATATCGCAAAACAAAAAAACCGCTGATTATTTCAAACAACTTAAGGAGGAGTAAAAATGTCAGAGATTAAACGAGAATTGAAAAACTGCGACTTTTGGGAAAAATACCCAAACTTGGCGACAGCTTCGGAATACTTCACAAGTTTCTATGGATACTTGGGAAGAATATACGATTATGTCGCAGCCTACGATTTATGCGACTATTATGACAAAGACATCGGCGAGTTGATCGAAGATGACATCAAAGAAGCAAGCGAAGGCTTTGCTTTCTACGATTGGCTCAACGAGAACCACAGACTAGGAGAGAGATACGATTTATGAAAGACAAGAAAGAAGAGCAAGCGAGACTTTGGAGAGAGCAAAAGAAGAAACTTAAGGAAGTCGGCAAGGCTTGGCAAACCGAACTCGACCAAGACAAAGCGAAAGAAAGGGATGATGAGACAACCCATTTCAAGCCCTTGACCGAAGAAGAGCAAAAGGAAGCCTTGGCTTGCATAAAGAAACTGAGAGACAACAACGAGAAGTATTATCTCGAAGAAGCCCAAAGGTGCGTTGACCTATTGAAGAAAGGCGACACGAAGTATCTAGAAAGTTATGCCAAGTGCTACCAATCGATAGGAAGGGCAACCGCCTACGAACTCCTTGAGACATTGTTCCTAGGCGAAAACGAGACCTACAAGAACTACAAGGAGCACCTAATCGCCTATGGAAAAGAATGACTATTATGTCGAGTGGTGGACAAACGACTTCAGGGGCAGTTATCACAAAGTGCCTAATTTAGCCCTTGGTTTCGCAAAACGATTGTTTACCCTAGCCAAACGAAAAAAGGCTACAAAAGCCGTTCTAGGCAATTCTAAAGGCATTCTAAAGGAGTGGGAGCGATGAAAAAGTTTAAAAAATGGCTCAAAGGCTTCAAGCAAAAGTATGGCTTAGGGGCTATCTTGCTCCCCCTTGGAGCGTTGGTTGCCGGCGGTGGTTTGGTCATATGGGGGCTATACTACAGCGGTTTCGATGTCCTAAAGTGGGCTACTTCAAGCCAAGCGATAACGATTTACATAGTCGCAGCTGTCGTAGCGTGTGG
This sequence comes from bacterium, assembly GCA_963631525.1. Classification (GTDB taxonomy): domain Bacteria; phylum Bacillota; class Clostridia; order Lachnospirales; family Lachnospiraceae; genus Coprococcus_C. The sequence continues at coordinate 6,402 of CAVGQQ010000039.1, forward strand.
GCTATTGGTCCTATGGGGGATGAGTTAAATGCCGAAAGTATTCCAGATGTCCAACAACAAATTCTTAGGCGATAGGCAAATGAAAGACACCTTTGCGATCATCAATTCGGACTATGAAGGCTCTAGGGTCTCGTTCAAGTTCTTGCAAGAGTATCGCTACTCAAACAAGACCGGGTGCTGTTTCTCCAGCTTCCAAATATCCGAATACCTAGACGGAAAATATATCGCCACCGCTTTCTATGGCTCACGGAACGAAGTCCAGGATGCATTCCTAGATTTGATGAACCTAGACCCAAAGGAAGAAGAGCTGAACTGCCAAAAAGGCGAAGCGTTCTTCCTAAAGCAATTCAAGGAGAAAAACGAATGGAACAGGCAACAAGGCTATGCGAAGAAAACGAACGGAGAGAACTATTGAAAGCCAAAAGCGAACTAGACTATTATCGCTGTTTAAGCGGATTGGGCTACAAGCAGGCGAAAGCACATTATGAAAGGGTGTTGAGAAAATGTCGGAACAAGAACTTTTAAGCCAATGGAAAAGCCGTTTAGAGCCTTATGCACATAATTACAATGTTTTCTCAGGCAAAGACAACCACGATACGATTTATGCCTCTATTAGGGTGAACGGCAAATATTGCGAAAGCCATATCTCGTTTTTCGAGAAGTGGTATTGCATAGGGGCGGAAAAAGCCGAAGAAGGTTGGAGCGATTGCCTAGATTACAACGACCCAAGCGACTTCGAAAAGGCTATGCAAAAGGTGCTTGATTATCTAGACTTGAAACCGCAAGCTGTTCAAATGAGATTATTCTAGATTTAACAAAATGAGTGATTTATAAATCACATAGAAAGGAACATTATGTCAGATATTTATTTCGAAGATGAATTAACGCAAAAAGCCTTCAAGGAGCAAAAAAGGCTAGATGATAAAAGACTTAGGATGGACAAATACCGGGAAAGCGTGAAACTAGCCAAGGAATTTTGCCAAGAAGATAGGGAAAAGGATACCGAAAACGAGATAGAGTATCGTATGTGGGACATCGCCTATGCTTTTGTTCAAGATTGCTTGGATTGTCTTGTAGGCGGTTGCGGTTTCGATGCCTATGCACTCTATCACCGAAAAAAGCCAAACGGCGACACAAAATTATTCATTGTCGTTTGCTTGGAAAAGCACGGCATCAAAGGTCGCTATGTTCTCATCCCCATCGAGAAAGAGATGCGCAGCAAAGACATCAAAGAGAAGATAGCCAAGTTGGCGACTTCGATAGAGCAAGAGCATATCTACAAATTATTAGGAGCGGAAGATTATGAATAAAGAAACGAAAGAACTTAAGGAAGCGAAGCAAAAAATCCTTGCCCTTCTCGCCGAGAACGAGACCTTGATGGACAAGTTAGGGGAATTGAACGGAGTGGCACAAGAGAACAAGCAACTCAAAATCGCCTTGAAAGAAGAGCATAGGAAGTTTATGGAGTGCAGGCAGGTGCTTGATGACTTTGATAGGTGTGCCGATATCAGCTATGAACTAGACACCGAAGGGCATAGGGATTACGAAGTCCGTTGCGTATTGAATGATGCGACCCCTTTGTTGGAAAAGTATGTCGATTGTCTCTACAACGAAAGATACACCGAGAGGCTTTTGGAGGCGGTGATATATGGCGAACACGATTAAGCAAGCGAAGAAAGCAAAGAAGAAACTCTTGAAGGGAGCGTTCAACAAAACTTTTATGTCGACCGTTCTCTTCCTTATCTCGATAGCTGTAACGGTCATCTACTCCCTATGGGGCGTAAGCTGGAACCCTTCTCGCATAAATTGGGGGCAACTTGTATGGAATATGTCTCTCATCGTGGGGCTATTCCTTGTCGCCTTGTTCTGCGGATGGACTATGGAACAGCAAAATATCCTAAACGATGAAGAGAGTGAACTCTCTTTGGCTCGTGGGGATTACAAAGTATCAAGAGAGAAGATAAGACCCAAAGACCAATACTTCGGTCAATACTATTTGTGGGAGAAAGCAAAGCAAATCAACGCTATGAAAGCCGATGCACTCCAAGAGATAGGTTGGCGGAGTGCCAATGGCGGAACTTACGCAGGTGAAGTCCTGAACGCAACCGCTCAGGATATAGCAAATTACGCTTACGAAGATGACATAAAGCGAGCGATGGAAGTAGCACCGAACGATGCCATTCTCGTTGATCATCACGACAACCACAAGTTCTATATCTCTCATATCTCGCAAGAGGTGGGGGAAGCGACCATTGAGATATTGACACGCAAAGAGAAAATGGACTTTTGCTCAGCTGAATATTATCTAGTCGGTTCTTCATACGATGCCGATGACACCTCCCCAAGGTTCGCCAAGGGTAAGACCATCGCCAAGAAGAACAATAAGAAAGCCGTGGCGAGCATCATCGGAAGCGTTCTCTTGATGACATTATGGAGCATTCTCGTAGGCGGTGCCGTGGTCGATGAATATTACGGCGGTGGCACTTCTACCTATTTCAATCTCTTAAGCCGTTTGTTGGCTTTGTTCAGCGGTTTCCTAAGGGGTATAGGCATAAGCGACAACTACTATGATGGCATTGCGTTGCTATTAAGAGACAAAATCGAAGTCCTTGAAAACTACTACAATTGCGTTATGGTCGATGGCAACTTCAAGCCAGACACCGAGACCGAGACCGCCGAGACAATCTTCTTGAAAGCAAGGGAAGAAGAAGCAAGAAAGGTCAAGGAAAGATTGGAAAGGGAAGCCGAAGAGCGAAACAAGCCACAAGCTGATATTGTCGAAGAGCCAAAGCCGACAAAGGAAGAGGCTTCCGCCAAAATCAAGGAAGAAAAGATATCCATAAGCGAGATTGTGTGATAAAATCATCTTGCTAGAGTCCCGTAACCTTTAGCAACGAGATGGGTTTTATGGAAGATTAAGGGCTTAGGTTGCAAAGCCCTTTTTCTTTTGCTACAATTAATAAGCCTAGTTTACCCCCTAGGCTAGTCGTAAAAGAGCCTTTCTATGGAGAAGTCCCTTGAGAAAAGGGGCTTTTTCATTTATAATTTAGTTCCTAAGGGTTTATCTGTTCCCCTTGGGCATTTCGATTCCTTTTTCTGATTTTGCAAAATCGCAAAAAAGTCCCTAGTTGCAATATGGGGCTTTTTTGTTATAATCTCATCGTGCTGTTTGGCATTACTTCTTTCAGAAAAGCCCCTTTGCTCCTATTGACATTTCAAGGGGGCTTTTTTATAATTTAGTTCCTAGGCGGTGTTGTTCCCACCTAGGTTTACTCCAAGTTGACAATTGCTAGGAAAAGCCGACCTTGAACCAGTCGGTTTTTTCTATTAATGCCCCTAAAAACGCTTAGCAAGGCTTTCTAGGGCTTTTATCGCCTAAAACGCTTAATTTACCGAGAGAAAGAAAAAAGGGCTAAAATAAGCCCTTTGTAACAATCCAAGCGTTGGGGAACATATATTCCTTTCCGCTTTTTCCGATGCAATAACTCAATGGGTCGACCACATTCTTTTTGAAAACAGGTTCGCCATCGCAGTCATCCAAGCATTCAAGCCACCCTTGCGACACCACTTGGGTATCGTAAGTCCATTTCTTGTCGCACCATCCTTGGTAAATCTTCCCAGCTTCGTTTTCAGGAAGTTTCTTGTTTTGGTATTTCCACCACTTTTGCAATCTTTTCTTGATCATATGTTACTCCTTTCTCTTATTATAGCACAAAAAAAGCCCCTATGAAGATTTCGGGGCTTTCGATTGATTTCGTGGGCTTGCCTATGAAAGGAATTTGGCTAAGGCTCACTGCTGATCAAGACCTTTATTATTATCTACCCTTTTCGCCCTATATTCAACTTCTTTTGGCTTTGAATAGGCGAAAGTGCTGTCTAGTATCTCGAACACGGCACCCAAGCACGCACACACAAGGAACACGAGAACGCCTGTACTCGCTTGCTTGAATATGCTTTCCAAGAACGAGACTATGCAATATATCATCGCTATGGTGAACACAACCATCGCTTGCTTGATTGTCTCAAAGGTGACCAATAACGCATAGTGGGCACCTTCTTGCACTTCGTTGACTGTTTTCATCGAGAGCAATTTGTCGTTCATCGCATTCTTCAATCTCACCCAATAGATGAGCAAAGCTGGAATGCCGACAAGCCACACGAAGAATGGTATCGAGATTTTGGATATCGTGCTGCCTTCGGTCGTGGACATTGTTTTCGTACAATAGGCACAAGCGAAGAAGATGAATGGGCAGATATAGGATATGAATATCCCTATAAGCCTAAGCCAATGCTTTTTCACACCGCTTGTGAACTCGTGGAGCAAGGAAGACCAGAAACCCTTGAGAAAAGCGGATATGATGGCAATCATCAAGATGATGGCACATACCACCCCTAATAGCCACCACTGCATTATTCGCTCTCCTTTTCAGCTTTCTTCTTAGCCTTCTCAATCTCCTTTAACGCTCTCTTCGTAGGCACTGAGCCATACTCTTCTTGCATTGTCGAACCTGTGTCAACCAAAGAGGTTATCTCGGTTATCTCGGTTGCGATGGTGGCGGAATACTCTTTTGCGACATTTTGCACATCACTCAAGCGTTTGCAGTTGGCTAGGCTATCGCAAAGTTCTTTAACCGTTTTCGCTATCTCTTCCGCTTTTACGGCGACCGATTTAGAGTAGGTGGTGGAACTTGCTATACGGGTAAGCATAATGCCCCTATAAGCCGTGTTGTCTTTGGCACTCGACATAAGGCGGATGATTTGCACCAAAGTAGGTATGCCGATTATCACAACAATGGCGATGATGGTGGCTATGGCGGTTGGCAAACCATAGCCCTCCAAGAATTTCTCTAGGTTGTCGACCCAAGTTTGGTTGGTTGTAGTGTTCATTTTGAGACCTCCCCAAAGATTTTCACGAAGTAGGTTTTAACTTTATCGTAGTTCGCTAATAGTTTCTCAACGCTTTCGCCTTTAAGGGCTTCGGCTTTGCACTTTGAGACAATCGTTTCATCAATGGTCTCATCGCCTAATTGCCAATCGTTCAACAAGCTGTCGCAAGTGAGCACAATCCGCCAAGTTGCGTAATAGGCTTCTAGGTAGGCTTTCTCACGCTTCTCGGCTTCTTCCTTTTCCTTGGCTTCAATCTCGGCTTTCTCGGCTTCTAGCAAGGCTTGGGAGTTGGTTTTCGCCAAGTTCTCCCAATATTCCAACTCGCTAGGCTCGATAAGCGAGCAACGATAGACTTCGGTCAAGGTGTCATTCGTGTACTTTTTCGCTATCGTGGACTTCATATTCCATCTCCTTTAAATAGGCTTCGTATTCTTCTTTCGTGGCTTCCGTGTAATTCTCGGCTTTGTCAAACTTGCCTAAATAAATCGTGGAAGTCTCGTAAATCGTGTTGTCGGCTTTTCTTTTGATATAACCGGTGTGTGAAT
>CAVGQQ010000039.1:12462-29219 GCA_963631525.1 bacterium
CCGATAGGTCCGTTCTTGTCTTTGGCAAACAATCGTAGTCAAGGCAACTAAGGTCAGTCACGGCACTGGTGTCAAAATCGCTAGAATAAGGGTTTCCTATGCGATAATCGCCAAGCGACTTGATTACCACATTCTTAGGTATGTCAGTGGTGAAACGGCAATTGTGAGACAATTCCACAACACGCACAGGCGTTCCGCTTGCAATGGAAGTGATGTAGCCATCTTCAATCGTGCAACCATCTTCACCAGTGCTTTCGTAATTCGAGCAAATGAACTTCTTTGTGACAATTTGATAACTTTCATCATCTAAGAAACTAAAGCCCGTGGTGGTTGGGATAACCACATTTCCGCCTTTGGTTATATCTTGCTTATTGACCGTTGCGATATTCGTTCCGCTAACCAAAGTGTCTTGCTTTGTCGCACCGATTTTGTCGGTGTAGGTTTTCGCTTCTTCTAATTTGGTGTCGCTATAGGTTTTAGCACTTGCCAAAGTCTCGGTATCGCCATTCGCCCTTGCACTCGCTTCGGTATCAATATTGGTTTGCAACGCTTTGTCACCGCTTGTTCTAAGGCTTGTCTCGGTGGCAAGGTTTGTATTAGTCGTGTCGATATTGGTTTGCAACGCTTTGTCACCGCTCTCACGAACGCTAATCTCGCTAGACAATTCGGTTTTGGTGGCATAGGTGGAACTCGCTTCGGACTTCAATAGATAGTTAGAGATATCAATCGTTGTGTCGCCTAAATCAACCCAACCGCTTTCGTAGATATACATACGATAAGGCGATTTTGTGCCAACGAGATAGGTATAGCCCTCTTCGCCAACGCTTGGCAATTTCTCTACAACTTGGTAAGCGTTCTTCTTGATTGATGACACGATATTCTCAACTTCTGACTTGGTGTAGTAAGAGCCTAACTTCGTATCGGTGTCGCTATCAGCTTTTTCAATCGCTTCGTTTTTGTATGTCTCAAGCGACTTGTCAAGGTTAGCGTTTGAGACCGAAGAAGAGTAGCCTACAAACAAGTCATCCCCACTTGGTGTCTTGAAAGTGCCTAAGTGGTAGGTGTCTTGCGTATCATTGCCGACTTTGAAAGAGAAACCATTGTCGCTCTTGATCGTGGAAGCCTTAATGTTAACAAAAGTGTTCTCGCCCAACCACACATTCTCTTCATCGAGTTTGGCGACTTTGCCAAGCACTTCGGCTTTCGCATCATCGAGCATTTTGTCCAAATCGTGGTTGTCTTGCGTTTTGGTGGATACGAAGTAGTGGGTGTCATCGTGCTCACCGCATTCGGCGAAACGATATTCGCATTGCTTTGATTTGTCGCTATGGTAGACTTGAAAAACATCCGTGTCTTCATAAACACCTATTGTCGCATTAGTGCCTAAATTAAGGCTTGCGTTGCCTAAATTCACCGAGCCATCGATTTTGAAAGTAGCCAAAGAGAAAGTGAAAGTGTCAATGCCATTGTAGGTATGCGTGTTAGTGCCAAAATAAGTCTCAGCATAGTCATAATAAGTAGCCTCATCGGTGTATAAACGAACCCCTTGCTTGGATGTTTCAGAACCTATGCTGATACCACTCATAAATTCTTGACCTTGCCACCAAGTGTTATAACTATTGAGTTTGCCCGTGTTATTGAGCATCGCACAAAGTTCTTTCCATTGCGCATAGTTTATGCTTTCAGCCCACTGCGTTTTCGAACTTGAAGGATTTACATAAATAGCGAAAGTGTTGGTATATTTCACTTCGGTTCCGCTCGTGAATTGCACATTACAAGACATAGAACCGCTTATTTGCGTGAATGTCTCATCCAACAAGCCATAGTAGCCCCAATAGGTTTCCCCTAAAACATTGATTTTGTTCCATTCTAGCCCCTTTATAACCGAAGTCGAACTTCCATTGGGGGTGGCGGTCAAAATCGCCGTATACGAAGGATTTTCGGTGACCCCTTCCAAAGCGAAGAACACCGCATAGGCATTGTCGCTGTATTGCATACAATAGCCATCATCACGGCTTTGTATCGCTTTCAAGTCTTTATCCAAAAGCACTAATAACATATCTTTTCTCCCTTTAATTATAAAATACCATTTTATATTCTTTCTTTAAACAAGGAAAAATATAGCGTTGGCAAGGTCTCTGTCTCAATGCCGTTCAAGGTGTATTGATTGCATATCAATAACGCATTGCCTTCGCTGTCGCATAATTTCCAATTGGCGATAGCCCCCCTTTGCAAAGTTCCGCTCAATGTCGCAGCCGCTTTCAAGCCATCGTAGGCGATTGACATAGTGATTTCGCTCATCAAAGTCCCACTTCTCGTGTCAAAAGGGGTATAAGGGGAATAACTTCCATACAATTTGAAGGTAGTAGCCTTCTTTCCGTTGATAAGCGGATTGATTTCCCAAAACTTGGAAGTAGGTATCACACTTGGTTCGCCTTCTTTCTCAAAAGGCAAGGCAACCACTTCAAGGTTAAGCCCCATAATCTCGTTAGGTTGCTTGTAGGCATAGATATAACCGCTGTTTATTATATTGCTATCGTAGGTCAACAAGGTTGATTTATACACACCGAAACTGCTATAGTCAGGCACTTTCGGATAGGTGTCGTATTGCTCCATCGCCCCCATAGCGAGTTTCACCCCAAAACTCTCTAAATAGCCACTATCGCCCGTGTAATACACAGGTCTAGTGAAAATATTGTTAGCCCCTTCTATCGTGGTTTGGTAGCCACCGCTCTTAGCGTGGTCGAAGTTCCCTTCGAAGCACAAAGCGTTTCCGCAAGAATAGACCGACAATGGAACGATTATCCCATAATCTTGCGTGCTCGGCTTGATGCACATACAAGCGTTGGAGAAAGCCAGTGTCGTTTTGTCAAAGCCCCCCATAAGCCTTCTCATAGCAAGGTTGTTGTATAAGCCTTGCCTATAGGTGTCATAGTCGCTCCCAAACAAGGTGTCTCTGCAAGCGATATAAAGATATTGCGGTAGGATAATCTCGCTTCTTAACGCAAGGGAAGTGCTAATCTCGGTCAATCTGATAGAACGATCAAGCTGAACCCTATCGCTAATCTTCGAGTAGTTTTTGCTCATCAAGCCATCGATTTTGTAAATTCCATCGCCGACCATAGTCTCTTTAAGGGAAGAAGGAACTAACAGCTTCCCATCATCGACCATATAGCAATTGCGTTGCAAGGCTTCCAAACCGCTAGAAGCGTTGAAAGACAAACCAATTGAACTCTCGCCCATCATATTTGCGGTGGAGTAGATTGAATTGCCTAATTTGTCCAAAGCAACCACCCCAGAAGCGTTTGCTATGTTCATCGACATATATTTCTCGTAGGCATAGTCGGTGTCGCTAGCCCCTTCCACACTCACGCACCCTTGTGCTTGCGGATAGTATTCGATATACATAAGCCACTTCAAAGGCTGTTTCTCGCTTATGGAAGAACCGCTTTTGTCTACCATTCCCACCCCATCGCAACAAAACATACGGCATAAAGCACTTCTCACTATGTTCGTGAAGGTGTAATTTTCGCTATTGAGATAATCGATATTCACCGAACCGACATAAATCCCTTTAGAGCCTTTTGAGTAATAGCAAGAGTTTTGCTGATAGGCTTGGTAAAGCCCCAAACCGCTTTCCATCTTTTTTTGCTCCAAAGCCCCATAGGTCGTTTGGTCAAACACGAAGTCGGTTACATCCACCAACAAGGTATTGATGCGTGTGTAAACCGCTTGATATGAATAACTCGAAAAGTCGTTGTTGGAGACATACATTTGTATCATAGAATTGTAATAAAGCGGAACAACGCACCTTTTCACTTCGTTTATAGGCATATCGGTCATGAACCACCAATCGGTTTTTTGTGCAATCCCTAGGTTCTTGTTTCTAGGATGATTGAAAAGAAAGGGGTAGTTGTTGCCGCTATCGCCCGCTATCTCCCATTCGCTAGGTTCGGCGACATAAGCGTTCGGTCTCCCGTTTTGGAAACTTGTGACAACCCTATTCGCTTTTCTTCCATCGCTGTCGTTCTCTTCTCTTGCGATAACGGTTCCATCGCCGACTTCGACCATATATGGGATATCGTTCATCCTTTGAAAAGACAAAGTGGGAAGATCCCCTGTGTTAAGGGTCAAAACCGGTTTGCACCCTAAAACCTTGGCAACTTCGTTCACACACTCGTAAACGGTCTTGTTTTGCGAGAATTGAAAGTCAGGGGCAGGCACATCCAAAGCGGTATCCGAGGCAACCGAGTAAGGCAACCGCCCAAAATCGAAGTTTGCGGTATGCACATACGCTTTTCTCGCTATTTGCTCCAAAACATTTCGATAGGTGTATCTATAGGTATTGCAAGACATTCTGAGAATGACAAAGAAGTGGCGGTTTTTGGTGCTTAAATCAACCGACTTGCTCATTTTGTCGAACCTAACCCCAACCCCATAGCCATCGCCATAGGAACTCAAAGCGTTGTTTATGGTCTCGGCTTCGCTTTGCGTTATCGTGTGCGTGGTGTTATGTTTAGTCAAATCGGTAAGATATAGGATATCGCTCACATATTGCCAAACGCCACTGCTGTTTTTCTTGTATAAGCACAACGCTGGTGCCAAATCATAGACAATCGAACTTGTGTTCTCATCCAAAGTGTAGGTAGAGCCATCGTAAGATACCATATAGCAATTCAGCTTGACAATCCCACCAGCTTGGACTTTCTCATTCGATGTCGTTCCGACTAGGTTAAGCGGTCTTGCAAAGACATTCATCCCCCTAGTCCAATAAGAGTATGTCGACCCTGAATTGTAATCGTAGCGAGCCGAGAACACGGCATCCCTTTGCGACCCCATTTTAGGTTGCGACAATTCCAAGCCCCTTATTGTCTGAAAGCATAGTTTCCTAGCGTATTGAACGCATTGTATGGTATGCTCGTAGGCTTTTGCGTTCTCCCCTAGATAAGTAACGCTATCGCTCACGATCGCAAAATCCGTGCCATTGCTCGCAGTCCAAGGCTTTTCCACATTGTCGGCTTTGAAAACACGCACGCAAGCCCCCATTTGGAAAGGCTTTTTGTTTCCGATTACGATAGTGAACGAGAAAGTGTCCAAAGTATCATCTTTGTTAAGCACTTTGCTTGTCCCTATTTGAACCAAACTCGTTATGTCGGTCAATTCTCTTCTAGAAGTCTCTAAGAATATTGTCATACATTATAAGTCCCTTCGTTCCCTAAATCGGCTTCGCCCAACAATTCTTGTTGCAACGCTTGCTTCTTGTTCAATTGCTCTTCCATCGCCATATTCTTGAAGTAGGTTGCCGTTGTCGATATCGGATGCGACAATTGCTTCCACATAGTATTGAAGTTGGATACTTGCATTTGAACCGAGTAATCCCCTGTGTAGGAAGAATAGAAGTTCGCAAACGGTTGTGCTATTTGTCCCGCTTTCTCGACCGCTTTGTATCCGACCGCCACGGCGGTGAATGCAGGGCTTAGCGTTTCTTTCAATATCCCCCCTAGACTTCCCCCTTTGTCAGCTTGTGCTTTCTTAAGGCTTTGGCTTACATTGGTTTGCCTTACTTGGCTTGGTCTCGAAGAAGGCGAAACCGAACTCTTGTTTGTCGACTTTGGCTGTGTGTCGGTCTTGTTTTGGCTTTCATCGACTACCTTTACCCTAATCTCATAACTCATATGGACTTGACCTCATCTTTCTCGACTAAGGACAATGAGCATACTAAGACACCGCCATAGGCAACCGACAAACTCATATTGTTTATCGCTAGATTGCTATTGGCATATAAAGGCAAACCACCCACTAAGATTTCAATGTCAACATTCGTGAGAGAAGAAAGTTTGTTTTTCAAATAGGCATCTATCAAAATCTCTATCCCTTTGTTGTCGGTGCTTGAATAAGCCACCACGAAGTCGATTGAGACCCCATTAGCCGTGATTGTCGGCAATGATTTTGTCAAACCGCTGTTTATGCGTTGTTGCGAAAAGGTATCCACGCTTTGGTTGGTGCTCAAATCCACGATGCTCAACTTATTGCTGTATGATGTGCCATTGTATGTGAAACTAAGGGTATAGATGCCACTATTGCCATATTTAACGCCAAGTTCGCTATCTGAGCCACTGCAAGAGATAGGGAAAGACATAGTAGCCCATTCCCTTGTCATTCGTATTTCTTTGCCAAACACGGCTTTAACGCTTTCGTTCACTTGCGAGAATTGCCCCACATCAAGCGATTGCATAGCACTATAGGAAGTCTGCCCCATAGCCATAACAAAGTCATTGGACCGATTGTACATTATCGCCTTGCCGTTGCACGCTTCGGCTAGGTAGGTGTAAATCTCTTCAATGCTCTCTAAGTCGCTCAAAGGGAACATAAAGGTTATTTGGAACGAGCAGTCCCACAATAAAAGGTCTGGGTAAGGTTCGTAGCCCCCATTCGGCAACTTTTCCACCAACACAGGCAATATCGTTCTTTGGTTGTCGTTCGTGTTGTCGGTTTTGTTGGCGATTGTGTCGACAAAAGGGATATCGTTGTTTCTCACTTTGAAAACGACATCGCTAATCACATCTTGATTGTCTAGTTGCGTTTGCAACCACTTTGCGAACTTGAATTGACTTAACATACGCTACCTCCAGTTATGGCTTGTTGATATTATAATATAATTTCTCTCGCATTTTGCATATACGCTATCCAAAGCTGTTTTCACGCTATCACGAGATATGAAACCTATATGCTTTTTCGAGCCCGGATGGAAGAAGCCATTAAACCGCCCCCCTATGCCGAAGTCCTCCCCTAAGCCAAATGCATTAGGGATATCGTGGGGGTCAGTCCCCTCTTCCAAATAGGTTATATAAGGCACTAGGTTGGTATCGAACACGATGCTCGCTTCGTTCACCCCTTGCGTTATTTTCGTGCCATTCCACTTGAGATTGCCTGTCCTAAAAGGAAAATATGAAGCGTGGATAATCGCATTGTGAGCGTTTATCACGCACTCGTAAGCAAAATATCCGTGCTCCATACTAGTTGACCTCTATTCTTTTCAGACACTTGCGTTCGAAGTCTTGCTCATCTTTCGGCATAACGGCGAAGGTTGTGTCTATGAGTTCCGCCGATTGCACTCGCCACACTTTTTGGTTGTCTCGCTTAGTGCCAATTATAATCACATCATCTTTCTTTATCTCGCTCGATAACAATGGCAAGTCGTATGTGTCGAAGTAAGTGGCGGTTGCGCTTGCGACCATTCCCCCTATCGTGGCGGTTCTTTTTGTCAATGTCTCCCTTTTCGCCCTAAAGGCTATAGGTGTCTCAAAATCGCTTTCCAAGTCATCGCCTAGCGTGTTTGGCTTCCTTTTGAGATACAAGCACCAAACCGCATTATTCATCGCTTTCATCAGTAGTCATACCTTTCATAGTCTTTCACGCTAAAAGTAATGTTGTATCTAAAACCTTTGTTAAAGTAGTATTTTGCCCCGTTTACTTCAACATAGGCATTATTTAGCGTATCCTTGGCGAAAACGGCTATAGAGCCATTTCTAAGGGCTTTTTCATCGATTTGAACGCCATTGGTCAAGTCGACAGGGGAAGATAAGGCAAGGCTATCGATACCGCTCTCGCTATCGGCTTCGGCTTGCTCGACAAGGGCTTCTAGCATAATCTCCCGACCTTGCTCGGTGCAACTGATGAGCCATTCCACGAACCTTTTGTTGAAAGTGGCGACCACATCACGATAAAGGTAAGCGTAGATATGCCTAGAATAGCGTTCAGCTTTCCTAGATAGTTCATCATCGCTCAAATTGGGGTTCAAAGAACGCAAGAAAGAAGCGTTCAATACCCACATATGCTTATTTTTGTCATAATGAGCGTTTAATGTGTCGCTCGGTTTCACATAGACTTTATCAAGAAACATATTTTTTCTCCTTTGCCTTTAAGGAATGGACAAAGCCCAACTCAATGTCCACTCCCTAAAGGCACTTCCCATAAGGGAAGCACCCATAGATTTATTAGGCGATGACTTTGCAAGCCACGGAAGAGACAGTGCTCTCTTTGCCTAAGACAACGACCGCAAGGTATTTGCCTTTGGTTAAGGTAGCAGTGATAGTTCCAGTGGTGGCAGTGCCCTTGACCGAAGCCTTTTCATAGGCGGTGGCAAACGCACAGACATCTTCGATAACGCTATCGCTCATAACATAGGCGACTTTCTCGATATCGGCGGTTTCTTCAACCTTGTTTCCGCTTCTATCATAAGAAGTCTCTTTGGCGACAACGGTCGCACCGGAGGTGGAGATAGCGGAGATTTCAGCACCTAAATCGATTGGTCTTGAACCTTTGGCTAAGACTTTTGGTTCAATTCCGAGAGTGGTGAAAATCTTGAATGGGTTAACGAACTCGCTATCAACGATGAACGCATTGCCCTTGGTGAATAAGGTGGAAGCACCCATTCTATAGAGTGGTTTCAATAAGCGACCACGACCGAATGGGAATTCGCCATCGACAACACCATTGTCGCTTAAGGCGAAGACATTGGCGACTGCGGAAGAATTGACCGCTTCAATGCCAGAAGCACGGATAGTGCCGGCTGGGAGACCGAGATAGCTGTCAGCCATCGCAAGTTTCATATTGGAGAGCAAGTTCATCTCGGTGTTGCCATAAGTTCCGTGGTAGCCATCTTCGAGAGTGTTCTTGGTGTCATCTGGGGAATAAGCACCGGAACGGAGCATTTCTTGGGCAAAGTTAGAGCCACCGGTAACGAATGATCCAACGGCACGGATGTATTTGGTAATGCCATTGACATAGGTAATTCTACGAGTGTCTTCTGGGAAGATGTCGATGCCGTGCTCGATATCGCCTTCGTTCAATAAGTCTTCGGCATCATCTAAGCAAGCACGGAAGTTGGCGGTTGCTTCGGTAGCCTTGGATTTGTCGAACTTGACAACATTGGCATTCTTTTCATCTTTGTAGAAAGATTGATAGACTTTGTTGGCTAAGCATAAGCCGTTTTTCATAATGAATAAGGCTTTGCCGATTTGGTTCGCCCATTCGCTTTCTTTGAGTTCAGGAACCATATCGAGAGCGACATATGGGACATTGATGACAGTGTCGTAGGCATCCAAGACTTCAACTTCGTATTCTTCGTTGGAGATTGTGATAACCGAACCGCTGTAGTGTCCACCGTTAAGGGTAGCGCCTAATTTGCGTGGGTTGATTGGTAAGATGTCAGGTTTGGCAATGCGGATGACAGCTCCGTGGAGTTCATCATCGCTATAGCCTGAGTAGACACCTTTGCCATCTCTTTCGCTATCGCCTTGGAGATAGTTCAAGATTGTTCTTTGGCTAATTCTCGCATCAGCGGAAACGCCATTGATTTTTGGGAATTCGTAAGACATTTTTATGTCCTCCTATTATCTTTTGCCAGCCATTTTGGCAAACGAACTCATAGTAGCCTTGGCACTTGCTTCAGTGCTCTTATCGGCTTCTCTTTCTCTAGAGCCGTTAATTCCGCCATAGGGGGCTTGCTTCCCTTTGACTTCAGTCCCTAACGAGCCAAGCAACTCTTCAATTCTCTTCAAAGATGCCGTTTGACCTTCTAGGGTGTCAGTCAGGTCCTTGACCTTGTTTTCAAGTTCAAGGATTTTTTTGTCTTTCGCTTCCGCTTCTTCGGTTGCCTTGGTTGGTTCTCCGCCTTCCTTTGGCTCTTCGGTCGCTTCAGCTATATTTTCAGCTTCTTCCGCCGAAGGCTCTCCACCTTCCTTGGCGGTTTCCACGGAAACATCTTCTTTTGGTTCTTCGGTCTTGTCTAGGTTCGCTAAGTCTTCAAACAAAGACTTTTGCTCTTCTTCGCTTACGCTCCATTCGGACAAGACTTTTCTAAGGTTTTCTTCTTTGATATCCATAATTTCTCCTTATATATCGCATTTCCACACTTCTGGCTCTAAGTCATAGTGTTCGCAATATTCAATGTATTTTCTCAACGCTTTCTTATACTTGGCTAGATACTTCTTCTCGGCTTTATCGTGGTCGAAGTCTTTCCAAGTCTCGTAGTATCGGTTGCACATACGCATATATTTTTCCAAATAGCGTTTGCCATCTTCGCCAAAGGGGACTTCTCTCTCTTCGGTGGTGGTTTTTGTGCCATAGGGGTGCAAGTGGTGTTTGCAATTGAAGCCAACAAGAATGAAGTTATGCCATCCATACTTATCTTTTCTCGCTAACATCGCTTTTAGGGAATAGATTGGTTTCCCATCTATCGTTTTCCCTGTCTCCATTTTGCTGTTTATGCTAGGCAAGGATGCCGATACTATCTTTCGCTCATCTGGGTGGCACCTATCACTGCAACCGCTATGGTGGCTTATCTCGAACAAGTCCCCCTTGGGCTTTGATATGGTGTTCAACAAGTGAGTGTCTTTCTTTCCGCCTTTGGTCGGATACTCGGCTAATTCTCCGAACAAGTCTTTCGCTTGCTCTTTGCTTAGCCCCATTTCCATTTGAAGTTGGCGGATTTTCTCGTAATGCCTTAAGTCTATAGGCACTTTCTCGTAGGAGTTTACCTTTTTGCCATCCACAATCGCAGTCGGTTCGAATTTGGCTAAACCATTCAATTTGGCTATGATTTCCTTTTTGAGTGGCTTGTCATTTTCTCTATCCGATTTAAGCAAGGTGGATATGCATTCCCTACTGGGTCGATAATCTCCTACTTGATACGAGCAAGCGTTGCCCAACACGCTCATTATCACCGCCCATTGGCTATACTCGCTCTTGTAGCCTCTTTCGATTGAGCCAAAGTCCACGCACCTTGGGAGTTCTTCCCTTAGTTTATCGAGTTCCTTGTCTAGTTTGTCTCTAAAGTGGTCTAACAAGAGTTCGCCAACGAGCAATGCTATAAGCATTTTCCTTATGTTTTTGTCGCATATGGACAATGCTAAGAGTGCTTTTTGCTCGCTTGTCATTTTTTAACGGGCTTTTTGTAATGAAGCGTGCCCTTGGATAAGGTCTTGGGGTTCTTAAGCCCTAAGCGTTTCTTATTCGGTGCTCCGGTGTTGGAAGTGAACTTGCCTGTGTTTGGGTCAAAGGCTTGCTTACCGCCCCAACGATTTTGCTTTACTGCCATAAATCTCCTTTCTTTATTCAAGGTCTAGGGGTTCGCCTAGTTCCTCTTTTTTCTCTTTCAATGATTTGTCTATGAGTTCATTCAATTGGTTCTCATCTTTGTCATCGAACAACTCTCTCATCGCTTCTTCGTGCGTTATAAGGTGCATTTGAAGCATTGGTATCAATTCGCTCAATAATAGGTTTCTCGATTTGTTGCCGATATTGCCGAAACGCACAACCACATTTCCGACTTTGCCCATTTTGGTGAGCACGCATTCGATCATATCATCGAAGCACGGCTTGAATATCGAGCGTTGCGTTTTCACCCAATCAATCGTGCTATCATCATCGCTATTGATTTCGGTGGCGGTTTTCTCGACTTGCTCTTTGCCTAAGAACGAAGCGATGACTTTAGGCGACATATGAAGTTTAGCTGACATTCTTCTAAGGCAATTGTCTTGGAGACTTTCCCATTCATTAGCCCTTAAAGCGAACTGATTTACGATAGGTTTCACCTTGTCAGGGTCAACACCATCCATAACCTGTTGGTTCTTCATCTTCTTCAAGGTGTCGCTATACGGCATTAATGTTGAGCCATTGTCATCGGCGACAGGTATTTGCAAGTCGCTTATGTCCATTGACTTAGGGGTATAGATAGTCCCTTGACCATTATTGACATCTTTGTCGCAGAACGAAGTGTAGATATCGTATTCGGCTAACTCTACCCATATGTCTTTGAGGATTGACTTCCCAAAAGGCATATTTGGGCAATTGCCATCGTAGCCGTTGGCTTTCAAATTCCAAGCCCCTAAGCAACCGCTTTTGAACGGAAGGGGGATTTTCTGACCTATCTTGTAAGCCCCATAGTTCTTATTTATCGCCACTTGCACATCTCTTGGCAGTTGCTCGAACTTCACATTGCTAGTGGTATAGACTGTCTCTCCGTGCTTACCGCCGATAGCAACTGCACACTTAATCACTTGATACTCGACATAGGGGTATTGCTTGCCGATTTCGAACACAAAGGTCTTTCCATCGCTTGAAGTCCACTTTTTCGCTTCCGTGCAAGTCTCTAGATATCTATGCTCGATAAGCATAAAACTATCTTGTGCGTTGTCGGTGGATGAAGAGACATCCACAAGGCATTTCAAGTCGGTGAGATTGCCACGATTGTCTTCGGTGAACACATACATATCGCCACGCACGGCACTTGGATATAGGTTTCCTTGGTTGTCGCTGTTCAGCTTGATAAGGGAATTGCCCATTGCATAGGCATATTCAATCGCTTGTCGGCAAAAGGTTTGGAATTTTACTTCTTTCGCCCAATGGTGGGATATGAATTCAAGGGCTTCCCTGTCGGTTGAGCCACTTCCCATCTTGAAACCGATTTCACTGCCAACGGTCTTATTCGCAAGCCCACTGCAAATCGCACTTGCTAGGTGGGTGGAATAAATCGCATCCGTGTTATCGTGTATCCCTGGGACATAGCCATCATACCATTGTTGGTTCTTACGCATTATCGAGTGATAGTATGGTTGATAGACTTCCGGTGCGTTCGAAAAGAAACTATCGTTGCTCGAATAGGTCTTGGATAAACTAACCGCATTGGCAACCGCTGTTTGGATATCGGCTATCGCCAATTGATTTGGTTCTAATTCGCTCATAGAGACCTCCTAACGAAAATTACGGCTTTTATAAATATAAAATACATTGAAAATCAATCTTTTACAATAAGTTTTCCATATGCTATGTTGGCAGGGTTTCTGAACCACGACCAAAGGGCATAGGTAACGCTATCGCTAGCATCGTTCGGTATCGTGTCATCATACTTCAAACGGCTTTCATCGAATTTCAACTCCCTTAGTTGCTCATAAGCCTTAAAAGGACCCGGTGTGAATGTCGGATATTGCTTGGAATAATCAATCCAACCGCCTTCATCCACGAAAAACGCTTTGTCTTTCAAGAAAGCCCCTCTAACGCAGTCAACCATAGAGACAATTGACCCTTTATGGGCTTTGGATACCACTTTCGCATATTTTCCGAAGTAGGTCTTTATCGCCTGATACAACTCGGTTGCGGCATCATCCACGAAAAACATTATCGGCAAGGCAAACCGCCCTGTGACATCCCTGTATTTCGCTAATAGCCCTTGTTTAGGTTCGCCATCGGGACCCACATAGCCGTAGAACCACTTGCTAGCCTTTTGCTCGCATAATGGGTAAGAAGCCATGACCCCCATAGTCTTTGGGTCCCAATGGAACGCATCGCATTGCTTGAACCATATCGTGCCATCTTCCAAGACTATCCCCGGGCTGAACTCGGTGCAGTCCCTATCGACAGCCCCATCGCAACCAACCACGATAGCGACCGGTCTTTGGTGCTGCGATTTTCTTAGCACTTGCGAAGTGGGGACTAAGTAATTCTCGTTGAGCATTGGGTATACTTGACCGCTACCGCCGCCGGGCTTCCCTAAATAGAACCATTTGTAGTGCTCTTCATCACGATATTTGTCTTTTCTGATTTCTTTCAAGTCGATGTCGTTTATAAAGGGCAATATGTCCAAATAAGAAGTGTCTATGACTGTCCAATCGGGGTCAAACTCGCATTCTTGTGCGAATTGGTTTATCCAATGCTGTTTCGATTGCGGAGGGTTATACACAACGAGTATCTTCCAATCTTCGCAAACCATACCATTCTCATCGGTGAAGTTTCTTCTCGCACTCGCTAGGGCTTGGTCTAGGGCATCTTTGTCTCTGAATTGCTGTGTCTCTTCCACCATTATCCCTTTCAAGGGGTGGGCGGTTTTCAAGCCCTTGGTTCTTCCGTTGTCATTGCCAATGCTGTCAGCTCCCTTAAAATAGACAATTCCGCTATTCTTAATTCTACGGATTTCCAAAGGGTTTTTCACCACACGGAAGTTCGCTTGCAGTTTTGGGTTCGAATTAATCGCACTCTCCATCTCGTTTTTCACGCTGTCTCTAAAAGAAGAAGCCGTGGAACGATACACAAGCCAATCGTAATATGGATCGTTGAGCATAGTCGCCAATATGGTCAATATGCAAGATTTTGTTTTACCGCTCAGTCGCCCCCCTTTCAATAATATCTGATGGCAATTAGTGTCAAAAATAGGGGCATAGGCAATGGGTAGCGTTATGTCCACATAGTCATCATCGGTGACTTCGTAATGCTTTACTTCAATTGTTGGGTCCACTAAGGTATTTCTCCGGATTTTTTTAAGAAGATGAAGACAATTTGTCTCGACCGAGTTCCATCTCAATGCGTTTGTCTATCTCATCCATACGCTCAAATTGCTCTTTCGATGGGTTTATGAATTCAATCCGAACCGCTTTCACGGCAGTCTTTTTCTCATTCCCCAATCGCTCTTCTTCTTTTTGGCTCTCAACCATAAGCCCGGCTAGCAAACGCACTTGTTCCAATAGGCGTGATTTATCCCCTGAGCGCATAGAAGTGTCAGCCATCACTTTTCTAGTGAAGTCAGTGCAATCGCTTATGGTTTTCAGCTCTTTTATTTCCATACCTTTAATTTTAAGTGGTTGAAAAAGATTGTCAAGACACTAAGGGTACACGGGAAGTGTAGGGGGTACTCCTTACCCTTACCCCTTTACCTATAGGGGGGGTGGGGTATCCCCTTAAAACTCATTTCTAGCCCTTTCTAGCCGTTTCTTTCTCTTCCTGGTATAAATACTCGTTTTTCTTTTTTTCGCCGTTCTACGAGCCTTATATAAAGTGGAACGCATGCGTTAATTAGTTGGTTATTACAATAATAACTAGTCTATTCTACTTACTAGTTAGAAAGTAGAATAATAATAAGAGAGTAATATTAACCAGGTAGTAATAGAAAGTAAAATAGAATAGAAAGTATAAATATAATAAGAAAGTAATATTAATATATATATATATACTTAAATTAACCAGGTAGTAATGAAATAACTAGAAAGTATAATAGGATAGATATTATTCTTTTTCTTTACTAAATATCTTTAAATAAATATCTTTTTTTATCTTTATAGAGAAAAGAAAAAATAAGAAAAAGAAAGTGGAGACTTGAGCTGGAATAGTTTCGCTTTTTGGAACAAAAAAAGAGCCGTTGCAGGCTCTCTCTTTGATTTCCAGCTTTTTTATATTTTTTCGATTTCCTCTTTTATCGTGTCTATTCCGATTTCCTCTATCAATTCGCTTAAGCTGTCGTATTCGCTAAAGATGTTATATATATCAAGAGTGCAGTAATTGCTTGCCGGAATTTCTTTAGCCCAGTAAATCGCATTAGCATCGATGCCGTTGGCTTTTAAATCCTCATCCGCCCATCCTTCGAAGCCTTCCGGCGTTCCGATCACCAAATCTGGATCCAACTCGTAGATATCTATATTAAGAAAATCACAGACCCCTTCTAAATCGCCTTCAGCTAATTTTTCCCATATCTCGGCAAGATCCGCATAAGAGACAGCCTCGCTACTCATCAATTTTTTATAAAGAATTTCGTTGTATTCATCGCTTACTTCTGGGGCTAGGCTTAGAAGTTCTTCCAAATCTGGATCAAGGGCGATTTCTTCCGCTAATTCGATCCCGCCGTTTTTGATGGCGTTTTCAACAAGATAGCTGAGAACGGTTTCGTCAGCCATACAGCAGGATTCGTACTGCGTGAAATACCATAAGTTTTTGACAAATTCCGGCTTTTTTTCTTCTAAGATTTTTAAGTTGTTCATTTTTTTACTCCTGTTTTTTTATTTTTATAAAGAATAATCGCCGACATAGTTAAATGTGACATTTTTTAGATTTTTCTTTTTCACGATTGCATCGATTTTTTCGCAAACGCTCCTCATCGTGTCGTTTCTTTCGATTACAACGGTTTTAACCCAGCTGCCGTTCTCATAGATCCCAAGATCGTGGCGAGTCTTAAATAGGCTTTTTTGGCATTCATCGATGATTTCTTTGTTGATGAAGTCGAAGTCTTTCAAAAAGGCGATTTCGTAAGCATATTCGAGTTTTTTCTTGTCTAATTCTAAATTTTTCTCAGAGATTTCATTTTTTAAATCGATGATATCTCTCTTTATCTTCATCAATTTTTCGCTTGGATTGGTGTTCATATTTTTTTACTCCTTTTGCCTGCTAGGCTTTTTTGAACACCCTCATTCTATCACCTGGAAAAGCCTTGTCAAATACTTTTTCAACTTTTTTTATTTACTTTCGATTTTTGGAAAAATGGCAAAAAGCCGTTCCTACCTATATTTTTATGTATCGCAAGCGTGCGAGCATATGCGTATATTATGCGTGTGTGTATATATGCCTGGATAGCGTATATATGCATACGGATGCACCCATACGGCTATATGCTTACCTACGGCTACGCTTACGGCTACGGCTGCACCCATACGGCTACGGCTATGCATACGGCAAATGAAAAGGGGCTACGGATACGGCAACCCCTCTTCTTCTATATCGTAATATTCTCGCTTCGGATACGGCTCGCCCATCAGATAGTCTCTCTTGAATATCGCCACGAAGTCCAAGTTCGGATACCGCTCGTGGAACTTGATTTGATACTCTTTTCTCAGACTATCCATCATCTTCTTGCTATCACTTGAGAAGTGCAACTTGTTATGGCAATCACGGCATATGTAGATGAACATACCATACTTCTCGCTTTTGGAACGGAA
>CAVGQQ010000040.1:0-29132 GCA_963631525.1 bacterium
TTTCATTTCTTCTACTGGTGCGTAAGTTACTCCGTTAATTTCGATTGTGTTCATTGTTTTTTTCTCCTTGTTGTTATGATTCCTTGCAAATTTTTTCTTTTGCACACTTTGTTGTTATCAACTCTGCATAAGGCAGACTTACTATCCAGTTACAGAACTCTCTCCACTCATCAAGCTTGTGATTGTGCCGCTGATGGTAGATGTTCAGTAAGACTGCATAATTTAACGATAATGTGCGCTTCTGGTTGTAACTCGTAGGCAGCAGCTGTATTAACTGCCACCAATCTTCTTTATCCTTTGTGTTTAGATAACGCAGTCTAAAGTGATTGAGTGTATTTATTGTTGTTTGAAGAGTTGCTAAACTTTCTTCTTTCATGTGGTCTGTACTAAAGTCTTTTAACGTAAACTCCTTTGCAGTTATCTTGTGCATTGTACTGCACGAATTAGCCGTTGTTCCAACCTTGTATGTATCGAATTCTTTCCACCAGTAGAGTGGAGCATCTACCTCAACCAATACAGGCAGCATTCGTAAAAATTTGCAATGTTCACTACCTGCGTTTATGAGTTGTCTCATAAGTTTATAATCGTTTTCACCGATAGACAGGTTTACATTATCAAGCATAAAGCTGTCCATTTTGCTCCAACTGTTCATTGGATTCCTTATCCCTTTGATGGTAACTAACCATTGTTCTGGTGATGGGCATATTGTGTTCTTAAATTCTATCATCCACCCCTCCGTATATCAGATGCAAAATCCAATCAAAGCATTTGCTTTCTGATTTTTCATCTTGCCTTTGTTTTTTGTTGTCAAGTCTATGTCTGTTTCATCCATAATCAGGAAGGTTCCGTTGCCAAGCGATACCCAGATATCAGTTAAAGCCATTTCTTTTATTTCCGGTTTTACTTTTTTAAGCAGCTCGTATTCTTTTATGGTCGGTACCCAGACATATTCCTTTTCGCCGGAAACGTTTCTTACTGCGGCGGCAATCGCCGTTCTGACTGTTCGTGTTATTTCCCAATAGAGGTCATTCACCTCGCCTGCCATAACATCATTAATTGTGAATTGTTCTGGAAACAGGTCGATTGCAACCCATTTTGTCAGAAAAATGCCTTCTGTAAAATTCGGATTGTTCTTCTCCACAAGCACCATGCGGACGTTTTTCCCATCTGCAAATTTAAGTTTTTTCCATGCACCGACAGGATATGGCACATTTTCAGGACGCATCCCACAGCTTTGCAGATTTTCTACAATCTGATACCATGGATTCTGGATGTGCAAGTTTTTATTCCACCACGTCCAGCGCCTACCGTTTGGATCAGTTATATTGCTTATAGTGTCCTGTTCTTCCTGCTCTCCTGCCGCTGCTGCGTTAATCGTGTGTGCGGCTCTGATTACCGTTTTTAAATCAATGGGTATGCTTTTGTTGTAGCATTCTTTACACAACTTAAAACCGATACTGCTATCGTTATAAGTCTGTTTGTGTGTGAAATACTGCATCTCGCTAAAAGGCTTCTGCTCGCCACATAAATTACAGGTTGTCATCACCGTTTGTTTTTTCATGTCCAATATTATGCACCTCTTTTATCAAACGTGACATAGCTTCACGCTTTGCTGCCCCTTCTTCTTTACTTGCTTTAGGAACGCCTTTGAGAAACCAGTCATTGAAAATCTTTTTCTGCTTTTTCCACTTTCTTGTTTTCCTGGTGCGTCTCATAAAATCTATAATAGGCACTACACCCTCAGCCAGAATGTACACCCAACAGGCTATTATGAGTGAAACAAACATTACGCCGATAATGATATCTACTGCCATTTTCTTTCCTTTCTTGCATCATCAAACCACTGCTCAGCCGCTTTTATACATGCATCAATATCGGAGTACACCGTGTTTTGCCACAATGATGAATATATCGTGCCGTCTGACTCAATTGTAAAATAACTAAGCTTTGCGGCTTTATCTTCTGCACATCGTAAAAAATACCGCCGGTTATCTCTGCGTGTATGCTTTTTTTTCGTGTAAATTATTTTGTTTTCTTCTTCACTTCTCATCCACTTCGACATCTATTACCTCCAGATACCCTACTTTATTTCCTTCCGAATCGTGATCATAGTAGAAATCTGTTTGCACACCCATTTTCGCCAGAGCTACTGCCCATGCTATTATTTCATCATACATTTTGTTTCCTCCTTAACACTTTGCAAGTGTGTCCGTTTCTAAGTCGTAGTAATAAACTGAGTCGGATACTTTTTCGCCATAAACATCATGTGAAACTTCGCTAAGTTTTTTACAGATACGCCTTTCTAAAATTTCATTTTTTCCAACCGTTCGATATAAAATTGTCTCATGTTGCGATGTAAATGCAATATATAAATTGCACTGATGCTTTTTTGCTATCTTTTTTAGCTGGTCTGGATAAAACACAGCCGCCGCTCCATTTTGCTTTTGCGTGTACAAAAGTAAAGGCTCATCAATATCATTAGTCACGTCAGTTTGTTTGTTAATATCAAATAGCCACGCCATAATATCCCTTATAGGTGCACATTCAGCTGGTTCGCGTTCGCTCATAATCTGCAATGCGTCCATGTGTAAAACCTCAGCATCAATTCCCCATTTTTCTATCATTTTGTAGCTAATGGCAAAATATCCGCCGGGCAATGATTCGTGCCGTGCAGTAAAAAGTAAGTGTATGTCCTCAAAGGTAACCTCAACTGGATACTTTGCTTTATCCTTGTGGCAGGCCATAAACTCTTTGTAGTGCTCATTTGAGACAAGTTTAACTCCAAGACTTGCCCTAATGTCGGTGTACAATACTTTTTTAGATAGATGTGTTAAAACTCCAGTATTCATCTTTTTTTTAATTTCTTTCTTTTGCTTGATGTGCCGCAAGCAGCTCCTGTGCCCAGTCCTGCTCTAAAACACTTTTGGTTGGTTGCTGCATCGCAACAAATGTGCCGTAACTTATATTACTGTCATGTGCTTTCTGTACAGTCTCTTCAAGGTACACTTGATGTTTTCGCTTAGCTTTCATGACAGGCAGACTCGACTTTGCTTGTTTTTCGGCATCCTTGCTACGGTATTTTTTATAAAGTTGCCTTTTTCTTTCTCCACGGCATTCATCAGAACATAACGTTGCAGACGTTCCATGTGGATCAAACTCTTTTCCGCAGACAATGCACTTTGCTGTACGTGTTGTCTTAGTCTGCCTTTTTTTAGCAGCTTCAGCTCTGACTGCTGTGTAGTAGCATTCAGGTTTGCAATAAAGCTGTCTTGCCATTTTTTTTTGGAAGCGTTTGCCGCAAAAAGCACATGTAGCATAAACTGCCTCTTTTACTTTTTTATATTTATCTTTGTTCTTGTGGTAGAATTTACGCCCCATTGCACGCTTTCTTTCCAACATGCATTCTGGCGAACAGGTTATTTTTTTTCCTCTCTTGTCAAATTCTTTACCACAAACAACACACTTTTCTTTCATGGTTTCATCCTTTAAACTCAGGCATGTATTCGGGCATATACTCACGGATTTTATAACTCGTCATATTTGATTACTACAATATCACCATCTGACAATTCTGCTCTTGCCTGTATGACTCTTGTATCATTTTCTGCTCTTTTCTTTGCAAGCTCCTCAACAAGCTCATCTGCAATTTCTCTCGCCCTACTTTCCGTATGTTTTGTGATATACAGCCCCTGTTTAAGTTTACGGCTTCTTGCAGGATGTCTGAGTTTTCTAAAAGCTTTTGTTTCTATTTGTCTTATGCGCTCACACGTGACACCAAGCTCTACTCCGGTTTTATCAAGCGTCATCTTGTCGATAAACCTGAATCTTAAGACCTTTGCTTCACGTTCGGACAATCCCCAATCCGACCAGTTGACCAATACATCCTGTATAGTCTCTTTTGCATCAAATGGCATTGCCATTATGACATCATCAGGTGGTTCATCCTGATGCACTGCACAATAAAACTTTTCTGTGGGTGTTAATGAAAGTTCGCTTTCGGATACATTGACTCTTCCTGACGTGAAGTGCTTCCCCTGTGCCATGTTATCCAAATCACTTAACCACGCAAGCACTCTGCTAACTTTGTTTTCACTCCATCCGTTTTTTAAACAAAGTTGTTTCATGGTCGTACCTGTAGTAAGTATCGTTTCAAGCATCTCACTGATTTTTTTGGTGTTTTCCAATGTTCTCAGACGTTTTTCTCGCAAAGTTTCTTCTGCTGCTTTTCTCACTCTATTCCTCTCCTTTACTTACAAACGGCAAAATTTCAATAGTCATGTAACTTTCAGCATATGTATGTTCTTTCGATACTATCGCATTCACTACCTGTCTATCATCTTTGTAAGCAAGCCCGTTTAAGCCATCCATTGCAATTTTTAAATAATTGTCCACGTCTGGCATTGTTGTTGGTGGTATGCCCTCATCGATAACTCGCCGTTTTTTCTTATTTGACCAACTTTTTAAAACTTGTTTATATACTCTAACCACAACAACGACCGGTTGACCATCCATATACACTTCCTTGTCGGCAGCTGCTATATAAGCATCTCTGATTTTTTTTTCGTATGCTGTTGTTTTTTTTGGCGTGTATTTTCCCCCTTGTTTGGTAAACCTCGGTCTGTCTTTGGCGTGTAATCCCTCTACCCTGATAATCACTGCTTACTACCTTCTGCATCAATCATGATGCCCATTTCCACCGCTAACTGCTTTTCTTCGTCAGAAAATTTGATTTCAGCTCCAGTTTCTTTTCTGATAGTGTCCACTATGTCTTTTATGGTCACATAGCCTTTTTCTATGCTGTCGTACTGGGACAACATATAGTCTGCCATTCGCTCCAATCTTTGTTTTCCGTGCCCAAAAAGATCGTGATTCGCCATGAGTGCCACGTACATATTTTTTATAAACGCAATCTCTTCAGCAAGCTTGAACATCTTCTGGATCTTGTGTTCTGCTTCGCGATTCCACTCTCTTTTGGTGTCTGCTGTAAACCGTCGCTTGACTTCTCTCAACTGCTCTTCAGTCAGTTTTATTTTCTTAAGTTTTCCTGCTTTGCTATTCTTGCCCATCGGTAGCCTCATCTGGTATGTGGTTGAATAAAATCAGCATGTGTTCCCTAAAATTTGTATCAGGACCTAACATTGTCATTCCAAAGCCTGCTTCCGCTTCTAACTCGTATAGTGGTGTGATTGTATATTCAAGAACGCCTCTGCCTGAACTTTCCGCAATGTCTGTAAGCTGTATTAAAGCGGCACCGTATGCTTTTTCTAAATCCGTGTATGTGCCTATTAACAGAAACGTTGAATCCCCTTTTTCTTTACAGGTATTGTCTTTGCAGTATTCAGATTCCCGCACTACAGCAATTTGCAGCTTATTCTTTTTCTCCATTCTTCGTCCTTTCTATCTCGCTTCGTGCCTCACAATTGTGATACTTGTCCAACTGTTTGTTAAGAGTTGCAATTTCGCTTAACAGCGCGTTTATGGTATGCCTGTGAAACTGACGCAAGCTCTTGAGATTATCGTAGGTGTAGTACAAAGCCAGTACCAACATAAAAACCAACACCGCAACCACATATGCATAAGCTGACATTAAACTTTGTGTTGTATTTGCTCTTGCAGCAGTAGTTGCCATAGTTGTCAATGCAAACAGTAGTGCAAACAGCCCGATCACAGGTATTACGAACTTTAGCAGCACACATACTACCACAAGCACAACCTCAATGAACTGTTCGAAGCACGCCTGCCACTTTTTTTTCATGAATCAAACCCCCTTCGTTGCCGCTTATTTTGACTTTACAGCCGTTTTTATTATTGATTAAGGGGTTTATTCCTAATAAGCCGTAAAATCCATTAGATAACGAATTAGCCGTCAAATAGATATATTTACTTGTCAAGGTACATCACCGACACGACCGCAGCAACAATGACTACGATCACCCATGTCAGCAAGTCTATCTTTAGCATCAAACAACTCAGCATAAGTCTGATTCACCTGCCGATCTGCTATCTCTGCTGTTGTCCACAGGATTGTTTACATCGTTGTGGATAAGCTTATTAATCCTGTAATCCTTGTTCTTGTCGTTTTGCAAACTTAACATGTGTGCTTTTGACATCTCATAGATCCTACTTCCAACAGCTTCATCGATATCGATAATCTCACGCAGTGTTTTTTCGCTGCTGATTATCGTCAGCATGTCATTGATGTATCTGTAGTTTAGAATCTCAAACGCTATATTAACATCAGCTGCTGTTACTGTGGTCCCTTGTTTAGTTTTAAACAGGTCATCGATGTACAGACATGTAGCATGCTTGTATTTTGTGATTTCAGTACCAAATACAGGTTCGTTTATAATTGCTTTTAATCTTGTACTCTCGTCACGCCACAGGCAATATTTAACTGCCACTCCACAACGCAGTAATTCCCCTACTATCGCTGTACACAGGTGCGTCTTGCCCGCACCAACCTGCCCGCCGAAGAAAAACCATCCTGTCGGTCTGGTTGCGTACTCTCTTGCTTTGCTGTAGGCGTACCGCTGCCAGTCTGTCGAGGTTTGATAGTTTTCAAAAGTGTGTCGTCTGATTGCCTTTTCAAGTCCTGAAGCTTTGATTAAGTCCATTGTTCGCCTGATTTTTAAACAATCACACTCCTGATAAACTTCGTGTCCGTCGTGAATTACAAGTGTTGCGCCCTTGTTTAAGCACTTTGGGCATTCGTATCCCTGCAACCCTCCGGCTTGCCTGTTAAAGCGCTGAACTCTGGAATAGAGCATTAAGTCAGAGTTCTCCCCAATCGATGTTGTCACTCCATGACGCTTTAGGATCTCCGCGAGCTGTTGCATCCTTATCCACCTCCTTGTAGTTCTCATCAAGATAGTCGATGTAGCCTCTTGTGAAGAATGTCCCTCCATCCTGTGGCTTACGCCATTCGTCTATCTTAAGACCTTCCTGGTAGCGATTAATGCAGCGCACGAGCTGCTCTTCCCCATATTCGTAAAGCGTGCGTTTAACTTTATCTGTTATACGCCCTCTGCCTTTTCTTGTCGGGTACAGCTCCCACAACCGCTCAAAAAGCTCTTCCACCTGCTTATTGTGTGTATTCTTTTTTTGGACAGACTTATCCCTTGAAGCAACCGCTTGCTCACTTTGTGCAGAATCAGCATGCAGACACGCACACTGCGCATCGCCAGATGCGCTATTAGTATTTATATCTAAATCTAAATCTAAATCTAAATCTAAATCTAAGCCTGCATTTGGTTGGCAAGTGGTTGACACTTGGTTGGCACTTGGTTGGCACTTGGTTGGCACTTGGTTGTCATTTGGTTGGCAAGTGGTTGGCACTTGGTTGGCACTTGGTTGGCACTTGGTTGGCACTTGGTTGGCACTTGGTTGGCACTTGGTTGGCACTTGGTTGGCACTTGGTTGGCACTTGGTTGCCAAGCGTGTGCACGTTGTAAATACCGCCCTCTATTGCAAGGGATTTTAGCTCTTTCTGAAACTGCGTCGGTGTTTGTCTATCTTTACGTAGCGCGTTATGTACATACCAGTGTCTGATAGCGACAACACCATTGTCGAAGCAGATGATGAGTTTTTTTTCAACCAACAGCTCCAAATCATCTTTTGACGCACCGATACTTCTTTGGATGGATTTGGGATTATTCATAAACCCCTCGTCATCCGCTTGCAAGTTCAAATGAAAATACAACATTTGTGTTGTTGGCGGCATGTCTAAAAAATCATCTGAGCAAACGATGTTTTGAGAAAACATTCTCTTCTTTGCCATAATTCCCTCTCGGCTATGTATGATGTACTGCTTTGCAGTGACTGGCTCAATCTGTTGTTGAATGTGTGTAATATCAGAGGCACCGGCAGTTTGCTTTGCAGTGACTGGCTCAATCTGTTGTTGAATGTGTGTAATATCAGAGGCACCGGCAGTTTGCTTTGCAGTGCATCATACAGCTCTATATGAATTTTTAAAAAAGGAGAAAGCTAAAACGGAATGTCACTATCGTCTATAGCTTCAAATCCAGCTGGAATGTCAGCAAATGATTGCTGTGTGTTCTGCTGTGGTCGAGCAAAATTATTTGCTTGTGTTTCTGGTGCAGTGTTCGCCTGTCCTTCTGTTGTTGGTGAATCACAGAAATCGAATCGGTCAACAATTACATCGGTTGTGTAGAGCTTCTGGCCGTCCTTCTCATAGCTTCCGGTCTGAAGCCGTCCTGTAACAGCAATTCTACGACCCTTTGCAAAGAACTTGTTTATGTTCTCTGCCGTCTTGTTAAATGCGATGCAAGATGGAAAATCAGCACCACGATCATTACCGTTTTTATCTTTACCTCTATCGATTGCAATAGAGAAACGGCACACTGCTATCTGGTTGTCTGTGTAGCGCAGCTCAGGATCGCGAGTAAGACGCCCGAGCAGATTAACATTATTCATTTGTAATCACCTCACCTACCGTTACTTGACCAGGAAGTGGGGCTTCCTGGCTATCATCTTCTGAGTTATCAAGATTTATTTCCTCTTCAGAATCATCATCTATGACGAATATTTCTGTTTCTTCTGGAGTTATTTCTGTCATATCAGCCGACAGTTCCGTTTTAATTGTGCTGTCTTGTACAACTTGCTTGGCAAATTCCGTTTTAATTGGTGCGTACTTGAGCACCTGTTTTAATACTGTCTTCTTTGCCATAGCGTCATAAGCAGTATTCCACGGGCTGTACTTGCTGTTAGCTGACTGACTGTATTTATTTTTGTACATGTCTATATCTTCTTTTGACATGACTTCGAAACCAAAGCCGCCATTTACAAGCGTAAATACAGCATAGTAATAGATTGGCTTACCTCTATTGCTCTTTGTTGGCTTATGGACGAGCTTAGGTTCTAACCCATATTCATATTCAAACTCGTCATTTTCATACACAACTCTGGCTTCAATGTTTTTAAATTCACCTGACCTATGAGCTAAATCAATCAAACCCTTGTAGCCTGTCTGGTATTGAACCTCTAACGTTCCTTTGTTCCTGTATGGGATAAGGTACGCCTGCCCCAATGGCGTGTTTGGTTCAAGTCCCAACTGAGCCGCCTGCATCAAGGCTCCCATAAAAGACTTAGGCGTGCAGTTTGCAAGCTGTGGATTGCTTGATACTGCTGTTAATGCCATTCTGGTAAATCTTTCTGGTGTGATAACTGACGGTAATGCTGCCTCAATCTGTGGCTTCATTGCTACAATCCAATCTTTTATGTTTTTTGGTTGCTTGTTTTCCACAAGGCTGCTGCTTGCTTTTTTAGCAAGCTTGTTTGCTACTGCCATACTTATTCATCCTCCTGTTTCTTTTTGGCTATCCTGAGTACCCTGTAAGGTTCACCCTGCTTTAAATATTTAGAGTAAACATCGGGCAGTTCATTCTTTAAGCTTTTGGTGTCCAGACCAGACTTTCCGGCTTGTAGCCTCCACGTAACTTTACGACCGTTTGCATAAGCCTCTTCATGTTCAGCCATGTGTAACTGAATTTCTTGCTTAAGCTGGTCACATTCTTGTTTTAGGCTGTCGATAAGCTCGGTAAGCTCATCGATACGATCAAGCTTTTCTGTATCGTCTGATATATCTATTATTTCGTCTGTAATATCATCATTCGTATATAACTCTTTGATGATGTTTCCAGCAGATTCTGAGCCGTCAGGTGGAGGCATGATTTTTTTTAATACATTATTCTTCCAGAAATCGCTTTCGATCTTAATCAGGTCCCGAATAAGTTCTTCATTCCTCTCAATTTTTACAACCACAAATTCGATGCCCATAATTAAGCAGGCAATATATACAGCGTCAGCCCCTGTAACTGCCATGTAGTGGTGACATTGAATTTCATACGACTCTGG
This sequence comes from bacterium, assembly GCA_963631525.1. Classification (GTDB taxonomy): domain Bacteria; phylum Bacillota; class Clostridia; order Lachnospirales; family Lachnospiraceae; genus Coprococcus_C. The sequence goes on from CAVGQQ010000040.1 coordinate 9,874, forward strand.
AACTTTGCCATCTTCCCAATCTTTAGCCTTGTAGGCATTTGCGGTCTTACATTCGAGATACGCATTCTCACCGCTGATTTTGCGGTCAACATTTGCAAGCATAAATTCATAATCATCATGCTGCATCAGCATATTAACTCGGTGAACCTTTTTTCCTGTTGCTTCTGTGAAACGTTGAGAAACATATTCTTCAAGGTCGCGTCCGACACGCATCGCTTCCGAATCTGTCAAATCAATCTTGTCAGGCTTTGTTTTGTCTATCCATACATCAATAGAAGAAACCCATTTGTTAAGACCGCACACGGCAGCTGCATCTGAGCCACCTATGCCTTTCTTACGCCACTTGAGCCATTCCTCAAGCGGCATGTCTTTAGTGGATATTAAATTCTTCACGCTCTTTTTTATCCTCTCTTAAGCTTTTCTTTACTCCGTGGTACAGAAATACCATAGCTCCTGCCACAATCATGTCTCCAACCATACATCCAAAATCCCAGTATCCTCTTGACTGGAAACATAAAATGCCGTATAATACTGAAATGAGGATGAATTGTGTTAACTTGCAAATCATACATATTGTCCTTTCTTTTACGATTGCGGAGCCGTGAGGTTCCGCTTTTTTCGTATCTTTAGTGTTCAACTTCTTGACCAGCATACTCATATACCTTTTGAGGAAAGAGTACGTAAGTATAGTTTGTGTTGTTTTCCTGCTTAAAAGCCACCCCAAATGGAAAGACCTTCGCCTGTAGACCTACTCTTAAAGTCTGTGGCGATATGCCAAGCAGTTTGGCGGCTTCAGATATTTTCACTTCTGCGCCTCCTATTTGTTTAGCATCCCAGATGTTCCATGATGTCACGAATCAGTGCTGTGCCGGAATCCCATGACACATTAATGTAGCGTTTGCCGCCGCTTTGAAACTCAACTATCGCTGTTTGTGTGTCGGAATCATCGTCTACCTGATATGTGATACTTACAACATCCCAAGCGTTGCTTGTTGCTTGAAGCGTTTTACACAGCAGGTCGCAAATCTTTTGTTTGTCCTCCATGTTTTTGTCCTTTCTTTTGCTTAGTCTAAAAAACTTTCAATTGATACGCCGAAATAATCAGCCAACTTTTTTAGCTTCCTAACCTTTGGTTCTGAACGCCCATTTTTCCAGTCGGTGAACGTCGATTTTGATATGCTTGTAGCTCGAGAAACAATCGCATCGGTTACACCTTTGGAATCACGAAGTTTTACATATTTTTCGTACAACCTTCTCCCCTCCTTTACGTTAGTTTGTAGATTTATCTTGTTTTTAGTTCGGAAATCATTTATAATGGTGTTGAAAATAATGTCACCATATTGACTTCGGTTTTGATTTTCCAAAACATATCTTTATTATAGTGGTGAAATCAAAACTTGTCAACAATTTTTGTGCACAAATCAGAATTTAAATTGGAGTATAAAAATGTATCAAAAATATTGTCAAGTAAGAGATTTGTTAGGATACAAAGACTCTGATGTAGCAAAGGCTACAGGTATAACAAAGTCAACTTTTTCTGATTGGAAAAACGGACGTAGCCGACCTAAAGTAGACAAAATTCAAAAAATTGCCCACTTTTTAAACATCTCTCCTGACTATTTACTCACTGGGGCTGATGACACGGTAGAAGAACCAACCGATGTTGGGCGGTATATCAATACTATCCTGTCTCAGCTGCGGAGTGATTCAGCAAATGTTATGTATTATAAAGGTGCAAAATTAACCGATATGCAGATGGAACTGTTAGCGGACGACCTTGAGAATGCGTTAAAGCGTGTCATTAAACTGAGTGAAAGGAATAAAAATGAAAAGTAAAATTGCAAAAGTAGTGCGTGATTTAGTGTTGAAATACGGCACAAATGACCCGTTTGAACTTGCAGATGCACTTGATATTTTAATCATGCCATCTGCGGCAGTGAACGGATGTACTATTACTTTGATGAACTGCCCTGTAATACTTCTCGGACAACATCTTAGTAGTCACGAAAAGCGATATGTATGTGCTCACGAACTCGGGCACAATGTGCTCCATGACATTAAGCGGCATGGTATCCTAATGAATTGTACTTTTTTTAGTACAGAAAAACTGGAAATTGAAGCAGATACATTTGCAGCTGAATTACTGGTACCTGATGACATATGGTTACTGTATCCGGAGTACACTATTAAGCAAATAGCAGCGGTTGAATGTGTACCTGTGGAGTTGTTGAAGATGAAGGTTAATCTTGCGTAGCTGATTGTTCGCTTAAAAGATAAAAAAGTATAAAAAACGAAAGGAGTCATATATGAAAGTAGTTAAAATCATAATAGCAGATGTAGCAGGTTTTGTGGTTCTGATGCTTGCGCTTAAATTTGGATTCTTTATAACAACCGTCTTAGCCGGAATTAACATTATTAACGCTTTTCTCTCAATTAAGATATTGGGCAGCTTGGTTATGTGCGGCTGGATGGTGTCGCTTCTTATGATAACTTCGCAATTAGGCGCATTTGCCTGTGCAGGTGCGGCTGCTGTACTGAGTAAAAATGATGATTCAGAGATTGTCGGACATAAGGCTATAACAGTGTACACTATATTGTTCGTTCTTTACTGTATCTTATGCATTGTGGAATTGTATATAGCCAACGGCTTTGTGTGGTGGCTTGAGCTGCCATTTGCCGGAGTAGTGTTCAGTACCGTACTGAATATTGCAGCTGGTGGATTGAAGAGATAGCTTGTTTGTGCAAAAAAACAAACAAGCTGCTATTAGCTGTAGCAACTTGTTTGTTTTTCACTTCATATATCGAAAGGATGTAAAAAAGATTTAATTCCTGCCTTGCTGTGTATATTAACTGAGGGACGATGGAAAAAAATTCATGAATTTGCTGACAAAAAATCTTGTAAATCAGTTATACGTGGTTAAGTATACGTTTTTTTTAAATCATTTTTTTGGAGGCGTCGTCCCTCAGGAAATGTCATTGCATGCTTCCTTGTTATGGCGCAGATGTAGAAGCCTAAGGAAGCATGCCAATAAACCCTGCTCGCCTCGTGGGCATATTTATTATACCACAGACTTTTTGCAGCTATTCAACAAATTAAGCAATTTAAGGATTTTAAAAATGAAAAACCCAAACGGATACGGATCCATAAAAAAGCTCTCTGGTAAACGGCGCAAACCATTTGCGGTTTATGTCACAACAGGCTTTACTATGTGTCATAAGTTCCCTAAAATAGATTTTTTGGAACAGATATTAACACCCGAGTTGTACTCGCAGGTTAAAGCAGAATATAATGCATATATTTCCCGACAACCACAGCACGCTGTACAACAGCAGACTTGCATCGGATACTTTGCCACACGCCAGGAAGCGATGATAACATTGGCAGAATATAATAGAAATCCATATGATGCCGACCACCAGTCTATCACCTTTGAAGAGGCTTATGATGCAGTTTACCGTGATGAGATTGCAAAAAAACGCACCCGTGCTCAGAGAGTGTATCTTGATGCGTACAAAAAGTGTTCGTCTTTATACAAAAGGAAAATGCGCGATATCCGCCTTCCTGAGCTGCAGGAGATTGTGGATCAGTACAGCTCCGCTTCCAGAAGCACACAGAACGGAATGATATTGTTGTTTCACTGCGTGTTTTCTTACTGCATTAAGTATGATATCTTGCAAAGAGACTACTCACAGCACATTACAATAAACAATACTTCCACCGTAAAACAAAAGGTACCTTTTAGTAAAAAGGAAATATCTGCTATATGGCAGGGTAGAGACTGGATTCAATCTGCTGCGAAAAGTTTAAAAGGCGTTCCTTTGGTGGATACTATACTGATAATGATCTATACAGGCATGCGAATAGGTGAGCTGCTTGCACTTAAGGTAGAAGACGTTCATTTACCGGACAGGTGGATTGAGGTTCACGGTACAAAAACCAAAGCAGCTGAGCGAATAGTACCGATTCACAAAGACCTGATACCAGTTTTTAAGGAACATATAGACGGTCGTACAATAATGTCAGAGACTGTATTTACCGACAACCGGAATAATCCAATCGACTATCATATGTACTTATCGGTATTTTTCAAGCGTTTCCTGCAGCATTTTACAATGAGCCATACAATTCACGAATGCAGGCATACATTTGCCACACTTGCAGCTAAATCAGAGATGAACAGCCTGCTGGTAAAGAAAATTATAGGGCATGCGTCAAACAACCTTACGGAAGATGTATACACTCATGTGTACATCGACAGTCTGGTTAATGAAATTGACAAGTTATCGATTGATTAGTTATATAGATACATCCCAAATAGCAGTATAAATTTGTTACTTACTTGTTCCTTACCGTTAAGATTTTATACGGTTTTATATGGTGTGACACAAATTTCAAAAAATACTATAAGCGTTGAAATATCAAAGAATGTATTAGCATTCTAACGAACGTAAAAACCTGTCGAAATTCTGCTCGATATAAATAATATTTAGTTAGAAGGAAAGTGCAAGGTTAAAAACATTGCTGAAACTCCAATGTTTTACAACCTTGCACTTTTGTAATTTGTTACTTACTTGTTCCTTACCGATGCAATGTATGGCCTGCTCTGGTGGCGTTTTACGAATTTTATTTCCACTTAGAATTATAGATATGCTTTATAGCATAGGTCTGTGCTGAGGTCAAGCCAGCAGCTTTTGATGCACTTGCTAAACTGTCTTTCGTAATACCTTTCTTGCCATTTGCTTGCGCTATTTCTAATGCCTTGTCAGTCACACTTACATACATGTCAGCCGTGACTCCTGCGCTAACTGCGCTGCTGTAATAGCCTGTCATAGTATCAATTTTACCATCGCTTGTACCTGCAACAACAGTTCCGATCAACGCTGCATTCTCTATACCACTTCCTGCTATCGCTATAGCCTTAGCTTTCTTCTCAGTGTACTGTGCAGTGCTTTCTTTAGCAGCACCAACTTGTTCAGCCGTGACACCCTTGTCAGCCAATTTCTTATACGATACCGCATAATTGTCATAATCACTGCTCAGAATATCCTGTGACATATATTGTTTCTGTTCTTCTGTCAGTGAAGCGTCCGCTACGATAGCAAATTTCGTGCTTGTATCATCACCAGTATTAAGTGTTTTGTATGCGTTTGTATACATCTCGGCAGTTAAGCCTACAGAACTTATATCTTCTGGAATGATCTTCTCTGCATAATTCTGAACCGTACCGCCATCCTTGTACGCTCTTACAAGATTGTATGTCATATCAGCGATATGTGTATAAATTTCATTCATCTTTTCGGTACGTTCTTTGTTACTCAGATTGACATCGTTTTTAAGTTCCCTGATTTGCTTGTAGTAGTCGCCTACTGTCACATAATCGGGATCCTCTTTTGTCGATGCACTCATAGTCGAATCAAACGCTTCCAACCAACTTGCTTCTTCGTCTGTAATCATCTCGGCTTTTTTGAGAGCAGTAAGCTTGTCCATGATGTCATACGCTTCTGTTGTGTAGCGTGAACTCTTATCTGCGTTTGAAGTGTATTTTGATACGAGTGATGAACCGAGTCCTGCCCACGATTCTGTTGGAGTAGTGAGCGGCAGTCCGATATCACCTACAACGCCTGTAAGCTGGTCGAGTACATAATCGATACCTTTTGGTGTAGCAAGCACTCCAAGCCATTCACGCATCTGTTCAGGTCCTTTGCTGATTACTTTAGCAAGTGCGTCAGCTACATTAGATGTACTCTCATCTGTGATGTATGTATAGGTGTCCGGATTCTTTAAATAATCCTCTTCAGATGTTGAAACAATGCTTGAATCGTACCATGTCTTGTTGTTGCGTGCCTGAACCAGTGCCCAACCTACAGGAGATACCGTAGGAATGAACTGCTCGACCATGAAGCTTATTAACTCTTTCATGGTTGTTTCGTCTCGCTCATCAGGATAAATGTAGTCTAAAACTATATTCTGGAATGTAACCCCGAAGAATGCAGATAGTTCTCTGTCACGAGGCAGTCTAAGCCATACGTCACCAAACTTAAATACCCAGTAATTATTTTTTATGTACTCGCTGAGTTGATCGTATTCTTTTCTCTTTTCGTCATCATCTCCAAACCATCCAGTATTCATAAACGCCAGCAGGATTGACGGTAAAGCCTGCGTAACCATTGCTCTTGCAAGTTTCATACGTCCTTCGTGTGTAGTGTAAGTCTCTTTAGACGAAACAAGCGTTACAAACTGATTTATACCTGTTATCGCTGCACCTAAAAACGGTACTGCCTGATTTGCCTGACGCGTAACCTTACCTTTGCGGTTGAAGTTGACCGTCGATTCTCGTTGAGCCTTACCCGCAGCTGTTATATTGCCACCTGTAGCATTATATACACGCTTAAAAGCCACATAACGAGAGGCGGATTCCACTGCACTGTTAAGCTTCTCAATAAATCTCAATACCCATACAAGCGGATTGTGGCTGTGCCTCATCTCAGCCATTACACGTCCGAGGGTATCAGAATCAGCCATGTACTTTGAACTGAAACCTGTTGTGCTCTTAAACTGCATATAGCGTTCGCTCTGTTTACCAAAGAATTCATTTCTAAACGCCTGCCCTAATGACACCGCCCACTCTGCCGGATATGTGAAATTCTGATACCACTTTTGAGCATCGGTATACACCCAGCCATGTTGGAAATCTCTGATAGCGTTGCTTATGGCAAAGATAGGATTTGAAGAGGTTGTTAACGCACTAAATACCCTTGTCAGTTTACCTATTGTTTGCAACAAAGCACTTGAAGGCGGAGCTGCCGCAATAGCCATAGCAAGGTGTTCGTCCAAAATGTTGTAATAATGTTTTTTGCCGTTGACAATCGCCACAACAGTATCTGACGGCAGATTTGCGTCAGACGGTATAAATTGGGTCACAACATCATCAATCACTTCATCCATTAAATTTTTGTTGGTTAAGGCGTTTCGTAAATTTTCCTGCTGCTCAGGTGTCATACGGCTGTAATTACCACGTTCAGATGCAGACCAGACATTGTTGTAAATATCTTTGAATATTTTATTCTGTAGTGAAGCTTTCATCTGCTCTGTTTGTACAGTCTGCTTTGCAAGCGGTATATCAACCTTGCTGACAAACATAGCGATAGACTCTCTGACTTCTTGCTTATCGCTGTTCCACAACAGATGTATTGACTTACCAACCTGATTGTAATGATATGCACTGACTATGTTATTAACCTGCACCATAATATTTTCTATCGGATTGTATATTTGTCTGGTTGAGCCTTTGAGTGAGTTGTGCTTAAGCGGATTTACGCCTCTTGAACCCGACCTGTCCTTATTTCTTACATCCATAACTCTAAACATAGGCACGTAATGAGGATACATTTTTTTCATGTGGTCGTACTTTTCCTGTTCAAGCATGCCAGTCTTTACTAACCATGTATCCATAAAATCGTCGTACCAGTCATACACCATGTCAGAGTAAGTGCCAAACAAGTTATGATACTGCTTATCAAAATCTTTTATCAGCTGTTTGTATGCAGCAACGTTATCGCCACCTGACGCGTCTTGTGACATAGTGGTTTGTCCTAAATTCTCACGGTCGATGGCGTGACGTGCAACAAGGTATAATCCAAAATCTTTTATGACTCTGTTGCCTTTGTTTAGATTTACACCGCTATACTGTTTTCCTTTCTTTTCAACCTCTTTTATGATGTCAGCAAACGCCTCACGCCCTGTGATCTCACCTGTAGGAGTTATAAACCCTTGTGTTATCAGCGTATCAGTGATTGACGCGTTAGAACCGGAGAACTCAAGTGCAAGCTGAAGATTCTCAGCAGGTGAGAGCTTACGACCTGACGCTTTTTCGACCTGCTTTACAACCTGTGAAGCTGCCCATGTCGAATCAATGAAATTCTCTTGAAAGTTTCCATATATACTGTTGAACCCGTCACTCAGCTTACCCAACATCTTGTTAGGCGTCTTAAGGTCATTAATATGGGCCTTGCTTTCTTCTCTGACCTCTTGCCTTGTCTTAATCTGCCCTCTGATGCGCTCTGTCGTGTTCTTTGTTGTAAACGCCAGTACATCGCCACGTGTTCTTTGTACATCTTTCAACAGCTTATTTTGTTTAAGCACCTTCTCAAACGTATCATAAAAATTAGCGTTGCCTGCATATCCGCCTACTTCATAAGCCTTGTCTGGTTCGGATAGATATTTCCACACAAAATCAGCCACAATTTCAAACGGCATTTCATTGTCAGAATAGCCACGAGATTCAAGCTCTGTTTTGAGGTCTGGAACGTTATTAAGCATGTTCTTTACTGCTTCAGTCTTGCTTAACCCTGTTAAAGCGTCTATCTTATGTCCTAACTCGTGAATCGCCACACCCAATTGCTCTTTTTCCTGTGTGTGAATTTGACTGTGCATGCTATCAAACCATCCCAGGGTATTCTTACCTTTATTACGATAGCGTTTAGCATAGATATTTACTCTAAATCGCTTACCGATTTCTTTAACAATTGAGTTTATACTTGTCGCTGTCGCTCTATTTTCTGCACTGATAGCATCAATAGCCGCATCTGTTTTTCCGTAGTTTTTCTGTGGCACAACATTATACAGGCTACCTCTTAAAGGGCTGTCTTTGTTAACTGCCGCAGATTGACCACTACGTGCTTTTAGCTCTGCTGGTTGCTCAGAAAGATCAGACTTGTTATTTTTCTTCGTAGACTTTTTCTTTGCTGCAGGCTTTGTCTCACCTACTTTTTCTTCTGTGTCTGTCCCTTTTTCATTGATTGTATTTGAGCTTTCAGAACGTCCTTTTTCAGATTTTCCTCCAGCATCTTTTTCAGTTCTGGATTTACTTTTTCCATCGCTTTTCTTGTCTGATGTACTCTTTTTAGTTCTTCCAGTTGACTCTTCTTTATCTGCACTTTCACTCGCCTTACCTCCCGCTTTTGTTGACTTCTTATCAGGTTTCGCCTTAGACAACACTTCTCCCAGCTTATCTGCCCATATATCGCACATCTCGTCTATATTAAGATTTTCAAAAACTGGATCATCGCTGGTTTCAATTATAGCACTTACCACATAATCAAACATATCAGATGCTTTATCAATGTCGTATTGTCCCTCATTTACTGTGTCATTGTAAATCTCCTTGACAAGCTTGCTCATTTTTTTAGCTGCTTCAGGTGTGCTGTACAACACACTAAAAGCTTGCTTCATCTCCCGTGCGATAACACTGTGACTACGCATGTTGTTTACTGCTGCTTTTTTTTCTGCACTGGTAGTGGCAGCAGGTCTTTCCTCGATGAGCTTGTCTAAGTCTAACCATTCAATTTGCTCGTATTTTTCTTCTGCGGCATCATCTGCCGTATTACTGTGAACAGATTCATCAACGTTGTTCTCCTCGACAGTTTCCTTATGGGTTAGAGCATCGCTCTCGTCTAAGCTGCTATCTTTTTCAGAGACTGGTTCGTTTTTTGCTTCGGTCTGTTCTAAGTTGCTTCCTCCTGATGTGGTACCCAGTGTGTCACCGAATGTGTCATTGAAATATTGTTTGTTATTCAGCTTTGCCGAATTGTATCTTATACCGCTGTTTTTCCATGAAGCTTCTCGGGCCTTCTGTTTTTCCACATCAAAGCCTGTATAATCCGACGGTACATATTCAGACTTATCAACGATTATTTTACCTTCCGGAACAGACAACTGTGTGACTGTAGCATTTCCGTTGACTCTCAATTTAACCTGAACTTCTTTTGTGACGGTCGGTTCTGTATTTGTATCAAAATCACGTGTATATATAAAGGTTACAGTGTTTGATTTAGGGCTTTCCTTAATCAAGTCATAGTTTGAATCAGCAAGAAAACCAGCTGCTGTACGCGCATTGGTTGACTCATTAGTCTGCTCTGCCGACCTGTGATATGTGATAGTGCTTCCTGCACGCTTACCTACCGAAAACGAATCAATATCTCGTTTAACTACACTATTAGCGGGCACCTCAACTGTTTTCTTGATACTCGTATCTGCCGTGCCGTTGCTGGTTGTATCTTTATCGATTGTGTTATTATCGTCAGATGTGGTTGCAGGATTTATATCACTACCCTGCAATTCAACAACATCTGAATCAACATCAGCGATATCCGAATCGGTATCCAAAGTATCCGAATCGGTATCCAAAGTATCCGAATCGGTATCCAAAGTGGCATTGACAGTATCCAAATTACTTGAAACATCGGAATTGGTATTCTGATTGCTACCTTGTTTAGTGCTCTTTGTGTCTACAATATCGCCCATCACGCTGACAGTGTCCGAATCATCCTGAATAGTATTAACATCTTGACTTTGATCAGTGTCTAAAGTGTCCTGATTAGTGTCTAAAGTGTCCTGATTAGTGTCTAAAGTGTCCTGATTAGTGTCTGTGTTGGTGTTGATAGCGTCCTCTTCATAAAGATCATTGTCCTCAGAAACTATGTTTTCTCCTGCGGCACTCGCGGCTATACCATTTATAATCTGATTTGCCTGTGCCCTTACGCCTGCTGATATCTGTCCTTCTTGAGACAAAACACCGCTGTAAAGCAGTGTGTTGGAGTAATCGAGGTAATTGCTAATTTCTCTTTTTAACTCCGGTTTACTGTTGATTTTATACTGGTTAATTTTATCAAGAATATCTAATGACTTGTTTAACCAGGCATCCGTAAACTTCTTGTTTTGAAAACCAGTTTCATCTTTACTGCTTGTCTTGCCGAACGCAAGTGACAGCCTGTTTGGAGCTTCCAATCCAACATACTCATAGATATTATCTATATCATTTGTTGCTTCATCCAGATAATACTTCTGCACCGTGCCCTTGAGGTTAGCCGCATTTACAGCAGATACCCTTTCACCGTTTTTTATAGCCTGCACGGTTTTTGCGGCACTTCCAGTTACACCTATCTCGTCAGCTGTATTTGCTAAATCCTTTGCATAGTCAGTATTGCCGTTGATGTTTCGCCCCGTTGAAACGATATTTACAGCCGTTGAACCACCGCCTAAAACACCACCTGCTAACGCTCCTGTAATTACCGCTTCTGCTGTCCCTTTGCCATAAAGGTCTATTGAAGCTTGTCTCACAGCATCATTATATGACATGTTCTGATTTGACATATACTCTGATACCGTCTTACCAAAGGTAGATTTTCTGCCCATTATAATCTGGTCTGCAAGCGTCTGCGTAATGTTTGCAAAGCCTTCGCCGCCGCCTTCTACGCCCATTTGCCTGAGTACAGTCTTACCAAAATCTTTAATATTCGCAATCGGTCGTATTCCGCGACCTACGGCAAACAAACCCTCCACAGCAGGAGATTCGGAGATGTATTCTAAAGCTCCATTAACCAGTCCATTTGTAAACGCCTGCTTCTGTGAGCCGCCTCTTGAAAGCGTGTCTAAAATTGTATCGTTTGCTGACACTGTAGACATCGACAGTGTTACAAATTTACCTGCATTAGCCGCAGTTCCGGCAGCTCCAGCAACCGCTGTTTGAGCTGCCATATCCGCTATAGACATTACAGCATTGTACCCTATACGCAAAGCGGGATTGCTGATTTCTTTTGATACATTTTGCCTGACTTCTGAGCCGTAGTTTGATATCACGCTGAAATTATCGTCAGCAGTTATCGGTTTGTATTTTCCGATACCTAAAGCATTTTTTGTGCCTTGCACAGCATTTCTAACTGTGTTTATAGCAGGCAGCACAGTATTAGCTCCCACAGATGCAACAGAGCTGACAATGGGATTGCTCTCTGCATCCACTGAAGCATAGCTTCTTAATTTCTCAGCCTGTTTTGGTTCAAGTTCAGTATACTTTATAGCTTCGTAATACTCTTTCGCTGCCTTTCTGCCTTTCTTCTCGTAGAGATAGTTATAAATACCTTTCTGCTCTGTAGACATCGTGTCAGCAAGTGCAACGTCTGTATCAGTGTCGTTTGTGTCTACATATCTGAGCAGACCATAATCTTTATTTGTGTAGTTCTTACGAGCTGATGCAGACAAGCCGTTGTATCCTGTTTCTGCATCTTTTATCAAAGCATGTACATTAGCCTCATATTCTTCCTTCTTGCTATCATCATTTAAGAAATTGGATACAAGATTCTTCGTAAATTCACCCGTTGAAAATGTAGCCTCTTTTTCAGTCTTGTTTGGATCATCGTAATCATACGTATTGCTTTTTGTTTGCTTCTTTCCCTTTTTAGTCGGAGACTCCCAGACCTTGCCCTGATCGTCTACCCATGTATCTTTAGAATCTGTCTGGAAGCTTCCGTCACTATATACACCTGTGATTTTATATGAGCCTGCATTTGTTACGATAGTATCCCCTACCTTAGCTCCTGCCGGCGCTTTACCATCAACAGATGCAAGTGTTCTTGGTTTGTTGGTTTCGTGTGTTGACTGCTTCACAGCTTTATTAAATGCATTTTTACTTGTTTCAGCTACAGACTCAACAGAGCTTGCAATTGCGTCAGCTATGCCTTTAAACACTCCACCTGCATCATTTGTGGCGTTCTTAGCTGCCATTTTGAGTGCAGCTTTCTTTGCATCTTTTGTCGGTACACCCTTCTCGTTTGTAGACAACTTTGATAATGCATTTTTAGTTGCTCCTGATATCACGGAGCTGGTGCCTTTTTGCAGATTGTTTACTCCTGCGGAATTGGCGCGTAAACCATTTAAATCATCCTCAGTGTACAGTCCGCCGTTGGTTTTTATCTTAAAGCTGCCGCGCCCGCTCTGACTGGTTGTTGACTTTTGTGCAGCTGCGTTGTACGCATTGATAGTGTTCTGCACTGTGTTATCCAGATTTTTAGACTGAATATTAGCCATTTTAATAATGCTTGCTACGCCCGTTGGCTTAGAATTATTATTGCCTTTCTGTGAATCACTCATCCTCACGGAGTTGGCACGCATATTACCAAAATCACTTTCGGTATACAGTCCTCCACCACTTTTGATTTTAAGATTGTTGTATCTGTTTTGACTGGTTGTTGATTTATTACCGCTAAATGCGCTGCTGTTTACTTTCGTGGCTGTCGTGCCTTTTTCTTTTGGCTGTTTAATTGCCGATGTAGCTTTGACCTGCTGCGAGTTCTGAGTTAATTTTAAAGCGGCTGTGTTCGCCTTGCTTTTAGCTTTTGCTGTTTGTGTTCCTGTTGTAAGCGTTTTGCTTGCGAGACCACTTTTAGACTCCTTCTTTTTATCATCTTCATCATCTTGAGTAAAAACATCTGTGAGCGTTTTTTTAATTTTGCTAAATAATGACATTCTATGTTATCCCTTTCCATGGCGTTTGTATAAAGTGTGATTAAGGTATAGTCAACATTACCACCCTGTTATTTAGTGCTGTTTACCGTTATTTACTATTATTTTTTGATATTTGCTGATAATGGTTGATATCTGTTGATACCAACCATTTATATACTTATCAACCAACCGCTCGGCTGATTGTTGTCTATTTTTGCCGAATGCTGCCGAACGCTGCCGAATGCTGCCGAATGCTGCCGAATGCTGCCGACACCTTTTTTTACCTTATGATATTACTTACTGCTTGACACTATAGATTTCGCATAGTTGTACGCGTTAGATGGATTAGCATCTGCATTTACAGCCTGTATATAAAGCTGTACCGCATCATTAATAAGTTCCTGCTGAATCTGGTCGTACTCCTGCTGTGTCTGTGCCTCTTCTAACTTCTGCTCAAGCTCATTCTGCCTGTAGTTTACAAGCATGTTGTAAATCTGCTGAATAGTCTGTACGCGATTCTGTGAAGTCTGAGTATCAGCCGCAAGCTGTGTGGACGCATAACTTCTCGAATCACTGAGTAGCTCCCTTGCAAGGTCGTTAATTGCGCTCTGACGTTCCACTTCACTTGATGCAGCTGCCTGCTGCCTGAGTGCTTCTGTTGGAAGCTGACCATAAAAACCTGTTTCTAACGCTTTCTGGTTGAGTGAATCAAGTGTGCTGTCAAGCTGTTCGTTATACTGTCCGTTGAGCTGTTCGCCTGCTTGTGCAAGTGCCTGCTCCCATGTCAATGTGTCATAATCAGACAATTTAGGAGTATTGCTGTAGCCTGCATCCATGATAGCGTTGTACAACTTGTCAAGCAGTTCATCCTGCGTCCACTCTTTGGTTGTACTCGCGTTCGTTCCCGTGATATTATCTCCGTTCAACGTAAAATACTGCATGTCATTGCCTCTGCCGACCGCAAAAGCATAATTTGAGGTATCCAGTCCCATACGTTCTGCAATTTGTCCAAGACTCTCACCTGTGCTCTTTACGTATGTGAGATTATCATCACCAAATACAACATCATCACTGTCGATGGTGTTACCTTCTGCATCCTTTAACACCGTTGCATCATATGAACCATCCTCGTTAAGCTTCATAATCGTTACAGGCGAATTCTTTATGCCAACAAGCTTACCTGTCTGGCCGTTGTTATTCGTTGCTATATACTGTTTTTTGTATTGTGAATTATTTGGGTCTGATATAGTAATCACGCCTAACAAATCTGTAGGTGATGAGCCGTCCGAACCAATGAGCTTTATAGTGCCGTCTTTCTGAGTAACCACATTATACTGTTTGCCGTTGTTGTCAGTTGCTACAGTTGAGTAATTGTAAGTTTTCTGATAATTGTTTGTGTTCTGACCGCTTGCCGCTAACTTATCTATCTTCGCATTCCGTTGAGCCTCGTATAGTGCAGCCGATGCCCAATCGCCTTTTGCTACAGCATCATTTATCAGTGACTGAAAATCTATATTCTTAGCTGTTGATGTGGTTGTGTTTGCATCGATGAGCTGTGAATCGTAGGTGCCGTCTGCTTTAACATTTGTTATCTGGTATGTTCCGCCACCTGTGATAACCTTATCGCCCGCTTTTAATCCAGACGGTGCCTTGCCATTGATGGAATATACTGTACGCCCTGCTGTGTTTGCACTTGCATCTGTAGCCACATTATTCTTAGTGGCATTTGCGGCACTGTTTGCGGCACTGGAAGATGATGCAGAGTAAGTGTTATCGACATTCATCGTCACGCCATTCTTGAGAGCTGTCATTTTACCAGTGCTCTTGTCGTACTTTAAAACAACCGTATCGCCACCCTTGTCTGTAAAGGATGATGTTCCTGTGGCTTTGGCTGTATTATACAAGTCATTGCCTTTAGCCGTGCCTATTGTATAGACATTGTTTGTCTTGCTGGTGCTTGTAGCGTTGCTATTATTGTTATTATTGCTGTTGTTGCTTGTTGTTGTGGTAGTGTTTATCTTAGTTATTGTAGTAGAACTGTTTCCACTCCCGCTGCCTGTACTGCCGTTTGTAGATGTACTGTTATTTCCAGAACCACCTACATTTGTTGACTTGCTATTTGATGTGGTATAGGCATTCTTCGAAACAGTACCGTCTTTAGAAGTTACAGTCACTGAACCATCAGATTCTTTTTTCCATGTTGAGCCGTCAGATGCGCTGTAGGTCTGCCCTGTTTTCATATTGCTTGCAATATTTTTTCCTTTTTCTGAGCCTATTGTATAAGCTGCCATTTTAATCACCTCTTAATTACGTAATCTGGTTTTGCCTAAAAAGATATATCTATCCTTAGTAAAGCACAGCTTTTATGCCATTTGTAAAAAAGGCGAACGCTTTTTACTTCGTTCGCCTTAACCTTTCTTCTGCAAAAACGTTATGTTATGTTTTCTATAACATTATTATAGCATTATTATAGCATTGCTATAATACTATTCTTTCGTTATTTTTATTTCTCCGTCCACCCAGTCAACAGTGCAGCCGAGAAGCTCTGCTATCTCGCGCACTCCGCAGTAGTTTGTACCATTGCTTTTAAAACCGCTGATTTCTGTGGATTTTCCATCAACATTAACCCTGATTTTAGGGAGGCTGATAACAGGCATGCCGCCTTCCGAGCCTACATTCAACCCTGCTGACACAAACACTTTAGGTGACAGGTAATTGCTCTGGTCTTTAAATATTCCTTTGGTCGTATACTCTTTGCCGAGTATTTTTACTTTTCTATCTGTTACCACTTCATCACTGCTTTCGTTATTTGCTTTATTAAAATTGCTGCTTCCTGTTTCTATAATCCAGTAATATTTAACCTGTGACTGCCATACGGACAGGCTGTTGCACTCACGCATTGCCTTTGCGCTTGCGGGATCGTTGATGTAAATTTTTTCATCTTTGGTCTTATACGCAAGTACGAAGTGTCCGCTCGAAGTCCAGATGCCTTTACCCATACAGGCAATAACCCACTTACCAGACTTAAGTGCTTGTTCAATCTCTGCATGAATCAAGTTTACTCGTGCGCCTGTCTTTTTGTAAATATTTGTGAGATTTACTCTGCGACTTTCTATGCCATACGCCGCAAGCTGTGGCATAAAATAGGTGTAGTACGTGCCTTGATTTTTCGCTTTATAGCCGTGTTTCTTTGACCACGCAACAGTTTCTTTTGGTGTGATTGACTTATCCTTAAGTGATGCAATAACCATTGCCGCACAGGTGGGTCCACAACCGGATTGTGCAATTGTGGTAGTCTCGCCTTCCGCAGAATAGTCTAACGAACCCCACCTCGAATCAGTCTGTAAGTATTTAATTGGTCGTTCCATTTATCGTTCTTAATTACTCCCGTCTGTGTTGTTGTCGATATCACTGTTGTTATTATTACCATCAACCTCTGGTAAACCTGCGGCACTTGTCAGCAACGAGAGTATACCCGCAAGAAGTGATGCACTGCCGACCATTGTCCAGTTTACTTCTGACATCACGCCTGATGCACCGATTACACCTATAGCTGTCTGGCATATTGTCTTTATTGCTCTTATACCTGCCGCTCTTATCCAACTTGTAGCTTTATCCATATTTTTTACCTCGCTGTAATAAAACATAAAAGGGAGAAGGTGAACCGAATTGTCCACCTTCAGATAATTGAATCACCTACGCTTTCAATGGCAAATCATTAACCTCTTCCATTAAAGTGTCAAAATCACCGTTACCACCCAAACCACTGTGATAACATTTGTGCATCTCATTCAGCATCTTGCGATTCTGGAATGTTATCTCGTTATCTTCAATAAACCTGATTGCAAGGTACTGAATTTTATCTGCAAGCAGCAGCTTCATGCCCTGCTTAAGTGCATCTTCTTTCCTGTCTGTTGTATCCTCTTTGTGGTCTTTTCTCTTGCGCCTGTCCGAGATATAAGCACCTAACTGATTGATTAGTGCTGACAGTGTAGAACCGAGGGCTGAACCACCAAGAACCGCTATTAAAATTTCTGTCATTGTTGTTTCTGTGGTACTTTACCCTTCTACATACTCTTCACCTGTAATCTCTTTGTATTCCTCAGGTGTTATACGACCAACCTTTACAGCAGCCTTTATTCTGTCAATGCCCCACGAACCATTATCATAATGCTCTTTAATAAAATCATACCACTTGCTCTTAGCCATTGATTTCAGCCTCCTCATTGTCGTTTGCTTCTGTTGTGCTTTCTGTTTCTGCTTCTTCAGATATAATATCTATATCTGCCATCATAGCAATATAATCAATATCTGACCTTGCCCTTGCTTGCATAGAGAACTGATACTCTTCTTCAATGCGCCTTTCCAAATCAGACGAAGCTCTTGTTATTCTTAATTCTTTTTCTGTGTCTGCCATTGTTTCTCATCACCTTTCTGCTTTAACTACTTTGCCATAACTCTTTATAATGCCTATCCATATTGTGTAATAATTTATACGAATTACCATAAGCCACATGAGCTTTCCAAGACGTATAGCACTCGTCAGCTTTTACTTTATCCATCTCGCCACGTTTACATTTAGCAACCATCCTGCGCAGTTTTTTGCGTTCATGCTTAACGCTGTTGCTGTCAACACCGAGTATAATTTTACCTGTATCGGTCAGCTTGTAATTAAACCCTAAAAACATAAATCCGTCTGCAATAGGTTTTATTCGCGTTTTGGTGCGATGTACTTCAAAACCGATTTTAACAAGCTCTGCTTTGACAGTGCTTAAGCACTCTTGCAATTTCTGCCTACTCTCATGTATCAGCAGAAAATCATCCATATATCGCACATATCCTTTGATATGGCATTTTTCTTTTATAATATGGTCGATATCATCTAACACAGAGATTCCTGCTATCTGCACCATTTGGCTTCCAGGATTAAACCCAACATCCCCTTTATATTGGTGTGACAGGATATCACAGACTGCATTGTAAACATCATCAGACAAATGCCTTTTAAATTTTCTATATACCACATCATGCCTCATATTTGGATAATAGCCTTTGATATCTATCTGTAGCACATAACCATTTAATCCGTGATTCCTATAGTGTCTCCACAGGTATTTCTTGACTAAATCTCTTGCAAACTTAGTGCCTTTACCTTTCTGGCACGCACAATTACCTATTACAAAATGTTTAACCATCTCGGGATATAACACATTGTCATTGATACTCCTCTGATAGACTCTGTCTTTGAATGGTATGGATAAGCCCTCGCGTTGTTTTGGGTACACAATTTGTATTTTGGTCGGCTTGCTGTTCTTCCATGTACCGTTTTTAAGAGCCTCTGATTCCTTTAATATCTCTTCAGCTCCATTGATAATATAGTTCTTAGTCGATGGTTTCCACCTTACGCCACGTTGGCATTTATACATGGATTCCATTAAACTGTCATAACTGATTATTTCTTTCACTTTTTTGTATTCGCCGTGTAGTTTATTGAATTTATTGAGTTTATTCTTATATACAAATTATTTTTGTATGCCGTCACAGTACAGCTAACTTTCTTGTATGAAGTCTCCGACATCGGCATACTGTTGTTTAGCTTTTACAAGCAGGGATTTCGGCTCATTGTGTTTAGTTTCGGATAATATAACACTACGTGTTAATTGTATATAATCCGTTATCACACAATCGGGGCAGGACGATAGTTCGAGTTACGCGCGTTGTTGTTGTTGACATTACCTGACGAATTCGCTACCCACGTATTATTCGCATTGTTGCGATTAGCCGACCGCAAACGAACGTTCTGTGCCTTGGTATTAGCCTACATCCCATATACAAATATGCTTTATTTTTCTTACATTAAATCTTTATATCTTCTCTTGTCTGCGGCATACCACTTTTTCAGTAAATCTCTTGTTGTTATGCTTAACTTTATCCAGTATTCACACTTATTCTTTCTCAGGTGATTCAGCTTTCTTGCAAG
>CAVGQQ010000041.1:0-27975 GCA_963631525.1 bacterium
GTTATATTCCTATATTTTATTTATTTTTCTGCCCCCACAATAATTTCACACATACGGCAATCGCCTGCACACACTGCTCCATCGTCTTCCCATCGCAAGGAATCGTGAGCTGTGCATATTTCTCATAATATGGTTTGCGCTCCGCGTACAGATCTGCCAGTGTCTTTCCCGGCTTCATTGCGATACCGCGCGTCGAGATATTATTGACGCGGCGGATGATCTCCTCGCAGCTTACATCGAGATATACGATCAGTCCCTGCTCACCTAAATGCTTCATCGCTTCTTCCGAGAAAATCGCACTGCCACCAGTCGCAATGACAGACGCTTCCGTGTTGATATCCCGCAGTACCTGATTTTCAATCGCAAGAAATGCATCGATCCCCTTCTCGTTGATGATGTCGACCAATGTCTTTTCTTCCTGTCTCTGAATTAACAGATCTCCGTCAATAAAATGATAATTGATTGCCTTTGCGAGCAATACGCCGATCGTGCTTTTTCCACTTCCCGGCATACCGATCAATACTATATTTTTCTTCATCTGTTTTCCTTTCCTACATCTGATGTCTTACCACACGATACTCGTCACCGTTCTTATAATAGGGACAACAATAATGGCTGTCCCCATACAACCGTGCGATCTCATCCTCATCCATACTCACGTCACAGACATATTCCTCATATTCCTCGTCGTAGATCAGATACGCACATGTATCGCAGCTTGTCTGTATCTCTTTTTTCTTCTTATTTTCCATTATGCAAGCACCACCTGTTCATCTGTGAGCTGGCAGATCTCCTCCCAGCTGTCCTTCGCCACCTCGTCATACACAGCTACAGTTACAAATCCTGCTTTCTTCGCCGTATACATCGCACGCAGACTGTCCTCGAAGATCACACAGTCCTTTATGGCAATCTGCATATTCGCACAGGCAAGCTCATAAACTGCCGGTGACTCCTTGCTCGCGCCTGCCATCGTACAGCTGACAATTGTATCGACATCTTCCATAAGTCCGGTACGCGCTAATACCATCTCACTTAAATTGATTTCATTTGCCGTTGCAACAGCCACCTTATAGCCATCCCGCTTCATCCATTTCACAAGCTCGAAGGCATATGGCTTCAACGGAATCGTATCCCGGTATTCCTCGATCACCATATTCTGGAAATCATCGAAGATCTCCTCCGCAGTCTTTGGGATGTCAAACTGTTCTTTGATGAAGTTCGCCGCCTGAATGAGTGTCATCGTCGCCACCTGATGGTGAAACTCCATGTCCGGATGGATGCCATATCTGCCGATATATTCCACATCCAGCATCCGCCACATCGGCATACTGTCAATCAGTGTTCCATCCATATCGAAAAGCACACCCTTTTTCCCCTGTAAGAGTGGCATCAGTTTCTGATATAATGCATCAAACGTTTCTGTCTTTGCAAGCATATCCTGCACCCGTGCCGTAAGCTTCTTCGTGGCTGTCTCAATTTCGTCCTGTGCGAAGATCGCGGATACTACCGCGACACCAGCCACATCACAGCCAACTAACTGATCAATATTCTCTGTGCTGACACCCCCGATTGCCACAACCGGAATCTGCACAGCACGGCAGATCTCCCGCAGCGTCTTCAACGGAAGTGCTGTTACATCCTGCTTTGTGGTCGTCACAAAGACGGAGCCGGAGCCAAGGTAATCGGCACCCTGTTTTTCCGCAAGCAGAGCTTCCTCTACATTGTGGGCAGATACACCGATGATCGCTGCATCCCCAAGGATAGCACGCGCTTCTTCCACCTGCATGTCGCCCTGTCCTAAGTGTACACCATCTGCCTGACAGGCTTTTGCAAGTGCCACATTATCGTTGATGATAAGTGGAATACCATATCTTCCCGTCAGCTTTTTGATCTCCTTTGCCTCTGCAAGAAATGCATCTTCGGGAAGCTCCTTTTCCCGTAGCTGCACGATCGTCGCACCACCCTTAATTGCCGCTTCCACCGCATCTATCAGGGTTGCGTATCGTTCCTTATTTACTGATTTTGTATCTGTTACAGCATAGATCTGTAACTGTTCTTTTCTTATTTTCATCTTCTATTTCTACTCCGGATCTCCTATCTATCTGCAACCATAAAGCCGTGATCGAGTGGTCCACTGCCATGTCCCAGATCTAATCCTGTCCGAAGTGCCTGCTCCAGATACCGCTTTGCTTCCGCAATGCTTATCGTCACAGTTTTCCCCTTTGCCAGTCCGCACGCAATCGCAGAGGACAAGGTGCATCCAGTTCCATGTGTATTCGGATTATCAATTCTTGAACCGTGGAACCAGACCACTTCAGCTCCAACCAATACATCGCTGGCATCCTCAATCGCATGACCACCTTTGATCAGCACATGCGAATGATATCTGTCATACAGACATCTTCCCGCCTGTTCCATATCTGCTTTCGACCGGATCGTCATGCCGGTAAGCAGCTCTGCCTCCGGGATATTCGGTGTAATGAGTGTCGCAAGTGGAAGAAGCTTTTCAGTCAGACAGGAAATCGCATCCTCCTTTAACAGCCGGCTTCCGCTCGTCGCAACCATCACCGGATCAACAACTATATTTTCCGCATTCCAGCTTGTCAGTGCTTCTGCAATCGTCGTAATCAGAGCTTTGTCTGACACCATACCGATCTTCACAGCTCTCGGCCGAATATCTGTAAATACCGCGTCAATCTGTTGCCGCAGAAATTCCGGTGTCACATCCATGATCCCGGTCACACCCATCGTATTTTGTGCAGTCAGCGCTGTGATGGCAGACATCCCATAGCAGTCATTCGCAAGCATTGTCTTTAAATCTGCCTGTATACCGGCACCGCCAGAGCAATCCGAACCAGCGATAGAGAGCACCGGAACAAGACTCCGGTTTGTTAACTTCTTTTCGTCCATCTATCTTATTTACTCCTTAAAAAATAGAGCTGTCAACGACAGCCCTATTATTATACACGATTTATGCGCCTACGACAAATGTAAGTTCTGCCGTTACAGCAACTTTTCCATCTACCTTTGCGACAGCCTTTCCAGAACCGATTGGTCCCTTCTGGTCTATAATCTCACATTCCATCTCGATCACATCGCCCGGCGTAATCTGCTTCTTGAATCTCGCATTCTTGATACCTCCAAAAAATGCGGTCTTTCCTTTGTGCTCTTCCTCGGACAAAATTGCAATCGCGCCAACCTGTGCAAGTGCCTCAATCACGAGTACACCCGGCATGACATGCTGTGTTGGGAAATGTCCCAGAAACTGCATCTCATTCACGGATACACACTTCACACCCTTCGCCCATTTTCCCGGCTCAAAATCTGTGATCCGGTCGACTAACTGGAACGGATAACGATGTGGCAAAATCTCCTGTATCTGATTTGAATTTAATTCCATCTTCTTCTCCTTCGTCCTGCAATCTACGATTCAAACTTCTTCAGCAGAATACTTGCATTGTGTCCGCCAAATCCAAGTGAGTTGGAAAGCGCGTACTCTACCTGTACATTTCTTCCTTCATTTGGAACGATATCCAGATCACATTCTTCATCTGGAACCTGATAGTTGATCGTTGCAGGAATAAATCCATCATGCAATGCAAGTGCTGTGATCACAGCTTCTACGGCACCACTACCACCGAGCAGATGTCCGGTCATAGACTTTGTAGAGCTAACCATCAGCTTGTATGCATGCTCACCAAATGTCGTCTTGATCGCCATTGTCTCGCCTGCATCATTTAAGTGTGTGGATGTACCATGTGCGTTGATATAACCAACCTGCTCCGGCTTGATACCGGCATCCTTCACTGCCATTGCCATACAGGCTGCTCCGCCTGCTCCATCCGGACATGGGGCTGTGATATGGTATGCATCACAGGTTGCACCATATCCTACAACCTCGCCGTAAATCTCAGCGCCACGTGCTTTCGCATGCTCATACTCCTCTAATACAAGTGCACCAGCACCTTCACCCATGACAAAACCAGCACGCTCCTTATCAAATGGAATCGAAGCACGGTTCTTATCGGTTGTTGTATTTAATGCCTGCATCGCTGTAAATCCACCGATCGCCATATCAGTAATCGCTGCCTCAGAACCACCACAGATCATAACCTCTGCATAGCCGTCACGAATATAATGGAAGCTGTCTCCGATTGCATTGTTACCAGATGCACAGGCAGTTACAACAGAAGAACAGATACCCTTGAAACCAAAACGGATTGCAATATTTCCGGCACCCATATTCGCGATTGTCATCGGGATATAGAATGGGGAGATCTTATCGAATCCACGTCTCTCACCCGTCTGATAGTTCTTCTCTGTGACTTCCATACCACCGATACCACTGGAGAAGATAACTCCACAACGCTCTGCATCTTCCTTCTCCATATCCAGTCCGCTCTGCTTAAATGCCTCATCGGCTGCAACAACTGCATACTGTGCAAAACGATCCATACGTCTGGCATCCTTCTTGTCGATCACGGCTGTCACATCCAGATCCTTTACCTCACCGGCAAGCTTCACTGCATGGTTTGTCGTATCGATTCTTGTAATCTCATCAATTCCGCAGACACCTTTTTTCACATTGTCCCATGTTGTCTCCACGTTATTTCCCAAAGGGTTTACAGTTCCTAAACCTGTAATCACAACTCTTCTGCTCATTTTTTCCCTCCTACATTGCCATACCGCCATCTACACAGATGACCTGACCGGTAATATAACTTGCATCATCACTTGCCAGAAAACGGACAAGATTTGCAACATCTTCGACCTTTCCAAGCTTTTTCATCGGAATGCTCTTCAGGTTCTCTTCTACAACTGCCTCCGGCAGCTTTGCTGTCATATCTGTCTCAATAAATCCAGGTGCTACCGCATTGACTGTGATACCTCGGGAGCCAATCTCCTTCGCAACAGACTTTGTCATACCAATCAAGCCTGCCTTGCTGGATGCGTAGTTCACCTGTCCGGCATTTCCACGGACACCGACAACACTGCTGATGTTGATGATATGTCCACGCTTCTGTTTGAGCATGATCTTCGATACATGCTTGATACACAGAAATGCACCCTTTAAGTTCGTATCAATCACCTGCTCAAAATCTTCTTCTGTCATCTTCAGCATCAGGTTATCCTTCGTGATACCTGCATTGTTGACAAGAATATCGATGCTTCCGTATTCTTCCTTCACCTTTGCGACAAGTGCCTGTACATCTTCATTATTTGCAACATCTGCCTGAATCGCAGATGCCTTTACACCATATGTCTCACACTGCTTTACTGTCTCTTCCGCACCGGCTGCGCCATGTGCATAACACGTTACAACATTGGCACCTGCCTCTGCAAGTGCGATACAGATTGCACGTCCGATTCCACGGCTGCCGCCTGTGACAATGGCTGTTTTATTCTCTAATGTCATAGATTCCCTCCAACTTTACTTTCCAAGTGCTTTTAATAATGCGTTTAATGAATCAATATCCTCTACAGAATAAGTAGCGAAGCTGCGGTCGATCTTCTTCACGAATCCAGAAAGTGTCTTTTCTGGGCCAACCTCGATAAATGTATCAACGCCCTGCTCGATCATGTACTTGATAGAATCCTCAAAATATACGCTGCTCTGTACCTGTGTCTCAAGCATCTGAGGAATTGTCTTGTCTGCTGCAAGTTCCTTACCAGTTGCATTGAACAGTACCGGGAACTTCATCTCTCCGAAATGCTCGGTCTTGAAACGCTCTGCAAGCTTGTCACCAGCCGGCTTCATCAAAGATGTATGGAATGGTCCACTGACTGCAACCGGCACGATTCTTCTTGCACCCTTCTCCATCATCAGCTCTCCGGCTCTTGTGATAACCGGTGTATCACCAGATACAGTTACCTGTACCGGTGTATTATAGTTTGCTACCTCAGCGATATGGAACTCGCTGTCTGCAAATTCTTCCTCTGCCTGCTTGCAGCATGCCTTGATTGTCTCACGATCGAGATTCATAACAGCGATCATACCTGTATCTCTGCCAGTCACTGCCTCTTCCATCGCCTTGCCACGGTATGCAACAAGATCGATCACCTGCTGCTCCTCAAATACACCTGCCGCATAGAGGGCAGAATACTCACCAAGAGAAAGACCCGCCGCGATTTCTGGCACAATGCCCTTTGCTGCAAGAATCTTTGTCACGCCAACTGCAAAGGCAACCATACATGGCTGTGTGTATCTTGTCTGTCCAAGCTTCTCGATCGGGCCATCGAAACAGCACTCCTTCACATCAAAATCAAGCTTTACATTATCAAATACTTCACGGAACTCCGGGTATGCCTCATAGAGATCTTTTCCCATTCCGACATGCTGTGCGCCCTGTCCAGCGTATAAAAAACCGATCTTCATAATTTCCTCCTGCTTATCTATGATTATTCTATCAATTTATGTCGCCACGCATCCGCGTGCCTTATCTTATCTAAATACCCTCACTACTGAGCTTTGCAAGCTCTGCAAGTGAATCCTCATACAGTCCCTTCAGGATCTCTGCCACTGGCTTAATCTCCTTTACAAGACCACATACCTGCCCAGCCATCAGGGAACCATTCTTTGTATCGCCATCTAAAACGGCCTTGCGGAGAGAACCAAGGGTAAGCTGCTCCAACTCTTCTCTTGGAACGCCCTTGCCTTCCATCTTCAGATATTCACGTGCCATCTGGTTTTTGATAACACGTACCGGAGCACCACTGGATCTGCCAGTCACTGCTGTACCATTATCTTTTGCCTTGATAACTGCCTCTTTGTAATTGATATGAATCGGACACTCTTCACTGGCAAGTAATACAGTTCCGATCTGTACACCGATTGCCCCAAGTGCAAATGCTGCAACCATACCTCTGCCGTCTGCGATACCGCCAGCTGCGATAACCGGAATATTGACTGCATCAACAACCATCGGTACAAGAGTCATCGTTGTCATCTCACCGACATGTCCGCCACTCTCGCCGCCTTCTGCGATCAGGGCATCTACACCCATACGCTCCATACGCTTTGCCAGTGCCACGCCACTGACAACCGGAATTACCTTTGTTCCAACGGCTTTCCAGTCAGCCACATATTTTTCCGGGCTTCCAGCTCCGGTTGTGATTACATCAACCTTCTCCTCGACCAACATCTTTGCGATATTGTCAACATCTGGATTCATCAGCATCAAATTCACGCCGAATGGCTTGTCTGTCAACGCACGGCACTTCTTGATTTCCTCACGGATACGCTCTGCGTCAAATCCGCCGGATGCAATCAATCCCAGTCCGCCGGCATTACTGACAGCGGCCGCAAATTCACCAAGTGCGATGTT
This sequence comes from bacterium, assembly GCA_963631525.1. Taxonomy (GTDB): domain Bacteria; phylum Bacillota; class Clostridia; order Lachnospirales; family Lachnospiraceae; genus Coprococcus_C. The sequence continues at coordinate 7,326 of CAVGQQ010000041.1, forward strand.
TGCCATTCCACCCTGAATAATCGGATACTTGATTCCAAGGAATTCATTTAATCTCATCTTTATCCTCCTGTTATCTACAACTACCTTTCTGCTAGAACTCCAGATATGCGCCGCCCCATGTCAGACCGCCGCCAAAGCCTACACATATAAGCTTCATGCCCGGTTTGATCATACCCTTCTGATTCATCTCAGAAAGTGCGATTGGAATACTTGCAGAACTTGTATTTCCATACTCATCCAAATTGATATAGAACTTGTCCATGCTCTGTTTACATTTCTTTGCCACAGACTCAATGATCCGCTTATTTGCCTGATGGCAGACATACAGATCAATATCATCGGCTGTTACGCCAGCCTTGTCCAAAAGCTGCATGACCGTCTTCGGAACGGTGCTGACTGCAAACTTGAACACCTCACTGCCGAGCATGCTGACGTGACGCGGCTGTAAATCCTCGTTGCTGCATTCCAGTACGACATCGTCGCCCTTCGCACCAAGGATGCTGAAATACCGGTGTGTATCGGAAAGTTCAACAACCACAGCGCCTGCGCCATCACCAAACAGGATACAGGTACTTCTGTCATTCATATCCAAAATCTTGGACAACGTCTCACTGCCGACCACGACACCATACTTCTTATCACTCTGTAACAGCATGCCTCGCGCAATCTGTACACCATACATAAATCCGGAGCAGGCTGCATTGATATCAAAGCAAGGGATATCCTGTGGAAGCTCTAATTCCTTCTGCACCATACATGCTACCGATGGTGTCATGTGATCCGGACGGATCGTCGCTACAATCACAACACCGATCTCTGATTTGTCGATGCCTGCATCCTCGATTGCCATCTTCGCTGCGGCAGCCGCCATATCCTTATTTGCCTCATCTGTAATAAAATGTCTTCTGCGGATACCGGTACGGCTGGAGATCCACTCGTCATTTGTATCTACAATCTTGCTTAAATCATCATTTGTCACTACACGCTCTGGGGCATAATGTCCCATACCTACAATATGTAAGCCCTCTTTCATCTTATCTTTCCTCTTACTCTCTGTCACTCTCTTCCTGCGCAATCATCTTAGATCACATGCAGGTATTTATTATCGATCGTTCTGAATTTCTTATAACGATGCTTCGCTACTTCATCCGGGTTCATCTTGATGTATTTGTCAAGTTCCTTCTTGATCGCGCGGTCAGTTGCCTTGAATACAACCTTATGATTCAGATGTGCACCACCGATCGGCTCCGGAATGATATCATCAATCACGCCAAACTCCTTCAGATCCTGTGCAGTAAGCTTCATCATCTCAGCGGCTTCCTCGCTGCGGGAAGAATCCTTCCACAGAATGGACGCATAGCCCTCTGGAGAAAGGATGGAATAGATTGCATTTTCAAGCATCAGTACGCTGTTTGCAACACCGATGGCAAGTGCACCACCGGAGCTTCCCTCTCCAGTTACAACCGCAATTACAGGCACCTTCAATGCACTCATCTTCGCAAGGTTTACCGCAATGGCGCTGCCCTGCCCGTTGTTCTCTGCTTCCAATCCCGGATATGCACCCGGTGTATCAATAAATGTAATGATCGGTCTGCCAAACTTCTCTGCCTGCTTCATCAGACGCAGTGCCTTCCGGTATCCTTCCGGTCCCGGCATACCGAAATTACATTTCAGATTCTCTGCCAGATCATTTCCCTTGCGGTGTCCGATTACCGTCACAGGGATTCCATGATAGGTTGCAATACCTCCATAGATACTTGCATCCTCTTTGCCGAGCGCATCACCTTTTTGCTCAAAGAAATCATCAAAGATCGCATCAACATACTCTGTGATCTTCGGACGTTTCTTGTGACGTGCCAGATATACCTTATCATGGCTGTTCAGATTCTTACACATATGTATCAGATCATGACGCTCCCGCTTCAGGACATATACCTTTGCCTCATCTACCAGATCACTCGCCATGATCTCTTCGATCTCTTTATCGATTTCCGTAATTCGCTCATCTATCTCTTTAATCATGATTATCTTCCTTTCTTCGCATGTAAACGTAAAATATGGGAGATGACTTCCCGCATCTTATCTCTCGGCACAATCTGATCGACAAAGCCATGTGCCATCTGGAACTCCGAACGCTGGAATCCATCTGGAAGCTTCTGACCGATCGTCTGCTCGATTACACGCGGTCCTGCAAATCCGATCAAAGCATCTGGCTCTGCCAGTGTAATATCACCTAACGTTGCGAAGCTGGCAGTTACACCACCGGTTGTCGGATGTGTCAGGTAGGAAATGTACAATCCACCATGCTCACTGAACTTCTCAATCGCTGCACTCGTCTTCGCCATCTGCATCAGGGATAAAATACCCTCCTGCATACGCGCACCGCCACTTGCGGTAAATATAATAAGCGGAAGATGTTTCTTATCTGCATATTCCACTGCATTTGTAACCTTCTCACCAACAGCCATACCCATACTTCCCATCAGGAACTTGCTGCTCATGACTGCAATGACTGCCTCATTTCCGTCAATCTTGCCAACACCAGTATAGACCGCTTCTTCAAGTCCGGTCTTTTCCTGCAGGCATTCGATCTTCTCTTCATATTCCGGCATATCCAATGGATTGGAGAATGCAACCTTACAGCGAAGCGGCTTGAATGTACCCGGATCAACCAACAGACGTACCCGCTTTTCTGCAGAAACCACATAATGGTATCCGCATGCGATACATACATTGTAATTGTCCTTGATTGCAGACTTCTTAAACTCCTGCTTGCATTTTGGACATACTGTCACTTCTTCCTCTATAATGGCTGCTGTCTGCTCTGGTGCCGCCTCAGCCTCTGCCTTCGGTGCTTCCTCTGCCACCTGTGCTTCTGTCTCTACTGCATTATTTTCCACTGGTTCTTCTTTCTTCCGAAATAAATTACTAACCTGAAATTTCATCTTTCATCTCCACTTTTCTTTATCTTTTTATCTTTATTTAACCTCTCGCGTACGCTATCCGGTGATACCGACTGCCTCCTTTGCAAGGCGGTCTGCCTCCTCGTTGCCTTCCACACCGGAATGCCCTTTTACCTTTATAAATGTGACACGGATCTTGTCCCGCACCTGCTGCATATAGTCATAATATGCAATCGTTCCGGTCTTGTTCCGCTTCCAACCTCCGGTTGCCCACATCTCGATTCCAAGATAATCATAATAAATCGCCAATTCTGGTAATCCTTTTTCCACTGCAAGCTTCACTGCCGCCATCGCGCCCAGTATCTCGCCTGCCACATTGCGCATGGATGCCATCTCCGGATCATCGCCATGTCCCTGTAAGACATACCGCTCACCATGATCCATCAGAAATCCACCATACCCATATACCTGTGTGGCACTGTTGAAAGAACCATCCACGAATGCATATACGATATTCTCATCGGTCTGCTTTGATTCTTCCGTCACACATTCTCCGCCTACAAATGCCTCCGCCTCCTGTCTCGTCGGAAAGCTCTTGTATATTGCTCCCGGAAATCCTTTCACAAGCGGTTCGCAGGCAGACCATGTTTCATATACTCCCGGTCGAACACCTCTTTTCACAGCATAAAATTTTTTTGCCATTTCATTGCCTTTCTGACCTATAGTTATTCACAATCTTTTATATTATAGTATATTTTCATAATAAATGCACTTCTTTATTTACTTTGCACGAAAAAAAGTGCACAAATCCCATCAAAAAAGGACAGCACCAAGCATCTGCTCTGTGATATCCTTTTTCATTTTTTCATGGTTTCTGTGTTCCTGTCTGCTATGCAACACCAGGGAACTCAGTCTTCATATCTCTATTTACTTCATCAATATGTAATCCCAGATAACCATCTGGAACAACCTCATACGCTTTCCGCATATCGTCGATACAAGCCATCATTGATAGTGGAACTCCAATATACATATCATCCTCAGAGATTGCCACATCACCAGTATTCAGAGAGATATTGTTACGATCTTCTTTATATGGCGGTGCCGTCAGAAGCTTCGTTACCGCTTCACTGAAGAACGGCATAATCGCTGGAAGGGAAATATACTTATGATTTGTAATATTTACTTTAAAGCCTGGCTTTAATATACACAGCTTCTTCTTCGCGGTCTTCTCGCTGGCGCCTTCCACAAATGCTTTTGCTGCCCGATCCATGATCTCTGCACGCGTCTCATTTGTCGGAGATACAAACATCATGTTAAGCTCTGCCAATGTCGGACGCTTATCTGCAAATGCAACCGCAATCATCTTCTCCGGCGCATACATACCAACACCGATCAGAATGTTCTTATATACACGCTCCATCTCCTGTTTTACAGGCACGATGCGTCCGTTATCAATATTCGATTCATTGTCCGCAAGCAGCTTTACAATACCCTTGTACAACTCATCGACACGATCCTGTGTGATGTAATCAGATGGCAGGTACTCCTGCTGTTTCGCATCCTTTAACAAGAACCCGGTAATCCGCTTTCCGTTTGCAGCCAGATCCTCCACCGCATTCTTCAGATCCTCGTTAAACTGTGCATACAGCTCCTCGAGGCGCTCTGCCTTTGCCCGCAGGAACCGGGTAATATCTCCGAACATATCCTGATCACTCATACCCTCGATCAGCATGTTTCGCTGTAACGTCAGACATTCTTTAATACACGCTTCGTAATATCCGTTCTCTGTCTCACGCTTCGCCGATGGGAACGTAAAGAACCGTTTTGCTACGATGTCCTTGATTGACTCAATAATACGGCTGTATTCTCCAGTTGGCTGGTACTGCTTCATCAGCTCAGACAGACGCTCAATATCCGCAATCATGCCGCGGTCTTTCTCACTGCTTCCGATACCTCCACAGCCAATAATATCCATGACTGCATATGGTCCCTTCTTCTGCATAAACCACTCCAGCTCTGCATTTAACGTATCGAGCACGTGATTCTTCAAGGACTTAATCATAATCGGAATACGATCCTTCATGGATGTAAGCTGGCGTCCCATATTCTCACGCAAGCCATCCTGATTCTTCTTGATCATTTTATAAACCGGCTTTTCAAACTGCTTGATCGGGATGATTCCATTTACCGAAAGTCTGATCTCATCGCCCGGCTTTCCAGACAGGAATGTATCTAACTCTCCAAACACCTTCTGTCTGGATTCCTTTGCCTGCGGATCATCCTCTGCAAGCTCATGCAGCTTCTTATATGCCTCTGTGAAAATCTCATACTCACAGATATTCTCGATCTGCTTGATCGGAATTTTATAATCGGATTCATTGATAATCTTATAATAGCCCCGATCTTCCCCATCAAAGAATACATCACGCAGCAATTTTCCTTTCTCGCCATCCTCTCCCTGTCCGACATGCTTGACGGAAGCGAGCTTTGTCAGGAAATATGCCACATCACTGTAAATGACGCCATCTGGGATATACCCCTGTTCATCTTTCTTACCGGATATCAGCAGACAGGCATCAAATATATTCTCACGGATCGTAAGCTTGTGTGTCGTGCTCTCAAATATATAGCGCTCATCCTTGTCCTTACTTGTAAGTCGCATGTAGTAGTCGACTTCCTTCAAGGTTGCATAACCATTCGCATTTAAACTTGCAAGCAGATCTGGGTTTGATACAATCTCCCGCTTGCTGTAAAGCACATCCGGCATCAACAGGCAGGCACCTACGCGCACATCGTTCCATTTCTTAGAACGCACATAAGCACGGATATTATAAGTAAGATCCGCCAGGATACCACCACTTGTACCGCCAGCGACACCTGACACGATAATGATATCCAGCTTGCCTGACTTCGAACGGGTATGTGCCTCCTCCAGTTTATCAAACAGCAGGACACGCATGTCCTCGTATGCATTGGAGAACATCAACCGTCCAATCTGACGATTGCCCTTGGCTCCATCCGTATCAATGTTGATCTGTGGAAAATCCTCACGCATCCAGTTCGCAAGGTTTGGATGAACCGGGTTTTCCTTGATGCCTTTTACCAGAAGATTCTCCAGATTCGGGCGATAGATACTGATGATCTCGGTTGCATTTAAGCCAATACCATCCCGGCTTGCCTCGATCATATTCTCCATCGCAGGGATATCCGAATCAACCATTAGATATTGGATGTTATCGTCCGGTGTAATCTCTCCCATCAACATTCCCTTCATATCACAGACAACCTGACTGCCCATGCCGCCAAGTCCGATCACGAGCAGATCGCCGTTGTAGCGCTGCTCATTGTCCAGCTTCTCAAAGATACGAATGTCTTTTAACTTTGTAAATTCCTCTTTTTGTGTGTCAATTAAAATCATGTTACCTTCTCCTTTTATATCAATGCTTCTCCCAATATTGATACAACTTTAAACCCCGGATTCACAATTTATTGATTCTCTAGTTTTTGCGGAATTCTTCTAATTCCAGTCCCTCGTTATGCTCCAGCATCAGGCGTATGGACCATTCATTTGCAAACAGCAAAAGCGGATTATCCTTCATATCCTTTACCTTCTTGCAGTCGCTGATTCTCGACAGCTTATTCAGATCCGTTGTCGGATCTTTTACCCATCGAATATAATTATATGGAAGCGGCTCCAACCGGATATCACATCCATATTCATTTTCCAGTCTGTATTTCAACACGTCAAACTGCAGCACACCAACCACGCCGACGATAATCTCGGACATTCCAAGTGTATAATCCTGAAACATCTGAATCGCACCTTCCTGCGCGATCTGTGTAACACCCTTGATAAACTGCTTACGCTTCATCGAATCCAAATGCACCAGCCTGCAGAAATGCTCCGGTGCAAAGGTAGGGATTCCCTCGTACTGAAATTTTTTTCCCGGTGTACATAACGTATCTCCGATGGAGAAAATACCCGGATCAAATACACCGATAACATCACCGGCATACGCCTCGTCGATGACCTTACGATCCTGTGCCATGATCTGTTGTGGCTGAGACAGACGAAGCTTTCTACCGCTCTGCACATGATAGACTTCCTTTGTCGCATCGAACTTACCGGAGCTGATCCGCATAAATGCGATACGGTCGTGATGTGCCTTGTTCATGTTCGCCTGAATCTTGAAGACAAATCCAGAAAATGGTTCTGTAATCGGATCCATCAACCCGGCATCCGACATACGTGGAAGCGGACTCTGTGTCATCTTCAGGAAATGCTCCAGAAATGTCTGCACACCGAAGGTTGTCAATGCGGAACCGAAGAACACCGGAGATAATTCTCCCTTGTCAACCAGTTCCTGATCAAACTCATCGCTCGCGCCATCCAAAAGCTCGATTTCATCCATAAGCTGTGAATAAAGCTCATCACCAACGGCATCTTTTAGCGCCGGATCTGTCACATCATAATCGGTCTCTGCCGCCGACTTTGCACCGCCGACAGACACTGCCTGAAACATGGATACTTTCTTTGTATCCCGGTCGTAAACGCCCTTGAAACGCTTTCCGGCACCAATCGGCCAGTTAATCGGGCATGTCCGGATTCCAAGGACATTCTCGATCTCATCTAAAAGCTCAAACGAATCTCTTGCTTCAAGATCCATCTTATTGATAAATGTAAAAATCGGAATATGGCGCATCACACAAACCTTGAACAGCTTGATCGTCTGCGCCTCCACACCTTTCGATGCATCGATTACCATGACCGCGGAGTCTGCCGCCATCAAAGTACGGTAGGTATCCTCCGAGAAATCCTGGTGTCCCGGTGTATCCAGAATATTGATGCAATATCCATCATAATTAAACTGCAATACGGATGAGGTAACGGAAATACCTCTCTCCTTCTCAATCTCCATCCAGTCGGAAACTGCATATTTGGAATTTGCTTTTCCCTTTACCGAACCGGCTGTATTGATCGCACCTCCATAGAGCAGAAACTTCTCTGTCAGAGTCGTCTTACCAGCATCCGGGTGGGATATGATTGCAAATGTTCTTCTCTTCTTAATCTCTTCTTCTAATGATGCTCCCATTGTTCCTCCACCTTTAAACTCACTTCATGTTATTATAGCATTTTAGAGATGGCTTTCAAAGTCTATTCTGAAAGATTTTTCAACTTATTTTGCTTTTTTGCATAAAAATACAGCTCCTGATTGTACGAATTGCACACACCGAACTCGGTGCACGGACAATACACGGTCTCACAGACATCCATCATCGCTTTTGCCTGTGCCAGCATCGTATCGTCCGGCATCGCAAAGGCTGGGATTTCCAATACACTCTCACAGAGTGCCTTTGCAACCGGATAGTCCCGGTCATGCACAGGTAATATCCCTGCCACACATGGTATCGCCTGCCGCTGCAACCTCCGGTAAAGCGGGGTTCCATATCCACCTCCACCAATCACAAAGGTTCGGGCCGTTCCCTCTGGCTTCGGGAATTCCACACTGCCATACGCCGCATCGTAGACGCCGTCCTGCATCGCATAAAGCTCCTGTATATATTCCGTTGTCATCACTTCCTCCGGTGTTCCGACCCGGTCAACGCGATGTTCCTTCACACAGACAACCCGATCCGAAATTTTCTGTGCCAGATCAATCTCATGCAGGGACATCACAACTGCCATCTGCCGTTTCCGTGCAAGTGTCCGAAGCAGCCACAGGAAGTCCGTCTTATAGCGGATATCCAGATACGAAGTCGGTTCATCTAACACCAAAATCTCCGGCTCCTGACAGATTGCTCTTGCCAGCATCACACGCTGACGCTGTCCATCGCTGATTCGTTCAAAATCCTGACTGCTTAACGCTTCGACCTGCACCTGCCGCATCGCTTCTTCAATCTTTTCTTCATCTTCCTTCTGCAGCATCCCCATCTTCCCGGTATACGGGTACCTTCCGGTCGCCACAACATCATAACAGGTATATCGTTCCGGATGAATCCGCTCCGTCATCACGATCGCCATCTTCTTTGCCAGCTCCTTCGGCGCATAGGCAGACAGTTCTTTCCCATCAACGCTGACCGTTCCTGCAATCAGGGAAAGCTGACGGATAATACTTTTCAGGATTGTTGATTTGCCGACGCCATTTGGTCCGATCAGAGTCAGGATCTCTCCTTTTTTCACATGGAGATTCACATGATCTATGAGTGTGCGCTTCTGATAGCCTACACTCGCTTCTTCCGTTATCATATAATCACTCTGCATAGCCATGTCTGTGCCCCCTCTCCTTCACCATCATGTAAATCACAACCGGAGCTAAAAATACCGCCGTCACAGAGCTGATGGAAAGCTCGACCGGTGCAAAGATTGTCCGCGCTAACAAGTCGCATAACACACAGAACACACCGCCGCCAAGAAAGCTGACCGGGATCATCACGATTGGCTTGGTTGTTTTCACCATTCCTTTCACAAGGTGCGGTACCGCGATTCCAACAAACGAGATTGGTCCTGCAAACGCCGTCACACAAGCGGATAATAAGCTGGATAATAAAATCAGCATCACACGCAGCGGTCGGATCGATACACCGACATTTTGCGCATAACTTTCTCCCATCTGGTATGCCCCGATCGGTTTGGATAGCAGGAATGAACCCACCACCGCAATCAAAACTACGATCGTCATGATCTTTACATGCGTCATGGAAATCCCAGCGAAGCTGCCAAGCGACCAGTTATGCAGATTCACGATATTGGAATCATCCGCGAAGGTCACAGCGATATCCGTGATTGCTGAACAGATATAACCGATCATCACGCCACACACAACCAGCATAGACATCTCCTGCACCTTCTTCGAGACTGCCAGTACAAAAAACATCGAAAGAAGCGACCCGATAAACGCCATGCCTATCATAAACCACGAACTCATCGTGATTCCATGCGAGACGCCTACGATCATTGCAAGTGCAACGACCAGCTTTGCCCCGGATGAAATACCAAGCACAAATGGTCCTGCAATCGGATTTCGGAAAAATGTCTGCAACAGGAATCCTGATACTGCAAGTGCACCACCTAAGATTGCAGCTGCAAGCACACGCGGCAGTCGGATAGAAAGGATGATCTGCATCGTCTTCTCATCACTCCCATGTCCGGTCAATACGGAAAATACCTGCCGCGGTGCAATCGATACGCTACCGATATAAAGCGATAGCAGAATCGCACCAAGCAGCAGTGCAAATAATACAATATATGTAATTATAATACGTGTCTTTTTTGTCTTCATATTAATCTGTCAGTTTATAGAAATAATCGCTCTTTAGCTTCTGTCCGGTAAATATCGCATGCATATCTGCGATCATCGTACCATATCCAGTAGTCTCCTGAAACATATTTTTCCCGGTTCCGTATACATGTCCTTCCTTGACTGCCTTAAAATCCGCAAACAATGCATTCTTCTGCAAAAGCTCTGCTACACTTGTAAGCTCACCGTCGATCGTGCTGTTGTAGATGATGTAGTCTGCATCTTTCGCCTGCTCATAAAATGTCTCCATCTGGATCGTCATGGTCGAAAGTGCATTTTCCTCTTCCGAATCGTCAAAGGTAATACAGGTTCCACCGGCAAGCTCGATCATCTTCGATACATAATCGCCCGACTTACGCACATTGACACCCCCGCTCGTTGTCACATAGAAAAATGCAACCGTCTTTCCGGTCGGTGCCTCTGTCAGAACATCCGCTGTCTTCGCCGTCTCTGTCTCAAACAACTGCTCTGCTGCTTCCTCCGCATCGAACAACGCGCCATAGAATTTTACCCATTCCAGTCTGCCAAGCGGATCTGTCTCATAGCTTGAATGCTCCACGATCACGGGGATTCCACACGCCTCTAACTGCTCCTTTACTTCTGGATTGTGCAGGATCATCGTCGACTCGATGGCAAGGTCACAATCTCCGGCAAGCATCTGCTCTACATCCGGCGCATTGTATTTGCCAGCGTAGGCAAGTGTCTGTGCCTGCATCGCCTGCTTTGCCTCTGGAATATACCAGCCATCCTCCTTCGTGCCGGAGAACGAAAGACGGTCTAAACAACCAATCTTCACAATGAAATCCATACCGGACGTCGCAGCCAGATAAACATGCTTCGGCGATCCATCAATCACTGTAATATCCGAAGGAAGTCCCTCCGGTACATTCTTTCCATCCGGTACAAGCAGATAATCACCAATATCACAAATGGAAATAAGCTTATACCCACCCGTATAATAATCCACAGAAAACTGTGTCGCATAGCTTAAATCCATACTATTTTCTATTTTCAAGTCATCCCACTGGATATCTGCATCCAATGCAGATGCATCTGTCACTGTCTCTTTTTGCCCTGCATCCTCTGTATATGCAACATTCCCCTGTGTTGTACAAGCACAGGGGAACGTACATAACAGGGCGAACAGGAGGCAAAAAAGAATTCTTCTTCCTCGTCTCAAATTCAACACCCTTACTTTATTGTTTTGGAATCAAAATACAATGTATAGTCGATCTCGTGTGGCGTGCTCATCGCAGTCGTATCCGCTGAAATCGGCATATTGTAGTCAAATCCGGTAACCGGAATCTCAAATGTAGAATTTCCTTCCGTATTGACTGGCAGATATTTCTCCTCACCGACGATCATATAATCATAGTTCGGAGAACTCATGATGATTGTTGCAGTCGCAATTCCATTTTCCACCTTGATTTTCGTCGGACTTTCCACCGTTGCACGGCCTGATCCTCCAGCCAGTGTTACCTCAACCGTATATTCACCATCTGCAATACCTAAATCCTCTGCCGTTTTCATTGCCGGATTATCTACGGCACCAGACGGAAGCGAATCGGAACGGAACACCAGCGTCCGCTCATACCATTTTTCTTTTTTGTTGCTGAATGCGGCACAGGCAATGCCCTCATCCAATGCATCCACAGGAACTGTAAATGTATGCGCACCATCCGCATCTTCTACATATGGAATATACTCTGACTCGTCTGCAGCAACTGCCTCTTCGCCAGTACCCATATACAGATACCGATAGCCTTTTCCACCCATTGTCATAACGGCGGTCATCTTGCCGTCTGCTACCGTGAGCTTGCAGGCAGTAATGTTGAACATCGAAGAGCTTGAATCCACAACGATGTCATATTCACCATCTGCGACATTCTCTGCCGGAATCGGAACCATCCAATCCTCTACTACATCGGTTGCAGATGCCAGATCCGAACCAGTTGCAATCTGCGCATCTGCTTCGGTTGCCTGCTCCGTTGTCACTGCCTCCGTCGTAGTCGCGGCAGTTGTCTCCTGTGTTGTTGTATCATTTTTTCCACATCCTGCAAGCAGGCAGGCAAGTACCACGCCTGCTGCAAGACCTACGTTCCATTTCTTCACGATTGATTCCTCGCGTCTTATTATTTATTTAACTTGTCAATAGCTGCCTGTGCATGCTTAACAAAGATGTCCTGAATTGCTGGAAGCTCACCAAGACCACGAACGAGACATGTTACATCATAACCTGCATCCTCGAATGTTGTCTTCCAAGAACCTTCCTCATCGCCTGCCATATCGTTGTTAGCATGGTCACCAGCTACGATCATCAAAGGCTCAAGAACAACCTTCTTGTAATCGCCTGCCTGTACCTTTGCAAGTACATCGTCCAAAGAAGGTGTTGCCTCAACGGTACCTACAAAATAGTTCTCAAAGCCAGCATCTGTCAGCTTATCCTGCATCTTCTGATATACAGCGTTGCTGTCTGCCTCTGTACCGTGTCCCATGAAGCAGATGGCTGTCTCGCCATCATCATACTCAGCTGTTGCATCTGTGATTGCCTTCATAACCTCGTCGAAGTCCTCATCACTTGTAAGAAGTGGATCGCCGATTACAACCTGATCAAATGCATCTGCATAATCGCCAACTTCATTTACAACATCTGTATACTCCAGACCATTCATCAGATGTGTTGGCTGGATTACAAGATTCTTAACGCCGTTATCAACCGCACGGTCAAGTGCCTCTGTCATATTATCAATGGCAATACCATCTCTTCTCTTTACATGATCAATGATGATCTGGCTTGTGAAGCCTCTTCTGACTGAGTAGTCGTTACCAAATTCTGCATCGATCTTATCCTCGATTGCACCGATTGTCAGACGGCGGCTGTCGTTAAAGCTTGTACCAAAACTTACAACAAGTAACTCGTTGTCACCAATTTCATCCTGATTACGAACATTATCCAATGATGCATCTCCTGTCTCATAATTCTCATCTTCATCCGCATCTGCCTCTGATGCAGTTGCATCTGCAACCGTAGCCTCTGTTGTCGTTGCTGCTTCTGTTGCAGCCTCTGTTGTTACTTCTGTGGTTGCCTCAGTTGTTGCATCCTTCTTGTCTCCACATCCTGCAAGCAGAGTTGCTGCCATACATGCTGTAAGGAGTGCTACGCTTAATTTCGATTTCTTCATTTCTTTCTGTACCTCTTTCCTTTTGTTTTTTATCCAGTCACTTGTTAAGAATCAATTCAGACGCACAGAAAAAAAGCCGCCAGCGAAATCACAAACTGACGGAGCAACAGGCCATAGAACTTAATCTACAACGGTACGACCAATTACTCGTGATCTGGAAATTCTTCCTGTACCAATACACGGCAGGTTTCCTGACTTACCGATCCACATACACATTCCCCTTCCCAGCCTTGCGGCCAGTGGTTATCTTCCGATATCGAATGTATACTCCCGGCTTACAGTGACGAGATCGTGCAGGACTTTCACCTGCTTCCCTTTTAACACATGTCTGCTTTCCAAAAATAAAAAGCTCCACGGCACCGTATATTATGAATTCAATTCGTCGCAATAATAACACACGCACACGAAATGTACAAGTACAAATTTCATGTGCGTGATACCTTTAAGCTATGCTATTCATATCTTTTAGCTATTTTCAAGCAGATCCTGCAGCCGTTTCTCATAGACATAACAGTGTCCATGCGCCTCGATTGCCTTCTCATGGGCTTCAATGGCTTTCTGCCGCTCTCCCATTACCTCATACAGGATTCCAAGCTCATAATAGCCTTCCTCACAGCCATGATATCCACAGCTTGAACAAACCTTCATCGCAACTGCCTGCTGCAGATATTTCTCCGCATCTGCATAATCGCCGATCACCCGGCAGTATCTTGCAAGCTTAATATAATCAAGCGGTGTCTTCCGGTCTTCCTCCGGTATCACAGCCTTGCTTAAATACTCTGCATACTCGGACTTGATCTCTCCATCCCGCAAATAGAGTGCCTGCAACAGTTCCCCATAATAATTAGTGTCTTTATTTAAGTTAACTGCCTTTTTGTATGCATCGACTGCGTCCGCATACCTGCCATTCATGATCAGCACTCTGCCATACTTGCTGTAGATGCTCGTATTATCCGGCTTTAATTTCATGCCAAGCTGATACATCTGATCCATCATCAGGGTATCGTCCTCTTCCCCTGCAAGCTCCATCAGAAGACTCGCGCAGTCAAACCGCAGTTTTTCATCCGTGCCTTCCTCCGCATAGCTTTCCAGCAGCTGCTCCGCCTCCAGATAGCGATCCGCTCTTGTGAGTCCCAATCCTGCATCAATACGAAGCTGCGGGTCCACATCATCTCCATATTTTTGAAGCGCATCCAGCAGAATCTGACATCCTTCTGTAATCCGGTTCAGACAGAGCAGTACACGGGATTTGAAACGAATGGCCTCTGTCTTTCTACGGATATCCCGGTCAGACCGCTCCGGCGCGATTGCAAGTGACTGTTCAAAATTCTCCAATGCTTTCTCGTAATCCCGCCGCTCCCAGTAGATAAATCCAAGATTCGTATAATATGCCGCATGCGGCCGTACACGGATCTGATCCCCGTACGCCTTGATTGCGAGATCCATCTCATGCACCTTCCGGTACATATATCCCAGATATCCAAACACATCCGGATTTTTCGGATTGATAGACGCAACCTTCTTATAAACCGCAATGGACTCCTCATTTCTGTTTGCTTCATCATAGAGATCTGCCAGCTCTAACAACAGATCTTCATAATTCGGCAGATCAGATTCATCCGCCTTATAATTTGCATCCACCTTCTCTAAAAGCTTCAACGCTTCCTCCGTTTTTTCCTGTGCACGTAGGTTTAACGCCTCATAATAATCCATCGCATCGCTCTCCGGTCGGAATTCCCGGTACTGTGCCATCACATTTTCGGCATCCTCATACTGTTCTGCCTGCTGGAAGGTCAGTATCTCCTGTATGTACGGCTCCACACCATATGGATAGATCCGTATCGCTTTCTCCGCCGAATAGATGCATTCCTGCAGATAATCTAACATATAGCAGCATTTTGCACGGTAGCAATGCGCCCAATACTCGTCCTCGTAGACCATAGATTCATAATCAATATGTTCTAACATCGCATCGCATGCCTTCATGCAGTTTCCATACTCCCGCAATTCATAAAGAATCCGTAGATTCAGGATCAGTCCGGTAATCTGCTCCTCGTGCTCCGTCTCGACCGGAAGCTGTATATATTCTTTCGCTTTCTCGTACTCTTTCAGGTTGTAGTAACAGTTTGCGATCAGCGTATGTACATACGGATACCGCTTTCTGCGTTTCTGCTGTTCCTCTGTATAGCCGCCTTCTTCGGGCTGTATATCCTCAATTGCCTTCTTCCATTTTAAGAACAATGGCAGTGCCTTCTCCGTCTGTCCGGTTGCCAGATAACATCTGCCCTTCGCATTACAATAGGTGAAGATCTCATCGCCCTCCGGCTCAAATGTATCGAACACCTCCAACGCTTCCAGCTCCCGCTGATTCTGATAATAGCACCATGCCAGATCTAACTTCTTCTGATGATCTTCCGGATGCTCTACCACATCCTGCTTCCACTTCTCAATGATTGCTTCATTTACCTGCTGCAGCCGGGTAAGGTACGCCACATCTCCATAATAATCGCGCATCAGCTCCTCGAAGATATCCTTTGCCTTCTCCAAGTCGCCCATCGCATAATATATATCCCCTAAGCAATACTTTGCATCCGCGTAATCCGGATTCTCCGCAAGGATCTCCTCTGCGACCTGCTTCGCCTCCTCATATCGTTCTAAGCGATACAGCATCTCACTCTTGATAAACTTTGTCGTCTCATCCTTCGGGTATTGCTCAAGGTTCGCATTGATCCGTTCCAAAAGCGCCTCATATACAGCCTCTGCTTCTGCCCTTGGTAGTGGCTGTTCCGCATCCTTTTCCTGCAAATGCGTATCCCTCATCTGCACATAGATTTCCAGCACATCACCATGTGGATGTGTGAGTGGCAACTGTTTCAGACGCTCTAATTCCTTCCGGATTGCAGCCCGGTTCTCCGGCGTTGGCTCGTCTTGCTTGTCCATCCGCTCAATCTTCATATACTGCTCAATATAATCATCGGCATATGTATAATCTCCGGTCAGATATTCATAGGCAAAGCCGTCCTGTTTCCGCGCCGCTACCCCAAGAATATAGGAAATATAATCCTCCGGGAATTTCACCAGCAGATCTTCTTTGCGCAATGCGATATCAAACCGGTCCACAATCTCACGAAAAACCGCATCTGGCATCCGGTAATGATCCATCAAAAATACAAGCAGCTCCTCCAGCGCTTCTGCCTCTGTGTCAAGCGATACAAATGCATCCTCACGAAACAGCTCCCGCCACGCATCCACACGGATACGGTTCGGATAATCATTGTATAGTTGTTCTAACTTATCGGTAAGCTCTGTCCGTGGCGGTTGTAACCCTTCCGAATCTTCGTCATCCATATCATCCGGAAACACTTCCTGCCTGTCACAGCTTGCAATCGCCTCTTCGTAGGCATTTCGAAGCTCCATGAAACCATCTGCATCCTCCTCTGGATTCACAGATTTTAACCGCTCGCGATATGCCTGCTTGATTGCGCCCTTATCATCTGTCTGTCCGATTCCAAGTATCGTCCATATGTTCATAAGCCTTTTTACCCCCAATCGTCTCCTGCTTCCGCTAATTTCTCTCGCAATGTTTTCTCAAGCACGACAAACGCAGGAATAAAGCTGTCCCGGATCAATACCAGCATCTCATCCACTTCGTCTTCATTGTATATGTGCACGGATGTATTTCTTTTTTTCAACATCAACAGCCAAACAGCAGAGTCCTCCACAAATCCCAGTTTGTACCCTAATTGTAATATTTCTCTTGGAGATCCTGTCTCTGCTCCAACCGCTCCATGTAACTTCATAATTTCCTGCAAAGCCTTCCATGCAAGCTCAAACGTCAGATTGTACTGTCCAATCACACCAGTCCGATAGATTTCATTGTTTTCAGCAAACGCAAAATCTGCACCTTTTAATACCTGCAGACAATTTGAAAAATTATCTAGTTTTTTCATATATTACAACCCCGTCCCTTTCTATCTCCTGTACCAGTTCCTCCGATATTCCTGCATCAATATCTACAACATCAAACATCAAAAGAGAATGTACATTTTCTTTTATCTTCCAGTAAAAATCTTCAAAATTTCCCCCATAGACAGCAATATCAATATCGCTTCGTTCCGTGTTTTCTCCTCTTGCACGTGATCCAAAAAGTACTATTTTCTCTACGGAACACATCTCTGCAATCGCTGAAATATCCTTTAATACCCGCTCTGGGAGCTTTTTATCCGTATTCTTTTCCTGCATATTCTGTTGTCGCTCACTTCTTAATTGTTTCCCCATCGGTATCCCTCTTCCGCCTATGCAAATTATCTTAATTATACCCAATCCATTACAAGAAAACAATGTGCAATACGCCAGCCAGATCGTTCCATCTGCATCGATTTACTACTTTTTCGTTGTCTCATATAACACACCTTCATCCGCAACCATATTTAAGATCTGATTTCCTACAGCATTATTGAAATCATGTTTTACAATGTTATCTGATGGATAATTCATCGGTGCCTGATCTGTCCAAAGTTCACATTGACTAATTACCGTATTAATTGCAAAATCATAGTCCTCTGGCGGATATTTATATTTTTTCAGTAATCGTTTAACCATTTTTCGCATGGTTGCTCTCGCCGTTTCTTTCTTCTGCCAGTCAATTGTGCGATTCTTACGGAGCATTTCTGTCAGCTCTTTCGTCAAAGCAACCAACTGATCATTCTCATAAAAATCTTTTATATGTTCCGGCTTTGTAAGCGCATCATAAAATGCCAATTCTTCCTGTGAAAGTCCAAGCGCCTGTCCACTCTTATACAGATTTGCAATCTCCTCTGCGGTCTTCAAAAGTTCCTTTATTACTTCTTCATTCGTAATAAGTCCGTTGTAATACGAGTTCATCAACTGTGTGATTTTTTCCGAGAACTTCTGTGATTGTACAACATTGGTTCGCTTGTACAAAGTTACCTGTTCCGCCATCAGTTTTTTCAATAGCTCAACTGCAATATTCTTTTCTTTCATACGTGAAATTTCATCCAATACTGCCGGATCAAATAAATTAAAATTCTCTCCACCCGTTTTACTGCTGTCGAATAAATTGATAACCCCTTCACTCTGCACTGCCGCTTTCAGCAAATCATTAATCTGAGTATTAATCTCTTTCAACGAAAGTGTCTTTCCGTTAGAACCTCCATATGTAATCTTAATCACTGTAGATCGGACAGCCTCCATATAAGCCGCCTCATGCCGTTCTTGTTCTGTTGTCATACTTGAACAAAGCGTGTGAGACTGTTTCAAAAGCAAAGCTTCTTTCAGGAATAAATCTTTTCTCTCTGGTGCTTTCGCATCCAACACAAAATTCACGCCGCCTGTAATTAATTTTGCCATTACGAGAGGCGTTCCACCGATAAACGCACTAAAATTATAACCATGCAACAAATCTTTACATACCTGAAGTTTTTCCTGAAATTTCGGATAGGCAATCTTCGCAATATTCATGTCTCCATATTTAGACTGATCCCGTTTCGTATATTCTTTCATCGCTGTTTTTAATGCCGACGCAATACCGACATAATCAACGATCAAACCGCCTTCTTTGTCCTTAAATACACGATTGACACGCGCAATAGCCTGCATCAGATTGTATCCATGCATTGGTTTATATACATACATGGTCGCCAGAGATGGTACATCAAAGCCAGTCAACCACATATCTACCACAATTGCAATTTTCATTGGATCGTTGTCATCCTTAAATTTACGAGCCAACTCTTCTTTATGCGCCTTCGTTCCAATGATCTCTTTCCAATCCTCAGGATCATTATTTCCGCCAGTCATCACGACTCCGATCTTTTCTTTCCACGTTGGACGAATCTCTAAGATACGGCGATATATCTTCATCGCTATTGTCCGCGAATAAGCGACAATCATAGCTTTTCCAGTTAACAGATGCTCTCTGTTTTTCTCATAATGTCCTACAATATCATCGCACAGAGACGCAATCGTAGAATCTGCTCCCAAAACACTTTCCATCTGTCCAAGCATCTTCTTGCTTTTCTCGATCGTTGCAGCATCTGACTGTTGCTCCAAAATATCATAAGTGGAGTCAATTAAAGCAAGTGTATTTTGATCCAATTTCAAATGGACAACCCGACTCTCATAATATACTGGACGTGTCGCATCATCTTCCACTGCCTGTGTCATATCATACACATCAATATATTCACCAAAAACTTCCCGTGTATTGCGATCTTTTGCAGAAATCGGTGTACCAGTGAATCCGATAAATGTTGCATTCGGCAAAGCATCATGAATGATTCGTGCATTACCAATAACTATACGCGCCTCTTTTTCTCCAGTTTCATTTTCGGACAATACGATTTTCTCCTCAAACCCATACTGTCCACGATGCGCTTCATCCGCCATCACAACAATATTTCTTCGTTCCGAAAGTGGCTTTTCTCCCCGTTCAAACTTAAACATTGTCGTAAATATAATGCCATTTGCACTTCTTCCATCCAAAAGTGTTTTCAAATGTTCTTTGCTTTCTGCCTGTACAGGTGTCTGCCTCAAGAAATCCGCACACTGTGAAAACTGTGCATAAAGCTGATCATCCAAGTCGATACGGTCTGTCATAACAACGATTGTTGGACTGTCCAGTGCTTCTTGCAATAAATGTGCATAGAATACCATTGACAATGATTTTCCTGAACCTTGTGTATGCCAAAACACACCGCCTTTTCCATCCGTTTTCGTCGCAATCTTTGCCCTTTCAATTGCCTTTCGAACAGCAAAATACTGATGATATCCAGCTAAAACCTTGAATCTCCCTGTACCCGTTCCTGAAAAAAGGATAAAATTCTTTAGGATATCCAGCAACCGTTTCTTCTGAAACATTCCCTCGTAAAATGTATCAAATTTAGCATACGACGTTTCTTCATAATTGCCATCCTTTGTTTTCCATTCCATAAAACGATCTAATCCAGAAGTAATCGTTCCCGCTTTATTTGTAGATAAATCACTGACTACACAAATAGCATTGTAATAGAACATAGATGGAATATCCTGCATATAATTCCGAATCTGATGATATGCATTTTCCACACCAACCTCATCCTTTGATGGACTTTTTAATTCCATCAATACGAGTGGCATGCCATTGATAAACAATATAATATCTGGGCGCCGATTATTTCCATTCTCAAGAAATGTAAATTGATTTACAACACAAAAAGAATTATTATCTACCGTTCCATAATCGACCAATCGAACTATAACTGAC
>CAVGQQ010000042.1:0-27960 GCA_963631525.1 bacterium
AATCAACACTTACACCTCTAATTGAAAATTGCATTTCATCCCATATATTTTTTCTTTTAATTGAACATCCATTTAATAACATTGCTATAAGCAATGTATAAATAATTAAAATATTTAATTTTTTCCTGTGTGTTTTTTTCATCACTTTCCTCTACATATAATTTTCTGTATTATACAAAAAATCCCACAGCGTAATCTACGCTATGGGATTTTCCACTTGCTTACTTATCTTCTGAACTCTCTGGTTCTTCTACATTACCTTCTTCATTGTCTGCCTCATTCATCTCGCGTTCCATGATTTCCAAGGACTCCGATTCATCTGCAGATTTCTGACGAACCTTTGCAATACTTGCAACGGTAATATCACTTTCCAGATCCATGTTGATGAGCTTCACACCAGTTGTAATTCTACCTAATGTAGAGATATCCTTACACAGGAGTCGGATTACAATACCCTGGTTGGTGATCAGCATGATTTCGTTATCATCGTTCACTGCCTTGAAGCCGACAACGGTTCCAGACTTGTCTGTGATCTTGTAACACTTCACACCCTTACCGCCACGGTGCTGTGGTGTAAATTCTTCGACAAGTGTACGTTTACCAAGGCCATTCTCCGATACGATCAGAAGTGCTTCGCCTTGCGTGTCTAACTGCATTCCGATGACTTCATCATCTTCAGCCACACTCATACCGATAACACCCATAGATGTACGTCCGGTTGAACGAACCTCCTTCTCATTGAAGCGGATACACATACCCTGTTTTGTGATCAGGATGATATCCTTCGTATTGTTTGTTGCCTTTACCTCAATCAGCTCATCGCCCTCTTTCAGGGTAATTGCAGCAAGTCCAGACTTACGAACATTTGCATATTCGGTAATCTTTGTCTTCTTGATCATACCATTCTTTGTAGCCATGATCAGGTATCTTCCCTCATGGTACTCACGAATTGGAATGACTGCTGTAATCACTTCATCTGGCTGAAGCTGTAACAGGTTGACGATTGCCGTTCCTCTTGCAGTACGTCCAGATTCTGGGATTTCATACGTCTTCAGACGATATACACGTCCCTGATTCGTGAAGAACATGATGTAATGGTGCGTCGTTGTCATGAACAGATTCTCGATGAAATCATCCTCGATTGTCTGCATACCCTTGATGCCCTTACCACCACGGTTCTGACTCTTGAAGTTATTGATTGTCATACGCTTTACATAGCCAAGCTTTGTCATAGCGATTACAACATTTTCCTTCGGAATCAGATCTTCAACTGTGATATCATCATCCATATCAATGCCGATAGAAGTTCTTCTGTCATCACCATACTTTGTTGCGATGATCAGAATTTCCTCCTTGATTACACCAAGGAGCAGCTTCTCATCTGCCAGAATTGCCTTCAACTCTTTGATGAGTTCCATCAATTCTCTGTATTCTTTTTCAAGTTTTTCTCTTTCCAAACCGGTCAGCGCACGCAGACGCATATCTACGATAGCCTGTGCCTGTGCATCGGACAAACCGAAACGCTCGATCAATGCAAGCTTTGCATCAGCAACGGATTTGGAACTACGGATGATGTGAATAACCTCATCAATATTATCGAGGGCAATCAATAATCCCTCTAAGATATGAGCACGATCTTCCGCTTTATTCAAGTCAAACTTCGTTCTTCTTGTGACAACCTCTTCCTGGTGCTTGATATAATATCCAAGCATTTGAAGAAGATTCAATACCATAGGCTGTCCATCAACCAGTGCCAGCATGATTACACCAAATGTATCCTGCATCTGTGTATGCTTGTATAACTGGTTCAGCACGATATTCGCATTGCAGTCTTTTCGAAGCTCGATGACGATACGCATACCCTCACGGGAACTCTCATCACGGAGAGCTGTGATACCCTCAATCTTCTTCTCCTTGACAAGCTCTGCAATCTTCTGGATCAGCTTTGCCTTATTTACCATATATGGAAGCTCAGTAACAACGATTCTCTGCTTTCCATTTGCCATCGGCTCGATTTCAGATACGGCACGTACCTTGATCTTACCACGACCGGTTCTATATGCTTCATTGATACCGGCTGTACCAAGGATAGATGCACCTGTTGGGAAATCCGGTCCCTTTATGATTTCCATGATTTCTTCGATTTCTGTCTCACGGTCCTCATTCACACGGTTATCAATAATCTTAACGACTGCATTTACAACTTCACGCAGGTTGTGAGGAGGAATATTTGTCGCCATACCTACGGCAATACCGGTTGTACCATTTACCAGCAGATTTGGATAACGGCTTGGAAGTACGACTGGCTCTTTCTCTGTCTCATCAAAGTTCGGAATAAAATCAACCGTATCCTTGTTGATATCAGCAACCATCTCCATAGAAATCTTGGAGAGACGTGCTTCTGTATATCGCATCGCAGCCGCGCCATCACCATCGACAGAACCGAAGTTACCATGCCCATCAACCAGTGGATATCTTGTATTCCATTCCTGCGCCAGCTTTACGAGTGCCTCGTAGATTGAACTGTCACCGTGTGGATGATATTTACCCATTGTATCACCGACGATACGGGCACATTTACGATGTGGCTTATCCGGACCGTTGTTCAGTTCCACCATGGAATGTAAGATTCTTCGCTGTACAGGCTTCAAACCATCTCGCACATCTGGAAGAGCTCTTGCAGCGATAACGCTCATGGCATAATCGATATACGATTCTTCCATGGTTTTCTTCAAATCCACTTCATGGATTTTATCAAAAATTGTACTATCGTCCATTGTTCTCCTCCTACTTAAATGTCAAGATTCTTAACGAATTTTGCATTTGCCTCAATAAATTCACGTCTTGGCTCTACTCTCTCACCCATCAATGTATCAAATGTTAAGTCAAGCTCAGACTCACTGTTCTCATCAATTGCTACACGCAGCAGAACCCGCTTTTCCGGATCCATAGTTGTATCCCACAACTGCTCAGCATCCATCTCACCAAGTCCTTTGTATCGCTGGATCTTGTTATTCTGATCACGACCAACTTCATTTAAGATATCTGCCAGCTCTTCGTCACTGTATGCATACCATGTCTTCTTGTTCTTCTCCAGCTTGTACAGTGGTGGCTGTGCCAGATATACATGTCCTTCCTTAATCAGATCCGGCATAAACCGGAAGAAGAAGGTTAACATCAATGTTGCAATATGTGCACCATCGACATCGGCATCCGTCATGATAATGATCTTGTCATAACGAAGCTTCTCAATATTGAAATTCTCACGAATACCGGTACCAAACGCGGTAATCATGGCTTTGATTTCTTCATTTCCAAGAATCCGGTCGATTCTTGCTTTCTCTACGTTCAGAATCTTACCACGCAGTGGAAGGATTGCCTGTGTTGCACGGGATCTGGCAGTCTTTGCAGAGCCACCAGCGGAATCTCCCTCTACGATGTAGATTTCGCAGTTCTTTGGATTTGGATCCGAACAATCGGCAAGCTTGCCAGGAAGTGCCATGTTCGTCTCAAGTGTACTCTTACGGGCAACATCTCTTGCCTTTCTGGCTGCCATACGGGCACGCTGTGCAACAACTGCCTTACCGACGATAGCCTTTGCTACCTGCGGATTCTGCTCCAAGAAATAAGTAAGCTTCTCTGTTACAAGTCCTTCTACTGCTGTTCTCGCTTCTGCATTACCAAGCTTCTGCTTTGTCTGTCCTTCAAACTGTGGCTCTGGAATCTTGATACTTACGATGGCTGTCAGACCTTCTCGCAAATCATCACCAGACAGGTTTTCTTCTTTGTCACGCAGAATCTTATTGCTTCTTGCATAGTCATTGAATACCTTGGTAAGTGCACTCTTGAAACCAGTCAGGTGCATACCACCTTCTGGTGTGTTAATGTTATTTACAAAACTCAAAGTAAGCTCATTGTAAGAGTCGTTGTGCTGCATTGCCACTTCCACATAGATATCATCCTTGTTACCCTCGATATAGATGATCTTGTCGTAAAGTGCAGTCTTTGTCTTATTCAGATAAGCGATAAATTCCTTGATACCACCTTCATAGTGGAAGGATTCTCTCTGCTCCTTGCCCTCACGCTTATCTTCAAGATTGATCTTCAATCCCTTTGTCAGGAAAGCCATCTCACGAAGTCTTGTACGAAGCACCTTATAATCAAAGATGGTGTCATCAAAGATCGTATCATCCGGCATAAATGTAACCTTAGTTCCGGTCTTATCGGTCTTGCCAATCTCTTTTAACTTATACACAACATTTCCACGCTCATAACGCTGCTTGTAGATCTTACCATCTCTGGCAATCTCAACCTCCAGCCAGTTAGAGAGCGCATTTACAACGGATGCACCTACACCATGCAGACCACCGGATACCTTGTATCCGCCACCGCCGAACTTACCGCCGGCATGCAGGATTGTAAATACAACCTCAACAGCTGGAATACCAGCCTTCTTGTGGATACCTGTCGGGATACCACGTCCATTATCGATAACAGTAACCGAACCATCTTCGTTGATTGATACATCGATTTCTGTACAGAATCCTGCCAACGCCTCATCAACCGCATTGTCTACGATCTCGTATACAAGATGATGCAAACCTCTTGTCGAGGTACTACCGATATACATACCTGGTCTTTTACGAACCGCCTGCAAACCTTCCAAAATCTGGATTTGATTCGCATCATAATTGCTTTCATTTTGATTACCCATCTAACTCCTCCTGTATCGTTCCGGCAACAACCTTATATACCTTGTCGATTGTCAGCCGTTCCTTTATAAAATCATCATATCCTGTACATGTAAGAATCGTTTGGATTCCTCGAATAGACTCTAATAATGCATCCTGCCGGCTTCGATCCAGCTCAGACATTACATCGTCTAACAGTAATATGGGATTATCCTGTATCAGTCTTTTCACCAGCTCGATTTCTGCAAGCTTCAATGACAACGCCACTGTACGCTGCTGTCCCTGCGAACCGAACTTTCTTACATCCATACCGTCGATCAAAAACGCGATATCATCGCGGTGAGGACCGGTCTGTGTTGTCTGATAACGTAAGTCCATCTCCTGTTTTTCTGCAAGCATTGATGCAAAGCTTTCCACTTCTGCATTTTTCTCATATACCAGACATAAATGTTCTTTTCCCGACGTCAAATTACTATGTATATCAGGAATTATCTCATTTATCAAATCAATAAAATTATTCCTTTTTTTAATGATTTCTATACCATATTTTACCAGTTGATCATCCCAGACTGGCAGCATATCCATTTTATTTTTATCAAAGCCAATCTGTCTTAACAGATTATTTCTCTGATCTAACACTTTTTTATAATTTGCCAGCAGGCTCACATAAATCTTATCTAACTGGCATAATTCCATATCCATGAAATTTCTTCGCTCTGCCGGACTATTTTTGATGATAGACAGATCTTCCGGAGAAAAGAAAACCATATTCATCGTACCAAGCAACTCAGAACTTCTGCGGATTGGTACCATATCGATTGCAATTCCTTTTGACTTGCTCTTCTTCAGATGCATATCAATCCGTCGATGCATGCCATCCTTTTTAATTTCTGCCCGGATATGACTTTCATCTGCATCAAATCGTATGATTTCCCGATCCTTGCTTCCTCTGTGGCTCTTTGTTGTTCCAATCAGGTAGATAGCTTCCAATATGTTTGTCTTTCCCTGTGCGTTATCCCCATACAAAATGTTGATACCATCGGAAAATGTAATCTCGGCACGCGCATAATTTCTGTAATTTTGCAGTGCCAGATTTTCAATATACATGCCTACACCTCATTTGCACAGAAATTATTTCTGAATACTGATCTTATTATCATCAAACACGACTTCATCACCATCATAGAGCTTTCTTCCACGACGCTCATCAATCTCACCATTAACTAAAACCAGTCCCTGCTGAATGATTTCCTTTGCATCAATTCCAGAATCTGCAAGCCCGGTTGCCTTGAGTGCCTGTCCTAATTTGATATATTCCTCGCCCTCGCGAAGCTTTAAAATATGCATCTCACCCATAATTAATAAGCCTCCGCATTGATATTGACTGGTAATACGACGTAGATATAAGTTCCTGCATCATCCCGGATGATACATGGTGATTTGGCATCACGCATGTAGATAAAGATATCTTCATCATCAATAACCTTTAACACATCTGTTAAGAATCTTGGGTTAAATCCAATGATGATTTCCTCTCCATCTTTTGTGATCTCGATTTCTTCATTCATGGAACCCATCATCGTATCTACTTTCAGATACATGCGGTTATCATTTTTGATGCTGACGATGATTGGCTTCTTATCTGACTCACGCATGAGGATGGAAGCACGATCAATACAATCAAACAATTCTCTGTTATTTACGCGTACTTTGATCTTATGATCCATAGAAAGCATCTGCACAATCTTGAAATATTCACCTTCCAGCAGACGGGATACTACTATTGTATTCTCAAACTCAAATAAAATATGTCTGTCTGTAAAATAAACCGTTACCATATCATCGACACCACCTGTGATGATCTTTGACAGATCATTGAGTGTCTTTCCCGGTACTACGACACTTACATTTGAAGCATTTCCCTTCAGTGCAAGGTTACGCAGGGAAATACGATGTCCATCCAGAGATACGACCTGAAGCACGCCATCCTTTACCTCGAACAACTCTCCAGTCATCAGCTTGTTATTCTCATTATCTGAGATAGAGAAGATTGTCTGTCGGATGATCTCCTTCAAAGAAAACTGTGACAGTTCAATGCTCTTTTCCTTCTCGATCTGAGGAAGCTCTGTAAAGTCCTCACCGGATTTGGATGGAATGACGAACTTTGATTTTTCACAACGGATAATCGTATTGTAATCTGGTGTCGTCTCAATAAAGATTTCACTGTTTGGAAGCTTACGAACGATATCATTGAACAGCTTTGCTTCAATCGCGATACGTCCCATCTCGATTACTTCACCATCTAAGATTGTTTCAATACCAATCTCAAGATCATTTGCGGTCAGCTTAATGCTGTCTGCATATACATCAATTAAGATACATTCCAGAATTGGTAATGTTGTTTTCGTAGAAACTGCTTTCGAAACGATGTTAAGAGAATTTAACAGGTTTACTTTTGAACATTTTATCTTCATGTTAGTTGTAACTCCTTTCGAGGCTGCGCCTGAGTCATAAATATAGAATATAAATTAGTAGTAGTAATAGTAGTAGCTGTGGATATGTATATAACCCTCAAAACCATTGATGGCTGCTGGTTAAATCCACCTTTATAACCATGTTGAAATGAACCGGACTCCATGTGGAAGCATCTGGATAACTTTCTGCATTAAAGTTAACATAAGAATGGTTCAAAAAAGTGTCAACAGGTTATCTTCAATCTAATCACAAAAACATGTGCAAATCTATGAGTTTGTATCCAGCTTTTTGATGATCGTCTCAATCGTATTGTTGAATGCCGGATCTTCTTTCCGTTTCGCCTCAACACGATTAATGCCGTTGATGACTGTCGTATGGTCACGACCGCCGACGATATTGCCCGCAGATTGCAGAGACATCACCGTAAGCTTTCGACATAAGTACATAACGACCTGTCTGGCTGTCGCAATATCCTGACTACGCTTCTTGGAGCGAATATCATCTGGAGAGATATTCATATGCTCGGATACTGTCTTGAGAATCGTCTCACCGGTAATCGTCTCATTCTTCTCTTTGTTGATCAGATCCTTCAGGGATTCCTTGGCTGTCTCCAGTGTAACCTCTTCCTTCATAAGCTTGGAGAAAATGCCAATCTTATGCAGAGCACCTTCAAGCTCCCGGATGTTGTTGGTTACATTCTCTGCGATATACTGGAACACTTCTTCCGGAATATCGTTTAAATGATCCATCTCCGCTTTCGTCTTGAGGATTGCCATACGTGTTTCATAGTCAGGCTCGTGAATATCAATCGGGATACCACACTCAAAACGGGAACGGATTCTCTCATTCAAAGACTGTAACTCCTTTGGAGGCTGGTCAGAAGAAAGAATAATCTGTTTCTTATTATTATAAAGTTCATTAAAAGTATTGAAAAATTCCGTCTGTGTACTTTCCTTTTTGATGATGAACTGGATGTCATCAATCAGCAGGACATCTACATTTCTGTATTTCTCACGGAATTCATTTGTCGTATGATTCTTGATTGCGTCGATGATCTCATGTGTAAATGTCTCAGATGGCACATACAAAACTTTTGTTTTATCATCCTTCTGCAGGATGTAATGTGCGATAGACTGCATGAGATGCGTCTTGCCAAGTCCGGAGTTTCCATATAAGAACAATGGATTGAAATTATCCTGTCCCGGAAGATCAGCAACTGCCAGACATGTCGCATGGGCATGGCGGTTTCCTTCTCCGACAATAAATGTATCAAATGTATATTTTGGATTCAGATTGCTGCGGCTGACTGCTTCTTTGTAAGAGTCGGATTTTTGTACAGACTCTTTTCTGGCTTCTTCGTCGCTTTCAATCAGATTTTTCTTTTCGTCGATCACAATATCAATCGTACTGTCATTTAATGTCTCACGAATAGAGGAAAGCAAAAAAATGTCAAACTCCTTACGCTTTAAGAATTTCAGCGCATTCTCACCGAGTTTTTCATCTACATAAAAATATACGGTATTATTTTTTACCTCATATATTTTAAGAGAACGAATCCACGTATTGATCATGATACTGGAAATGTCATATTCAGTTTCCAGAAGAGACAGGATCTCTTCCCATTTTGATTCGATTAATTCTTTCATATCATAACTCCTAAATACTGTGCTTCCTTTATCCGCACACTTGGATTCTATTTTACAATAAATTCAGAATTTTAGCAAGTTTTGGGCGTGGATTTCGGAGAATTTTACTACATAATTATAGGAAGAAAAATAATAATGACGGGTATCAGATGTTATGTAAAGTAAAATTAGGTTTACTTGGAAAATTGTGTATATCGAAAATCGCGTAAAATAGGCATTTTGAGGATAAATGAACATGAAATATACAAGTTTTCCACAAGTTAATAACAATTTGTGGATAACATTATGTAAATTAGGTGGGTATATCCCTATATATTTGTGGATAACTTCTATTGACGGAAGCTTATTTTTTCAATATAATAGGCGAGTATGCAGTTTTCGGGCATAACTATATAGAAAAGGAGGACTTTCATTATGAAAATGACATTTCAGCCAAAGAAGAGACAGCGTTCTAAGGTTCACGGCTTCAGAAAGAGAATGAGCACAGCGAACGGAAGAAAGGTATTGGCCGCAAGACGTGCTAAGGGCAGAAAGCAGTTATCAGCGTAGGTCACAGGTACTGTGACCTTTTTCATTAAGTGGAGAATTGTATGAGACATATAGTTACACTTAAAAATAACAGAGAGTTCGGCAAGGTGTATAACCAAAAAGAATCGTTTGCCAATAAGTATTTAGTGATGTATCTGAGGGCCAACAACTTGGATTACAGTAGAATTGGAATCTCTGTTAGCAAAAAAGTTGGTAATAGTGTGGTCAGGCATCGTTTGACCAGACTGGTCAGGGAAACGTATCGGTTGAATCAATATCGGATAAAACCGGGATATGATCTTGTGGTTGTTGCGAGAATGAATGCAAAGGGTAAATCTTTTCATGAGATAGATTCTGCATTTTTGCATCTGGCGCGAAAACATGAGATTTTGATGCAGGATACTGTTCCGGAGGTGATGGAATGAAAAAGGCATGTATTAAGATGATACGTCTGTATCAGAAATACATTTCACCTTGGAAACGATATGGTCACTGCAAATATTATCCGACCTGTTCCAATTATGCAATCGAAGCATATCAGAAATATGGTTTTTTCAAAGGAACAGCCCTGACAGTATGGAGAATCCTTCGATGCAATCCATTTTCAAAAGGTGGATATGATCCAGTTCCTTAATATGTAAGACAAGGTCTTACACGACTAATTGGAGGACAGTATGTTTTTAACACAGTCAGGTGGCTTTATTATCAAGCCAATTTCGAGGCTTTTAGGAGCCATTCTTAGTTTGCTTTATCGTGGACTGAATGCAATCGGTGTGGAATCAATCGGTATTGCGATTATTCTGTTTACATTGATTGTGCGTCTGCTTATCTTCCCATTGATGTATAAGCAGAACCGTTCGAGCAAGATCACAGCGATGATCCAGCCGGAAATCAATAAGGCAACTAAGAAGTACAGAGGTAAGACAGATCAGCAGTCAATGATGGAAGTACAGCGAATCACGAAAGAGATTCAGAGTAAGTATGGTGTCAGCATGACAAGTGGATGTCTGACATCGTTGATTCAGCTTCCTATTTTCCTTGCTTTGTACCGTGTAATCCAGAATATACCAGCGTATGTACCAAAGGTATATGATATGTACAAGCCAATCGCAACAGCAATCCAGGGAGATTCCGCTGCACAGAAGGCTTTGGAAGCGGTAACAGCAGATGGTGGACAGCAGCTTACAAATGCGATGAAGTCCATCAATTATGAAAATACAAATACAATCATTGATGTGCTTGCAAACTTCCCAAGAACATTGTGGGATACATTTGCTCAGAAGCTTGGCAATTCAGGTGCAGTCGTAGATGCGATGACAGCCAATGGCAATGTGGATAACATCAAGCAGATTTATAACTTCTTCGGTTTGGATCTGACAGCCGTTCCACATTTTGCATTGACAACTGCAATTATTATCCCAATATTGTCACTTATCTTCCAGTTTTTGAGTATGAAGGTTACACCAATGCAGGGTTCGGATGATCCGGCACAGCAGGCTACAATGGGAACAATGAAGACCATGATGTATATCATGCCAATTTTCTCATTCTTCGTCTGTGTGAATGTACCTTGTGGTGTAGGTCTTTACTGGGCAATGGGTTCCTTCATCTCTTTCCTTACAACCGTTTGTACAAATGCTTACTTTAAGCATTGTGATATGGACAAGATTCTGGAAAAGAGTATGGCAAAGGCTGCAAAGAAGAATGCAAAAAAGAAGAAGAAAAACAAGAAATCCTTTATGGAGAAAATGCAGGAGGCTGCTTATGGACAGGCATCTTCTTCCTCTTCCGATGAAGGAAAGGTTGAAAACGGCGTAAAGAATGCAAGTTTAAAGAGTTATTCTTCTAACACAATGAAGTCTGGCAATGATGCCGGAACAAAATATCGTGCAGGTTCCCTTGCATCGAAAGCAAATATCATGCAGCGTTATAACAATGATAAAGATGATAAGTAGGAGTAAGAAAAGTGGAGTATAGAGAGTTTAAGGCAAAAACAGTCGATGAAGCAATCACTCTTGCGTCTACGGAGTTTGGTTGCGTGAGCACAGACCTTGAATACGAAGTAATCGAAAAAGGTACTTCCGGATTTTTAGGAATCGGTGCAAAACCGGCAGTGATCAAAGCTAAGAAAAAGGAAAGCTTCTTAGATGATATTCAGGAATACCTTGACAATCTGTTCAAGGCTATGGATATCGAAGCAAAGGTTACAATCGATTATGATGAAGCAGAAGCAACAATGGATATCGACGTAGAAGGTCCAGATATGGGTATTCTGATCGGTAAGCGTGGACAGACATTGGATTCTCTGCAGTATCTGATCAGCTTGTTCGTAAATAAGAAAAGCGAATCTTATATCCGTGTCAAGCTTGATACAGAGAACTATCGTGCAAGAAGAAAAGATACACTGGAGAATCTTGCAAAGAATATTTCATTCAAGGTTAAGAGAACAAGAAGACCATTTACTTTGGAGCCTATGAATCCTTATGAGAGAAGAATTATCCATTCTGCTCTTCAGAACGATAAATATGTAGCTACCAGAAGTGAGGGTGAAGAGCCTTATCGTAAGGTTGTTATCTACTTGAAGAAAAATGCTTAATAAAACAGAGACGGTGTAATCTTTACGGTTATGCCGTCTCTGTTTTATTGATGTTAAGATATGTGTCGGAAAAGTGTCTTGATCTATGAGCTTAGTATAGTGCTACGTAACAATATATACCCCAATATATATTTCTTTATATGATTCCGGATTGAAACAAGTGTAAATTACATTTTCCAGATTTGGTTCAAGGCTTGTAACGAATACTTTAGTTTCTTCTTGGAAATTAATTCTAAGATCATGAAGAACATGATTCATAAGACCAATTGGTACAGTCAGATTCTGTGATTCATTAAAAAACCATGGAATGGATATACCATCTTCTTCATCCCTTACTAGTAATAGACTGTCTATCTTATCATTATCCACATGAACCAAGCTTTCCTCCCGATAATCTTCTGACTTTAATGGAAGATCTATTCCTATATTATTTACCATATTTAATGACAAATATTTGTTGAACTGCTCCAATTCTTTGTCGGGAACTTGGTTAAGATATATGTAATCAATCTGATTATCCTTTATCTCCCTTAGTGGTTTTATTCTTGAAAGTCTTGTCACAAAACTTTTACACCCTTGCATGTAACCTGCTATAAAACCACGATCTAACAATAAATCATATATATTGAGATTCTCATTATAAAAGGTAAGAAGAATAGCATCTATTTCGCCAGAAGATTCACAGCTATCCATTAACAATTCCAGCATTGCTCTTCCATAACCTTTTCGTCTGGAATTCTCATCAACAAATATCCAATCCAGGAGCATTGTAGATGTTTCAGGGTGTGCCATAAGAATTCCTGCCGCTCTAAGTGGATTTTCTTCTATATAGCCTATAAGCAATTCATTCTCTGGCAATTCGTCTAATATTACATCCGGATATAGTCCATTAAATTTTGCAAGCTCGTCTACCGTCAAGACACTAATGGCCATATATCGTACCTCCTATATCGTCAATGTCCTCATAATTGCATTTCATTCATGTTTTTTTTATGATTTATAAGATGATCTTTTACTCTGTCGCTCTGAATAAGATTTTGCAATCCCTGATCTTCTTCCCTTATATTAGCGGATTTATGTCCAGCTTCTGTCACATATGTTGTTGCAGTAGTATAAGGATTATTAGCCTTTATACCAGACTTAACGATATGCAGATGATCATCAGCTAAGCATCCGCTGACTAAATGTACCCGAAGCTTTGGATCATAATTATGTAATCTTTTCATATGAGAAATAGTATTGAAACTACCGGCTAACAGCCAGCTTAAAAAACCAGCTCCTGCAGCTATTACTTTGTTCGAACCACCATCTTTGAAAAAATTTCTACTAGTTTTATAATTCGATCCCATCGCACTGTGTAAAACCAAACCTCCAAGTCTGTCCTTCTCCTTTACCAGCTTACCAGCTTTTCTTTTAACAGCATTCCTCTCTGCCATATTAGCTGCCACCTTACTTGCTACAGCACCTCCTAATGAATAACCATGCAGAATAATGTTACTGTTACTATAGCCAAGGTTTTTCTGAACATATGATAACATGGCTTCTCCATCCTGATACATACTGCGTTCTCCCAGCTGAAAATCAATTTTATTCCCATCCTTATCCTCAGTTTTACTCTTTCCAAAGCCTCTATAATCCATAACTACTACCCTGCAGCCAGCTTTTCTGTATGGATCTGCAATATTATTAATATAAACTCCGGCAGGTGCACCGCTACCGCTATAGACAAGCACTACTTTGCCATTGCTTTCTCCTTTAGGCTCAAACATATATCCATGTAAATGAGCTTTTTTACCATTTTTCAAGTTATAACTGTAGTCAATTTCAGTTGCGTCTTTCGGAGTAGTAACAGCTGCAGTTCTATATCGTTCAAATCCAAGAAGCTTGTCAGAAATTTTGTTAGAAATCCAGCCTTTGGATCCCTTCCTTCCTTCTGAGTATGAAGTCTTTTCGATGCTTTTATATCCTGAATTAACATTCTTTTCCCTTGCATCTCTTATATTATCGAGTTTCTTTTGTGCTGCTCTTTTTACCTTCCAGCTACCATCTCCCTGAGCAGTTAAACGAAGATTTTTTAATTTGTTTTTTTTCAAATTATGAGTTATTGGAAGCTTATCCTTCAATTCATGATTTACTCTCGGATCTTTCATCATAAGTTTGGAAATTTTTTCTGCAATTTCTTTATTTTTGTTATTATTATTTAAAGTATTGTCAGCTTCACTTTTCTCATAATCATCTAAACTGCTATTATATTTCTTGAGAATTTTTCGACCTTCTTTGCTTTCTTTCAATACTTCTCTTAATGTTTTTTGACTCATATATTTACCTTCCTTTCTATTCTGTCAAGCCCTAAATCATTGATATTACCGGCTTTGACAATTTTTATTTACCCATACAGAATTCAGAGAATATTTTATTAACGAGATCATCTTCAAGTTCTTCGCCGATGATTCTGCCAAGTGATGTGTAGGCGGACATCAGATCAATCGTGAAGAAGTCCTCTCCAATTCCCATGTTGATGCTTTCCAAGACTTTGTTCAGACTTTCTTTTGTGTCATAGAGCAATGATTTATGACGCAGGTTGGTGATGTAGAGTTCATCGTTATAGGTAAGCTCCTGATTGAAGAACATGGACTTTAGCAGGTCATGAAGCTGTTCTTTTCCAGTGCCTTCTTTGGCTGATATTTCCAGGATTTTAGTTTCTAATTTTGAAGTTATCCCCAATTTATCCACAACCAGCTTCTGATCGTTTTTATTGACCAGAGTGATAACTTTT
Organism: bacterium; assembly: GCA_963631525.1. Taxonomy (GTDB): domain Bacteria; phylum Bacillota; class Clostridia; order Lachnospirales; family Lachnospiraceae; genus Coprococcus_C. The sequence continues at coordinate 14,713 of CAVGQQ010000042.1, forward strand.
TTGCCCTGTAAAGCATCCATAATACGGTAATCATCATCATTTAAAGCGCACGTTCCATCGACGATATAAAGGATTAAATCCGCGTCAGAAATCGTTGTCATAGCTTTTGTTACACCGATTTTTTCTACGATATCTTCCGTATCATGGATACCTGCTGTATCCACGATATTCAGCGTAATTCCGTCGATATTGACCAGTTCCTCCAGCGTGTCTCTCGTTGTGCCGGCAACCTCTGTGACAATCGCACGTTCCTCGCCTAACAGCATGTTCAAAACAGAGGATTTACCTGCATTTGGACGTCCAACGATAACTGTACGGATTCCCTCTTTGATAATACGTCCATTCTCACTGGTTGACAGTAAATGATTCACAGTTATCAACATGTTATCCACAGTGGTGTGTAATTGCTGTGGAAAGTTGTCTAAGGAATAATTTTCAGGGTCATCTAAGGCAGATTCAATATATGCAATGTTATAAAGTAAAGTATCACGCAGGTCTGTAATCACAGTCTTTAATTTACCGCGAAGCTGAAGCAAAGATGATTTTGCTGCCATATCATTTTTCGCATGAATCAGATCCATGACGGATTCTGCCTGCGACATATCAATCCGTCCACCTAAGAATGCACGCTTCGTAAATTCACCCGGTTCAGCAGGTCTTGCACCAAGTCGAATCACAAGATCCAATACGCGCTTTAACACGGTAATACCTCCATGACAATCCAATTCTACAATATCCTCGGTTGTATATGTTTTTGGGGCGCGCATGACGAGTGCGACAGCTTCATCATAGATTTCATCTTCATAGATGATTTTTCCGTAAGCGGCGGTGTAGCTTTCCATATTCAAAATTGTTTTCTTTTTATTTACCGGTTGAAATATCTGATTCACAATCTGTAATGCCGTATCTCCACTGATACGGATAATTCCTATGCCGGAATCTCCCATCCCGGTTGCAATCGCAGCAATCGTCTCACCCATAATCAAACACCTTTCCATATATTCAGCAATTACGAAACATCTTATATATTCTACATATATTTCAATATAATTTATACTTTTGTTTCGTAATTGCCGAATATAAAATATACTTTTATAAGGTACCCGCATGCGAATGTACCAACATATGGGAAAATCATAATTTTCTCTATTATACCTTTTTTTTTTTTATTCAACAAGGTATAATTAATAAGTTAAAATTGTAGTTACAATATAATCAAGTATGCAATTATTTAATGAAAGAAGAACATGTAGATTGATAATTCAAACCAGCCATAATGTAAATCGAGATTTCTAATATTACAAATTCGAAAGCAGACCGTCGAAGCACGCTGGTACTTAATAAGCAGTGTTACTGCGAATTTAGTACCACTGCGTGATGAGCCGAACGGGAGTGTGTCTGCGAAGAATTTAGTAATTTAGAAATCTCGTTTATGAGAGTAGATAGGTTTGAATTATCTTCAAGAGGATTTTATTGTGGAAAAGAAGTATATTGAGGAAGAATATGATATCATCGTCGTTGGTGCCGGCCATGCGGGCTGTGAAGCCGCCCTTGCCGCATCTCGACTCGGTCTTGAAACCATCCTGTTCACTATCAGCATGGACAGCGTTGCCCTGATGCCATGCAACCCAAATGTCGGTGGAAGCTCCAAAGGACATCTGGTGCGTGAAATTGACGCCTTAGGTGGTGAGATGGGTAAAAATATTGACAAGACCTATATTCAGAGTAAGATGCTGAATGTATCGAAAGGTCCTGCCGTACACTCTTTGCGTGCACAGGCAGACAAGGGAGAATATACAAAGCAGATGCGGCTCACACTTCAGAATCAGGAACATCTGACACTCCGTCAGGGTGAGGTTGCCGAGCTTTTATATGATACAAAGATTACCGATGAGATGAAAGACCAGAAAATCATCTGTGGCGTTCGTATGTATTCAGGTGCAGTGTATCATGCAAAGGCAGTTATCTTATGTACCGGAACGTATCTGAAGGCAAGATGTATCTATGGAGATATCGTGAATTACACTGGCCCAAATGGATTATCAGCGGCAAATCACTTGTCTGATTCTATGCGGGATGCAGGTATCTTTATCCGGCGATTTAAGACAGGTACACCAGCAAGACTGGATAAAAAGACAATTGATTTTTCTAAGATGCAGGAGCAAAAAGGTGATGAGCATATTGTTCCATTTTCATTTACGAATAAAGAGGAAGATATCAAGCGGGATCAGATTTCCTGCTGGCTGACTTATACAAATGAGGAAACACATAAGATTATCAAGGATAATATTGATCGTTCTCCGCTCTTCTCTGGATTTATTGAGGGAACCGGACCGAGATATTGTCCTTCTATTGAGGATAAGGTCATGAAGTTCCCGGACAAAGACCGCCATCAGTTGTTTATTGAGCCGGAGGGTGAATTTACAAATGAGATGTATATGGGTGGTATGTCTTCTTCCCTGCCGGAGGATGTGCAGTATGCAATGATTCATACGATACCGGGATTAGAGCATGTGGCAATCGTTCGAAATGCATATGCGATTGAATATGATTGTATTGATGCGACAAACTTGAAGGCAAATCTGGAATTTAAAGATATGGATGGACTGTTCAGTGCTGGACAGATCAATGGCAGTTCGGGATATGAGGAAGCAGCCGCACAGGGTCTCATGGCTGGTATCAATGCAGCGCGGAAGCTGCAAAACAAACCACCAGTGATCTTAGATCGTTCGCAGGCATATATTGGTGTTTTGATTGATGATCTCGTAACAAAGGAGACACAGGAACCATATCGTATGATGACGAGCCGTGCAGAGTATCGATTACTTTTACGGCAGGATAATGCAGATCTGCGACTGACAGATATCGGACATGAAATCGGTTTGATTGACGAAACACGTTATGAAAAATTCTGTGAGAAGCGCAGACAGATTGATGCGGAAATTGCACGTATGAATGAGATATCCGTGGGTGCAAATAAGCATGTACAGGAATTTCTGGCAAAGCATGGAAGCTCTTCACTTGGAACAGCCGCAACGCTGGCAGAGCTTATCCGCAGACCTGAGCTTTCTTATGAAGCATTGGAAGAATTAGATACTGGCAGACAGGAAGCATACCGGGCATTACTTGGCGTTGATACGACAGATAAGATCACTTTAGATGATGAAGTGGTAGAACAAATCAATATTGCAATTAAGTATGATGGTTATATCAGTCGCCAGAAGCAGCAGGTAGAACATTTCCAGAAGATGGAGAAAAAACAGATTCCAGATGATATCAATTATGATGATGTTGCAAATCTTCGAAAAGAGGCGCGGCAGAAGCTATCAAATATCCGACCGACTTCGCTCGGACAGGCATCGCGTATCTCTGGTGTATCGCCGGCAGATGTATCGGTGTTGATGATCTATCTGGAGACAAAAAAACAGGCATAGGAATATAAAATATGGAAAAAGTAAGAACATATGTAGAACAGATCACAGAGGGACAGGTGCTTTTGACCGATGCACAGCTTGCGCAATTCGAGCAGTATTATGACATGCTGATTGAGAAAAATAAGGTAATGAATCTGACTGCTATCACAGAGCGGGAAGAGGTAATCCTCAAACATTTTATTGATAGTCTTGCACTTGCCGGATATGTGAAGCTGTGGGAAAAAACATATAAAATCATTGATGTGGGAACGGGTGCGGGATTTCCGGGTATTCCGTTAAAAATCGCATTTCCAAATCTGCAGGTAACGTTGTTTGATTCCCTGAACAAACGTATTAAATTCCTGCAGGAAGTGATTGAAGCGTTAAACTTGAATGAGATATCTGCGGTACATGGACGTGCAGAGGAAGGTGCCAGAGATAAAGCAATGCGTGAGAAATATGATTTTGTAGTTTCACGTGCGGTAGCAAATATGGCAGTGCTTTCGGAGTATTGTATTCCATTTGTGAAGGTTGGAGGCTACTTTATTCCATTTAAAACCGGAACGGTGGAGGAAGAAATCACACAGGGAAAAAAGGCAATCCAGATTCTCGGTGGTAAGATTGAAAAAGTAGAAAAACTCATGCTTCCAGATTCGGATATCAGCCGGAGCTTTGTATTTATCAGAAAAGAAAAACAGACACCAAAAGCATATCCGCGAAAAGCAGGAACTGCAAGCAAACAACCCCTCGGCTGATCAGCCAAGGGGTTGTTTTAGTTATGACGCTTTGTCTGACGTCTTATCCGGAGTTCGTCCTGTCGCTCTTTCATTGCTTCCAGACCTTTTTTATCGGTTGGAACCATCGTTTTAATGACAAATATATTGTTGTTTCTTGATTGTTTAAATCGTATCTTGCCACTCACCAATCCGTGATGCCAGCATTTTCCAATGCAGGTATAGGAGTTCGGCGTATTTGCAAACCATTTTACTTTTGGTGCTAATTTCTTACCACAGCGATAACAGATCGGAGCCATCAGTTCTACATCTGAAATTGCTTCCTCCTTGCAATGGTATTCTCTGGAGATATGCTCTAAATAATGCTTGTGATGGGAGATAATCTCATCTTTTTTATCCTTCGGATTGTTATAGATGTCGTAACAATACCGGTCTGCCAGATCTCTTGGAGACATTGCTTTCAGCACAAGTCCGGTATAGTATGCATCATTCACTGCACTGTGAAATGGTTTATCCTCTTCCACTTCTATCTTCAGATGTTCGACCGCTTTTTTCAGCTTTACAATCTTACCATCTTCGTCATACATATCTGCATAGATTTGCTGTACATTATAAAACTTTAACGGCATGGGCATTGGCTTTAAATAGTAGTAGTCCATGTTTGTCTGTAAGATATTCAAGTCCATCGAACCCCATGTGCCAAAGATATAATCATCCTGTCCACACCATTTGATGAATTCCCGATACACCATATCGAACGGTCGTCCCTTTCGAAGTGTGGATTCATCATAATTTAAAATCGTCTTGATATGTGGTTGCAGCTTCTTGTAGAGCTTTGGTTTTATAATACTGGAGTATGTGTCGATAATATTAAATTTTTTGTCCAGCTTGACTGCACCGATTTCTATGATTTCAAATGGCATGCGCGGGTTTTCCATATCTCTGCCACCACAGCACTGGTTCCATTCCAAATCAAATATGATATAGTTCATGTTTATTCTGCCTTATCCATTATGCGAAGATGAGAATAGTCATTCTCGTCCTCTGTTTTTCCGTTACGCTGTTCCAGTTCTTTGCAGATATCATTGAGAATCTCAATGGTTTCATTGGAAGAACGTGAATTTGCGGTTGCCATTTTTGTAATCAAAACAGCCATCTTTTCCGTGCTGCTTACCACACGGTCGGTATTGTCTACATCCTTCTTCAACTGAATCTTCGTCATCAGCTTATCCTGTTCCATGAGATCTTTCATGTGCTTTGAATTATCATCCTTGATCTCAGACAACAGCTTGGAATTCTCGTCCTTCATTTCCAGCATCATATCAAGAATGGCGGACATACTCTGGGTACGGGAAACCTCTTCTCTTTTTGCAACGGAGTAGATACCTTTCTCTACCTTGGTAAGCTCGTTCTGCTTGTCGAGGTTCAGGTTTGCGATTTCATCGACCTTCGCAAGAATTCCATCCACTAAGAAATAGGTATCAACGACCACAATCAAAGAGACTGCGATGATAACCTGAATCATGGAAGGATATACCAATATTAAATATAAGTCAATCAGCAGTGCCGCTATAAAAGCGACAGCACTGATTGTAAGAGTTGTACTTGATTTGCGGTTCATGTAACACCCTCCGTTCTACACGTGAAACCGGTTTAATCTGTCAAATCTTCTCCATTTGTCTCGATGACCTTCTTGTACCAGTAGAAGGAGTCCTTCTTATATCTGGCAAGATCCTTCAGATCGAATTCGTCCCGGTTTACATAGATAAATCCATAACGCTTTACAACACCTTCATGAGTTGATACAAGGTCAATCGCTGACCACGGACAATATCCCATCATCTCTACACCTTCAGAGCATGCAAGCTTGATCTGCTCGATATGCTTTCTCAAGTATTCGATACGATACTGGTCATGTACCTTGCCATCTTCTGTCAGCTTATCATAAGCACCAAGACCGTTCTCTGTGACGATCATTGGCAGGTGATAACGGCTGTAGATCTCACGCATTGTTGCGCGGAAACCATCCGGATCAATCTCCCAGCCAAACTCGGTACGAAGCAGGTTTGGATTTGGATAAGCCTTAAATACGCCAGGTTCATCGCCACTGATCTGCTGATCACCTCTGCCTGATGGCTCTGTTCCATCATTCCATTCTACGGTTGCTGTAGAATAGTAATTAAATCCAATAAAGTCCGGATGAGCACTTGCCATAATCTCCATGTCGCCATCTTCGATAACTGGTGTTGCATCGTGTTCCTCTAAGAACGCCCATACGAGATTGTTGTAGCGACCGAAAACAGCCATGTCAAGATACAGCCAGTTACGGATTGCATTTAAGTTTTGCGCTGCTAATACATCCTTTGGCTTACAGCTTGCTGGATAGACAAGGGAAATGTTTGGTGCAGGACCAATCTTTCCACCTGGTACCATCTCATGGCACAGAGCCATAGCCTTTGCCTGTGCAAGCAGCATATGATGATTTTCCTGATACAGCTTCTTATATTTGTTATCCACACCCTTTAAATCACAGGTGCCAATCACTTCTCCATTTAAGGTTAATACGTTCTGCTCATTGATGGTCAGCCAGTATTTTACACGGTCACCATAGTTTTCATAGAGAATTTTTGCGAAGTTTACAAACTCGTCAACACTCTCTCTTCTTGACCATCCACCCTTCTTCTCAAGGGCTGCTGGAAGATCAAAATGGAACATCGTAACGAGTGGTTCAATGTTGTATTTCAGACATTCGTCGATGACGTTGTTGTAGAAATCGATACCTTCCTGATTGACCGCACCGGTTCCTTCTGGAAGAATACGGGACCATGCAACAGAAAAACGGAATGTCTTAAATCCCATTTCTGCCATCAGTGCGATATCTTCTTTGTAGTGATGATAGAAATCAGCACATACATCTAATTCACTGGTGCCTTCTGGTACTTTCTTGATATCCTGTACACTTGGTCCTTTTCCATGTGTCAGGTTCGCACCCTCTACCTGATATGCACTGGTAGAAGCACCCCACAGAAAATCTTTTGGCATTGGTTTCAGCTTTTTTAAAATCATGGATATTGACCTCCTATCAAAAATATTATAAAATAGATAACGATTTGTTTCCGTAGCTCAGCAGGATAGAGCAACCGCCTCCTAAGCGGTAGGTCGGGCGTTCGAATCGCCTCGGGAACATTTTTTATTGTCTAATTTTCCAGATACATCTGTCGGAAGCTGTAAAGAGCACCGAGCAGATTTGAATCATTTCCGAACTTACATACATCAACCTTGATGAAGTTCGTGATCATGCTGATGGATTTCAGCTTCTCTACATAGCGTTTTACACCTTCTACGAATGCAGGCTGTGCGCTGATGCCGCCACCAAGTAAGATAATATCCGGATCAACAACTGCAAAGATGTTAAACAGATATTTGGCAGTTGTGAAATAAAAATCTTCTAACAGTTCGAGTGTAACCGGATCTCCTTCATCTGCCCATTTGTAAATGATTTCTCCGTTTAATTCCTTTGGATTTAATCCCTTTGCCATCGCTACCTGATAGACAAACGCACGTGTCGAAAAAGTCGTAGACCACAGATAAGGAAGCTTCTCGTACTCTTCTTCCATATCGCTGATCGAATCAATATCAAAGATGTGATCTACATCTTTTCTTGTCAGGGTATCTGCGAAGAAATAAGATAATTCTCCGGCAGATAGATCTTTTCCACGATGCACATGACCGTTGATTACGATACCACCGCCGATACCGGTTCCAAGGATAACAACGGCTGCATTCTTACATCCCTTGGCATTTCCCATCCAGACTTCGGCGAGGGCTGCACATTTTCCATCGTTCTCCATAGAAATCTTCACGCCATCACAGCGCGCACCGAGCAGTTCTGCCAAATGAGCATCTTTCAGATATTTGATACCACCGCCGTTTCGGATGATACCATTTTCCGCATCGATAAGTCCTGGCAGAGAAAGTGCAATACCTTCTACGCCCTGATCTTTGTATTTGTCATAAATCTGTCCGAGAGATTCCACGAATTCTGGTACAGATTCTCCTTCCTTGGTAGGGGTTGGGTATTTTCCCTTTTCCTGAATATCACCATCTACACTCATCCAAGCGTATTTTACAAAAGTTCCACCTACGTCAAATACTAGATACATAAAATCTCCTTCCTGAAAATATATTATATTGTCACGACACCCTGTAACCAGATTTCTCCGCGGAACCGTCTGCCGACCTTTGGTTCTCCCTGTAAATCTGCTTCATTGATGCCGACGTTGATCATCAGTCCATTTGCTTCAATCAGCAAATTGTAGACGATCTCTTTGCTGTATATATTTTGCAGCTTCTCCACTGCATAGATATTTCCGATAACCATGTAATGGTCGCATTCCACACCGCATGGCATAAAGCTTGTATCGATGATCGAAAGAACATCCTCCTTGATGACTCTGGAAGAAATCGAGGTGTAGGTGTTCATTTCGTCATAGGTCAGTTGTTCCATTGCGTCGGTATCACCGTTTCGCGCTGCATCGAGCAACTGGTTTCTGCGGTTCCGTCCCTTTGATTCGACGGCAATCTGGTGCTTGGAATGATGCATGCCGAGCAAGATCGTTCCCGCCACAGACAAGGCAGAAAACTTGACCTTCGTGATCTGCCGGTTGGAATAATTCAACCATTTGGATTTTGCATAATCTGCGATATTGATGACATAGAAGATAATCGTCATACCAAGATGGTAATCTTCACAGACTCCCGCGTAGCTTTCTTTGTCGGCCTGTTTCTGAATCGTGATGTTCTCAAACTGCATGAACCGATCTCCCTTCAGATAGGGAAAATAATGTTCAATGGATAAAGAACCCTTGATGTCATATTCACCGACCAGCGAGAGTCCGAAATTCTTACCAAAATCTTTTTCAAACTGCAACAAAGACGTATCAATACTGATCGTCGTCATAATCTTACGGTTTGGAGTATTCAACGTGTGACGATAAATATCTTCCAATTGCTGTCTATTTTTACATTCGCGAAAACCGATCGCACGTAGATAAGTATGCATACTACCTCCAGCATTTCCGCATGGGAAATGGATTAACAGATTTTTGTCTTACCGCCCATATATGGCTGAAGCACCTTTGGAATGTTGATGCTTCCATCTTCGTTCAGGTTGTTCTCCAAGAACGCAATCAGCATACGAGGTGGAGCAACAACGGTATTGTTCAATGTATGAGCAAAATATTTTCCATCCTTGCCCTTTACCTTGATGCCAAGACGACGAGCCTGTGCATCACCAAGATTTGAACAGCTACCAACTTCGAAATATTTTTTCTGACGTGGAGACCATGCTTCAACGTCGTAAGATTTTACCTTTAAGTCTGCCAGATCACCAGAACAGCACTCGATTGTACGAACTGGAATATCCATAGAACGGAACAGATCAACTGTATTTTTCCACAGCTTGTCGAACCACATCTTGCTATCCTCTGGCTTGCAGACAACGATCATTTCCTGCTTCTCAAACTGGTGGATACGATAAACACCACGCTCCTCGATACCATGTGCACCCTTCTCTTTACGGAAGCATGGAGAGTAGCTTGTCAGAGTCTTTGGAAGCTCTTCTTCTGGAGTCATTGTGTCGATGAACTTACCGATCATAGAGTGCTCACTTGTACCGATCAGATACAGGTCCTCACCCTCAATCTTGTACATCATAGCATCCATCTCTGCGAAACTCATAACGCCGGTTACAACGTTGCTGCGGATCATGAAAGGTGGTACACAGTAAGTAAATCCACGGTCAATCATGAAATCTCTTGCATAGCTGATAACAGCAGAGTGCAGTCTTGCAATGTCGCCCATCAGATAGTAGAAACCATTTCCGGCTACCTTTCTTGCACTGTCAAGATCAATACCGTTCAGCTTCTCCATGATATCTGTATGATAAGGAACTTCAAAATCTGGAACAACTGGCTCACCAAAACGTTCCAGCTCTACGTTCTCAGAATCATCTTTACCGATTGGGACAGTCGGATCAATGATGTTTGGAATGACCATCATTTTCTTCTTTAACTCTTCACGTACCTGAGGCTCCTGCTTCTCAAGCTCTGCCAGACGGGCTGCGTTCTTTGCAACTTCCTTCTTAACTTCTTCTGCCTCTTCCTTCTTGCCCTGTGCCATCAATGCACCGATATGCTTTGCGATAGCGTTCTTCTTTGCACGAAGCTCATCTGCTTCCTGCTGAAGGGCTCTTGCCTGCTTGTCAAGCTCGATGACTTCATCTACTAATGGAAGCTTCGCATCCTGAAACTTCTTCTTGATATTCTCCTTTACAGCGTCTGGGTTTTCACGAACAAATTTAATGTCTAACATAATTGTCGTCCTTTCTTATTTATAATAGTAGTTTAAAATATTTGTCAAAAAATTGATATCAAAATTTTTGTATCATTATAATATTGTGACCTGATTATGCATCAAAATTCAGATTGCCGTCGGCATCTTCAAACTCTGCTTCCTTCGTCATATCCTGAATCTCTTCTTCCACCGTCTTAGCCTGTTCCAATGCTTCCTTTTCTTCCGATGAAAGCTGGATGTAGGATTCGCCGTTTACAATTTCTTTCGCATAGGTGAAACAGCCTTCCCGCGAGTGCATCGAGTTCAGTATAATACCGGAATTTTCATCGTTTAACAATGCGATGACGAAGCTTAGTTTTCCTGCCATCTTGTCAAATGCATCGTACTTGACGAGAGCATATTTGCTGATACACGAGGACAGATGTTTCTTGATCTGCCGGTGCTCTTTCGTCACACGTCTGGCATTTGCCTTGACCTGATCCATCTCTTTAAAACGAATACGAATAATCTTCTCCAGATCCGCACCTTTTTTGCCACTCATAAGCATCTCGTACTTTCGAGCCATCACATTCATCTTATGAATGATGAAAATGATTAGAATTATGAGTAAAACAACCAAAATACAAAGGATTGTGACAGCAGAAGACATTTTCATACCAAATATCTTAGCCTCTTCCATGAAGTTTTCCTCTTTTCGATTTTATTGTGCGAGCAACTGTGTAATGCGCTCTAAATCTTCCTGTGAATAATATTCAATTTCAATCTTTCCGGAATCCTTAGTTTTTGCCTTGATGGTTGTCTTTGTTCCAAGGGATTCCTTTAAGCGGTTTTCAATCGCTTTATATAAGAAGGAAAGTTCCGGATCTTCTTTCCCGGATGTCTTTTCCTTTGGTTTCTTATTTAATAATTTCTTGACGTAGCTCTCTGTCTCACGCACGGAAAGCTTCTTGTCAAAAATATACATTGCTGTCTCATACTGTAACTGAGGATCTGCAATCGTAATGAGTGCACGGACATGTCCGGTCGAAAGCATATCATCAATCAACATCTGCTGCACCTTCTCTGTCAGCTTCAGAAGCCGGAGTGCATTTGTCACGGTTGTACGACTCTTCGATACACGTTCCGCAACCTCATCCTGTGTCAAGTTGAATTCCTGAATCAACCGCTCGTAAGCATGTGCTTCTTCAATCGGATTTAAATCCTCACGTTGAATGTTCTCAATCAATGCGATCTCAACAATCTGCTGATCGTCGTAATCTTTGATGACAACTGGAACCTCTTTCAAACCAGCTAACCGGGCAGCTCTCCAACGGCGCTCACCGGCAATCAGTTCATAGTAGCCTTTGCGCTTCACAACGACCAATGGCTCAATCACACCAAACTGTTTGATGGAATCTGCAAGCTCCTGCAATGCATCTTCGTTGAACTCTTTTCTTGGCTGATTCTTGTTCGGCTCAATCCGGTTGATATTTAATGTCTGTTCTACTTTTTTCACAACCTCTGTTTTTGTAGCAGTGCCTGTCTTTGTCTGCTTCGATGTTTTTGTACTGACATCTTCGGTTGTATCGTCTGTCGGAATTAAATTACTTAGTCCACGACCTAATCCTCGCTTTGGTGCCATAGCGTTCTCCTTCCAAATAGGTGTTTTTATAATTTTGCGTATAGTTTATTATTGATTACTTCGTCTGCAAGATCCCGATATCCCTGCGCACCGGATGACCGGCTGTCATACAGGTTGATAGGAAGTCCGAAGCTAGGTGCTTCTGCTAACCGTACATTTCTCGGAATAATGGTTTTATATATAAACTGATCCAAATTATTCTTGACGTTTTCTACGACCTCCAAAGAGAGGTTCGTACGTGCGTCATACATCGTAAACACAACACCTTCGATTTCGAGGGATTTGTTTAGCTTCTTTTTAATCAGATTGATCGTGTAAATGAGCTGCGAGAGACCATCCAAAGCAAAAAATTCACACTGGATTGGCACTAAGACAGTGTCCGCCGCAGTCATGGAATTGATCGTCAACATACCGAGAGCCGGTGGACAATCAATGATAATAAAATCATATTTTTTCTTTACGCTTTTTAACAGGTTCTTTAGTATGTGCTGTGGATCTTCGGCATCGACCAATTCGACTTCCGCACCTGCCAGATCACGGTTCGCCGGCAAAACGCTTAAATCCAGATCATGCGGAAGTGGATGAACGATCATACACTCTCCAATGTTAATCTCTCCACTCATGGCATGATAAATGGTGTATTCCAAGGTATTCTTATCAATACCAAGGCCACTCGTCAGATTGCCCTGTGGGTCCATGTCGACAGCCAGAACCTTCTTCCCTTTTTCTGCCAGACATGCTGCGAGATTGATTGATGTTGTTGTTTTTCCTACGCCGCCCTTCTGGTTGGCGACTGCAATGATTCTACCCATAAAAACCTCCACATATAATAGTTATTATAGCACTACCTGACATGTTTCGCTATATCAAAATATGGGTAAAATTGTTGTAGGTGTACAATATATAGATTTGAGTGCAGGTATATTACAATATGTATGAAAAATGATAGAAAAATTTATACAAATTAAGTAAAAATTCAAAAAATTGATATTGGTTATTATAAACATTTTAGTGTTTCACGTGAAACATGTTTGCACGATTATGATATATGAAGATGCAATTCAAAATGCAATCATGAATGAATCTGTAAAAAATGATAATAGTTGAGTTGAGAAATATATATGAC